>DATHMM010000023.1:0-30822 GCA_035487095.1 Candidatus Sulfotelmatobacter sp.
CCGGAGTGATTTTGTTTTTCCCCTGGCCCTGCGGATCCTGTCCGGAATCGCCGTTCAACAAACGGCTGGCAATCTGAACGATCGAAGAAATGCTCATAAATCCCCCCTGAAGCGCGAGGGCCGGCAGTACGGGAAAGGTGGGGTACCGCCGAGATACTCCCGGCGCAGTCAACGAAGTGATCGGCAAAGCTGGAGAAAGCTTTAGTGGCTCATGAAAGAAAATTCGGGTGTGGCGCGGAATTGCAACGCAAGAAAGATTTTCCTAATGAGGAAAACCTAAACGATGCCCGGAAGTCTTGAGAATCCGGCTATTCTTCGAGGAATTCGACTTTGGCGGGGCCCGGGAGCAGGCCGGCGGTGGTGCCGCGCTCGATGAGTTCGCGGACGGCTTTCTTGCCCTTTTCGCCATAGCCCAGCGTCCACTTGTTCACGTACATGCCGACAAATTTGTCGGCGAGTTCCGTGTCCATGTCGCGCGCAAACTGCATGGCGTAGTTGAGCGCTTCCTCGCGATGTTCCAGGCCGTAAGAGACGCTGTCGCGGATGGTCCTGGAGATCAGGCGGCCCATATCCGGGCCAAGCGCGCGGCGCACCGCGTTGCCGCCCAGCGGCAAGGGAAGACCCGTAAGCTCCTGCCACCAGGTGCCGAGGTCGGCCACTTTATGCAGCCCGAGTTGTGGGAAAAAGAGCTGGCCCTCGTGAATGAGCAGGCCCGCTTCCACCACGTCGTTCTTCACCGCTTCGATGATTTTGTCGAAGGGCATCACCACGGCTTCAAAATCCGGTTGATAGAGCTTCAGCGAAAGATAGGCGGAGGTCTTCAATCCGGGAACGCCGACGCGCTTTCCCTTAAGGTCCTCTGGCCGCATGGCTTTGTTGGAAACGACGATGGGGCCGTAGCCCTCGCCAAAACTCGCGCCGCAATCGAGCAAGATGTATTTATCGCGCAGGGAAGGATACGCGGCGAAACTCACGGCCGTGACGTCGTAGGTTTCGGTCAGGGCGGCTTCGTTGAGGCTCTGGATATCCGAAAGGATATGCGTGTACTTATAGCCCGGCGTCTGCAGTTTGTGGGTGGCCAGCGCGTAAAACATGAACGCGTCGTCGGAGTCGGGGGAATGGGCCAGCTTGATCTCGCGAGGTTCTTTTTCGGTCTGGGATGCGACTTGTCGTGCAGCCATGGGCTCTGTTTCCTCTGACCCGGAATGCGGCACGCGGAGACGACCTGACCATCGGTTCACTCTTCAGGGGCGAATGAAGGGAAGGTCGATGAACGTTGGGACTTGCGTGGCTTACGGCCGGGCTAACAATTGCAAAACAAAGCCTAACATACCGACCCCTGCCGTTCAAACACGACTGTCATCCCGTTAAACGGCCGAGACCAAGTGGGCGATGGCATCTTCGAAATTGACCCTGCCGTCGAGATACGGTTGCCAATAGATATTCAGCAGGCGAATGTATTCTTCCCATCCGCGCTGTGTGAACTTCTCGCGGAGGTCCGGGGGCATGCGGGACATACTTGCTTGGCGGGGAAGAATCATATCTCCCGATTGAACATTCGGCGCGGAGTCCTGCATCACCGGGCGCAGCACTTCGCTGGTGGTGTAAAAAATCAAGGCGTGCCAGAGGTCGCGGGGAATGGGCTTGTCGCGCTGGCGGCATTCCCGGGTGATGGCAATTTCCACTGGGAGGGCGATGCCGTGCGAGGCTTCATGGAAGAGCACCTCCAGGGAGTCTGGCGCCTGATTGCGCGGCTCAGTGCTGGAGATGGTCACGCGCAGCGGATCGAGGGTGGTGAAGGCCCCCGCAGAGCCGGCGAACGCGCACACTTCGACGCGAATCTTCGCTTTTGGCCAGGTGGACTGGTAAATGTCGGCGAGCCGCTGCGACAGTCCCACGCCCTGCTCGCGAATCAGCGGAGCCACGCGCGAGACCCAGCGGCGGTTTTCGCGGTCCTGAGTTGCCCACCAGTGAGCCCGGTAAACCGGGGCGGCGGCTTCCAGGATGGCGCCGACATTTCCGGGCAGGCCGGCGTCGCAGACTCTCTGCTTTCTCCCCAGAAGTTCGTCGCAGTCTTCAAAATCCCCCAGCTGATTTTTCAAGAGAATCAGGTCGATATTGATCTGCGGATCTTTGCCCGCATAGTTCGCCCGGTAATACGCAATGGCCTGCTCCCAGGTTCTCTGTTCCGCGGCGCTCAGGGAAATGGGACTTTGCTTCAATGTTGGTCCTGGCGGATTGGCGGCAGCAGCTCTGGCTTCCGGGTTGGATTCGCGCAGGCGCGCCTCGTGGTAAAGAAACTGGTGGAGATTCACCCAGAAGCCGCTGTGAAACTCAAATACCGGCAGGGGGCCATAACCGGATTCGACTTCCTGCCCCTGGCCGAGCGCAGGGGCGCCGGCCAGAATCAAGGCCAGGGGCAACAGCAGTGAGATTCTAAGGAGAGGCAAGTGCATACCCGGAGCGGAAATAGTAACGCATCTCCGGCCAACGACAAATTCAGAGTTTAGCGTTTTTCAGAATTCGTGTTCGGTTTCGGAAAACCAGCGGTCCAGCTTGGCCAGTTCGCCGTCTTCCATATTGACGAAGGCAATCCCCATTCCCAAGCCATAGCTCACATAGACGACCCGGCCCTTCGCCACGAAAGTTTCTGCGCCATGTGTGAACCGTAGCCGGACCTCCGAGCCTTGGGGAATCGGATTCAGCGTATCAACGTAGCAACCGGTCTTGCTGATATCCGCGGTGCGCGCATTGAGCTTTGTGCCGCGGGGAAGTTCAATCACTTCCGCGGCAAGAACCATGGCGTGTCGCGGAGCGGACCGCCGCTCCACGGTGACCTCGGGCATACCTCTTCTCCTGTCGGTAAAACGGCATTCTGCCTACAGGAGAGAGCGCGTCCCGGCGGGGGAAAACCTCGCCGAAACCCGTGTGGATGAACCCATTCTTATTTTTGCGCGGGTTGCTCCGGTTCGCAATGTTCTTCCTTATGCGGGGGCGAAACGGTCAATGCTGCGGATTCGAGGCGGATGGAGCCGCGTCCTCCAGCTTCGGGTCCAGGTCGCTGCCAACGGCGCCCTTATGATCCCCCGCATGAAGCTGGCCGGTGGAATCACAGAAAAAAGAACGCATGCCACTGCGGCCGTATTCGGAAGGAATGGCGGCTACTTCATATTTTGCGGGAGCCCCGGAAGTATTGGCGCCAACAATCACGTAGCGGTAGGAATAGCCGTCTTTGCGGCCTCCGGCGAGATCTTCGTCCACCAGGCCGGCGGCGTCGCTCTTGGGTGCAGTCTTCGCCTCCGCGGAGGCGGGGCCCAGGGCCTTCAGCGACTCGGGCAAGCGGGTGTAGGTCTTGCGATAGGTTTCGATGGCATCGACAAGAGTCTTGAGCGAAGCAATTGCTGTCTGCTCGTTGGCCTTAATTTCCGCGCGATCCCACTCGATCTCCAGGGAGGGGAGATCCAGGAACAACAGCCCGAGAGAGAGGATCTTCCATTGTCCGCCCTCGCGCACCATGCCCATGGTTACCTGGTGCGCGGTCAATCCCGAAGAATCGTTGGAGTCTTTGACGGTGAGAGGAAGATAAGCGAGATTGTCGCGAAGTTCGGGCTTGGCAATTTCCATCTGGGTGGTGAGGTCGGAAGTCTCGCAGTAGACCACAACGCCACCCGAAGTTCCGTTTTGCGATCGAGGCTTGCCGGGTTTGTCCAGAAGCACGAAGCGTTTTAAGAACGTCTGGCGAGCTGGCGGTGTCATGCGGGCGAAAGCCTCCGCATTGCGCGCGGTGAGGGCCTTCACGAAGTCGGTTGAGTTCTGCGAACAAGCGGCTACCAGGGCGTCTCGCAAGGTCGCCGAAGGACTGTCCGCCGCAGGCGATTGGCCGGGGGTTCCGGCCGAAGTCGCGAACAATAGAATCAGGAAAAGCAAACCGCCTTGGAGAAAAAAAGGAACCGGAATTTTTGGAAACACGTGCACTAATCCTTTGCGCCTTGGAGTATGGCCGCCAGATTTTGCGTGAATACCGAGCGCGGCATCACTTCCAGGCAACCCGCAGCGCGGGCCTGGGCGGCGAGTTCGGTCTGCACGTGCGACAAGAAAGCCACCACGCGCAGCTCTTTTTGAGTTGCGCGCAACCTCTCGATGGTTGCCACGGGCTGGTTGCGGGAGTTCAAATCCACGATCACCAGCCGCGTGGGCGGGTCCAGCAGGGTGAAAAGGGCTTCAGGATTGCTGGCCACCTTGAACTCGATGCCCAATTGCTTAGCCGTTTCCGCCACTTTCAGTTGAAAAAACAGGTCGTCGATCAAGGCTGCTACGCGGCCCATGCGAAATTCTCCTTCGATTTAACGTCTACGTTAACAACCCTTGCGGGGGCTTTCCCCGGCAGCCTTCGAGGTATTACAATCAGCGTGCCCCCCTGAGGACCTTGATGCAAGCACTTTCGCCCGCTTCTTCTTTATTGCAGCCACCCGTATCCCTGCTGGAGAAGACCCCGGCCATCCTGGAAACGCTGTTGCGCGACGTTCCCGCGGATATCCTCGATTGGAAGCCAGCGGCGGAGCGTTGGTCGATCACCGAGGTGCTGGCACACCTGCTGATGATCGAGCAGTTGTACGGCGATCGCGCCAGGCGAATCGTTGTGGACAACAATCCCACGCTGGGCAAGTACTTTGAACCCGACGAAGCCCACCTGGGAAGGAAATCCACCAACCAATATCTGCAAGAGTTTGTGGCGCTACGCAAGGCGAACTATTTTTTCTGGCGCGGCATCCCTTCCTCCGCCAGTTCCCGCACCGCCGTTCATCCGGAGATGGGGGCCATTACCCTTTTGCAATTGCTCAACGAACTTGCTAATCATGATCTGGGGCATTTGCGGCAGATTACCGAGCTGTACCGCGCAAAGGCGTTCTATCCGCATGCCGGACCATTCCAGAGGTATTCGAATCCAAAGCCATGAGCGAACATCCTGAAGATCTGCGATTGGCCGAGGCGGGAGAGCTGGACGTTACCCTCTACTCGCGACCCGGTTGCCACCTTTGCGAAGCCGCCAAAGCCGCGATTCAGCCGCTGCTCGCGGATTTCGGCGCCACCCTGCACGAAATCAATATTGACGGCGATGCCGTGCTCACCGAGCGCTACGGGTGGGACATCCCTGTGCTCTTTATCGGGTCGAAAAAAGCCGCGAAGCACCGCATCAACGTGAGACAGCTTCGCCGGCAATTGAAGGAAGCTAAGGAAAGCGCGGGAATTCCCCAGGCTGTGATGGCTCGGAAAAAAGGGGCTTAGTGGCCCGCGGCCGGTTCGTGCACGCCGACGGTTTCGTCGGGAACGTCGCCCTTGCGGCCCTTCACGCGGTCGTAGACGCTGACCTGGCTCACTGATCCCAGCGCTTCGTTGTAGAAGGTCGGTACGCCTAGAGCGGTCCGCAACTCTTCGTTGAACTTGCGCAGGTTTTCGAGGTGCGTTGCCAGCGCCGGCACTTTGAATCCTTCGTCGGTCAAAAGAAACTTCTGGTAGCCCGCGTCCCACAGCCGGGTGAATTTCCCTTTAAGCATGATGGTCGGCAACACGGTCAGGTGAAAGCGCCCGTCGGGCTCCTGACGGAACTCCGCGCCGGAGCCGTATTTCTCCACGCGCACAACCCCGCGCGTGCTGCCCACTCCGAAGCCCAGCGCCGCCAGGCTGTCGATGGCCTTCTTATCAAACCGCTCGTTTACATTCCACATAGGACATTCAGCCTAAACAATCCGGACCGCGGTGTAAAGGCGAGGGGGCTGAGGTAAAGCTGTGGAAATCAGACCCTGCCACGGCTTTTTGCCTCATGTGGATTCAATTTTTCAGCTTGTCGCCTGAAAGTATCCTCAGCTAAGATTCGCGGCACTGTAATTCGGGTGTCTCGAACCATTCACGATCGCAAGTCAGACTAGCCCGTAGCAATTCGTGTAACCGGAGCCGGCAGCCAATACTGCCGGGCAGTGTTTTTATTTTTCCCAGGTCAATGGGGTTTCGTGTCTTCGGACTCTTGTGCATAGCTCACGAGGAGGGTGGATCCATGTTTGGAAAGTTGAGTGTGGTAATTGCGCTGATAATTCTTCTGATTTTGGCGGGAGCGCACGCGAGTGCTCAGCAGACGCTGGGAGCAATCAATGGGACTGTCACCGATGCCTCGGGCGGATTGGTTCAAGGCGCGAAAGTCACCATCAAAAATAACGGTACGAACCTGGAACTGGAGAAGGTAACGAAGAGCAACGGGTCCTTTGAATTTGTTGACCTGCCATTAGGAACGTATACCGTCACATTTGCGCGAGACGGCTTCAAGGCCGAAGTCCACTCGCAGATTCTCGTTCGCGGAAACCTGACGACTACGGTCAACGGATCGTTGCAACCCGGGGCATTGAGTTCCACGGTAATCGTGGAAGGCACGCCGCTCATGAACCAGACCGATACCACGAACGGCTACACGCTGGGATCGGAATTGGTAAATTCCGTGCCGCTTGGAACGGGTAGCTTTACGCAACTGGCAACCCTCGCGCCGGGGGTCAGCGCAGATCTGCTGTCGGGAAACGGAGCAGGAGCCGGCCTTGGAAATCAGGCCATTTGGGCTAACGGGCAGCGCGACACCAGCAACAGCATCACCTTTAATTCGGTGAACGCCAACAACCTGTTCAACGGCAAAACCACCAGTTACGACAACACCGCGCGATTCATCCTGAATACCGGCGAGTCTTTTTCGACGCCGGGACAGACGCAGACGAGCACGTCGGTTTATAACGCGATCGGCGAAGGCATTCCCACTCCTCCGGTCGAAACGATTCAAGAGGTGCACGTCAGCACGTCCATGTACGACGCTTCGCTCGGCGCCAACAGCGGCGCGCACGTCGAACTCACCACGCTGTCCGGCACGAATCTGTACCACGGCCAGGTTTATTACTATCACGGTGACAACGCCTGGGATGCCGCGCCCTTCTTCCTGAAGGCCGCGGGCTTGCCGAATATTTCCAACACTACCCCGGGACTAAACAGGAACGTTTTCGGGGGCACGCTGGGTGGCCCCGTCATTAAAGACAAGCTCTTCTTTTTTGGGTCTTACCAGGGGATGCGGGTGACCGACGCCCTGAACGGGGCGATAAGCGGCTCGGTCGTTCCCCAGGGACTTACCAATCAGCGCGACGCGGCGAGTCTTGCCGCCATAGCGAATGCAGACTTCGGCACCAGTTTGACCGCCACAGATATCAGTCAACAAGCGCTGGCGATTATGAACGCAAAGAATCCGCAGGGGCAATTTCTGATACCGTCGCAGAACATCACGAACCCCAACCAGATTTCAACGCTTGGCTACGATGCTCTCGTTCAGGGTCCATCCAGTACCTTCAATGCAGACCAGGTCAACGCCAATATCGACTACATGTTCAGCGACAAAGACCGCCTGGCCGCGAAATACTATTTCCAGAACAACCCGACGGTCGCAGAATTTGCCATCGCCAGCACACTGGGTTTTCCGCAGACGTTGCACGCCGGCAGCCAGGTGTTCTCCCTAGATAACACGTATACATTGAGCCCGACGCTAACCTGGGAGCAGCGATTCGGTTTTATTCGTGAAGTGGCAAACTCTCAACTTTCACAGGCCCTTACGCCGGCCGCCGCCGGAATCAATTTGCCCGCGGTGGCACAAGGCAATTTCCCCGGCATCACCATCACGAACGCCGATGACTTCACTTTCAACTCGTTGCACATCGGAGCGTCCAGCAATTTCTCCAATGCGGGTGTGGTGCAGAACCAGTTTGAGGGCGCAACGAACCTCAGCTGGATCAAGGGCGCACACACTTTGTCCTTCGGATTTAACTGGGACTACGGGCAACTGAACATCCTGAATCGTGAAAATGAGGTGGCTAACATCACCTTCAAGAACTTTGTGACTTTCCTGGAAGGAGAGTTCGGCGGCAGGAATGGCGGCGGCACGATGATCAGCGGAGCCACCAACCGTTATTACCGTTCCAATCAAGCTGGGAGCTTCGTGCAGGATAGCTACCGAATCCGGAAGAACCTTACCCTCAATCTCGGACTGCGATGGGATTGGGACGGCCCGCTATGGGAAAAGGATGGGAAGCTGACGAATTTCTATCCCCAGGACTATTCCTACGACCAGAGCACCGACACAATCAACAACATCGGGTTGGTTGTTGCGGGCAATAACAGCCAGTTCGGGACCAAAGGGGTGAGCAATTCAACGCTGACCGGCAGACAGTGGGGGTTTGCGCCACGCATTGGAGTGGCTTGGGTGCCGGGCTTCGCGAAGAATCTCACGGTGCGGGCAGGCTGGGGAATGTACTACGATCGGGGAGAATTTTTCTCCGAGCTTTCGCCAAGCGCCGGCCTCGGGATCAGCGGACCGTTCGGCGTAACCACGGAGCTGCCGTTCGCTTCTCTTGTGGGCACGAGCTGCACTGGCGTGAATTGTTTCGGCGCCCCGTTTGGAACCGCCCCGCTTCCACCTCCACCCGCGAATTTGTCCGAGTTGCAGGCGCTCATTTTCAACCAGTCGCAGTTGAGCGGATGCCCGAAACCCGTCACACCCACATGCACGCCAACCGGAACCCCGCAGCTGGCGTACCTGTTCGGAGGTTACGATCCGCGGAACAAACTTCCCTATTCCGAGAATTGGAGCCTGGATCTGCAATGGCAGCCGTATAACACGCTGATGTTTTCGCTTGCCTATCTCGGAAACCACGGGGTGCACCAGCTCCTCCCCGTGCCTTTTAATCAGCCGGGGATCGCCACAACGGCAAAGCCACTGAACGGGCAGATTTATTCGTATGGCTACCAGGCCACGGATGCCGGCGGCAATCCACTGCTGACGGAACAGGTGCAGACGACCATCGGCGAATTCACCGCTTCCGACGGGAATACCGCGCTGCGGGTGCCCTATATCGGCTACAACCCGAACTCTGACTTCTGGAAGGCGGAAGGAATTTCAAATTACAACGCACTGCAATTCCAGGCGACCAAGAGGCTCGGTCACGGATTGCAATTCAATTTTTCTTACACATGGTCGCATGCCCTGGATGAACAAAGCGGGCTGGGACTTTTCTTCAACGGAAACAATCCCCTCGACCCGCACTCCAGTTATGCTTCGTCGGACTTCGACCGCACCCATGTGTTTTCCATCCAATACCTCTACCAGTTCCCGCACGCAAATTGGGCGACAGGATGGAAGAACCATGTTGTGAACGATTGGTCCATCAGCGGCGTGACCACGCTCGAGAGCGGACAGCCGTTTACGGTGTATGACTTCTCTGGTTCCGTCGCCGGTCTCTTCTACAGCGCGGATGATTTCATCACCAACCCGGTCTTGCCGTTGAACGCCGGCGTCTCTCCAGGTCAAGCGCAAACGCAGAGTACGACGGGGGTGAACGCAGGGAAGCCCTACTTTAATTCCAACGTATTCAGCATCCCGTTGATCAATCCAGGACAAAGCGGTGTGCCTCCCTGCGGCCTTACCACGGCCGGAAACCAGGCCTGCGACACCTTCGAAACAGGCTTCGGGCCGACCGGACGAAACGTTTTCCGCGCGGCATTTCAGAACCGCTGGGATTTTTCGCTCCAGAAGATGTTCAAGATCAACGAACGTTTCCGGTTGAAGTATCAGTTGGACGTCTTTAACGTCTTCAACCACCCGAGCTTCGACGCGCCCAACAACAACGTCACCCTCAATCCTTGTTTCAACCCGAACCCCTGCTATACCAATCCTCCGCCATCAACCCAGAACATCGGTTTCATTACGGACACGATCGGCGGGCCAAGGGTAATGCAGATGGCCTTGCACCTTACGTTCTAGCCATTCAGATTCAGTGATCGTTTGACATCAAGAAAGGGCCGCTTCGGCGGCCCTTTCTTTCGGTTCCGTACTACGCGTTGGGGAGCGCGGAGAGACGTGTTCCGTGCTTTCCTCCGGGCCGCACCCCGCGTAAAATGGAATTTGGGGATAACACCATGTCAACCAAAACGCAGCCGTTGACCGGCCAGGCGCCGGCAGCGAGCCTTACCAACGAAGAGATCCTCCGCTATAGCCGGCACCTGATTATGCCCGAGGTGGGCATGGACGGGCAGCTCAAGCTGAAGGCCGCGAAGGTGCTGTTGATCGGCACCGGCGGACTTGGCGCGCCACTGGGGCTTTATCTTACGGCGGCGGGCGTTGGGAAGATCGGGCTGGTGGATTTTGACGTGGTGGATTTCACGAACCTGCAGCGGCAGATTACGTTTGGCACCAGCGACGTTGGTAAGCCCAAGACCGCCGCGGCCCACGCGCGCCTGAGCAATCTGAATCCCGACATTGAAATCACCACGTACGAGACGCGCCTGACCAGCGAAAATGCGCTGGAACTCTTCAAGGATTACGACATCATCGTCGACGGTACGGATAATTTTCCCACACGCTACCTGGTGAACGATGCGTGCGTGCTGCTCGGAAAGCCCAATGTTTACGGCTCGATCTTCCGTTTCGAGGGGCAAGTCACCGTGTTCGGCATGCCCGATGGGCCTTGCTATCGCTGTTTGTATCCGGAACCGCCTCCGCCGGGCCTGGTGCCATCGTGCGCGGAGGGCGGCGTGCTTGGCGTCCTCCCAGGCATCATCGGCTCGCTGCAGGCCATGGAGACGATCAAGCTGATTCTGGGCCGCGGAGATTCGCTCGAAGGCCGCCTGGTGCTTTTCGACGCACTGGCCATGAAGTTCCGCGAACTGAAGCTGCGCAAAAACGCTGACTGCCCGATGTGCGGCAAGAATCGCAGCATTCACAAGCTGATCGACTACAACGAATTCTGCGGCATTCGCGGTGAAGAAGAGTCGGAGAGCGATCTGCACGTACCGGAAATCTCTCCCCGCGATTTGAAACAGCGCCTGGACCGCGGCGACGACCTTTTCATCCTGGATGTGCGCGAGCCCCACGAATACCAGATCTGCAATCTCAACGGGCATCTGATCCCGCTTGGGGAACTCCCGCGCCGCGTGCACGAACTTGATTCCTCGCATGAAATTGTGGCCCACTGCCGCAGCGGCAAGCGTTCCGCGGAGGCCGTGGATTTTCTGCGCAAGGCCGGTTTCCGGAAAATTCATAATTTGCATGGCGGGATTCTCGCCTGGTCCACGGAAGTGGATCCATCTGTTCCGCGCTATTAGCTCGCAAAAGCTAGTCTGAATTCGGCGACGCTTGCTTGTGTTTCTACCTCCGCGCCGTTATCTTTGAACGTCTCTGAACTCTATTGGAATTTTGCAAACGGAGGAATCCTTGGCTGGCACAAAAGTCACAGTTTTCACGAACGGCCCACTGCGTGTGGAAGGCGACTTCACTGTCGTCGATCAGGAAGGCAAGGAGTTCGGGCTGGGAGGCCGCACGGCGGTCACGTTCTGCCGGTGCGGGCATACCGCGAACACACCCTTTTGCGACGGAACCCACAAGCGTCAACCCTTCACTTCGGTGGTAGAAGCCCGCGATTTACCCCCAAAACCCTAAGAAACACTGACTCAACGCAGAATGAGACTGTCTCACCATGAGACTTTGCCCACTTTCGGCACGTTAGTGCCTAAACCCCTGCTAACTCTCTGGATACATTAGCGATAGTGTTTCAATTTCGCACTGAGACAATGGGCCAGGCTGTCTCGTTTGCAATCTCACGTTCCGCGAAGCTTTTCACCTCTTTCAATAAATCTTTTATTTTCATGTCCTTATAGTTCCTTCCAAAACCGACGGAAAAGGGCATGGACGTGCTATTTCCCGTCCTGTCCGGTTATCTTCGGCATTTGGGGGTTGTTTTGGGCGATAGGGGGCAAATCAAAGGGTTCTTCCGCAAAGACCGCGGAGCTCTGCCCGCCATTGTCTATGGGGTGCTCGGAGCCCTTTATCTCTTCGTCGTTTATTACTCGCGGCAGGCTCATGGTTTCGGCGCGCCCACCAACTACCTCTATCTGGAAGTAGGCGGGTCTCTGCTCTGCTTCTGTTACGCCGCGAACGCGCTGGTCCGCTTCCGCGGCACGCATGACCGCATCGCTTTGATCCTGGCGTTCGGATTTGTCCTTTCCGGAATGATTGAGACGATTGGTTATTTTGGCCTGAACAATCTGCTGCGTTCGGGCACGGTGGCTCTCTCTCATGTGCCGATGGGCTGGATGGTCGGGCGCACGATGCTTGCGGTGCTGTTGTTGGCGGCGCTCGCCGTGGAAAAATTTATCCCGACCGCCCGGCAGCCCAGTCGCGAAACCGCCGGGGCGCTTTTTGTTGTGGCCGCAGCTGCCTACATCACCAGCGCCGCGTTCATGGCTGCTCCAGCAGCTCCAGTGGCTCAGGCGGGGGCATTTTTCTCGCGCCCCTGGGAGCTTCTGCCGGGGGGATTGTTCGCCCTGGCCGCGCTCTTTTTCTACCGGCGCTATCAGACGGAAAAGAAAAATGAGAGCGACGCTTCGCTCTACGATTATTCGTTGTTTCTTGTCGCACTTCTGAACGCCGCCTGCCACGCCGCGGCGCTTTTTTCGCAGCGCCTCTTCGACGGCCCTTTCTTCTTCGCGGAACTGAACAAGGTGGCCAGCTACGCGATCATGCTGGGCGCCGCGCTGATTGACCAGGCTCGCTTGTTCGACCAGGTGCGCTCCATGGCGGTCAGCGATCCGCTTACGGGACTCGCCAACTACCGCCGCTTGATTGCCGTGATCGAATCGGAACTCGACCGCTCGCGCCGGACGCAACGGCCCTTCAGCATCGTGCTACTGGATATGGACGGCCTGAAAGCAATCAACGACCGGTACGGGCACCTTGTCGGCAGCCGGGCCCTGGTGCGCCTTGGAAAAATCTTGAAGCTTCATTCCCGCGCCATCGACACACCGGCGCGTTATGGCGGCGACGAATTCGCGCTGGTTCTGCCGGAAGCGCCGAAGGAGATCGCCTCGCGCGTATCCGGCCGCATCTGCGAGCGGTTGTCGCTGGAAACTGAAGAGCCCGCGCTTTCCGTGAGCGCCGGAATCGCCGCGTATCCCGAGGACGGCGACTCCGCTGAAAAACTTTTGGGTGCCGCGGACCGCGCGCTCTACCGCATGAAGCACCGCGGCAACGGCAATCCAATGAATTCGATCACGCGCATCGCCGCGTGCCTGTGAGGATGACGAAAATGACCTCCAGGATGGTTCACCCCTTCAACCGCCGCGAAAACCGCATCCCGATGGAGATTCCCGTCGTGCTCGACGGCCATCGGCATTTGCCCGGCATGGAAGCGACGTTTACGGAAAACGTCAGCGCCAAGGGAGCGCGCGTGGTCAGCGTGCGGCGCTGGGAAAAAGGTGCGCCGCTGGTGCTGGCGTCGCGCACGGGAGAATTTCGTTCTGAAGCTCGGGTGGCCTACTGCCATCCGCTGCGTGGCGACGGCTACGCGGTGGGGGTGGAGTTTCTCGAAACAAAAGGACGATGGGTAGTCGAATCTACAAATTAGCTTGACGAAATCCGGCGAGCGGACAGGAGGGAACTGCTGGAACATTCTTACAGGGAATACATTACTAGCGCAAAGTTTGTAAGTGAAAGCGCCGCACAGGAGGTAAAGGACCTGTTCGGCGCTTTTGCTTTTCCAGGCTCTTCGCGGCGGAACGATTGCAGTTCACTGTATACTCAAAACTTGTCTAATTATCCCTCTAGCACGGAGGAAATTCGTTGAATATTCTTGTGACCGGGGGCGCCGGATATATCGGGAGTATCTGCTCGGAGGTGCTGCTCAAGCGCGGCCATCGCGTAATCGTCCTGGACAATCTTCAGGAGGGACACCAAGCGGCCGTCCCGCCCTCCGCCATTTTTGCCGAGGCGGACCTGGCCGACCGCCAACAAATTGAGAAAGTTTTCGCTACCCACAAGATTCACGCGGTGATGCATTTCGCCGGAGAAGCGCTGGTGGCGAAATCGGTGCGCGAGCCCAGCACATTTTATGCGGCGAACGTCGGTTGCGGCGTGAACCTGCTAGACGCGATGGTGCGCCATGGCGTGGACAAATTGATTTTTTCGTCCACCGCGGCGACATACGGCGAGCCGGAGGTTGTGCCCATCCCTGAAGATCACCGGCAAGCGCCGATCAATCCGTATGGCAAAAGCAAGCTGCGCTTTGAGCAGATCCTGGCCGATTATCGCGGCTACACCGGCCTGAAATATGTCACTGTGCGTTATTTCAACGCCGCCGGCGCGAGCGAGGAACGCGGCGAGCATCATCGAGTGGAAACGCACCTGATTCCCAGGGTTTTGGATACGGCGCTGGGCAATTTGCCGGAGATGGAAATTTTCGGATTCGATTATCCGACGCCGGACGGAACCTGCGTGCGCGATTTCGTTCACGTTCTGGATATCGCGGATTCCCACCTTCTGGCGCTGGAAGAGATCGATCGCGTGCAGGGCGAGGCGTTCAACGTGGGCACCACCAGCGGCTACTCAAATCTTCAGGTGGTGCAGGTGGCCGAGAAGATTACGGGCCGCAAAGTGGCGCACAAGCTTTCTCCGCGGCGCCCGGGCGATCCGGCGACACTCGTGGCCAGCAACGAGAAGTTGAAGCGGATGCTGGGGTGGGAGCCGAAACATTCCTCGCTCGAAGCCATCATCCAGTCGGCGTGGGACTGGCGAAAGAAATTTCCTCACGGATATCCGGACTAATTCGCGCGGCGAACAACGACCGACGATGGAGAGGGCCAGCACAGTGATCGGCCGCTGTTATTGCTTTTGCCGCGCTGCTCGTTCGACGAGTTCGCCAAGTTTCGTGTACTTGAGCCAGACCGTGCGCGCCGCCGATTGTGCGATCAGCAATCCCCGGTAGCCATCCAGAAATCCGGCCCCGAGCACAAAATAACGAATCCACGCCCATGGCGTGGCAAACCATTTCGCGGCCCGCCATTCCCTCCGGCCTTTTTCGAACATTGCGCGCGCGGATAGGGTGGAATATTCCTCACTCTTCTCTCGCTGCTCCTGAAGATTGCGGACCGTGTAATGCAGCAGGTCGCCGCGCAAGCGTCCTGGCGATCCCGGGAACTGAAGCGATTCATGAATCGCGCCGGAAAATCGTGCCTGGCGGCGATCGAAAAGGCGCCTCTGCCAGTCCGGATACCATCGGGAATGGCGAATCCAGGCTCCGAGAAACCAGGCCAGCCGGGCCATCTCATAGACGGGGAACTGCGGCGGCGCGGCCTTCCATTCCAGGATCGAAGTCCGCAGTTCGCCACTAAGTTCCTCGTCGGCGTCCAGCAGCAGAATCCAATCTTCGCTTGCCTGCGCGGCGGCAAAATTTTTCTGCTCCGCGTAGTTCGTCCACGCACGCGTCAAAACTCGTGCCCCCGCTGACCGGGCAGTTTCCTGGGTGGCATCGGTGCTTCCCGAATCCACCACCACAATCTCATCCGCGATTCCCTCTACCGATTTCAGCAGGCGCGGCAAGTCGTGCGCTTCGTTGAGGGTGATGACGCAGATGCTTAAACGATTCATCGTTTTTCGGAGCAGCCCCGAGTCCGCGCCAGTATCTTACACGCTCGCCGGGCTGCAACGATGGATGCTGGTAGCTGCGAGAGAATCGGGATTTACTTCGGCCGGAAGGTGAGGCGGATGATGCTGCTCCCGATACGGAACAAGGCACCTTCCTTCAAGAGTGCGGCACGCGCCCGTTCGCCTTCGAAAAATGTCCCATTGGTCGAATCGAGATCCTTCAAATTGACGTCTCGTTGCCGGACTTCGATCACGCAGTGGTTGCGGGAAATCTCCGGGTCCTCCAGAGCAATGTCCGCCCCTTTGCGGCCGATCACCGTCCGCGCTTTGCTCAGGGTGAAACTCTTGTTTGCTTCAGGTCCGCCCTCAACCGTCAACACCACTTCGAGATTGTCCGGGAGGCGAAGTCCTTCATCCACCGGGAGCAGCCTTAGCCGCTGCGTGGAGGCGTCCGCCCGCGCGAAAGAGGGCATCGGCGAAATAACCACGGTCTGATCCACGCTGCGCTTGATTTCCACAATTGTCGTCAGGCCGCATTTGGTGCAGCGGAAGCTGACCTTAGGATGTTTGGCCACCGCTTCGTCATTCAGCAGGTGCTGCTGGCCACAATGGATACAACCTGTCTGCATCCTTCAAAACTACCACGAGACCTTTGGGCTTGCCCCAAACAAGGGCGACGGCCTTGCGGAAGGGTTACCAGGCGGGCCTCTAGCTCCCATTACTTATGCTACGATTGAGGTTTCCAAATCAGGCAGGAGAGTGCTTGTGGCCGACCATATTTCGCGCAAAGAACTGAAACATGATCGAGTGCGGGAATCGATTGAGCATGGAGCCGAGGCGGTTCTTTCGCACACCCGGATTGCGTCGATTGTGCTGCTCGTCGCCATCGTTTTTCTGGCCGGGTATTACGGTTGGAAAATCTACAACGATCGCCAGACGACGCAGGCCCAGGCGGCGCTCGACGACGCCATGAAAATTTTCAACGCGCCGCTCGCGGTCCCCGGCCAGCCGAGCCTGCCCGGAGAGATCTCCTACGTGGATCCCGCGCAGCGCTCGCAGGACGCGGAAGTCCGGCTTGCCGCTGTCGCCGCGAAATATCCCCACACGCCTCCCGGCCGGCTGGCACGCTATTATTCTGCCCTTTGCCTGATGGATCTGGACAAGCTCAATCAGGCATCCGAGGAGCTCAAGAACCTCGAGACCGGTTCCGATAAGGAGCTCGCCGCTTTGGCCAATTTTCAAAAAGCGCTGATCGCTGAACGCACTGGAAAGAACGATCAGGCCATCCCGATTCTCCGCGCACTTTCCGATTCGGGCTCGATCCTGGTTCCGAAACCGCTCGTGCTTCTGGAACTGGCGGGCATCCTGCGCCAGACGAATCCGAAGGAAGCAATCACTTTGTACGAGCAAATCAAGAAGGATTATCCGAACACCAGCGTTGCCGATGAAGCCGACCGCGGCCTGGGCGCGCTCGCTCCGCAATCCTGATCGAACGATCCCCCGCCTGACTTCCGGAGGTTTCGGCAATCGAAACGCTTCGCACAAACGTTACGTGGGCAGTAGACTCGGTCGCCTCCCGCGGCCGGCGGTTTCCTGAATCCGCGCATGCCTACCGGAGCGAATACGCGCGAGACCGCGACCGCATCGTTCATTCGCGAGCGTTCCGGCGGCTCGAGGCGAAGACCCAGGTATTCAGCACGCGCTTCTCCGACCACTTTCGCAATCGTCTGACTCACACACTCGAAGTGGCCCAGATTGCCCGAACTGTCGCCTCTGCGCTGCGCGTCAACACCGATCTCGTCGAAGCTCTGGCCTTGGTCCACGATATCGGCCACCCGCCTTTTGGCCACGCGGGAGAAAAAAAGCTCGACGAGTTGATGCACGCACACGGCAGTGGCTTTGATCACAACCTGCACGCGCTCCGCATCGTGGAGCACTTTGAGCACCGCTACATCGGGTTCGACGGCCTGAACCTCACGTTTGAGGTGCGCGAAGGCATTGTGAAGCATTCGAGAGATTACTCCGTTACCGCGCATCCGGAATTATCGGAGTATCTGCTGGACCTGCGGCCGCCGCTTGAATCGCAGCTGATCGACTGGGTCGACGAAATTGCCTACAACTCCGCCGATCTCGACGATGCGCTGGAAGCCAATCTGCTCGACCTGGATGCGTTGCGGCACGAAGTGCCGTTTTTTGCCCATTTCTACGCCAGGATTGAGGCGGAGCATCCCGCCGCCCGCATGCGCCTGAAATTCAACGAAGCCCTGCGCCACGTGATCGATCACCTTGTGAGTGACCTGATCACCAACACCGAAACGCTGGTTTGCGAATCGGGGGTTCAAACCGCGGAGGACATCCGGCGCGTTCCAGAGCGGTTAGCGCGATTCAGCGAAACGGCGCGCGCAGAGAACGCCCAGCTGAAAGGCTTCCTGTTCGCGCACATTTACAATCACCCGCTGATCACCGAGGATTCCACGCGTTCCGTTGCCTGCCTGGCCGAGCTGTTTGCCTATTATCTGGAGCAGCGCGGCTCCATGCCTGAATCGCAGGAACACGCGGCGGAGCAGATTCCGCGTCACTTTGTGGTTTGCGACTACATTGCGGGGATGACCGACCAGTTCCTGCTTCGCCAGCATCGGGAACGTTTTGGAGCCGGGGCGAGGAGCGCTCCGCCTTCTCTTGCGTCATCCTAGCGGCTAGAATGAACCGTTTCCACGGAGCTTTGAATATGTCCGTTTGCCGGCCGCAGTTATTACTTGGATTATTGCTTGCTTTCTCCACCGCGGCGAATCCGCAAATCCCCGGTCTTACTCCGCCACAGCCGGCGCCCGCGGCGCAGACGGCGCCAGCGATGCCTCCCGATCCGCTGGGCCGCGAAACTCCCCGTGGAACGCTGGTGGGCTTCATCAAAGAGGCTCAGGAAGAAAAATATGCCGTCGCGACCGAATATTTCCAGCCGCCACCGAATCGCCGCCGTCATCCGGAACAGGATGACGAGGAACTCGCCGCCCAACTGTTGACCATCTTCAATCAGAAATTTACGGGCGCCCTTGAGCTTACGAGCCGCGATCCGCTGGGGCGACTGGATGACGGGCTTCCCCCGGACCAGGAAAGAATTGTCGGCGCGCTCGGAACCGTCGACAAGTTTCCGATCCAGATGATTCGCCTGGAGGACGAGCAGGGACGCAAGCTTTGGTATTTTTCGCGCGCCACGCTGGATCATGTTCCGGAAATGTATGAGTCGCTGACGTATCCGCAAATCGAGAAGCAAATCCCGCAGACATTGGTAACACACCGCCTGCTCTTCATGCCCCTCTGGCAGTGGATCGCCATCGTGGTTTTTCTGCCGATCATGCTGCTGGCGGGCCGCCTGATCACGATGTTGATTTTTTTCGGGGTCGGCCGGGCGCGGAAAGCCAGAAACAAACCGCCGCTGGCGCCGCAGAAATTTTTCCAGGTGGATCCGATCACGCTGACGATAGCGATCGTGGCGCATTACCTCTTCGTCGGCTACATCGGCACGTCGCTCCTATACCGGTTGTACTACCGGCACATTGTTTGGGTTTTCCTGGCGTTCGACTTTTACTGGATCCTCACGCGCATCACCCGCGCCATTTCCGCGGGCATCGGCGCCAGCCTGACGAAGCGCGGGATGCTGGCGGAGCGCTCCATCGTTTCGCTGATCAGGCGCTTTATCGAAGTTTCGATATTTCTGTTGGTGTCGTTGCTGGTTCTCAAAAACCTTGGGGTGGATGTATCCACGGCCGTCGCCGGCATTGGAATTGGCAGCCTTGCCCTGGGCCTGGGCGCGCAGAAAACGTTTGAAAACCTGTTCGGCGGGGTTTCCGTTCTTTTCGACAAGGTCATCCAGATTGGCGACACCTGCAAGATCAACAATCAGACGGGAGTAGTGGAGGATATCGGCTTGCGCTCCACCCGGTTGCGGACAGGCGAGCGCACCCTGCTCTCGATTCCCAATGGGACCATGGCGACCGCGGTGATCGAAAACTTGCGCTTCCGCGACAAATTCCTGTGCCAGCAGACGATTCGCCTGCGCTACGACCTTTCTCCGGATCACGTGCGTTATGTGCTTGGACAGATTCAGAATCTTCTGATTGAAGATCCGAAGGTGGAAGACGCTTCCGCGCGCGTGAGGTTCCTGCGCTTTGCCGAGTACGCGCTGGAGGTGGAGCTTTTCTGCTACATCCTGGAGCCGGAATACAACCAGTATCTTGCGGCACAGGAGCAACTGCTCTTGAAAATAATGGATGCGATCGAGAAGGCGGGCGCCGTGGTGGCGTTGCCGACACAAACCACATTCGTTACCAAGGATGCCTGGATTGATCCCCTGAAGGCGAAGGCCGCAGAGGCCGCCGTCGAAAAGGCGCGCGATCCGGGCGTGCCGGGGCTGCGCGCCCGGCCGCCGTCGGACTAACCGCGGCCGCGTGGAACAAGCGTGCAGCAAACCGGTTTCAAGTTATTGCGCCGCGAAGGTGTTGCACGCCGCGATCGAGCCGCTATTCAAACCCTTGTTGAACCATTCCATGCGCTGCTGCGAACTGCCGTGCGTGAACGTTTCCGGCTGGACGCGCCCGCGAGTCATTTGCTGGATGTGATCGTCGCCGACGGCCGCGGCCGCATGCAGGGCGGACTCAACGTCCCCCGCCTCCAGCAAACCCCGTTGCTGGGTGGAGTGGGCCCAGATGCCCGCGAAGCAATCCGCTTGCAGTTCCGTCTTCACGGACAGGTGATTCGCCTCGGCAGGATTGCTTCTCTCCAATTGTTGCACCTTGCGCTCGATGCCGATGATCTTCTGAACGTGGTGGCCAACCTCGTGCGCCAGCACGTATGCTTGCGCGAATTCGCCCGGAGCGCCGAAACGCCGTTTCAATTCATCGTAGAAGCCCAGATCGATGTACACCTTTTCATCAGCAGGGCAATAAAAGGGCCCCGTGGCCGATTCAGCTCCGCCGCAAGCGGATTGCGTGTGATTCCGGAAAAGCACAAGCCTGGCGTGGCGGTAGGGAACTCCCTCCTGTTGCGGCAATATTTGTTCCCACGATTTCTGCGTGTCATCTAGGACGAAAGAGACGAATTGCACCAGCGGCTTTTCGGCTTCGTCGCGCGCGGGATTCGGGCGGTGGACCGTTGTGGCAACCGGGGCAACGCTGCCGCCGCCCAGCAGGGCAAAGAAGTTTTGTTTGAAGACCAGGCTCAGGATGAAGAGCACCACCACGCCACCCAATCCGATGTGCATGCCGCCGAAGCCGAATCCTCCTCCGCCTCCGCCGCCATCGTCCTGGTCGCGGCGATCGTCAATGTCGTCGCTCGTCCCGCCCGGTGTCCAGCGCATGGAAAGGTCTCCTGTTTGATTCGAATCCGGATGGCGGTCTGAAAGGGCGACCGCATGAAAATGCTACCATCCCCTTCGGAGACGAGACCAATCAAAGTGAAACTGTTTCAGAATGCTGTCTGGAAATCGGGAAACCACGGTCAATCCTGCGAACTCGATTATTAATTCTTCCTAATGATGGCCCTTTTTCCAGTTGATTTGGCCGCGCGAAATCTGTATACATTTGGTTAATTCGCTCGCGCTATAGCGTCCAAGTCCCAGGTACTATCGTGGAGTCGAGATTTCGTTTACATTGGTGTGCATCAATGCAAGCCAATTGGGTGAGTATGCGAGCTACCTCGTCGTCTGAGTCCAATGTGGTACAGGGCCAACCAACGGTTCCGTTTTCCAGCCGTGACCTCGGCGTCCTGATTCTTGTCTTTTTAGCTTACTTCCTTTCAGCTCGATTTGAGCTGCGATTGATCCATTCGCAGACCTCGATGGGAGTGATCTGGCTTCCACCTGGCATTGCCTTTGCCGCTTTCCTGTTGAAAGGCAAACGGGTCCTCCCCGCAATTTATCTGGCCTCCCTGTGCGTCGAAATGACTTCATCTGTACCATCGCTTGGGGCCCTGACCATCGCCGGTGGAAACGTGGCGGAAGTGATGCTGGGCGGCTATCTGGTCAATCGCTACGCGGAGGGCGCAAATGCCTTCTCGCGACCTGTGAATGTCTTGAAGTTTTCGGTTCTGGCGGGGGCACTAGCAACACTTGTCAGCGCAGTGGTAGGCACCTCCGTTGTCTGGGGCCCAGCCGGGTTCAGCGAGCCGAGAACGCTCACAATCTTTGCCGCCTGGTGGGCAGGGCATGCCCTTGGCGTTCTGGTTCTAACCCCGTTTCTTATCCTGCTATTGAACGGCAAACACCAACCTTTGCACACGAGCGAACTGATCGAGATGAGCGCTCTGCTGGTGGGGCTGAGCGTGGTGTCCGTGGTCAGCTTCGGCCCGGCCGGAGTGTTCACCGATAGAGTGGATACGCCTTTATTCCTCTGCGTGCCGTTCCTGGTCTGGGCGGGGATCCGCTTCTGCCCCTTGGAGGCCTCTGGGGCGTGCATGCTTCTTTGTGGTTTTGCAACGTGGGGTTCTCTACACGGATACGGACCGTTCATAACCACCACGGCCATGCCGCTTTCACTGGCTGCATATCTTTGCGTGGCCACCACCATGACGCTTACGGGTGCCGCCACAGTGGCAAACCAGCGCGAACTTTCCGAGAAACTTCTGGAGACGCTCTATCGGTTGGAAAAAACGAAGGACGTGGAGATCACCCGTCTTTCCTCTGAGCTGGATTTTCTCCGCGACGAACTGATTCGACGGGTACATGCCAAATCCTATTCCGGGCGGAATCAGAAAATAACCCAGCAACCTTATGAAAGTAACGAGGTAATCTGGTTCCTCGAGGCGGAGACGGAAAACATTCTCTATGTCAGCCCAGCTTACGAAACTGTGTGGGGGCGTCCTCGCGAAGAGTTGGGCTGCGACGTCCACGCCTGGCTGGATTCCGTAATTCCCGAGGATCGCGAGCATGCCATCCAATTTGTCGGCCAGGAGTTTCCGGGCGACCGCGTGGAAACCAGTTACCGGATCCGGCGGCCCGACGGCTCCATTCGATGGATTTTTGATCGTGGGTTTGTCATACGCGACCCAGCCGGACGCCCGATTCGTTACCTGGGCCTGGCAAGCGATATCACAGAGTTGGTGCAGCTGGGCGATGTTGTTCCCGCTCAGCTGGAGCACCGGTCCCCGAAAACCCTCCACCCCGGTGGAGCATCAGATACTCTATCAAGGAGAATAAAGGAATGATCGGAGAACGGTTGCGGGACATCCGCAAAGAAAAGCAATTGTCGCAAGGAGATTTGGAAGAGCGCACCGGGTTGTCACGGTGCTACCTCTCCCGAATCGAGAACGGCCACACTACCCCTTCCATCGAAACGCTTGAGAAGCTGGCGGGCGCGATGGGAGTACCCCTCTACCAGCTGTTTTATCAGGGCAATGGCCCCGCCAAGCCGCTGGTCATCCCCCGGAAAAAGGATTCGCCTTCCGAGGAATGGGGACTCTCGGGCAAATGGGGCGGCTTCCTCAATCGAATCCGGAACTTGCTCGGTCAAATGGAAGAGGGCGATCGCAAGCTGTTGCTGGGCGTTGCGGTAAAGCTGTCACGCAAGAAGTAGGGCTCGCCAACACAGTATCGCGGGTCGCACTCGATTCACGAGCTGCAGATTGAGCTGTCCGCCGGGAAAGGGAATTTCCCGGCGAATTTCCCCCGGCTCACGGGGGCAGTATGATTTTGTGGGTTTCGGCGCTAACTTACCGTGGCGCGGGCATTCCCGTATCCAAGCCTTCCGCTGGTCGAGAAATTCCGCGTACCAGTCTTTCTCCTGGTTCGTTGAACCGGACATTGTTTCTGCGCGCCCCCTCCCGATTTCCTATTCCCCGTTTCTGATTGTGTTCCTTTTCACACAACGCCTAACCCAAACACGTCTTTGCGAGTTAGAATTCACTCAACAAGTTCTCCCATGGGGCTGAAAACCGATCGCCGGACGCAGCTTCGAAAACGCCCGCTGAGCCTTGTCTACGTGGAACTTCCCCCCTCCAACGGGGGAATGATGCGGGACCTCTCGGAGTACGGATTTTCACTGCGCGCCATGATGCCTCTTCGGCAATCCGAGAAAACTCCCTTTTCCTTCGTGCTGGATGGATCTGCCCGGATTGATGGGGAAGCGATTGTCGTCCGCATCGCTGACGGTGGCCACGTAGCCACGCTCGAGTTTGCCGGACTACCTTCTCATTCCCGCGACCTGATTCGTCGCTGGCTGGACAGGCATGAAGAGCCTTTATCGCCGGAGGCCACGCCAACGCAGCCGGCGGCAGCGAAGCACGCTTCGTTGACTGAGCTGCGCGCACAAATTCGTGCGCCGAAACCGCCAACCCCGGAACCGCCCGCTCCGGACAGCTCAGCTCCAGCACGAACGCCAAATGTAACCGGGCAAGGGAAGCCTGAGATGCCGGCGATGCCGCTCCCTACGACGGGGGAAAATGCGCCCGCACCGCCGCCGAAGATGGCGCCGCCCCCAGTGCCTGAGCCCCTGCAGGTGTCGCTCTCACCGGCGGTTGAACCCACAGCTCCCGAGTCCTCTGTTGTCATTGCACCGCCAAATCCGGTGCCACCGCAGATGCTGATGATGCTACCGGGTTCAGCACCTCCACGCATTCAAGAGGCGCCACCTCCGCCCAAGCCAACGCTTGAACAGTCGGAAATTCCCCCATTGCCGCCGCTCCTGAAGCTTTCCTCAGTCCGTCCCGGGCCGCCACCCGTTGAAATCCCCGCGGAACCCGACGTACCTGCCTCCATCCCAAAACCAGTTTCGGAGCCGCCGCCAAAAAATCAGATTTCTCTCCCAAAGGTGGAGATTACCGCTCCGACCGAGAATCAAAATCGTCTCCCCGTTCCGGTTCCGCCTGTAACTCCCCGGCGCGTGTTGCCGCCGGCTCTGGAGCCGCTCTCAAAGTTCGAGGGGGAAACCGATTCGGAATCTCCCGGTTGGATGGATAGCTTTACGCTGGGCCGGGCCATCGGGATTATGCTTTTTCTTACCCTGCTGGCCGGGTCTTACGTCTATCATCGCGAACTTGGGCAAGCGCTGATCTGGCTCGGCCACGAAATCGCCGGAGAGGATTCTCCAGAGAATTCCAAACTCACTCCGTCGGAGGTTCCTGGCGTAGCGCATTCGATTCCAGAGACCTCTTCGCCGACCCGCTCCGTTCCATCGGTTTCATCGAGAGTTGAACCGCCACCTGTTTCGACGGAAACACGAGGGACAAACCTTCCTTTGGCGTCGGAAGCTACGCCATCCCCGGAATTCAAAGAAAAAGCCCCGGGCGCGCTTGTGCCGTTGTCCCAGGTTACTCGTCCTCCGTCGCACGATTCGGCGGCCGATAATTCCGCCGAAACGGGCCAACAGGAGTACCTGCAGGCACTGCAGATACTCCGCTCGCCGAGTCGATCGGCGGAACTCAAGGAAGCTGTTCGCCTTCTCTGGATAGCCGTGGAAAAAGGAAACGCCGGCGCAGAAATTGATCTCGCCGAACTTTTCCGCACGGGCCGGGGAGTGGCAAAAAATTGTGACCAGGCCGGGATTCTACTTTCCGCCGCCGCTCGCAAAGGCAACGCCGAAGCTCGAAAACGGCTAGAAGCGTTTCAACGTGCAGGTTGTGCGAACTGATCTGCCCAATCAAAACCGTTTGCAATTCAAGAGTTCTTTTACAAGAATGTTTCGCTGAACCGAACGGAGGAAACAGACCGTGTACTGTTCCAAGTGTGGTGCGAACCTTGCCGTAGGCGTGGCATTTTGTGGCTCGTGCGGAACGCCGACGGGAACTCCCGCCACGGCGATCCCCCAACCGGCTGTTGCTTCTGGATACGTGGGGGGATCCACGCGGGTGCCCTACGCCGACCCGGCGGGCCTGGCGGTTTCGCGTGGATTCAGCTACGCGGGATTCTGGCTCCGCGTTGTTGCGTCACTCATCGACGCAGTGATCATGGGCATCGCTGGCGGCGTCCTGTTCGTGCCGCTATTTATTCTGACCGGCGCCGGGGCTCACTTTGGCGGATTGGCGGAGCGTCAGGGAAGGCCGGATCCCGCCCTGATCGCCGGGCTAGTAGCGATGATCCTCGTCTTCGCTGCCGTCTCCGTCCTTATCCAGTGGCTCTATCACGCGTACCTTGAAAGCGGTGAGAAGCAGGCGACGTGGGGCAAACAGGCGCTGGGACTCTATGTTACCGACTTGATGGGCAACCCCGTCACATTTGGCCGGGCTTCGGGCCGTTACTTTGCGAAGCTCGTCACCGGCATGATTCCCCTGGGCATCGGCTACATCATGGCCGGCTTCACGGAGCGGAAGCAGGCGTTGCACGACATGATCGCCAGTTGCCTGGTGCTTCGGCGTTAAGAATTCTTGTCGGGCAGGTTCTCGAAGAGAGTTCCGCTGCGGAGAATGTTCGCCGATCCCTTTCCCTCTGGACCCTACTCATAGGAAGTAACCGAGGAAAATAGCGAGCTTCCGTTTCGCAAGAACGCTAGTTCGGTCAACCACAGCACTTTGTGCTTGGGGCTGCGGTTGATTTCCGTGATGTCAATCAATCGATAGCCGTGCTCCACCATGTACTGAACAGCCGCCGCCACTGAATTCTCAAAGGGGCAGAGGACGGAGGCTTCCAGGAGAAACACATCTGTCTTGCCTACCAGCGTATTTGCTCCCCGCATAACTTTCAGGTCGAATCCCTCAGCGTCAATTTTGACCATATCTGGCACGGGCAACTCATACTTGATTAGCAAGTCATCCAGCGAGAGCACAGGCGTCAGTATGGATCGAGAAGCATCTTCCCCAGGTTTCACGAAACTGCTGCTATCGTCGCGGTGCGAAATAAAGAAAGGCAGGGTGCCGGATTTGTCGGAAGCCCCGGCGTTAATCCAGCGGATTGGCCTTCCGGCCGCGAGCAGGTCCTCGATGTGGCTGATTAATTCCTTCTGCGGCTCCAAAAGGGTGTGTTGTGCCTCGGGGAAATACTGCAGGCTGGTGCGCGTCCAATTTCCGTGGTTGGCGCCCACGTCGAGGATGTGCTTCGGCGAAAACCCAAACCGCCTGAGCACAGAAAACAGTACATCGGCGCCGAAATCACGCTGCGATTCATCCCGCAGCCGGGCCAATCGCAACCCGAAGGGTCGCAAGAAAGACTGAACCAAAGTTTTCATCCCACAAATGATAGCAAAGCAACCGATCGATTCCCCATTCCAGAGGGAAGCGCGGACTCACCTGGCGCAGAGAGGGTAATGAACTCCGATGATGCCAAATCCAGCGAGGTCACCCGGTACTAGTAAGCCCAGTTGACCGAGCCAGCGCAATATTCACCCCAAATTGCCCTGCTTTCTTGACTTACCCGCCATCTCCACAAATAATAGATAGGCATGAGCGTACGCGCCGGAGGCGCTGAAGACATGTTCCTCGACGTCAAGGATCTTGCCGTCCGCAAAGTACGCATCCGGAAAACTTACGCTCCGGGCAGCATCGATTACGGCATCAGTGAAGTGAAACAGGCGGGGCCGCTGGAAGTCACCGCGGCGGCGGAGCTTCTGGAAGGGCAGATCCGCATCACGGGCGAGCTGGAAACCAAGATCGAAATGGTCTGCGCCCGGTGCCTGGAGCCCGTAATCGAGGAAGTGCACAAGGATTTTGACCTCTTCTATCAGCCGCTTCAGAAGGCCACCAAGCCAGAAGAAGAACGGCTGAAAGATGACGACACCGAGATCGGATTTTTTCAAGGAGAAGGCCTGTTCCTCGCCGACGTACTCAAGGAACAGGTGTTGCTGTCACTGCCGATGAAAGTAATCTGCCAGAGCGATTGCCGCGGTTTGTGCCCCACGTGTGGCGCGAATCTCAATCACGAAGAGTGTCGCTGCGAAAGGCACGCCACGGACCCGCGTCTGGCTCCCCTCGCGCGGTTAAAGCAGGACTGGCTCAAGAAACAATAGATTTCCGGGCGGAAAGCCCATAGAATCCGACCTTGTTCGGACTGGCGAGGTGTGTAGCCACGAATGAGGCGAGAACCAGGAGTGATGTAATGCCTAATCCAAAACGTCGACATTCCAAAGCGCGCAAGAACAAGCGTCGGGCTCACGACCACTTGTTCGCACCCGCCATGGCCAAGTGTCCGAATTGCCACGAAATGAAGCAGCCCCACCGGGCTTGCACTCATTGCGGTTATTACAAAGGCCGGCCGGTTCACGACGTCAAGTAACGGATCGAGTTTTTTATCAGGCTCGGAACGGGCATGACCGCTGGTGTGTCCTGCCGCCTCGAGCTTGCCGGAGTCGCCGGAAGATAATCCCATGATCACAATCGCCGTCGATGCCATGGGGGGAGACCACGCACCCCGTCCGGAGGTGGAGGGGAGTGTTCGCGCCGCGGAAGAATACGGCGTGCGCATTCTGCTTGTGGGGCAGCCCCAGGTGATCCGGGGAGCGTTGGCAAGCTTTGGCAAGCCTTCGCTGCCAATCGAAATTGTTCCCGCCAGCGAGGTGATCACGATGGAAGATCATCCCGCGCAGGCCTTTCGCCGCAAGAAGGACAGCTCCGTGCACGTGGCGGCGCGCCTGGTGAAAGAGGGCAAGGCGGACGCCATGATGAGCGCCGGGAATACGGGGGCTGTGATGACCACGGCGAGGTTCATCCTGGGCACGCTGGAATCGGTGGACCGTGTGGCGCTGGCGGCTCCGTTCCCGAATGCCAAGGGCGGCGCCTCCGTGATGCTGGACGTCGGCGCGAATGTGGATTCCAAGCCCGAGCACTTGCTGCAGTTCGGCGTGATGGGCGAGATTTATTACCGGCTGACGTTCGGAAGCCGCAAGCCGCGCGTCGGTTTGCTATCCGTCGGCGAGGAAGAGATTAAGGGCAACGAGCTGACGCGCGCGGTTTACGAGCGCTTTAAGGCCTTGCCCGTGCATTTCGTCGGGAACGTGGAAGGCGGCGATCTCTTCTCCGGCAAGGTGGACGTGATCGTTTGCGACGGATTCGTCGGCAACATCGCCCTCAAGATTTGCGAGGGCCTGGCAATGGAGATCATCAAGTATTTGCGAAAGACGTACAAAAGCACTTTCGCATCGCAGGTGGGCTATCTGTTTTCGAAAGGCGCGCTGAAGGGCATCAAGCGCACCATGGACTATGCGGAGTACGGCGGGGCACCGCTCCTCGGAGTCCGCGGCGTTTGCGTGATCGGCCACGGCCGGTCCAACGCGAACGCTATCAAGAACGCCATTCGCGTTGCCGCGGGACTTGCCCGCGCGCGGGTGAACGAAAAGATTGAACAAGAGCTCTCCCTGATTCACGCGCAAGTGTGACGTCCGGAGAGAGGAGCAATTATGGGTAAAGTCGCATTCATATTCCCGGGCCAGGCCTCACAATATTCCGGCATGGGCAAGGAACTTGCCGAGAGATATTCCGCGGCCCGCGCCATTTTCGATGAAGCGGATAAAGCGCTGGGCTTTTCCATCTCCAAAATATGTTTTGAGGGCACGGAAGAGGAGCTGAAGTCTACCGCGCTGACGCAACCCGCCATCCTCACCGTTTCGGTTGCCGCGTTGTGGGTGCTTTCTGAAAAACGCATCGGCGCTGATTTTGTCGCCGGCCATAGCCTCGGTGAATATTCCGCTCTCGTGGCCGCCGGTTCGCTGAATTTTTCTGATGCGGTGCGGCTGGTTCACAAGCGCGGCACGTACATGCAGGAGGCGGTCCCCCTTGGAAAGGGCGCGATGGCCGCGATTCTTGGAGTGTCGCCCGCTGTCGTCGCGGACGCCTGCAAGCGCGCCGCGGAGGGCGGAGTTTGCACCGCCGCCAATCTCAATTCGCCGGACCAGACGGTTATTTCTGGCGATGCCGCCGCGGTGAAGCGCGCCATCGAAATTGCTTCACAGTCGGGAGCCAAGCGCGCTGTCCTGCTTCCCGTTAGCGCGCCGTTCCATTCCTCGCTGATGATGCCCGCGCAGGAAAGGCTGGAAAAGGATTTGCGCGCCATCCAGTTTGCGGATCCCCACGTTCCGGTCGTCACCAACGTGGACGCCGACACGATCAAAAAGGGCGATGAAGCCCGCGAAGCGCTGATTCGCCAGGTCACCATGCCCGTGCGTTGGGAAGAGTCCATGCGGATGCTGCTCGACGAGGGCGTCAACACCTTCATCGAAGTCGGACCGGGCCGCGTGCTCACCGGCATCATGCGCCAGATTGAACGCTCGGTGACCACTTTGAATGTGGAAGACGAAAAAAGTTTGCAAGCCACGGTGGATCGCATCACAGCGGCAAAATCCGACGCGGCATGATGCACCCCGGAACGGCGATCTCCGGATCGGCCCGTAGGCGGTTTTGTAGCGGCCGCCTTCTGAGGCGGGCGCCGTTTGGTTTAGGTTTGTCGTGTGGTCGGGATGTCGCCAAAGGTTTGTAGCTCAGGCCTTCAGGCCTGAGGGTTTTCAATTGTATTGGCAGGGTCGAAATTGTTGTGAACAGCCTCACCCCTGAAGGGGTGAGCTACAGGTTGCGAATGAATGTTTAGCTTACGAGATAAAGTAGCCGTCGTCACCGGCGCATCGCAGGGCATTGGGCGGGACACGGCACACGCGCTCGCCGAAGCCGGGGCCAAGGTCGCCGTCGCCGCGCGCAACGAGGAAAAGCTTGCCGAACTCGTCCAGGAAATCAATGCCAAGGGTGGCGAAGCCTTCGCGGTGAAGATGGACGTTGCCGACATCGAGCAGATCAAAACCGGCTTCAAATCCATCCTCGAAAAATTCGGCAAGATCGACATTCTGGTGAACAACGCCGCCATCACCCGCGACGGGCTGGCCATGCGCATGAAGCCCGACGATTGGGAAGCGGTGATCCGTACCAATCTCACGGGCGCGCACATCTGCATCCAACAGGTGCTGCCGCCGATGATGAAAGCGCGTGCCGGCCGCATCATCAATATTTCTTCCGTCGTCGCGGAAAGCGGCAACGCCGGCCAGGCCAACTACGTCGCGTCGAAAGCGGGCCTCATCGGTCTCACCAAAGCCATCGCCATCGAGATTGCTTCGCGCAATATCACCGTCAACGCCGTCGCTCCAGGTTTCGTCGAGTCGCCCATGACGGCTGTCCTTCCCGACAAAGTGAAAGAGGAATTGAAAGTACGCATTCCGCTCGGCCGCATGGGCACCGGCAAGGACGTCGCCGCCTCCATCGTTTTTCTTGCCAGCGACGAAGCCGCCTACATCACCGGCCACGTCCTCGACGTCAACGGCGGCATGTATCTGGCGTGACCGGATTTTTCGGCGGTTGACTTAAGGCTGTCGGCTGTTGACAGTCGGCTAAAAGCTTCCACGAAGTTGACCTTGCTGCGCAGGGTAAGTAGACTGGCAAGG
>DATHMM010000024.1:0-43967 GCA_035487095.1 Candidatus Sulfotelmatobacter sp.
CTCAATGGACGCAATTACCAAAACCTGCTGACGCTGCGGCCTGGCACCACCATCTATCCGGGCGGCGGTCCGTGGACGCAAACCACCAATGGTGCGCGGCCCGAAGATACCAGCTACCTGGTGGACGGCCTGAGCAATGACGAAGCCTTCATGGGATTCAGCGTGACGAACGCAGCGGCGGTCGCCGGCGATGCGGCTACGATTCTGCCGATCGATGCGATTCAGGAATTCAACACCCAGGTGAATCCGAAGGCGGAGTTCGGGTGGAAACCCGGGGCCATCACAAGCGTTGGGCTCAAGTCCGGCACGAATTCGATTCACGGCTCTGCTTATGCGTTTGGGCGCTCGGATTCGTTCGACGCTCGCAACTACTTCAACCCAGCAGGCACGCCACAAACCCCAGTCGAACTTGAACAATATGGTGCTACTGCCGGCGGCCGAATCATCCCGGACAAACTCTTCTGGTTTGGCGGTTTTGAGAATCGCAATTACACAGTGGGCAATTCGATTCCGACGAATTCTCCCACGACGGTTACCGCGGCCGGCGGCCCGGACCCGTCGGTCAGCATTCCGGACGCGCTAGCGGATCTCGCAGCTCACAATGTCGCGTTCAGCTCCCAAAGCCTCTATCTCCTCGGCTGCCCGGCAAACGTTGCTCCTCCTTATACCTCATGCACCGGTGGCACCTTTGGGCCGAATGCGAGCGGCGGCAAGTCCCTCACCGGGGGCTTTCCGGACGTCGATTCTTCCAGGAACGCGCTCGGCAAAGTGGATTACCACATCAATGAAAAAAACACGCTAAGCGGGTCGTACTTCTTTGGGAATGACAACATTACCGCAGAAGATTCTGCGGAATTGCTCCCGGAGTACGGCACCGTGATTCATTCGCGGGCGCAAGCCGCCGCCGGGCACTACGCCTGGACTCCAAGTGCAAACTGGGCAAACGACCTGAGAATCGGCTATACGCGCTATCACCTCACCATCGTCCCGGCCAACGTTGGTATCGCATATCAAATCAACACCGGCCTCTCCCCTGACGTGGTTGCCGCTGTCGGCGGACTGCCAAACGTCAGAATCAGCGGCTTCACGGAATTGGGCGGGTTCCACAACTTCCCGAAGTTGGTTGGACCGGACAACGTTTACGATTTTGTGGACCAGGTATCGAATTTGCGCGGGAAGCACGCCCTGAAATTCGGCGCTGAAGTCCGCATCGACAAAGTGGACCAGGGAACCTTTCGCGGAGCCAGGGGACGTCCCACATTTAATATAAACGGCGCCTTTCAGGGTTCGACCGCGCTAGAAAGCTTTTTGGCGGGAGACGTTCACAATGCCAGCATTCTTGCCGGAGATCCGATCCGCCATATGACCCAAAATCTGTTCGCCGCATTTTTCCAGGACGATTGGCGCGTTGCCAAGAACGTGACTTTGAACCTGGGGCTGCGCTATGAACTCCAGGGCGTACCAAGCGATTCCAATAACCAGCTTGGCAACTTTCAGCCTTCGGTCGGGTTGGAACAGGTGGGCAAGAATATCGGCTCACTCTACAACAAGGATTACACAAACTTTGCTCCTCGCGTCGGCGTAGCGTGGGACGTTCGAGGCAATGGGAAAACAGTCGTGCGCGCTGGGGCCAGCATTGTGTACGACCTGCTCTCCATGAGCACCTTCCTCTCTCAGCAAAATACCAACAACACAGTCACCCTTGGAGCCAACGTTGTTCCGACGGGCGCAGCGATTCAGGTTGGCGGCGTAAGCACACCGGGTATCGGAAACATCGTTGCATCTGGCATCACGTTGCCAGCCTCCGAACTGAACTGGAACGGCTCCTCGGTGGGCGGCGCGGGAATTTATCCCTCTAACCTTGTATCTCAAGTTGCATGCGGGGACGGGATTGGTAACGATGCGGGCCCATGCGACATCTTTGCCATGGACCGCAATTACAAAACTCCTTACGTCACTACCTGGACTTTAGGCATTCAGCATGCCTTCACGGGCAAAGTCTCGCTGGACGCCGCCTATGTTGGGAATCATGGATCCAGGCTTACAGGTATCCAGGACATCAACCAGCCTGCACTTGGGTCCGGTTGGACACCGAACGATATCGCGCAGGGTGTGAATGCCGATGGAAACGAACAGCTGACGCGGCCGTTTAACTCCAAGTTTCCCTATCTTGGATTCATCAATTACTATTCGAACATCTACCGGTCGAACTACAACGGTCTGCAGACCACGCTGACAGGTCGTAATTTCCATGGCCTGGATTTTGTGGCCGGCTATACGTATTCTCACGCTATCGACAATCAGTCTTATAACTGGAACCAGTATCTACCCAAGAACAGTCTGGATCCGCAGGGCGAATATGGAGCCAGTGATTTTGATATCCGGCACCGTTTCACCCTTTCTGCCACATACACCATTCCTGGTAAGAAGGGCTACGCGCAGATGCTCGAAGGTTGGCAGCTCAACGGGATTCTGACACTGCAGAGCGGTCAGCCGTGGCAGGCAATTGACGAAACCAATGACTTCAGCGGGACCGGAGAACTTGCGGATCGCTGGAACTTCTTCGGGAGCCCCTCGGACTTCCACTCGCGTCCCGACACCGCCATTCCCTTTTTTGGCGGGACGGCTGATTTCACCACCGACCCGATAACAGGTAATGTGACCGGCGTTGTGCCTGGAACCCCGGCTGGAGCTACCGTCTGCTTCAACGCCGCGTCAACCCAGGCGCAAAAAAACATGCTGGTATTTCCCGGTGGCGGGTGCTACTCCTCTGGCCGTTCAGCTTTAATAGCGCCACCCCTCGGCACTTTCGGAAATTCTGGCCGCAACATTTTTCGCGACCAGGGATTTCACAATCTGGATCTCTCGGTCTCCAAGAGCTGGAAATTCTACGAGAAGCTGACCATGCAATTCCGCGCGGAAATGTTTAACATCACCAACCATCCCAACTTTGCGAATCCCTTTGGCGGTGCCACGGGCCAGGGCGTCGGCGCAACGGCGGATCCTTCTGCCGGCCCCTTCGGATGCAGCTGCTCGACCCCGGACACCGCGTCTGTGAATCCGGTCCTAGGCTCCGGCGGGGCTCGCGCTATCCAGTTCGGGCTGAAGTTCCTCTTCTAGTACGTGGACCAGAACTGGGCTACAACCGGGGCCGGATTCGTTCCGGCCCCATTTTTTTCGGCAAGAGTTAAGAACAGAAGTCTCGAAATCATCCCCGAAAGGAATTTTTCAGAATGCGCTCTCGGACCCTACGATTCCTCGCAGTTGCAGTCTTCTCGGCAAGCTTTGTGATTCCCTCAGGCGTGCGAAATGCCTTTGCGGCTGAGGGCGATCGGGCCGTGATGCAGGCGGATCGGCAATTTGTGCAGGCCGCGGCGAAGGCGGATGCCGCAGGGCTAAGGAAGACGCTGGATGCGGAGTTTACGTGGGCGGATGCGGAGGGGAAGACGCTGTCCGCTGCAGAAGTGCTGCGGGGCGTGCCTAAGGATGCGCTTGGGGATGAGAGCGGCGCGGAAGTGAGCGAGCGGACCTATGGGCAGGTGGGCGCGGTCCAGGCGAGCCGAGGAAAGATTCATGTTTTGCGGATCTGGGTGCAGCGGGCAGACGGCTGGAGATTGCTGGTGTATCACGAGGTGAAGCAGCTGGATCAGCCTTCGACTTCGGCGGGATCCGGTGTGAAGGAGTGCGAGAATCCATGCAAGATGGTGCCTTTCCAGCCGGCGAATGAGGCGGAGCGGGCAATCATCGCTTCTTGGCAGGCGCTGGAAACCGGCGTGACCGCGCATGATGCGGAGGCGTGGGCGCCGCACATTGCGGATGAGTTTGTGCAGATCAGTTCGAACAGCGATCATCCGATTTCGAAAGCCGGGCGGATGGAAACGCTGAACAAGCAGAAGGCGAGCGGAGTCGGCTCGGCGCCTTCTCCCCTGGTCTCGGCGAAGATGTTTGATTTCGGCGACGCGGTGATTATGACCTGCCTGCACCAACCTCAGTCGGGCAAGCCCGTGCACGTCAGTCGCTTGTGGATCAAGCGGGATGGGAAGTGGATCATGTCCATCAGCTATCAGACAGCGATTCAGGCCGCGGCGGCGAAGTAGTTCCGAAACGGTACGAGCATTCGAATGTTTCACGGAATGTTCCACGAGGAACAATATGATTACGTCATCTGCTGGTTATCATAATCACAAAATTTGCGTAAATGTCGGCGCGCCGACATTCCTCGCCCTCGCGCTGCTTCTCTTCGGCGCCGCCCAGCTTCGCGCCGACGACTCTTCTTCACTCCTGCAGGCCGACAAAGCGTTTGTACAGGCGCTTCTGCAGAAGGATGCCGCGGCCACCGGAACTTATTTGTCCCCGGACTTCACGTGGATCGACTCGGTCGGCAAGCGGTTGACGCGCGCCTCAGCACTGCAAACACTTCCCGCCGTGGCCAACCCCGATGTGGAAGCGCAGGTGCGCACATATGGAAACACAGCCGTTGTCTGGGCAAATCGCGGCAAGATGAATGTGTTGCGCGTGTGGGTGAAGCAACCCGGCGGCTGGCGGCTTACGCTCTATCAGGAAGTGAGGCAAGTGGAGAAATCGGAGCCGCCCGCCGGCAAGACTTCCGTTGAGTGCGTGAATCCGTGCAAGACAATTCCCTTCGAGCCGCAGACCGCGAACGAGAAAGCGGCGATCGCTTCCTGGCAGGGAGTGATGCGCGCGATGGCGGAGAGCGATGCTGACGCGTACTCGCCGCTGATTGCCGATGAATTCACCGCCACGGACACTTTTCACGACCGCCCGTTCACCAAGGCGGACCGTCTGGCACAAATCAACAAACAGAAGACGACGGGGGCACGCGCCGCACCGCAGGAACTACGGGACGCAGAGATGTTCGATTTCGGCCAAACGGTGATGATGGTTGCGCACGAGCAGCGGCCTGAGGCGAAATTCTACTTCAACACACGCATGTGGGTGCAGCGCGACGGGCGCTGGCAGATGCTGTTCAGCTTCAATACGCAGATCGAATGATCAGGCGCTCTGATAGAGCTTGGTCATTACGAATTCGCGATGACCGAGGGCTTCGGCGCAAGTGAGGCGGCCGCTGCAGGTGCGCAGCATGATGTCGATCAACTGATCGCCGGCCTGGTCCATGGTCATTTCGCGGCGGAGAATTCCCGAGACGTCGAGATCGATGTGCTCGCTCATGGTGCGCGCGGTTTTGGGATTGGCGGTGAGCTTGATGACCGGCTCGATGGGATTGCCGATGACGTTGCCCTGCCCTGTCGGAAAAAGATGAACAACGAAGCCGGCGGCGGCTTGCAGCGTGACGCATTCCGCGGCCGCGGAAGATGTGTCCATGTAATAGAGGCCTGGACCCTTCGCGGGCGCTTCGGCCGGTTTCAGCACGTCGATGAATTTGGCCTTCTTGCCGATTTTCTGAAAATTGCCAAAGGCTTTTTCTTCGATGGTCGTGAGGCCGCCGGCGATGTTTCCTTTAGTGGGTTGCGATTCGGAAAGGTCGCTGGTCTTGTGCCGCTCGATCACTTCCTGATAGGCGCGGAAGACCCGCATGAATTTATCGCCGATCTCCTTTGTGGCGGCGCGGCTCGCGCAGACGACTTCCGCGCCAGTAAGTTCGGAAGTTTCGCCGAAACAGGTGGTGGCGCCGAGCGGATCGAGCTTGTCGATAAGGTTGCCGACCGTGGGGCAGGAGCCGAGGCCGGAGGTGGTGTCGCTCTCGCCGCACTTGGTGGAGACGAAGAGTTCTTCGATAGAGCATGTCTCGCGCTGCTTCTCGCTGGCCCATTGCACGAATTCGCGCGCTTTGCGGGAGGCGTTGGCGATGGTGGTGATGTCGCCGTTGCCTTCAATGGAAAAACCCGCGACGGGCTTGCCGGTTTTGGCGATACCGTCCACGATGCGGCCGGTCCAGCCCGGCTCAATGCCGATGACCACGCAGGCGGCGACGTTGGGATTTGAGCCGGTGCCGATCAGCGTGCGGAAATGGAGTTCGAGGTCTTCGCCGAATTGCAGGCGGCCGTAGGCGTGCGGCAGCGCGAGCGTGCCCTTGATGTTGTTGGCGACCGCTTCTGCCGCCGCGTTTGAAAGATCGTCGAGCGGCAGAATCACCACGTGATTGCGAATACCCACGCGCCCATTTTCCCGCCGGTACCCAAAAAACTGATAGCGTCCCATCGTTACCACCTCTTCGTCTTCATGTTATGTACGTGCACGTGATTCCCTTTGCCGATCGCGGCGACGGCGCGGCCGACGTCGTGGCCGTATTTCAGAACGGTGTCGCCGGCGTTGATTTCTTTCAGCGCGATTTTGTGGCCGAGCGGAACCGCGTCGAGCGCTTTGACGGCGATGGTCTCGTCGGTCTCCATGATCCAGCCGGTCAACTGCTGGCCGGCCTGGGCATTTTCGACGACCATCACACCGACGGTGTCGGCTTTGTCGTGAACAATGAAGTGAGTTTCCATCTTTCGTGACCTCTATTTAGCGTCAGTGACGTGAAAAAAATCAGTGGGCTGACGGTTTTTCAACTTTCGCCGGCGGGTAGCCATCTTTCAAAAGGCGATGGACCTCTTCGGCGGCCTTGCTGACTTCGTCGCGGAGAATCTGCTCCGCCAAGGCGGCGTCGCGAGCGCGGATTGCTTGAACAAGCGCGCGAAGATTGCGCAGGCTCTGGCGATCCCGTTCCGCTGAACGGTTGGGATGCGTCAGGCCCAGGCCGCGCCAGCGCCAGATGCGGCCGTGGAGAATGGCGAGCATGGAAGAAAGCGTTTCGCTCTTCGTTCCCGCAAAAAGCAATTCGTAAAAATTGTTTTTCGTTTCCAGCATGGCCGCTACTTCGGCGGACTCGTAAGCTTTTTCCACGACGGAGAGCGCCATGTCGAGGCGAACGATTTGTGTTTGGTCGGCCTCCAACGTGAACAGACGCGCGGCCAGACCTTCGAGAACGGCGCGAATCGCATAGATGTCGCGGGCTTCCTCAACGGTGAGGGTGCGGACGATTGGACCTTTATTGGGGACAATCGCGACGAGGCCTTCGGATTCGAGCTGGCGAAGAGCTTCGCGGATGACGGTGCGAGAGACGCCCATCATGGCGATGAGTTCGCGCTCGACCAGGCGCTCACCGGGATTGAGGCGGCCGGCGATAATGGATTGGCGGAGTTCGTCGAGCACTTGACGGCGAAGCGGTGCCGCGGACTTGGAGATGGCCGCGAGTGCGGAAGAGGAGCGAAGTAAAGGCCTTGACTTCGTCATATTCTCGTAATACGGTACTATGGTATTATGTGTTTCGCAACACCATTCTTTTCTTCGAGGACATCGTGACATTGTCTCCCGTGAAGCTGGCAATCGTGGGTCTTGGACGCTGGGCAAAAGTGTTGACGCGCGCGTCGGCCAAGTCGGAAAAACTGAAGATTGTTGCTGGATACAGCCGCTCGACCGAGAAACGGCAAGGGTTTCAGGCGGAGATGGGCGTCCCTGCCGCTCCCACGATGGAAGCAATCCTGGAAGACCCGTCGATTGAAGGGGTGATTTTGACGGTGCCGAATGAGCAGCACCTTCCGATGGCAGCGCTTGTGGCGAAGGCGAAAAAGCATGTGTACACGGAGAAGCCGATTGCCAGTTCGCTGGTGGAAGGGTTGCAAATCGCGGCGCTGGAAAAGAAATACGGCATCACGGTTACGGTGGGACACAGCGCGCGGCTGATGGCCGGGATCCGGAAAATCAGGGAAGCGATTGACGCAGGGGAGCTTGGGAGAGTGGCGTTCATCGAGGCAAATTTTTCGAACAACCGCGCGCTGGAGCTGACGCCGAAGACGTGGCGCTGGTACAAGGACAAGGCTCCCGGCGGGCCGCTTTCGCAGTTGGCGATTCACCAGTTCGACGTGCTGCATTATCTGGGCGGAGAAGTGGTGGAAGCGAGCGGAATGTCTTCGAAACTTTCTCCCGTGGGAGCGGAAGTGGACGACCAGTCGATGACCTTGCTGAAATTCGCGGACGGAAAAATCGGATACGTGGGTTCGTGCTGGACTTCGCCGGGAATTTTTTCCGTGAGGGTGTTTGGGTCGAAAGGATTGATGCATTACGAAATCGATTTTGACACGTGGGACACGCCGGACCAGTTGCACAAGAAGTCCACGCTTTATATCCAGCGCGGGATTGACGGTTACGCGAAGCGCGAAGAGCTGCAGGTGCCGGAGAGCGATATGTTCCGCGCTGAGCTGGAGATGTTCGCGGAAAGCTGCCGGACGGGCAAAGCGAATGAACTGAGCGCGCAGAACGGCAACGTGGCGGTGGCAATGGTGTACGCGGCGCTGAAGTCGCTGGAACAGAATGGACAGTGCGTGGCGATTGCCGGAGTTCTGAAAGACGCGCAGAGCCGGGTGACGGAATGACGGGAGGGCCGATGTTAGCCAGCCGGTATTTTGTGGATCTGACACAACCGGAAATCGCGGCGCAATTGAAAAAGAATCCGCTGGTGATTCTGCCGCAGGGCAGCGTGGAGCAGCACGGGCCGCATCTGCCAACGGGAACGGATATTTTCGCTTCGAATGTGATTGCGCATGCGGTGGCAGAGCGGATGGATGGGCTGGTGCTGCCGGGCGGCCCGCTGGGAGTGACGCCGCTGCACATGCCGTTTGAAGGGACCATTACGCTTTCGCCGGATACGTACATGAACGTGGTGAAAGAGACTTGCGCGTCCGTGGCGCAGCACGGCGCGAAATACCTGTTGATATTGAACTGGCACGAACTGAACATTCCTCCGCTGGGAGTTGCAGCGGATTTGCTGCATCGGGAGCACGGGATGACCGTGCTGACGGTGCAGGCGTGTTTCGTGGCCGAAGACATGTTCGGCAAGCAGTGCGGCGGATTGACGCATGGCGGCGAGATTGAGGCGCTGGCGGTGCTGGCCTATCGCCCGGATCTGGTGCACCTGGATCGCATCGATTATTCTTCCGACCATGCACACGGACACAAAGTGGATGCGCTGCGGCGGACGCGAAGTTACCAGCCGGTGCTGACGGACGTGCGTTCGATTGCGCCGACGGGCTGGTACGGAAGCCCGCAGCACGCCACGATTGAGAAGGCGGAAAAGATGCTACAGAGCGTAGCGGATTCGATTGCCACGCAGTCCACCGAAATTTTCAGGGAGCTGGATAAGATTCAGGGCGGGACGGCGGAACTTCGCCAAGTAAACAAGGTGCGCTGATGGCGCGACTGTTTAAAAAGGGAGAGGCGAAGGAACTTGGGCTGCCGGGGCGGAAAGCGATGGAAATCGTTTCCGGGGAACGCGGAGCGCGCGGGGTGACACTTCGGATCGTGGAGATACCCGTGGTGAAGCCCGGAGACACGCTGCGGGCTGCGCACCACCATTCGGATTTTGAAGAGTGCATCTACACGCTTTCCGGGCAAGGAACAACGTCCGCGGACAGCGGCGAATACGAGATGAGAACCGGAGATACACTGCTGATGCCCGCAGGCGAAAAACATGTGACGCGCAATACGGGCAGCGAGCCGCTGGTGCTGTTGTGCTTCTTCCCTGTTGCGGATATCGCCGCGGCCACGCAGGAACCTGGCGTTTCCCTGAGGACACCAAAACAATCATGAGCATCGACGTGCTGTGCCTGCGCCCTGAAGCGGATTTCAAACGAGTGGGCGCGTTGCCACCGGAGTCGTTGAAAATCGCCTACCGGGCTCCGAGCGATGAAGATGTGGCGGAACGGATGAAAGAGGTGCGGGTGCTGGTGATTCCCGCGGTGGGGCCAACACTTCCGAACGCACTTTTCGAAAATACGAGTGTGAAGTTTGTGCAGGTGACGGGAGCGGGGCTGGACCGGCTGGATGTGGAATTTCTGCGAGAGCGGAGCATTGCCGTGGCGAATGTTCCGGGGGGAAGCAACGAATCGGTGGCGGAGTACGCGGTGACGACGGCCACAGTTCTGCTGCGCGGACTTTTCTGGGCGGACACGGAGATTCGCAGGGGCAATTATCGCGAATTCCGAGCGCGGATGATCGCCGACAATCTGCAGGGGCTCGACGGCCTGACCGTGGGGATCGTCGGATTTGGCGTAACCGGAGTAGCCGTTGCCGCGGCGTTTCAGAAACGCGGCTGCCTGATTTTTTATCATGATCCGGCGCCGCGCGACCCGCGAACGGCTGAGGCGGTCGGCGCCAAACCCTGCGGCCTGGAAGATCTTTTCCAGCTGGCGGACGTGGTTACGCTGCATGTGCCGCTATTGCCACAGACGACCGGCATGATCGGGCGGCGGGAGCTGGCGATGATGAAAGACGGCGCGATTTTGATTCAGGGCTCGCGGGGCGGCGTGGTGGACGAAGCGGGGCTAGCGGAAGCGCTGCAAAGCGGAAAGCTTGGAGGAGCGGCGGTGGACGTTTATTCCACAGAGCCTCCGGCGGCGGACAATCCCCTGCTGGCATTGAAAGGCGAGGCGGCTCACCGGATTTTATTCACGCCGCATGTTGCAGGAGTGACGCGGCAGTCGGCGGCGTATCTTTTCCGGACGGCGTGGAGAAATGTGGAACGCGCAATGGGCGGGAAAGAAGCGCCGCTGTACGTTGTGACCTGACATGCTGCGGATGGAACAAATACGAAGAGTTTCCTCAGGGGCTAAAGCCCAGTTGGTACGGCTTTTCAATGTCGGAGCTAAAGCTCCGACCCCCAAAGTGATTTTTTGCGCAACTTGTTGAGGCACGGTTGAGTTCCTTGGGATTCCGCGTTGGGATTCACGCGGCACGGAGAACACCGAGTGGTCAAAGCCGAATCGACGCGAAAAGCCAGGCCATGGTACACGATTCTCTACGTGCAAGTGCTGATTGCGGTGGTGATCGGCTGCGGGATCGGGGGATTTTTCCCCAAAACCGGGATGGCGTTGAAGCCGCTGGGCGACGCGTTTGTGTCGCTGATCCGGATGATGATCGCGCCGGTGATTTTCTGCGTGATCGTGCAGGGGATCGCGTCGATGAGCGACCTGAAAAAGCTCGGGACGCTGGGCGTGAAGACGCTGATTTATTTTGAAGTGGTTTCGACGCTGGCGCTGATTATAGGAATTGTTGTTGCGGTGTTGATTCGTCCGGGCGCGGGGCTGAACATTGACGCCACGACGCTGGACCCGAAGGCGACGGCTGTGTTTGTGGGGCGGGCGAAAGAGTCCGGGTTTATTCCCTTCCTGCTGGGCTTCATTCCGCGAACATTTATCGGGGCGCTGGCGGACGGCGAAGTGCCGCAGGTGCTGCTGATCTCGATTCTGACAGGATTCGCGATAGCGAATATGGGAGAAGCTGGGAAGCGGGCGCTAAGCGCGATTGAAGTGGCGAACAAGGTGGTGTTCCGAATCGTAAGGATGGTGGTACGCGCCGCGCCGCTGGGGGCGCTGGGCGGAATGGCGTTTACGGTGGGCAGTTATGGCGTGGCATCGCTGGCAAATCTGCTGAAACTGATGGGGACTTTTTATTTGTCGAGTTTCCTGTTCGTGGTGGTGGTGCTGGGAATCATTGCGCGGCTGGCAGGCTTTTCGATTTTCCGGTTTCTGGCGTACATCAAGGACGAATTGCTGATCGTGCTGGGAACGAGTTCATCGGAAACGGTGCTGCCGGACATGATGCGCAAACTGGAACGGCTGGGGGCTTCGAAGTCGGTGGTTGGGCTGGTTTTTCCAACAGGATATGTCTTCAATACCGACGGCACGAATATTTATTTAACGCTGGCGGCACTTTTTCTGGCGCAGGCGACGAATACGCATCTATCGCTGGGGCAGGTGAGCGGGATTCTGCTGTTCGCGCTGCTGGCGTCGAAGGGCGGATCGGGCGTCACGGGAACAGGATTTGTGACGCTGGCGGCGATTTTGGCGGCGGTGCCGTCGATTCCGGTGCAGTCGCTGGCGCTGCTGGTGGGGATTGAGAAGTTCATGAGCGAGTGCCGCGCGCTGACGAACGTGGTGGGAAATGGAGTGGCGACGCTGGTGGTGAGCCGCTGGCAAGGGGAATTGGACGTGGAGAATATGCGGCGGGTGATGGAAAAGCCGCCGGAGAACTCTGAAACGAGTTCGGAATAAAAGACGTTACACTATCTGGAACCGCTCGCGGCCTGCGAGCGGCCTGCAATTTCCTAAACCTGGGGGATTCATGCCCGCCACTGCGATGGATCGAAGGACATTTTTGAGAGTTTCCGCCGTCAGCGGCGGAGGATTTTTGCTTGCGTGCCACGTGCCAAGCCTGACGGAGGCTTTTGCAGGGCAGGCGGGAGCGGCGCAATCGCCCACACCGGCATTTGTTGCCACCGCCTTCATTCGCATGACGGCGGATGGGATTGTGACGATCACCGCGAAGAATCCGGAAATTGGCCAAGGCGTGAAAACGCATTTGCCGATGATTATCGCGGAAGAGTTCGACGTGGACTGGAAGGATGTTCGAATCGAGCAGGCTGACCTGGACGAAACGAAGTATGGCCCGCAGCGGGCGGGAGGAAGCACGGCGACGCCGATCAATTGGGACCCGTTGAGGCGAGTAGGGGCAGCCTGCCGGCAGATGTTCGTAGCGGCGGCGGCGCAAAGCTGGGGAGTGCCGGGTTCGGAATGTGAGACGGCTTCGGGAAAGGTGATTCACAGCCCATCGAAGAGGACGATCGTTTACGGCGCGCTGGCGGCTAAAGCGGCGACGATGGCCGTGCCGGATTTGAAGAGCGTGCCGCTGAAGGACCCGAAGAATTACAAAATCATCGGGAAAGCGACGATGGGCGTGGATGTGCCGTCGATTGTGGCGGGGAAACCACTTTACAGCATCGATTTCCGGGTGCCGGAGATGCTGTGGGCGGTGTATGAGAAGTGCCCGGTATTTGCGGGGAAAGTGATCAGCGCAAATGTGGACGAGATCAAGGCGCTGCCGGGAGTGAAGCAGGCATTTGTGGTGGAGGGGACGACCGAATTGCTGGGATTGCACGCGGGCGTGGCGATTTTGGCGGAAAACTGGTGGCAGGCGAACAGCGCGCGGAAGAAATTGAAGATCAAGTGGGACGAAGGAACCACCGCACAGCAGAGCAGCGAGGGGTTCGCCCGGCGGGCGCAGGAGCTTTCGAAACAAGCGCCGACCGTGATGCTGCGGAAGGATGGAGACGCGGAGAAGGAGCTGCAATCGGCGGCGAAAGTGGTGGAAGCCGCATATGAATATCCGTTTCTGGCGCACGCGCCGATGGAGCCGGAAAACTGCCTAGCGCATTTTCATGACGGCAAGCTGGAGTTCTGGTCGCCGAGCCAAACGCCGGAATCCGGGCGCATGCAGGTGGCGAAAGTTTTGGGAATTCCGCACGACGACATCATCGTGCATTTGAAGCGCGCGGGCGGAGGATTCGGGCGGCGGCTGACGAACGATTACATGCTGGAAGCGGCGGCAATCGCGAAACAAGCGGGCGTTCCGGTGAAGCTGCTGTGGACGCGCGAGGACGATTTTCATCACGATCACTACCGGCCCGCGGGGTTTCATTTCCTGAAGGGCGGGGTGGACGCTTCGGGAAAATTACTGGCATGGAAGAATCACTTTGTGACGTTTGGGGAGGACGAGACGTTCGCCCCTTCGGCGAATATTCCGGGGAACGAGTTCCCCGGGACGTTTTTGCCGAATTTTCATTTTGGAGCGTCGCTGATGCCGCTGGGCGTGCCGACGTACGCGCTGCGGGCGCCGCGGAGCAACGCGTTTTCGTGGGTGTTCCAGTCGTTTACGGATGAGCTTGCGCATGCGGCGGGAAAAGATCCCGTGGAGTTCCGGTTGGAGCTGCTAAGCCTGCCACGACTGACGACACCCGATGTGAAGCCGGATCCGTTTTCGAGCGCGATGGATGGCGCGCGAATGCAGGGTGTGGTACGGCTGGTGGCGGAAAAATCCGGATGGGGGAAGCGAACTCTGCCGAAGGGCACGGGGATGGGCGTGGCGTTTCAGTTTTCGCACCGCGGGTATTTTGCGGAGGTGGTGGAACTGAGCGTGGACGCAAAGAATGCTGTGAAAGTGAACAAGGTTTGGGTGGCCGGGGATATCGGCAGCGAGATCATCAATCCCAGCAGCGCGGACAATCAGGTACGCGGAGCGGTGCTGGAGGGATTGAGCTCCGTGATGAGCTATGAAATTACGATCGAGCGGGGCCGGGCGGTGCAGAGCAATTTTCACGAGTACACGCCGATGAGGATGAACCAGTTGCCGGGGGAGATCGAGGTGCATTTTCTGCGGACGGATAATCCGCCGACGGGATTGGGCGAACCGGCGCTGCCGCCGGTGTTGCCGGCGGTATGCAATGCGATTTTTGCGGCAACGGGGAAGCGGATACGGTCGCTGCCGTTGGCGAAACATGGGTATAGCTGGGCCTGAGAAAGAAAAAGCGCCCGCTTCAGAAAGCGGCCGCTACATAGGTTGGATTTCGAGGTTTTTCACCAGCCAAGGGACCAGGACTTTGCGGAAGATTACCGGGTCGGGCCAGACTTTTACCTGACGGCCGAGGTGGCCTCCTTGGGGATTGATCCAGGCTTCTTTCGGGACGTCGCCGTTGTTCAGGAGCAGGTAGGCGTCGGAGATTGGCACTTGAGTATCCATCGCGCCGGCAATGATTAGCATCGAGGTCGTCGGTTTCCCCAATAAATGTTGATTGACCAACGAGAGCTTGGGAAGAATGTCGCCCAGGTCCTCGACTTTGTTTGCGCCTTCGAAGATGGACATTAGCGCGGGACCCAGCCCGAAAAGATATTCGCGATTGCCCAGCGTTTTTTGCATGACGAAATTTTTCTCGAAGGTGGCGTCCACCGCAGGCGACTGGGCGACGACGGCTTTCAGGCGAGCGCGTTCGACGATGGAAAGTTTGGCGGCCCAGTAACCGCCGAAGCTCTGGCCATCCACGCCGATGCGAGTTTTATCCACCTCGGTGCGCGTTTGCAGGTAGTCGATCACTTTGGAGAACATGCGGTCGGCGGTTTCGCTGGCCTTGATCGGGGCCTGGCCGGTGCCGGGCGAATCGACGCCGATGTAACCGATACCGGAATTCAGGACCACACCAAAATTTTCGGTGAGATCTTCCTTGCGGCTGTCGAGTCCGCTGATAGCGATAATCACGGGCACGGGACCCTTGGCGTTTTTGGGAAGGCGCAGGTAGCCGACGATTTCGGAGCCTTCGAACGGGATGTGGACGACTTCCAGAGGCGGATCCATTAATTTCGCGTGGGCGAGGAAGGCTTCCAGCGCTTTGGCGTAGGCGCGTTTTTTGCCGGGAGAGGCGGGCACGGGCCAGCGTCCGAAGGAATAGAGGCGCCAGGCGCGGACAAAATCCTTGTCGGCCTGAGCGGAATTGGCGGCGAGAAGGGAGTTCCCTTCCGCCATGTAACGATCGGCGATGGCGCTGAATGCGGCGGCCCATTCGTCGTTGTCGGTGGTGTTGATGTGCGAGAAGGCTTCGCGGACGTCGGCGGGATCGAGGCCGATCAGCGGGTACATGCCGTTTTCAGCGCGCTTGATGGCCTCGGTTTTGATTTCGTCGAGGGTGCGCTCTTTTTGTTGCTGTTGCGCGCGGACGCCGGACGCCAGCGCGATAAACAGTAAACCTGCAAACAAACTCGAAAATAATCGCAAAGAAGTTCTCCTCATGGTGGTTACTTCGCTTTCTTAAGCGCTGCCTGGTAATACGACGGGTCGTAATATTTGTCGGGTGAAGGAGGATGTCCGCCCCACTGGCCTTCCACTTCGGCGCGCAGCTTCAGGACGTTTTCGAAACCTTGAAGGTCGAACTGCGCGTCTTTGGCGAAGCCGCCCGGGTGGTTCATGGTGAGCTCGTAGTCTTCGGCGGCGATTTCCGGGGTGAGATGGTATTGCGCGGCGAGCAGGTCGATCACTTGCTGTTTGTTTGCCGGGTTCATCAGCCAGCGCTGCGCTTCGATGCAGGCGGAGAGCAATCCGACAAGAAGCTCGCGGTGATCTTTCGCCCAGGTGCGCTGGGTGAAGAAACCCGCGGCTTGATAGGGGCCGATGAGCTGCTGGACCGAGCCGAGGCTCACGAAGCCTTCGTGCTTGGCGACCAGCGAAACCGGAGGCCCGAGCATCGAGCCGGCAAAGCTTTTCTGCTCGCGGAGGGCGACGAGGCGCTGCGGCGTGGCGCCGAAGGGCTTGATCTCGTAGTCTTTTCCGGCGGTCAGGCCGTTGAGGGACAGAATTTTTTTCATTTGGAGGGCGTAGGCGGTGTTCGGCGCATCAACTATGAGCGTTTTGCCGCGGAGATCAGAGATGGACTTGATGTCCGGCTGAGCGATGAGTTCGTTTTGCGAGCCTTCGCCGCCCATGACGATGACGACGTCCTGGTGCGCGAGTTCGACCATGGCGACGGCGTTGTCGACGGCGAGGAATGCGACGGCGCCCTTTCCGGCGGCGAGGTCGGCGCGCAATTCGTCGGAGTTTTTCTTGTTGTCGTTGGCGACTTCCAGGCCGTATTTCGCGAAGAGGCCTTGTTTATCGGCAATGACAAACTGGATTGGGCGCCCCAGTAGCGTGAGGACATGAATCTGCTGGGGCGGAGCGGTCTGGGCACGCGCGACGCTGCAAAGAAGAAGCGCGCACACAGCGATACTAGATTTAAGCAATCGGAGTTTCATTGGCATTCTCCAGGAGATGGGAATCAGGGCGCACCTTCGTTGAGTTTATCGAGCGACCATTCTGTCACGGGCATCGGATCGAGAATCGGCTTGCCGAGATTTGGACAACTGAGAGCGTAGAGGCCGGTGTCGGTGGCGGCCCAGATGATGTTGCGGTCCCACTCGATGAAGACGTTGTCTACGGTGCGGTCGTAGCTACCGAATTTCTTTAGATCGCCGCCCTGTGGTGGGACGAAATAGGCCACTTCTTCGGGCTTGTAGAGGTCGCCGATATCGTAGCAGCGGAGACCGGCAATGAAATAGGAATAGGCGATGAATTCCTGGCGAGGCTTCCCCGGCGCTTTCAGGTGAGGGGGATTGTGGGCGCCGAAGCGTCCGCGCTTGAAGCAGAAATCGCGGTAAGGCGCTTCGGGCGGAGGAACGGGGCGCGGTAGCTGCGCGACCGGAACCGGATGCGCTTCATCGCGGATATCAATGACCCAGTTGGGCAGATAGATCTGGTTGCAATCGGAGTTGGTGGTTTCACCGTTGGTGATGACGAAGCCGCGATCCAAAATGCCGCAGTAGATGGTGTGAAAGGCGATGCCCATGCCGGAATACTGCGCGGGTGGTTCGAAACGTCCGAGCTCTTTCTGATGCTGGGGATCGGAAAGATCGAGAATGATGAAACCGTTGCAGCCGAACGCACCATAGCCGCGATTGCCGCCGTCTTCTAGTCTCTTTGGAACGTAGACTGGACCGTGGAGGCCGGCGAAGGGAGTCTGGTCGGCAATGACTTTCGGAGGAACGAGCTTCGACCAGATCCACTTGTTATATTCGGCTTCTTCGCCTTTGCGGGAGCCGGGAACCCACCACATGGAGACTTCCTTGGCGCTCGACGGGTCGGAAGCGTCGACGATCATGTTGCCGTTGACCAACTGGCGGAAGTAGGAAGGCTGATGGCTGAAGGATTCGTCCGGGGCGGTGTCGAGATAGGCGTACTTGCCGCCGTCGTAATAGTTGCGATGCGTGCCCTGGCCTGTGGCGCCGGTGCTGAATTCGGAGAGCTTTACGATCTTGGCGGGGTCGGTGGCGTCGTAGAAGCGAACGCCGCGCAGGCCTTTAAAGTTTTTGCGCTTGTCGTCGAGATGGGGATCGTCGTACTTGCCCATGGGTGCTTCTGGAGTGGAATCGGTGATCGGCGTCCCAGCACCGGTCATGAGGATCCACTTTTTGAGGTTCTGGTTATAAGCGACCTGAACCTGGTAGCCGTCGAAACCGCCCTTGTTGAACATGGTGGGCTTGCGAACGTCGCTGACGTCGATGACATCGCCCTGCTGAAACATGTAGCGGCGATTGCCGACGGACATCATTTGCATCTTGCCGTGGCGAGTCTCCCCGGTACCGAAGTGTGCGAGGACCTCCATGTTGCGGATATACATCCGACGGTCGAGGTAGGAGATGCTGTTGGGGCTGGGATGGCCATGATGATCGGCCAGGGCGGAGAGAGGCGAACTGGCCAAAGCCAACCCCGCGCCAGCGGCGGTGCGGAGGAAGCTGCGACGAGAAGGTGTAAAGAGGCTGTCCCCGGATTCTTGCGACGTATCGGATGGCGCTTGCGGCAGACGGGCGGCTTTCTTTCGTTTCATGCATTACTCCTTGGGTTGGACCCGGCGGGCACCTGCCCCGGCGGGAGGCTTCTCTGTGTGTTGGCCCGATGCCGAGGCTAGGGAAGGCATATCCCGCAAGCCGAGAGTGGCAAAGGCCAAATCCACCGTAAAGAGGTATGACCCCTGTACCACTTTAAAAGCGGAGGTGTCAACGATTAAATTCAATGAATCATAAATATCGATGCAAGGGGTGTACAGAGAGGGATTGCTGTGGTATGTTGGTCCGACCAATTAGGATGCTTTGAGTCGAATCCTACTGGACGGCCTGAAGATGAGGGCCCGACAGCGTTGGGAGGCCAACCATGGCAATCGCCACCATTAATCCGGCAACGGGCCAAGTGATCAAGCAGTTTGAGCCGCTGACCGCCGCAGAAATCGAAGCAAAACTCCAGAAAGCCATCGAAACATTTGCCAGCTATCGCCATGTGCCGTTCGCGCAGCGCGCGGAATGGATGATGAAGGCCGCAAGCATTTTGGAGAACGAAAAAGAAGCGTTCGCCAAGGTGATGACGACGGAGATGGGCAAGACGCTGCGCTCCGCCGTGGACGAAGCGGCGAAGTGCGCGTGGGTGTGCCGGTATTACGCGGAAAACGCGGAGAAGTTTCTTGCGGACGAATTGGTGGAGACGGGAGCGAAGCAGAGCTACATCCGTTACCAGCCGCTGGGGCCGGTGCTGGCGGTGATGCCGTGGAATTTTCCGTTCTGGCAGGTGCTGCGTTTTGCAGCACCCGCGCTGATGGCCGGCAATGTGGGACTGCTGAAGCACGCTTCGATCGTGCCGCAAAGCGCGCTGCTGATCGAAGAGCTGTTTCGCCGGGCAGGTTTTCCGGACGGGGCGTTCCAGACATTGCTGATTGGCTCTAAGGAAGTGGATAAGATTCTGGGAGACCCGCGCGTGATGGCGGCAACGCTTACAGGCAGCGAACAAGCGGGGATTGAAGTGGGCATCGGTGCGGCAAAGCGAATCAAGAAAGTGGTGCTGGAGCTTGGGGGGAGCGATCCCTTCATCGTGATGCCGAGCGCGAATCTGGAGACAGCGACCAGCACGGCGGTGAAGGCACGGATCTTCAACAATGGGCAATCGTGCATCGCGGCGAAGCGGTTTATCGTGGCGGAGAGCATCGCGGACAAATTCGAAAAGCTTTTCGCGCAGAAGATGGCTGCGCTGAGAGTGGGCGACCCGTTCGATGAGAGCACGGAAGTAGGGCCGCTTTCGACACCGGAGGGCGTTGCGGACCTGGACCGGGACGTGCGCAAATCCGTGGAAGCCGGAGCGAAGATCCTAACGGGCGGAAAGCCGCTGAACCGGCCGGGAAATTTCTACGCGCCGACGGTTTTGGTGAACATTCCAAAGGACTCGCCGGCTTACAAGGAAGAGATGTTCGGCCCGGTCGCCAGCGTGTTTCGTGCGAAAGACGTCGACGACGCGATTCGAATTGCGAATGACAGCCGGTTCGGATTGGGAGCCAGCGCCTGGACCAACGATGCCGCCGAGCAGCGAAAGTTCATCGACGGGTTGGATGCCGGGATGGTGTTTATCAACCGGATGGTGGCATCCGATCCGCGGATACCGTTCGGAGGGGTCAAGTGGTCAGGCCACGGACGAGAGTTGGGAGCCTGGGGAATCCGGGAGTTCACAAATATCAAGACGGTCTGGGTAGAGCAGGGTTAAGAAAGGGTTGCGGAGGAGTGGCGGGAATGGTAGCTTGGTCCGACAACTCGACCATATCGCGATCTGCCAGGTTCGCCGCCCATGAAGTCCCCTACCGCGCGGAATTCAGATCAATGCGTCGATTGGCTTTGCGCGGATTCGGAGGTTGAGATGTACAAAATCATTCGGTCCTCTCGCCTTTACGAACAAATTGTTCAGCAGGTTGAAGAATCGATCCACAAGGGCGCTCTGAAAGCGGGGGACCAACTGCCCCCCGAGCGCGAACTAGCGGAACAGTTTGGGGTAAGCCGAACGGCGGTACGGGAAGCGGTGAAGACGTTGCGGGAGAAGGGGCTGGTGGAAGCGTATCCCGGGCGCGGGACATTTATTACGGATGGAAGTTCGAACACGATGCGGCAGTCGCTGCATCGCATGATGCGCTCCGGAAACGAGGGCTTCGCATTTCTGGCGGAGGTTCGAGAGATTCTGGAGCCGGAGATCGCAGCGCTTGCGACCACGCGCGCCGACCAGGAGAACCTGGCGGCGATGAAAGAACAAGTGGAAGTGATGGATACGTCAAAGACCGATCCCGATGCGTTCATCGAAGCGGACCTGGACTTTCATCTGGCGCTGGCGGAGGCCGCGGGCAATCCCATCATTCTTTCGCTGATCGATTCGATCGTGGGACTGCTGCGCGAACAACGAATCGGGATTTTTCAGGTGAAAGGCGGGGCAGAGCGCGGCCAGTATCATCACAAAAAAATTCTGGAAGCGATCGAGCACCGGGATGCCGCGGGGGCACGAGAAGCGATGAAGGCGCACTTGAAGCAGGTGCGCGAGGACTCGCGGAACGCACCCAGCGAATAAATCAAGTCGAGTTTGCAGCGAGTAATCCGGGAGAGGTGAGGGCTTGGCTAAATTAGGGTTTGTGGGCCTGGGAGTGATGGGCAGCGAAATGGTGAACCGACTGCTCAGCAAGGGGCACAGCGTCACGGGGTACAACCGTACGCGCTCGAAGGCGGAATGGCTGATCAAGAAGGGGATGAAGTGGGCCGACTCACCGCGCGCCGTGGCCGGGGAATCCGATGTGGTGTTTTCGATGGTGACGAATTCCGCCGCGCTGGGAGCGGTGATGAACGGACCGGACGGAATGATTGCCGCGGCCGCACCGGGAAAGTTATTCGTGGATATCAGCACGGTGAGTCCGGCGTTCAGCCGGGAGATTGCGGGAAAAATTCGGGAAAAGGGCGGAGACATGGTGGACGCGCCCGTATCCGGAAGCGTGATCACGCTGCAGGAGGGGAAACTCTCCGTGATGGTTGGCGGGCGCAAGGAAACTTTTGAAAAAGTGAAAACTTTGCTGCTGGACATCGGGCCGAAGGTTACGCACGTGGGTGATAACGGCCTGGCGCTGGTGATGAAAATTGGAACGAACTTGAGCCTGGCGGTGCAGATGCTGGCGTTCTGCGAGGGCGTGCTGCTGGCGGAGAAAAGCGGCATTTCGCGCGAAGTGGCGGTGGATGTTCTGACGCACAGCGTGATTGCGTCGCCGATGGTGCAATATCGCGGGCCGTTCGTGCTGAAGCAGCCGGCGGAGGCGTGGTTCAACGTGAACATGATGCAGAAAGACATGCTGCTGGCGCTGGAGCTGGGGCGGCAACTGGACGTGCCGATGCCGACGACGGCGGTGACGAATGAATTCCTGACGGCGGCGCGCGGGATGGGGCTGGTGGAAAAAGATTTTGCAGTGGTGTTCGACGTGTTGGCACAGATGTCCGGGGTGAAAGCATGAAAACGGCGACGGATTCTGCGAAGACGGAAAACGGCGTGGCGGCGGAGCTTGGACTGCGGCTGTACCGCCAGATGGTACGCATCCGCTTGTTTGAGGAGCAGGTGAATGAACTTTACACGCGCGCGCTGATGCCGGGGTTGGCTCACCTGTATATCGGCGAGGAGGCGGTTGCGGTCGGGATCTGCGAAGCGCTGAAGAATACGGATTACGTCACCAGCACGCACCGGGGCCACGGGCACTGCCTGGCAAAGGGAGCGACGCCGGACAGGATGTTCGCGGAACTGCTGGGCAAGGAAGCGGGCTATTGCCGCGGCAAGGGCGGCTCGATGCATATCGCGGACCCGGCAACGGGAAACCTTGGCGCAAACGCGATTGTGGGCGGCAGCGCGGGAATCGCCACCGGCGCGGCACTGACGGCGAAGCGATTGAAGACCGATCACGTGGCGGTCTGTTTTTTTGGCGAGGGGGCGCTGGGACAGGGCGTGCTGTATGAAGTGATGAATCTGGCGGCGCTGTACAAGCTGCCGGTCATCTACGTCTGCGAGAACAATCTTTATACCGAGTACACGCATTTTTCGGAAACGACCGCGGGAGACATTCTGGCGCGGGGAACAGCTTTCGGGGTGCACGCGGAAAGTGTGGACGGGCAGGACGTGAAGGCGGTACATGCGGTGGCGCAGAAACTGGTGGGCCGGGCGCGGCGCGGCGAAGGTCCTTCGCTGCTGCTCTGCAACACCTACCGCTACACGGGGCACCACGTCGGCGACATCAATCGCGAATATTACCGCTCGAAGCAGGAAGAGCAGGAGTGGAAAACGAAGCGGGATCCCATCAAGAACATGGGAGAGTGGCTGGCCGGGCAAAAGCTGGCAGATGCCGGCGCGCTGCAGAAAATCGAGAACGAAGTGCGCGAGGAGATGAAGGTCGCCGTGGAATTTGCCATCGCCGCTCCGTATCCGGGAGTTGAAGAGGTCGACGAGGACGTTTATGCCTGAGACAGCGATTCGGGAACTGACATTTGCGCAGGCGGTGCGCGAAGCGCTTGCGGAAGAGATGCGGCGCGATCCGCGCGTGTGCATTTTTGGGGAAGACGTGGCGGAGGCGGGGACGCCGTTCAAGGTGCTGTCCGGTTTGGTGGAAGAGTTCGGGTCGGAGCGCGTATTGGACACGCCGATATCCGAGGCGGGATTCACGGGAATGGGCGTGGGCGCGGCGATGACCGGCCTGCGGCCCGTTGTGGACATCATGTTCGGAGATTTCCTGACGCTGACGATGGATCAACTGGTGAACCAGGCGGCGAAGGTTCACTACATGTCGGGTGGAACGTGGAAAGTGCCGATGGTGTTGCGGACGACGCTCGGGGCGACGCGGCGGTCGGCGGCACAGCACTCGCAATCGCTGCATGCGTGGCTGTGCCATGTGCCGGGGCTGAAGGTGGCGATGCCTTCAACGCCGTACGATGCGAAAGGATTGCTGAAGACGGCGATCCGCGACGACAACCCGGTGATCTTTTTCGAAGACAAGATGATGTACAAGCAGAAGGGCGCGGTGCCGGCGGAGGATTACACGATTCCCTTCGGAGTGGCGGACGTAAAGCGCGAGGGAGAAGACATTACGCTGGTGGCCACGAGCAGCATGGTGGAAGTGGCGCTGGGCGCGGCGAACCTTCTGGAAGGTATCGGCATCAGTGCGGAAGTGATCGATCCGCGGACGATGTGGCCGCTGGACGAAAAGACGCTGGTGGAGTCGGCGAAGAAGACTTCGCGGGCGATTGTGATCGACGAAGGCTACAGCCGATATGGAGTGACCGGCGAGATCGCTTCGGTGATTGCCGAGGGCGCATTTTTCAATCTGGAGGCGCCAGTGAAGCGGATGGGCGCGATGCACGTGCCGATTCCCTTCTCGCCGCCGCTGGAAGACGTGACCGTGCCGACGGAGCAGACGGTGTTTGAAGCGGCGCGCGCACTTTGCGGAAAAGCCTGAAGAGTTTCAGACGGGAGGCGTAGCGTGGCACTGAAGACTTACGGCTCGATGGCGGTGGATTGGGAAAACCGCATCGATTTCGAACGCTTGCGCAAAGAGCGGCTGGCGCGGGCAAAGGCGTTGCTGGCGAAGTCCGAGATGGGCGCGCTGCTCTGCTTCGATATGAACAATGTGCGGTACATCACCGCAACGCACATCGGCACGTGGGCGCAGGACAAAATCAGCCGGTTTTGCCTCCTACCGCAGAACGGCGAACCGATTCTGTGGGATTTTGGTTCGGCGGCGCGGCACCACCAGCAGAATTGCCCGTGGCTTGGGGATCGTTCCCGGCCGGGCATTCCCCTTTTGCGCGGAGCGATGTCGCCGGAGATGGGGCGCGCGGAAAATGTGGCGAAGAAGATTAAACGGGAGCTGGAGATACACGGGCTGCTGAACGAGCCGCTGGGAATCGACGTGGTTGAGCCGCCGATTCTGTTTGCGCTGCAAAAAGAAGGAATCAAGATTGTCGACGGGCAACAGTTGATGTCCGATGCGCGGGTGATCAAGACTCAGGACGAAATTTCGTTGCTGAACCACTCGGCGATGATGGTGGATGCGGCGTACGACGAACTGTATCGCGCGATGAAGCCGGGATTCAGCGAAAACCAGGCGGTGGGGTTGGCGAGCAAGGTGCTGTACGACCTGGGCTCGGAATACGTGGAGGCCGTGAACGCGATTTCGGGCGAGCGCTGCAATCCGCACCCGCACGTGTTCAGCGACCGCATCCTGAGGCCGGGCGACCCGGTTTATTACGACATTTTACATTCGTACATGGGCTACAGGACTTGTTACTACCGGTGCTTTTCGATCGGGTACGCTTCGCACGCGATGATTGATGCGTATAAACAGTGCCGCGATTATCTGGATGCGGCGATCGAGTTGGTGCGGCCGGGGCGGACGACGGCGGAGATCGCGTCGGTGTGGCCGAAAGCGCAGGAGTTTGGTTTCCCGGACGAAGAAGCGGCGTTCGCGCTGCAATTCGGGCACGGGATCGGACTGGCAATCTGGGAAAAGCCGGTGATCAGCCGGATGGTTTCGCTGGAGCATTCGCACGAAATCAAGCCGGGGATGGTGTTCGCGCTGGAGACATTCTGGCCTTCGAAGGATGGATGGAGCGCGGCCCGCATCGAGGAAGAGATTGTGGTGACGGAAACGGGCCACGAGGTGATCACGCGCTTCCCTGCTGAGCAATTGATGGTGGCGGGCGCGCACTACTTCACGGTGAACGGCCCGCTATCGACAACGCGCGAAAACGAGGCGGCCCCCAGCACGCATGTGAAGGAGATGGTGGCGGGCGCGAAGAGAGAAGGAGTGGCGGCCTCGGATTGATTGGCTGAATCCGGCTCCCAGAAAACTATGGCGATCAGTGTGGTGATGCCTGCGCTGGAAATGGCGCAGGAAAACGGCAAGCTGTTGGCGTGGCGCAAGAAAGAGGGAGAAAGCGTCCGCAAGGGCGAGCCCTTGCTGGAAATTGAGACTGATAAGGCGGTTGTGGAAGTGGAAGCGCCGGGCGACGGGATTCTGGCGGGAGTTACGGCGGAAGTGGGCGCGGTGATTCCGGTTGGGGAGACGATTGCGTGGCTGGTGGCTCCGGGCGAGAAGCCTCCGGCGAAGACCGTGAACGCGGCTCCCGCGGCGCGGGCGACGAGCGCAGCACAGGCGACGGCATCGGCACCGGCACAAGCGAGACCAGCGGCAGCGGGCGCGGCGGCACAGATTTCGCCAAAGGCGCGGCGGCTGGCGAAAGAACTTGGCGTGGACATCGCGCAGATTCAGGGCACGGGGCCTGACGGAACGATTACTTCGGAAGATGTGCAGGCCGCGGCTAAAGGCAAGGGCGCTGCTGCGGTTGCTCCGGCCACGACAACGACGGCTGTAACTGCTGCGACTGAGCCGCTGAGCCAGTTGGCGCGGCTGATGGCGGAGCGCACGACGCAGAGCTGGACGAGCGTGCCGCACTTTTTCCTGGTGCAGAGCGTGGATGCGGGCGCGTTGATCGCTGCGCAGAAGAAGTTTAGCGCGGGGAGCGCGGCGGGCACGGCTCCTACGATTACCGATTTGCTGATCAAGCTGATTGCGCGCGTGCTGGAAAAGCATCCACGAATGAACGCGAGCTGGGCCGGAGACGGAATCCGCCTGAATCCAGACGTCAATATCAGCGTGGCGATGGCGGTGAAGGACGGCGTAGTTGGCGCGGTGATCCCGAAAGCGAACAAGGAGCCCATCGCAACGTTGTCGGTTTTGCGGCGCGAGTTGACGGAACGCGCACGGGCCGGACGGTTGAAACCCGCGGACATCAGCGGCGGAACGTTCACGCTGAGCAACCTGGGGATGTACAAAGTGGATGCGTTCAGCGCGATTATCACGCCGCCGCAGTGCGCGATTCTGGCCGTTGGCGCGATCGCGGACGCCGTGGTGCCCGTGGATGGAAAACCCGGCATCCGGCCGATGATGACCATGACGCTTTCGAGCGATCATCGCGTGGTGGATGGAGCGCGGGCGGCGGAATTTCTTGGCGAGCTGGCCGGTGCGATTCGCGAACCGGAAAAGTGGTTGTAAGGCAGCTTCCGCAAGTATCTCTCTGAGAGAGGTGTAGATTGCCATCAACGACGAGTTCCCGGCCCCAACTATGACCGCGCCCGCCCGTACGAAGAAACCTCTATACTTGAATCCAACAGCTCAAGTGCTTTTCGCCGTCGTTGCCGCGGTGGTGCTGGGATATTTGCGTCCGGCAACGGCAATGGCGATGAAGCCGCTAGGCGACGGGTTCATCCGCCTGATCACGATGATCATCACGCTGATCATTTTCTGCACGGTGGTGACAGGCATCGCCGGCATGCAGGATATGAAGAAAGTCGGGCGGGTTGGCGGGAAAGCGCTGCTCTATTTTGAAGTGGTTTCCACGCTGGCGCTGATTATCGGATTGTGCGTGGGAAACCTTGTGCAGACGGGGAACGGCTTCAACGTCAATCCCGCCACGCTTGATGCCAAAGCGGTGGCAGATTATGCGGGGCAAGCGAAGGCGCAGAGCGTTTCGGATTTTGTGCTGCACATTATTCCCACTTCGGTGGTGGACGCGTTTGCAAAGGGCGACATCCTGCAGGTGCTGCTGATTTCGATCTTATTCGGATTTGCGGTGTCCGCCATCGGGGCGCGCTGCAAGCCGATTACGGATCTCTTCGAAGCACTGACGCATGCGGTCTTCGGCGTGGTGAATATCGTGATGAAGCTGGCGCCGGTGGGGGCGTTCGGAGCCATGGCGTTCACAGTTGGGAAATTCGGATTGTCGTCGCTGGGGCCGCTGCTGAAACTGATTGTTACGTTTTATCTCACTTCCCTGCTGTTTGTGCTGCTGGTGCTGGGGCTGATTTGCAGCGCGTGCGGATTCAGCATCCTGAAATTCCTGCGTTACATCAAGGAAGAGATTGTGCTGGTGCTGGCGATCAGCTCGTCCGAGCCGGCGATGCCGACGTTGATGGCCAAGCTGGAAAAATTGGGGTGTTCGAAGGCGCTGGTGGGACTGATTGTGCCGACGGGGTATACGTTCAACACCGACGGCACCAGCATGTACATGACGCTGGCGGCGCTGTTTGTGGCACAGGCGACGGGGACGCACCTGACGCTGATGCAGCAGTTGACGATTCTGGCAGTGGCGATTCTGACGTCGAAGGGCGCGAGCGGCGTGCAGGGAGCTTCGTTTATCGCGCTGGTGGGAACGCTGATGGTGATTCCAACGATCCCAGTGGCGGGGATGGCGTTGATTCTGGGGATCGACCGATTCATGAGCATGTGTCGCGCGACGGTGAACATGATCGGGAATGGCGTGGCGACGGTGGTGGTGTCGCGGTGGGAAAAGGAAGTGGACGGGGCGACGTTGCGCAAGAATTTGGCGGTGGAGTAGGTTTGCCGAAAGCGGGACCCAGAGAAATCCAGAAAACAATTAGTTTCGAAAGCGAAAAGCAGATCGCTCACCCCGCAAAAGGCGCGGGATTCGGGATGACAATGCGCGGGAGCGCAGATCGTCGACGGAGATAAAAGAATTCGTGGCGGATCGATACGACATTGTGGTGGCGGGTGCGGGGCATAACAGCCTGATCACGGCGGCTTATCTGGCGAAGGCCGGATACCGGTGCCTGGTTCTGGAGGGGCGGCCGATTGTTGGCGGCGGTGTGAAATCGGCTCACTTGACGCTGGAGGGATTTGTGCACGATGTGTGCTCCTCCGCGCACAACGGAATCCACGGCAATCCCCTGATTCGCAACGATGAGCTGAAACTTGGCGATTACGGCCTTGAGTACATTTATCCCGACCCCGTGTTTCATATGCCGTTTCCCGACGGCAGCTATTTGACGCAGTGGCGCGACCTGGACCGGACTTGCGCGGAGTTCGCCAAGTTTTCGAAGAAAGACGGCGAGGCGTATCGCCGGATGATCACCGAGTATGAAACGGTGAAGCCGCTTTTGAACGCGGTAACTTTTTCGCCGGCCGGTTTTGGGAAATCGCTGAACGAACTTCTGGCCGCGCATCCCCAGGGAAAGATCTGGCAGCGGCGGCTGGCGATGTCCGCGTGGGAAATTCTGAAAGAGACGTTTGAGGACGACCACTGCCGCGCGTTCATGATGGGGTGCCCGTACTCTCTGCAGCCGGTGCTCGATCCCGCCACAGCGCGGGCTGCGTACATTCCACTGCACCAGCAACGAGAGAGCCGGCCGCTGCCGAAGGGTGGGTCGGGCGCGTTGGCTAATGCGCTGGCGCGATTTATCGAAGCGCACCAGGGAGCGATTCTTACGAACAAGTGGATTAAGGCGCTCATCATCGAAAACGGAAAGTGCGTCGGTGTGGAGTGCGGCGACGGCAGTTCGTATCGCGCGGAAAAAGCCGTGGTCTCCACGATTCATATCAAGCACCTGGTGGATATGGCACCGAAGGAATTGTGGGGCGAGGATTTTCTGGATGGCGTGGAGACGTGGGAAGCCGGGCTGACGCTTTTTGCGACCAACTATGCGACCACGGAGCCGCCCAAGTACGCAACGGCCGCGGGCGTGCTATCGCCGGTGCATTCGGGCTTCATGATCAGTTCCGAGCGCGCGATGCAGATGAGCCTGGACTACAAGTCCGGGGCTGTAAACTTTGAGAATCCTTCGCTGCATGTGATTTGCTGCAGCATTGCGGACCCTTCGCGCGCGCCGGCGGGGATGCATACCGTGAAGGTCGTCGCTTACCAGCCGTATCAACTGCGGGAAGGGCCGGAGCATTGGGACGCGATCAGGCAGCAGGTATCGGACGCGAATTTGAAATTCCTGCGGCATTTTTCACCGAATCTCACGGACGACAAGATCCTGGCGCATACGGTTGAAAGCCCGCTGGATCTGGAGCGGATGAATCCACACAACTGGCATGGAAGCTGCCATGCGGGCGGCTCTGGTCCGGCGCAATCGGGAGCGATGCGGCCGATGCCGGGATTTGCGCAGCACCGGATGCCGATTCCGGGTTTGTATCAGACGGGGGCGACGACGCATCCGGGAGGATCGGTGACGGGCGGGCCGGGGAGGAATGCAGCGGTGGTGATGCTGAAGGACTTTGGGACGAGTATCGAGGATGTAGTGAAGGGGAAAGCTTAGGACTAAGAAAAACCCGCACGCTCAACACCGGAGGGTGCGGCACCCATGGCTGGTTTGGGTGGAGCTTCGCGACCGTAAAAGCGAGAGCTTCGCTCTCGCACTCAAAACAATTATTCGACCCAGGTTTGCTGGCCGAAGGCGATTTGCCAGTGGTTGTTGTGTTTTTCGAAGAGGCGGGTTACGTGGAGGACTTTGCCGTGGAGAGGTTTGTGTTCGGAGCGCATGACGGCAGCGTCTCCGAAGACCCAGACTTTCATTGAGGTTACTTCGGCGGGAATCAGGGTGGTGTTGGTGCGGCGGAGTTCGGTGATCATGGTTACGCGATCGGTCTTATTAAGCGGTGAGCCGCCGTCGGGCGTGACGAAAATAAAATTGTCGGTGAAGTTGGGAGTCCAGGCTTCGACGTCGTTGGTGAGGACGGTGCGCTCGACGGCTTGCCACATGGAGACGACTTCCTGTTCGGCGGCGGTGTCCGGTTTGTAAGGCACGGTCTTGCAGGGATTTTCGCACGCGACGGGTTGGCCGTTGCTGGGAGCGCCGAAGCCGCTGCGTTTCTCGGGATTCTTTTCGGCTTTATTGGTTTCCTGATACACAAGGAGTTGCCAGGCTTGAGAGCGCTTTACCCATACCCTGATGAATCGCACGGAAATGTTTTGCGAAGGGATGCGGTGACTGCCGTGGATGAGAGCCACCTGGCCGGCGTCGATGATTTTGACATCGGCGTCGGATTCGGATGCAAGAGAAGGCAGGGCCGCAAGAATTTCGGATTTTGAGCGGGTCTTACCTGTGCGGTCGGTCCAGGAGAACTCCGGGTGGAGCAGTTTTTCAACGCCGGCCTGGTCGGCTTTGTTGATGGCCGTGGAGAGGGAGTGGTCGGCGGCGAGGGCACCATCCTGTGGCGCGGCGGACGCCGGCGAGGCGAAGGCGGGCAGGAGAACCGCCAGGAGCAGAATGAGTGTATTAAGGTTGCGTGGCGCCGAGCGCATGAAGTGCCTCCGGGGACCTGAATGGGAGTGGTCTAACCGCTAAACCGCGCGGGTGATATAGCAAGCGGTATCATAATTTTAAATGGGTTACAACGAAGAAACGCTTGACGAGGCAAATGTATGGTGGCACAGTAACCAGACCAATCGGTTGATTCCTTGAGAGGCTGAATCCATCGCTTTGGCCTGTCTGTGGACTGGAATGAGGTTGCGGTAGGAGACAGGCTTCCGCTGAGTGCCGGGGAAACGCGGGCTGATGCCGGATCAATTCGACATTGTCGTTGCCGGAGCGGGGCACAATAGCCTGATCGCGGCGGCGTATCTGGCGAAGGCCGGGTACCGCTGCCTGGTTCTAGAGAGCCGCGCCATCGTGGGCGGCGGAGTGAAAACCACGCAACTTACCCTTCGGGGATTCCACCACGATGTTTGTTCCTCCGCGCATGTTTTGATTCAGGACAGCCCGATTTTTCGCGACGATGAGCTGGGCCTCGGACAGTACGGGCTGGAATACATCTATCCCGATCCCGTTGTGCATCTTCCCTTCCCCGACGGAAGTTACATCACGCAGTGGCTCGACATGGACCGCACTTGCGAGGAGTTCGCAAAATTTTCGAAGAAGGACGCCGCGGCTTATCGACGGATGATGACCGAGTACGAAGAGATGAAGCCGCTCTTCGCCGCCACTTCTTACACACCGGTGGGTTTCGGAAAACCTTTGAACGAGAGGCTGGCGGAGCATCCTAAGGGGAAGATCTGGCAGCGGCGGCTGGCGATGTCCGCCTGGGAAATCATTCGCGACAATTTTGAGGACGAGTATTGCCGCGCGTTCATGGTGTGGATGGCTTACCAGACCGTGGAGCCGCCCGAAGCGGCGGCGACCGGGCGATTGGCCTATTCGATTTGCGCGGGGCGGCAGCGCTGGGGCTGGACGACGCCGAAGGGTGGGTCCGGAACTTTGACGCAGGCACTGGCGCGGCTGATCGAAGCGCACGGCGGCACCGTCCTTACAAATAAGACGATCGCGCGGCTCATCGTGGAAAACGGAAAGTGCGCGGGTGTGGAGTGTAGCGACGGGAGCTCGTACAGGACCGAGAAGGCCGTGCTCTCCACCATTCATATCAAGCATCTGGTGGACATGGCGCCCAAAGAAGCGTTCGACGAGGATTTTCTTTCGGGGGTCGAGAGCTGGAAGGCTGGGATCACGCTGTTTGCGACCCATTACGCGACGACGGAGCCGCCGAAATTTCCTGTGAAGGGCGGCACGATTACTTCCGTGGCTGCGGGCACGATGGCGACTCCGGACCGGGGTTTACGCGTTTCGTACGATTTTGCGCTGCGAAACGTGAATGTTGAAGATCCGCCGCTGCTGATTGTATGCAGCACAGTGGCCGATCCTTCGCGCGCGCCGGCGGGAATGCACACGATTAAAATCGTTGGCAACCAACCTTATGAATTGAAAGAGGGGCCGGAACACTGGGACAAGATCAAGAATGAAGTTTCCGACGCGAATTTGAAGTATCTGAGAAAGTTCGCGCCGAACCTGACCGACGATAAGATATTGGCGCGGATTGTGGAGAGTCCGCTCGACCTGGAGCGCATGAACGCCCACAATTGGCACGGCACTTGCCACGGCGGAGCGCAGAATGCGGCGCAGTCGGGCGGGTTGCGGCCCGTGCCGGGATGGGCGCAGCACCGGATGCCGATTGCGGGGTTGTACCAGACGGGCGCTACGACGTATCCGGGCGGATCGGTTTCCGGCGGGCCGGGGAGAAACGCGGCGGCGGTGATGCTGAAGGATTTTGGATCGAGCCTGGAAGCGGTGGTGAAGGTGAAGACTTAGGCGGAAGAGAAAAGAACAAGACAGGGGCTTGGCCACCTGAAGGTGGCCGCTACGGGGAGAGGGAATGACGAAGTTCACGCGGCGTCGGTTTGTGAAGGGTGCGGCGATTGCGCCGCTGGCCGTGAAGCACATGGCGCTTCAGCAGGTGGCCGGGAGTTCGGACCGGTTCGACATTGTGGTTGCCGGAGCGGGGCATAACAGCCTGATCACCGCGGCGTACCTGGCGAAGGCCGGATACCGGTGCCTGGTGCTGGAAGGGCGGCCCAAGATCGGCGGCGGCGTGAAGACGGCGGAGTTGACGCTGAAAGGTTTTCACGACGATTGCTGTTCGACCGCGCATGTTTTTATTCAAGACAACCCGCTGATCAAGAATGATGAGCTGAAGCTTGGCGAGTACGGATTGGAATACATCGATCCGGACCCGATGTTTCACGTGCCGTTTCCAGATGGGACTTACATCACGCAGTGGCGCGATGTGAATCGCACGTGCGCGGAATTCGCCAAATTTTCCAAAAAAGACGCGGCCGCTTATCGAAAAATGCTGGCGGACCTGGACGCGATTCGCCCACTGCTCGCCGCCGGATCGTTTACACCGATTGGTTTCGGGAAGCCTTTGAACGATCAACTGGCGCAGGTGCCACACGGGAAATTGTGGCAGCGGCGGCTGGCGATGTCGGCGTGGGACGTGATTCACGACACATTTGAAGACGACCACTGCCGGACATTCATGTTGTACATGTCGCACCTGGCGGCGGAACCGCCGGATGCGCCGGTGACAGGGCGGCTGGCGTACGGGGCGCCGCGGCAACAGCATAGCGGACGGCCATTGCCGAAAGGCGGATCGGGAGCGCTGACGGAAGCGCTGGGGCGCTTCATCGAGGCGCACGGCGGCACGATCCTGGTGAACAAGTGGGTGAAGAGCCTGATCGTGGAGAACGGGAAATGCACGGGCGTGGAGTGCAGCGACGGCAGCGCGTATCGCGCGTCGAAGGCCGTGGTTTCGACGATTCACATCAAGCACCTGGTGGACATGGCGCCGAAGGAAATGTGGGGCGAGGATTTTCTTTACGGCGTGGAGACGTGGCAAGCGGAAAATGCCATGTTCGTGACGCATTACGCGACCAGCGAGCCTCCGATTTACAAGGTGGATGGAGGGACGCTTTCGCCGGTGGAATCGGGAGTGCTGGCGTCACCCTATCGGGCGCTGCGTTTTGGATTTGACGATACGCGCGGCGTGGTGAATCTGGACGAGCCGCCGCTGCAGGTGATTTGCTGCAGCGTTGCGGACCCGACGCGCGCGCCGGCGGGAAAGCACACGCTGAAAGTGCTGGGGTGGCAGCCCTACATGCTTAAGGAAGGGCCGGAGCACTGGGACAAAATCAAGAATGACGTGAGCGATGCAAACCTGAAGTATTTGCGGCGGTTTGCGCCGAATTTGACGGACGATAAAATTCTGGCGCGGTTTGTAGAAAGCCCGCTGGACCTGGAGCGGATGAACCCGCACTTCTGGCACGGCAGCGCGCACGCGGGGGCGCAGAACGCGGCGCAGACGGGGCCTTTGCGGCCGATGGCGGGCTGGGCGCAACATCGCATGCCGATCGCAGGCTTATATCAAACGGGCGCGACGACGCATCCAGGGGGATCAGTTACGGGTGGCCCGGGAAGGAATGCGGCGACGGTGATGTTGAAAGATTTCGGGACTTCGATTGAAGAAGTGGTGGGCAAGAAAGCCTGACCGGCTGGAGCGTTGGCGCTTTTATTTTTGGTGCGAGGAGAAGCAATGATGCGGAACGCGGTTGGCAGGACCTCGAGAATTGCCGTTGGAGCGCTGACTCTCGTGCTTTGCCTGGCCGGAATGGCGAGCGGCCAGAAGACGGCGAAGAAAATGGTGCCGGATAATCCGAGTCCGCACCCGGCGCCGGAGCAGCCGATTGCCTACAGCCACAAGCAACATCTGGCGTTCAGCCTGACGTGCGCGCGTTGCCATACGAATCCGGAACCGGGCAAGCTGATGACTTTCCCGGAGACAGCCACCTGCATGCAGTGCCACGCGACGATTGCGACGGATAAGCCCGCGATCCAAAAGCTGGCGTCGTATGCGAGTTCGAAGGAACCGATCCCGTGGGTGCGCGTTTACAAAGTGTTGCCGGGAATTGCATGGAGCCATCGCCCGCACCTCGCCGCGGGAGTAAAATGTGAGACGTGTCACGGCGCGGTGGCGGAGATGGCCGCCATGTCCGAAGTGACCAGCGTTACGACCATGTACAGCTGCCTGAACTGCCACGAAATGAATCACGCGAAATCTTCCTGCGACACGTGCCACAAGCATTGATTTTGCCGCGAGGAGATTCGAAGGGGACCTGGTATGGCAACCAGCTTGGAACTGGAAATCAATGGCAGGAAATATTCGGTCAATTATCCGCCGGATACGCCGCTGCTTTACGTATTGCGGGATGAACTGGGGCTGACCGGCACGAAATACGGCTGCGGCGAAGGCATGTGCGGCGCCTGCACGGTTTTGCTTGCGGGAACGGCGCGAAGGTCATGCCAGATTCCCGTGAGCGCGGCGATTTCGAAACCGATCACCACGATTGAGGGCCTGGAGAAGAATGGCGCGCTGCATCCGGTGCAGCAGGCGTTTCTTGATGCCGGGGCGTTTCAGTGCGCTTATTGCACCTCCGGCATGATCATGAGCAGCGTTTCCCTGCTGCAATCGAATGCGCATCCGAGCGCGGAGCAAATCGTGCAATCGCTGCAAGGGAATATCTGCCGCTGCGGGACGCATCCGCGCATTCTCGAGGCGGTGCAACGGGCGGCGGAGAAGATGCAGGGGGCCTCGAAATGAACAGGACCGAGGAAAGCTTCCTGCTGGAGCCGGAGCGTTACGAATTCCGGGCGATGCCGATGCACCAGTTCGCACTGGGACGGCGCGACTTCTTCAAGATCTTTGGCGCGGGATTGGCCGTGTTTGCGGTGGCCAAGAATGTTTCCGCTATGCAGGAAACGGCGCCCGGCCCGCACGGATTCCACCCGGAAGAACTGGCGAAAGAAATTGGCGCGTGGCTGCACATCGGAGAAGACGGGACGGTGACGGGTTTTGCGGGGAAGGCGGAGATTGGGCAGAACGTGCGCACGTCGCTGGCGCAAACGATTGCGGATGAACTCGGCGTGGCGTTTGCGAGCGTACGGATGGTGCTGGCAGACACAGCGCTGACTCCGTTTGACGCGGGAACGTTTGGAAGCCGGACGACGCCGACGATGACGCCGCAACTTCGGAAGGTGGCGGCGGCGGCGCGCGACCTGCTGGTGGAGAAGGCTGCGAAACAGTGGAATGTGGCTGCCGAAAAGCTGGTGGCGGGCGACGGGAAAGTATCGGATCCGGCGTCTGGGAAATCTCTTCGCTATGCGGAGCTTGCGCGGGAAGACTTCGGAGGGCAAAAGCCACCGGCGGAAGACCCGGTCAAACCGGCTGCACAGTGGACCATCGCCGGCAAGCCGGTAGCCAAGGTGGATGCGCGCGAATTTGTTACCGGCGGGCATCATTACACCACCGACCTGCGGCCGGAAGGAATGCTGTACGGCAAGATTCTGCGGCCGCCGTCGTTTGGCGCGACCTTGATTGCCTACGATGATTCGGCGGCGAAAGCGTTGAAGGATGTGGTGCTGGTGCGCGACGGGGATTTTGTGGGGGCGGCTGCTCCCACGGTTGCCGCGGTGGAAGCTGCACTTGCGTTGCTCGACGTGAAGTGGAACGAAGTGCCGCAGATTTCCGACCAGGAGATTTATTCGTATCTGAAGAAAAATGCGCAGCCTTCGAAGGAGGCGCGCTTCCGGCAAGCGAAGGGTTCCGTGGAGGAAGGGCTGACAGCCGCCGCGCATAAGCTGGACGCGAGCTATACGGTGGCGTATATCGCGCATGCTCCGTTGGAACCGCGAGCGGCTGTGGCGCAGTGGACCGACGGCAAGCTGACGGTTTGGATGGGAACACAGCGGCCGTTTGCGGTTCGCGACGACCTGGCGGACATATTCCACGTTCCAGAAAAAAATGTGCGCGTGATCGTGCCGGACACGGGCTCCGCATACGGTGGGAAGCACACCAGCGATGCGGGGCTGGAAGCGGCGCGACTGGCGCGCGCGGCCGGCGGGCGTCCTGTGAAACTAGTCTGGACGCGCGAAGAGGAATTCACCTGGGCATATTTCCGGCCGGCCGGGGTGATCGACGTAAACAGCGGAATCGCCGCGGATGGAAAGCTGACCGCGTGGGAGTTCCACAACTATCATTCCGGGATGTCGGGAATTGAAACGCCGTATGCGGTGACAAATCAAATTACCGAATACCACCAGGTGCCACTGGTGCTGCGGAGCGGTTCTTATCGAGGACTGGCGGCAACCGCGAATCATTTCGCGCGAGAGACGCATATGGATTCGCTGGCAAATGCGTCCTCGATGGACCCGCTGGAATTTCGATTGAAGAATCTTGCCGATCCGCGAATGCGTGCGGTGCTGGAGACCGGAGCGAAAGCGTTCGGCTGGCCGCGGCAGAAAAATGCGGACGGCCAGGGATTCGGCGTGGCCGCGGGATACGAAAAGGGCAGTTATGTGGCGACGTTCGCGGAGATATTCGTCGATCGCAAGAAAAATAGCGTGGCGCTGAAAAAACTGGTGGAAGTGTTCGAGTGCGGGGCGATCGTCAATCCGGACGGGCTTCGCCACCAGGTGGTGGGGGCGATGATTCAGGGACTGGGCGGCGCGCTTTTCGAGTCCATTCAATTCGAGAAGGGGCGCATTTCGAACGCGCATTTTTCGAGCTATCGCGTGCCGCGTTTTAAGGATGTGCCGGAAATCGAAGCGATTCTGCTGGACCGGAAGGACATCCCCTCCGCGGGCGCCGGGGAAACGCCAATCATGGCCATCGCGCCAGCGATCGGCAATGCTTTTTATGACGCTACGAAGGTCCGTCTGACGAAGTTGCCGCTGCAGCCTGAACTTCATTTGCTCGGCTGAGCCTCGCCAAGACATCCCCCAAAGAAACCGCAAAATGCGCATTGTGACGCGCGTCACCGCAGCCCAATTCATTTCGGCGTATTTCTTTACCGAGGTGAATTATGCTTCCTTTTAACGCCAGTTCCTTGCCGAAACTCCGCCTGCTTGGGAGTTTGCTCGTGGCCAGCGCCCTTTTGGCCATAGGCACGGCGAGCCCCGCTGCGGCGCAAGACAAAGTCATTAAGAAGGCCCCCGTTCAGCAATCCGATCCGACTTCGGGTAAGGCGATGTACACAAGTTATTGTGCCGCTTGTCATGGCCCCGCAGGAAAAGGGGACGGCCCGGCAGCGAGCGAACTAAAAGTGGCGCCGGTGGACCTGACGCAGCTTGCGAAGAACAATGGTGGCAAGTTCCCGGCTGACCATATACACGCGGTTCTGGATTTTGGGGCCAAGGCGCCGGCTCACGGAACGAACGAGATGCCGGTGTGGGGCACGTTGTTCCGCGCGCTGGACCAGAACGACCAGGTGAAGGTGAACCTGCGAATATCGAATCTGGTCGAGTATGTGAAGACGCTGCAAGCCAATTAGGGCAGCTGGGTGGACCGCTGCCGGACCGTACATCAAATAAAAGCAGGACCGCGTCTGCGTGCAGCTAACGCCGACGCGGTATTTTGTCGTGAGAGGTCAGCGGATATCCTGGCTGGGACCACGCCGGCCGCCACACTCCATCGCGTCAGTCAAACCTGGGCGCTAAAATTTCTGCACCCGATTCCCGCATAAACGAGTCAAACCAATGGGTCAGATCACAAATGCATTCCTTTGTGCTCATTGGTGGCCCGGGTCGCTACAGACGGGCTGACTATCTGTCGAAACGTCACGTTACCTCCCTGAAGTCGCGCGGCAGCCGTGTCCACGGAGCAGGGGAAGCAACCATTGCCATGAAATGACCTGAAATATTCAAGAGGTGTCAGATGAAAGGATTTCCCACGGCCCTCCGCTCAAGATTATTGATCGTTCGACTTTTACTTTTTGGGGGCCTGGTGTTTTCCGCCTGTCTGCCTTTGGCAGCACAGCAGACGGATATAAATAAGTACACCCTTTATACCGGATTCGATACCTTGAGCAGCCCCGCGCGCAGCCTAACGGAGTATGGGTTCGACGTCGATTTCGGTGTGACTGTGAAGCCGTGGATGGGCCTGGGCGGAGATTTCGGGGCCTTCGGGAACAGCATCATCAACGGCTCGGGGACGATCAACGGAAGCGAGACCGTGTTCGCGCCCGTCTTCAACAAGCTTAATGGCATGGGCGTGCCAGGAGTGCCACCCGCGAACGCGGTGAACGTGCCCTTTAAATCGACAACCTATATTTTTGCCGTCGGCCCGCAGTTTTACTGGCGCAAATGGAAATCGGTCACTTTTCTCGGGCGGCCGGGCTTTGGCGGGATTCACGAAACGGCTGACCTTACATTTCCACCGGGATTGGGAACACTGCTGCCGGCCTTGGGGCTTTCGGTCCCAAACCCGCACCAGACCGACCTGACGTGGTTCATCGGTTTGGGCGGGGGAGCGGACTTCAACGTGTCTCGGCGTGTGGGCGTTCGGGTTACGGTGGACTGGGTGAATACGCACCTGTTCAACAACTTGCTGACGAACCGACAAAACTACGTGCGCTTCACGGTGGGTCCGACGTGGCGTTGGGGACAGTTGAAGTAGCTAAGTGAGGAACTAAACGCAGTAAGCCGCCATCGCCCCGCCCGCTCCGACACGTAAATGTCCTCTTGCGAGCCTTTGCTGGCGAGGCCAGCTGGAAATAGCCTTTCCCACGCAGTCCAAGCAACCAGATGAGGCTTACACACTTAATGCAGAGAAAGAAAGTTGGTGGACGTGACCGGGATCGAACCGGCGACCCCCTGCTTGCAAAGCACGCAACTCGACTCCAACAACTCCTACCATCACTTCTAACTACTAACGTTTCCAACAAATCGGGGAATCTGCTTTTCGCTCAAAAGTAACCCGAACGGAATGAAAACGTTGGATTCTTGCGCAGTTGGTGCACAGTCGAAGTTACGTTTGAAGCTTGCGAAGTGTCTGTTCTACCGCTGAACTACGCCCGCTTGTTGTCTCTGGTTGTGCTCAGGAATTAATTTTCCGTGCAGCGGTTTGAGTGATTCTACAGCTTGGTCCCGGCGAGTCTGCAGGACTGCTTAGCGTGTCCGCCCTCCAGAAGCGACCTCAGAAGGCACCATTCGGTTCCCTGCCGAATGGTCTGCAACAAGTCGGCGCAACCGGCCAGCCTAGCATCGCAGAAGATGAGCTTTTGCCTGGGGGCTTAGGGGTCGAGTCGATCCAGAAGCAAATTCTCATACGTTTTCGACTCGTGAAAGAAGCGGTGTTTCTCCATCAGGGCAAATAAAAGACCCTTCGCATGGTGCCCCTATCGAGTGTCCCTGGCTAGGACGCTCACGCACACTTTTGTCGCATCGCTTGACACTCGCCGAGCGCGGCAAGAGTTCGAATTCATAGCTAGCGGCGCATTAAGTGCTTCGACCGATTTGCATTCCCCCTTGATTCAATGACTTGCAATTCGAAATCTTCGGGTCGTGAATCTGCTTTCTTCGTGGCAGTGCGGTTGCACTCTCATCATGCCGGAAGCTGAGGTCGGGCTGGCAAGCAAGAGTGCTGCTTGGTGCTGGAAATCCAAATCACGGGGGATCGCATTGCGCTCGATTAGTGAGACACGACAGAAGAGTTTAGAACGGGTTTCGCGTTCGTGGACGATGCGGCGCGATGTGAGGTTGGCAGATCGCGATGCAGTGAAGCTTTTAAGAGATTGCGAGGTGCGTGGGATGAAGCTGTAGAACTGTCCGGAGTACGTCCGCGAGTGGATGGAAAGGGAAAAAGATTAAGGGAGGCAGCAATTGACAGCTGCGGTTCGAAAGAGGAGGTTCAGCGTAGTGATGAGTACATTTTTTTCGGAGCAGAGCGATGCCGCAGCAGTTACCGATCTTCGAGCGTGGAGCGAGGAGCAGTTAATCGCAGCCGCCAAGAGTGGGCGAAGAGCTCCCTTCGGCGAGCTTTGCGAACGTCATATGAAAAAAGTCGCCTGTGTGACTCGCCGGATCACACGAAACCGCGAAGACGCGGAAGACGCAGCGCAAGAGTGTTTTCTGAATGCTTTCGTCCATCTCAACGATTTTGATGGAAAATCCCAATTTGCAACCTGGCTCACCCGCATTGCGATTAATGCCGCCTTGATGAAGTTTCGTAAAAACCGCGGAGCGCGAGAAGTTCCCATAGACCAGGCAAACTCGTCGTCTGAACCCGTAGCGCAACGAGAATTTCGGTGCGACGCTCCCGATCCGGAAGAGAGCTGCTCCCTTCATGAACGAAGAAGGATCTTGAAGGCAGCCATTTCGGCGCTGCGGCCGCGAGCTCGCAACGCTGTGGAGCTCATCCACTTACAGGAACACTCAATCAGAGAAACTGCACAAATTCTGGGGATTTCGACCGGGGCAGTAAAGGCGCGGACGTTTCACGCGAAAATCGCGCTGCGTCGAATGCCCCGGCTGCAGAGTGTCGGCAGCTCTAATTGTGCAAACAACCTGAGTAAAGAGGTATCTCAATGACTGCAACTACCAAGGCGGCAATTTCCCCTTTTGCGCATGCCGTGACTGAATTTAATTCAAATCCAATGCATTTCCTCAATGAAGACTTCGCGTGTGTGCCAGTTTCTGGCATCCCGGAAGAGTTTCGTAAGCTATCGCGTTACTTGCCGGTGATCGTGCTTGTTCCAAAATCGGCTGTTCATGATAAGACGGCGCGGAAAAAGCTGGGACCCAACAAGTCCGTCACTGGCCTCATCGCTACCAGCGATGTCTGCTTGCCGCTGGGTGCAGCGAAGGCCTTGTTGAGAAATCCCAACACCACAGACACGTTTGAGTTTGGGAGAGTGAAAGGATGTTTTTCAACGATGGAAATTCATCGCGATGGTCGGCCCGTTATTCTCACACGCAAGGAATTCAAAACTCTAGCCTATCTGGTCAAAAACCCGCGGAGAGTGATCTCACGAGACGAACTACTGAATGAAGTGTGGGGATACGAGAACTATCCTTGTACAAGGACTGTCGATAACCACATTTCGAGGTTGCGCAAGAAACTGGAAACAGAGCCTGCCCGTCCCAAGCACTTTCATACGGTCCATAACTCTGGTTACAGGTTCCTGCCCTAAGTTTCTGTATTCAATTTTGCACGAATCTAATGAGATGGCATGTCCAAACTCGTAATGTTCCCAGCAGTAATGCCACAAAAGAAAGGACTAAGGAACGTGAAATTCAATTTCTTACAGAAGCAAACCTCACGCCGCGAAATGTTGCGAGGTTCGGCCACGTTGGCCGGCAGCGCTTTTCTAGCGCACCTCTTTCCCCCGACGCTGCTCCGCGCCTCCGCAGGGGGCTACGCGCAGCAAGCGTCTACGCCGGCTGAGCTGCTGGCGAGCTTTCGTGCCCAATTCAACGCCGTTCCCATGGAAACGCAAAAGCTCGCTGACAACGTCACTATGTTCGACGGTCCCGGCGGAGCCGTGACAGTACTCAACGGCCCGGACGGCAAATTCGTCGTGGACAGTTTCGTTGCCCCAGCCTGGCCCAAGCTCAAACAGGCTCTCGATGGCCTTGGCAACGCTCCGGTGAAATACGTCATCGACACCCACTGGCATTTCGACCATACCGATAACAACGCGCATCTTCACGCCGAGGGAGCCACAGTCCTTGCCCACGAAAACACTAAGAAGCGCATGTCCGAGCCGCATGATCTGCCGGTCTTGTACAGAGGAGCAGACGGCGCCCTCGCCGGCTTGCATTTCGACCCCTCGCCCGTGGAGGCCTTGCCGCAGCAGACCTTCGCTACCAGTTACCAGTTGCGAGCCAATGGCGAAATCCTCGAGCTCCAACACGTTGCTCCCGCACATACGGATTCGGATATCTACGTTCATTTTCAAAAGGCAAACGTGATTTCGATGGGCGACTTGTTTTTCAACGGCATGTATCCCTATATCGACCCCGGTACGGGAGGCACAATCACCGGCAATATTGCCGCCGCCGACAAAATTCTCTCGCTCGCCGACGATCACAGCAAGATCGTTGCGGGGCACGGCCCGCTCGGCAACAAAGCGGACCTCACGAAATTCAGGGATATGCTCGTCACTTCGCGTGATCGTGTTCAGAAATTGAAGTCCGCGGGAAAATCCGCCCAGGAAGCCGTCGCCGAAAAGCCGTTTGCCGATCTCGACCCTGTCTGGGGCAAAGGCATCGTCAACTCCGAGCAGTGGATCCAAATCGTCTATCTGACGCTCTGAGTCTCCGACTGAGTATTTTCCTGACGAGGAATCCGTCAAATCAATTCCTCAAAAAAACAGCATGGTAAACCGAAAGGAGCATCACGAAATGAAAGTAAGCATTAGCGCCGCGTTGGTGTTCGCGGTATTCGCAGCTACTACGACCGCTCAAGCAGCGGCAAATGGGGCAAAGACGCGCTCGACATCTGTAGTAATAGATTCGCCCGCAGACCTGCCGGAACTAGCCCAACGTCGCAGCGAGGCCATGTATCTCCACAGTACCGGAAGCGGGCAGGCGTTCCTGTACCTTGAGCAAGACCAGGGGCGAACACTCGCAATCCTGGACGTTACGGACCCAGCGTCCATTAGAGAAGTCGGACGAGCGTCGCTTGGTGCCCAGTCCTCCTACGACTTTGTTCAAGCCCTGGATAATTCGGCAGTACTCATTCGCTTTCGTGACCGCTCAGGATATGCAATCGTCAATTTTAGGAAATACAAACAGCCAGTGCTAATTGCAACGGCGGGGCTGCTAAACCCAGCCAGCGTTCAACCCTTCGGCCAGCGCACGTTGCTGCTAACCTCTGCGAATAGTGCCGTCACTCCCGCTCAAGACAGCCAGTACCAGCTCATTGATGTTTCGAATCCGTCGAAACCGGCGTCGCTCGTCGTCCTCCAAGGAGTCAAGCAACGACTAGACAGACCCGATACGGGCACGCTGTTCCTGCTGAACAACGAAGGTCTTACGGTGATACGACATCCCAGCATGGAGGAGGTGTACCAACTGGAAATGAATCAAACGAATTGACGCTGCGGCTTCTATTGAATCTCCGGCCGCACGGTGAGGAAGTGCGGGCCAGTAACAACGGTATGGCAATGACGAACCCTCTTTCAAGGAGTTGCCCGATGGTACTGCACACGTTAGAGCAGGTCCCGCGTTCGTGGACGACGCGGCGCGATGAGAAACGACGGCGCATGCAATTAGTCCAGCCATGGATGGAAGGACCGATACTACCCAAGGCGAAAATTATTGAGGCTCTCGAAACCCTCATCGTCAGCGGTGACAGGATTGTGCTCGAGGGCGACAATCAGAAACAGGCTGATTTCCTCTCACGATCCCTTGTCAAGGCCGATCCGAAGAAGCTTCACGATCTACACCTGATTATCTCCAGCATCAGTCGACCGGAACATCTCACGCTGTTTGAGTTAGGCATTGCGAAGAAAGTGGATTTTGCTTTCGCCGGTCCGCAGAGCCTGCGCGTGTCGCAGTTGCTGGAGGACGGCAAGCTCTCCATCGGCGCCATTCACACCTACGTGGAACTCTACGCCCGTCTGCTCGTCGATCTGGTGCCAAACGTAGTCCTCGTGTGTGCGGAGCAGGCCGACGCCGAAGGCAACCTTTACACCGGACCCAATACGGAAGACACGCCGGTCATCGTGGAAGCGGCTGCTTTCCACGATGGGATC
>DATHMM010000025.1:0-25436 GCA_035487095.1 Candidatus Sulfotelmatobacter sp.
TTGTGCGCGGCGTGGTGGAGCGGCTGAAGCGGGAGAGCCTGCTGGACGATGCGCGGTATGCGAAGCAGTTTACGCGGCTGCGGACGGAATCGCGCAAGCAGGGGGAATTTCGGATAGCGCGGGACTTGCGGGCGCGCGGGATTCCGGACCGGCACATCGAGACAGCGATCAAGGATGCGGCGGCGGGGACGGATGCCGGGGCGATTATCCGGCAGAGGATTGAGCGGAAGCTGCGATTGTTTCGCGGAGAGATTGACGAGCGGAAGATGGCTTCGCTATACCGGTCGCTGATTGGGGCGGGGTTTCCGTCGGATTTGATACGGAAGGAATTGCACCGGATTACGCACGAGGAGATTCCGGAAGTGGAACCCAACGACGAGACGGCCTAGCCCTTGCCTTCTTTGAGGCTGGAGGGGACTTCCTTGAAATCGTCGGAGCGAGGAGCACGTTGCATGGCGGCGAGAAGTTCGTCGGGCGGAGCAACCAGTTTTCGCGCATTTAGATCGAGCCAGCCGCCTTTGCTACGGACACGAGCGACTAATTTTCCGTCGGGGCGGTAAAAGGTGTTCTGCATCAGGAAGCGCGAGCCGTCGGCGGAAAGTTCCGCAACTTCAAGGGCTACGCGCAATTCTTCCAACAAGCCTACCTCACGGAAATAATCAAGCTCGTCGCGCAGGATCACCGGGCCCATGCGCAGGCGGTGAAACTCGGCCATCGGGAAACCGTTTTCGGAGAAATACATCATGCGGACGTCGGCGGATTTGTCGAGATAGGCGGTGTTGCGCATGTGGCTGTTGAAGTCCATGTCGCCCCAGCCGGCGGTGAGTTTGCGTTCGAACATTGGTTTCCTCGCGAGGTTGCATTGGAATGGTAGCGGCAGCGGGGAATTTTGCAAATGCGGAAGGATTTTGTAGTGGCCGGTCTTGAGACCGGCGAGTGCTAACTGCGGCTGGGCCACCTGAAGGTGGCCGCTACGCGGGCGAAGAGTGGCCCGCCCCGTAGACCCATTCGGGGTGCAAAATGCGCACCTCAGAAGGCGGGCCCTACATGTGCGATAATTCGGGTTTGTGGTGGGTGACGGAGACGAGGTGGACGTGACGGAGAATGGGGCAAAGAAGTTGACGGGGAACGAGATACGCGAAAAATTCCTGGAATTTTTCGAGAGCAAGGGGCACCGGGGCGTGCGGTCGTCATCCTTGGTGCCGCATGGGGACCCGACGCTGCTGTTTACGAACGCGGGGATGAACCAATTCAAGGACGTGTTTCTCGGCCTCGAGAAGCGGGAGTATTCGCGGGCGACGACGGCGCAGAAGTGCGTGCGGGCGGGCGGGAAACACAACGACCTGGAAAATGTGGGGTTCACGAAGCGGCATCACACGTTTTTCGAGATGCTGGGGAATTTTTCGTTTGGGGATTATTTCAAGAAGGACGCGGTGGCGTTTGCGTGGGAGCTGATCACCTCGACGGAGTGGTATGGGATTCCAAAGGACAAATTGTATGTGACGGTGTTTGGCGGGGCGGAAGTGGCGCCGGGAAATTCGCTGGGCGTGGATGAAGAGGCGAAAGGCTTTTGGCTTGGGCATGTCCCCGCCGATCGCATCTTCGCGATTCCCGGCTTGAAGGACAATTTCTGGGCAATGGGCGATACGGGGCCGTGCGGGCCGTGCAGCGAGATTTTTTATGACATGGGGCCGGGGGCATCCGAAGAAGGCCACGCGGATTGCAAATTTCCGTGCGAGTGTGGGCGGTATGTCGAAATCTGGAACTTGGTGTTTATGCAGTTTAATCGCGACGCGAGTGGTGTGCTGACGCCGCTGCCGAAACCGTGCGTGGATACGGGGATGGGGCTGGAGCGGGTTTCGGCGGTGCTGCAGGGCGTGATTTCGAATTACGACACGGATTTGTTTGTGCCCCTGCTGAATCGCGCGGCGGACCTGATCGGCGTCAACGAAAAGAAGGAATTGGAGGCGGAAGAGCAGAGGCGATCGGCGGCTTCGCTGCGGGTGATTGCGGATCATGCGCGAGCGACGACATTTCTGATTACGGACGGTGTGCTGCCTTCGAACGAGGGACGCGGGTATGTGTTGCGGAAGATCATGCGGCGCGCGATTCGTCATGGAAGATTGCTTGGAGCGAACAAGCCGTTTTTGTTTGAGATGGTGCAGACCGTGCGGCAATTGATGGGCGGAGCTTATCCGGAATTGCTCGATGCCAGCGCGGCTCGTGTTCCGGAGATCGTGCTGTCGGAGGAAAAGCGCTTCCTGCAGACGCTGGATATCGGATTGCGGAAACTGGAAGACGAACTGCGGCCCCTGGCGGGCAAAGCTGGCGCCGTTTATTCGGGCGAGATGGCGTTTCGTTTGTATGACACGTTCGGATTGCCGAGCGATTTCATCATCGATGCCGCGCGCGATTTGGGCGTGAGCTTCGATGAGGCTGGATTCGAAAAGGCGATGCAGGAGCAGCGGACGCGGGCGCGGGCTTCGTGGAAAGGCGGAACTGGGAAGGAAGCGGCGAATCCGGCGTTTGCGAAACTGGCGGAGACGTTTCGGACGGAGCCGGATTTTTACCATGGGACTTGCGCGAAGGATGCGCGGATTGAGGCTATCGTCACGAAGAGCGGCCCGATGAAAGAGCTGAAGGTCGGGGAGTCGGGAGAGGTGGTGCTGGACCGCACGGTGATTTATGCGGAGTCCGGCGGGCAGATGGCGGACACGGGGAAATTCTATGATGCGTCTGAGGCCCAGGTGCTGGCGGAGGTGACGAGCGCGTTTTATCCGGTGGCGGGGCTGGTGGCGCATCGCGTTACGGCCAAGGAAACTTTGCGAGTCGGCGACCGCGTTACAGTGATTGCGGATTCAGAGCGGCGGGCGCGGATCATGCGGAATCACACGGGGACTCACCTGGTGAATGCCGCGCTGCGGAATATTCTGGGGACGCATGTGAAACAGTCCGGTTCGCTTAACGCGCCGGAGCGGCTGCGGTTTGACTTCACGCATTTTGCACCGGTGGACCACGAAGAGTTGCGGGACATCGAGCAGCAGGTGAACGACGAGATCCGGCTGAACACATGCGTGGAAACCGGGGTGATGTCGCTGGAAGAAGCGCTGAATTCCGGGGCGCTTGCATTTTTCGGGGACAAGTATCCGGAGAGCAACGTGCGAGTGGTGACGATTCCCGATCCGCGTTCGCCGCGCGGGTTTTATTCGAAGGAGCTTTGCGGCGGGACGCACGTGAAGCGCGCGGGCGACATCGGCGTGCTGAAGATTGTGAGCGAGGAGTCGGTGGCGGCCGGGGTACGGCGTATTGAGGCGGTGACGGGCATCGGCGCGATCGAGCATTACCAGCATCAGGCGCAAACGCTGCGCGACGTGGCGAGCAAACTAAACGTGGGCGAGGACGATGTACTGGCGTCTGTGGAAAAACTGACCAGCACGGCGCGGCACCTGGAGAAGGAACTGGAAGCGCAGAGGCGAAAAGGGGCGCTGAGCCAACTAGACGAGCTGTTCGGGAAGGCCCAGACCATCAAGGGCGTGAAGGTGGTGGTGGGCGAGGTGGCCAACGTAGACCGGGAGGGCCTGAGGCAACTTGTGGACTCACTCAGACAAAAATTGGGGTCGGGCGTGGTAGCCCTGGGGATGCCGGATGACGGAAAAGTGGCCCTGATCGCCGGGGTGACCAAGGACCTGACCGCTAAAGTCCATGCTGGCAAGCTGATACAGGCGCTGGCGAAGCAGGTGGGCGGTTCGGGAGGCGGAAGGCCGGATTTGGCCGAGGCTGGCGGAAAAGACACATCGGCCCTAAAAAGTGCCTTGCAGAGTGTCCCCGGCCTGCTGGAAGGCTTGCTATAATATGGAGCAGCGTCGGAAGCGTTGCCTCGCAAGTGAAGCATTCCGCTACACTTGTTAGAAGGGTGGAGCTTCGCAATTGCTTTACGCGGTGACTGAGGCCCCACTTGAGGCAGCTAGAGCCGCGCAACGGATTTTACTACCTATGCCTTCCCCAAGGCGCAAGAACGACCTACAAACAACCCTGAACCTGAGGAGTCTCTTGGTGCTTTCCGTGGTATTCAGCGGCGTACTGGGCGTTCCCCGGCTCGCCAAAGCGCAGATTACGACCGAGACGGCGACGGACGGGCGTCTGATGTTCGTAAACTCCGAACCGCCGGTGATTGCGAAACTTTCGCCACGGCCAGCCACGAGACAATCCATCTATTTGCAGAACGAAGTTTCATTTACGGGCACCGACCGGCCGGCGATGTTCCTGGATCGCGATGGAGCCGAGAAACTCGTGCGGGAAGCGGCGGAGCGCCACAAGGTGGACCCGGCGCTGGTGCGCGCGGTGATTGAAACGGAGTCGAACTGGAATCCGGCGGCGAGATCGCACAAGGGCGCCATTGGATTGATGCAGCTGATTCCCACAACCGCGATGCGGTTTGGAGTGAATGACGCGTACAACCCGAAGCAGAACGTGGATGCGGGCGTGAAGTACCTGAAGACGTTGCTGGAAAGGTATCGCGGCAACCTGGACCTGGCGCTGGCGGCGTACAATGCTGGTGAGGGCGCGGTGGATCGCGCGCACGGGATTCCGGCGTTTCGAGAGACGCAGAGCTACGTGCAAAAGGTGCAGGACGCGTATTACCGGCCTGGGTCAGGGCGAATGGACGAGGCGTATACGCGGTCCAGCCGGATACACCGGCAAGTGGATGCAAACGGGCGGATTATTTTCACGAACGAGTGATCGTGCGCATCAAACTTGAGTAGTTGGGGTTAATAAACGGGAGCAGTCGGAGCACGTTGGGGGAATACCGGGGAAGTATGGGTACGGGGCGGAAAAATATCCACAGGAGTTTCGCCGGCGTTTCGCTGGGTATTGTGCTGGCGGCCGTGTGCGCGATTCCCTGCTCCGCGACCGGTGCGAATACGAATACGGCCGCAAAACGCGAGGCGGCCAGCGCACAATTTGGAAGGGCGCAGGAGATGCGCGCGGCGCTGAACGAAAAGGCGCCGGAGAAGCGGACACTGGCGGACTACCGGAGAGTGGTCGCCACCTACCAGCGGGTTTACCTGATTACACCGCATGCCATGGAAGTGCCGGACGCGATGGTTGCCGTGGGCGAACTGGACACGGAGATGGGCGACCGGTTTGGGCGAAGCTACTATCAAGCGGCGGCGGAAGCTTATCAATTCTTGATCCGCGAATATCCCACGAACAAATTTGCGCAGGACGCGATGCTGCGCGTGGCGCAATTGCAGAAGGACCAGCTCGGCGATGCGGCGGGAGCGACCAAGACTTATCAGGATTTCCAGAAGAAGTATCCGCGTTCGGCGCACAAGCGCGAAGTGCAGGAAGCGCTGGCGGAACTGGCGCTGTTGCGGAATGCGGCGAGCGGGCAGATGGATGCGAAGACGGCGCAACAGGCTCCGGCGCCTGCAACCGCCCCCGCGGCCTCGGCAGCGAGAACGGCGAAGGAAGAGAATTTGCAGCCAGTGGCGCGAGCGAGCGGAGGCACCAGCGGGGGTGAGAAAGCGAAATCGGGCGCGGTGCCGAGCATCCAGCACATCCGGTGCACGCTGACGCCGGACGGAACGGAAGTGGTGATCGACCTGGAAGACACGGTGGAATATGTTTCCGGCCGAATCGCAAATCCCGACCGGATTTATTTTGATTTGCACGCGGCGCGGCTTTCGCCGGCGCTGCTGAGAAGCAACATTCGCGTGAGCGGCGAACTGCTGACGCAGGTGCGCGTGGCGCAAAATCACGGCGGCGTGGTTCGCGTGGTGCTGGATGTGAACGGAGTGAAGGATTATGCGGCTTCGGTGATGCAGAAGCCGGCGCGGCTGGTGATCGAGCTTTACGGGACAGGCGGGGCGCGCGGCGGAGCGGTGCAATCGGCGAAGACCACCCAGCCTGCCACGAAGAGTTCGAGCAGCGATAAACCGGACGGCGCAAGCGACGATGCGATCATCGCCGCGAACGCTCCCGTGCCAAGCGACAATTCACTGCCGGTTGGGCCGGTGGAAGACACAACGCAAGCGCCGCCGCCTGTGACGCCAAAGCCAATCCCTTCCCCCGTGAAAATTTTGAATACCAGCCACGGCAAGACGGGCGGAAAACCGGACCTGGTGCAGCCGCCGGCGGCGCCGGTGCCGACGCGCGATGGGCAGTCAACGTTGACACGAACGCTGGGATTGAAGATTGGACGCATCGTGATCGATGCGGGCCACGGCGGGCACGACACGGGAACGATCGGGCCGACCGGGCTGATGGAAAAGGATCTTTGCCTGGATGTGGCGCTGCGGCTGGGAAAGATCATTCAGCAGAAATTGCCGGGCGCGGATATCGTGTTCACACGCTCGGACGACACGTTTATCCCGCTGGAAGATCGCACGCGAATCGCCAACGAGGCGAAGGCGGACCTGTTTATTTCGATTCACGCGAATTCGAGCCCTGACCACGAAGCGCGGGGCATTGAGACGTATTACCTGAACATGAAGGGTTCGCCCGAAGCGATGGCCGTGGCGGCGAGAGAGAACGCGGTTTCGCAGGAAGGCATCCACGACCTGGAAGAAGTGGTGAAAAAGATCGCGCGGACGGAGAAGATTGACGAGTCGCGCGAGCTTGCCCAGGACGTGCAGGATTCCCTTTCGAAGCGCATCCAGAAAACAGTGAAGCCGGTGAAGAACCGCGGAGTGCGCAAGGCGCCGTTTGTGGTGCTAATTGGGGCGGATATGCCGTCGATCTTGACCGAGATATCGTTCCTGAGCAATCCCTCCGACGAACAACTGCTGAAGAAGCCGGAGTACCGGCAGCGGGTGGCGGAAGGGCTCTATCAGGGCGTTTCGGACTACTTGCAGAGCATGAACAGCATGACGGTGAATGGCACGGCAAAGGCAGGGCGCCCTGCCCCGACGGCAATGGTGGAGCAGTCAAGGAACCAACAATAAGTTCGCGGCGTCTAATATACTGACAGGTATGTATCGAACACTTCTTGGCTGCGTGCTGGCCGGTTTACTCTGCGCTATTGGTGTAGCCGCGGATACCCCCCTTCTTCCCAATCAATTCGGACCATGGCAGGCGGAAGCGCCTGCGCAGACGCTGCGCGCCCAGGAATTGGGCGCCGGCTTGGCAAAGTGGCCGAACGGTGAACGCGTGCTGGCCGAGGCCGGCGCGAACAAGATCGAGCAGCGTTCGTATAAGAATGGCGCGGATGAGATAACGGTGCGGGCGTTTGTGTTGCGCGACCCGAGCAGTGCCTATGAGTTGTATACGTTTTTGCTGGCGCCGGGGATGAAAGATTTGGGACTGGGGACGGATTCCGCGGGAGGCGAGCGCGACGCGCGAATCCTGGTGGGGAACATTGTGGTGCAGGCGGAGATTCCCGCCAGGGTAAAGGCGGAAAGTTTGCGCGAACTGCTGACGGGGCTGCAGGCGAAGGCGGATTCTTCGCCACTGCCGCCTTTGAAGAGTTACCTGCCCTCCAGTGGCCTCAAGTTTGGATCGGAAAAATATGCGCTGGGGGCTGAAGGATTCCGGGCAGCGATGGGTTCGCTGGGACAAGACGCCTCCCAGGCATTGACCGACGCGATTGGATTTCAAAATGGCGCAGAGGCGATGCTGGCTGAATACCGGGGGGAGCTTCGCAGCGGAGTGCTGGTGCTGCTGGACTATCCGACGCCGCAATTGGCGGAGCAGCATTTGCACCACCTGGAGCAGGCGCTGCCAGCGGAGATGAAGCGGGCGGGAGCGACTGTCGAGCGGAAGGGTTCCCTTTTGTCGGTGGTGTTTGCCGCGTCGGCGAAGGAAGCGAAGGCGATCCGGGACGACGTGAACTACGAAACGCAGGTGACCTGGAACGAGCGGGGACAAAAAGCGACGGATCCGCCGATCGTGGTGATGATGTACAAAATTTTCCTGTTCACGGGATTGTTCCTGGGGGTTGCGACCGGCGTGGGGATTGCGTTCGGGGGATTTCGCCTGATTGTGAAGAGGATGTTCCCGGGGAAGGTATTCGACCGGCCGCAGGATATTGAGGTGCTGCAGTTGGGGCTGTCCGGGAAGAAGATCGACCCGACGGATATGTATTAGGGAATTTTCTTGAGTTGTAAACGGCCCTCTTCTTTATGGGAAAAGGCAAACCCAAGAGCACAGGCAAGAGTGCCTGTGCCACATAAGAAGCAACGAGAACCAAGAATTTTAGCCGCAAGTGAGACATAACGGATGCGAGTTTGGTGCGTCCAATGATGGATTGGATTGGCGTTTCGATTCGCGCTTCGTTGACGTAAGATTGGTAGCTGCGCAACCTGCGCCAGCGTGAGCAGATGACCCTTATTTCAGGAAAAAACACGAGATGCCGGATACGGATGCCCTTGGACTGTCTGGGGTTGGTGTGCCTTGCCGCAGCCCTGGGCGTGGCCGGATGCGGGGCAAAATCGGCGTCGGTGAACGCGAGCGGCGAGGGCGGGGCAGCGGCGACGATGCCCGTACATGTGCAGTTGGTGGAAGCGAAGCCGATTGTGGAGACGACGGAATACCTGGCGCTGCTGAAATCGCGGCATTCGGCGACGATCAACCCGCAGGTGGAAGGGTACATCACGAAAATATTCGTGAAGTCCGGCGACCACGTGGCCGCCGGCGAGGCGCTGCTGCAGATTGACCCGCTGAAGCAGGAAGCCACGGTGAACAGCCAGGAAGCGACGCGGCTGGCGCAGGAGTCCAACGTGAACCTTGCGCGGGTGAACCTGGAACGGTCGAAGAAGCTGGCGGAAGCGGGCGTGATCGCGAAATCGGACCTGGACAATGCGCAGACGAATTACGACACAGCGGTGGCGCAACTGAAATCGCTGGAGCACCAGGTGGAAACACAGAGGGTGGAGCTGCGCTACTACAAGGTGAGCGCGCCGATGAATGGCGTGGTCGGAGACATTCCGGTGCGCGTGGGCGACCGCGTGATTGTCTCAACGCTGCTGACGACGGTGGACGAGCCGGGGGCCCTGGAGGCGTATCTCTACATCCCCGCGGCGCGAGGCAAGGATTTGCGGCTGGGATTGCCAGTGAAACTCCTGGATGAAGCGGGCAATGTGCGCACCACGTCGCAGGTTACGTTCATTTCGCCTCAAGTGGATCCGGACACGCAGACGGTGCTGGCGAAGGCGGCGGTGCCGAACTCGAACGCGAACCTGAGAATTGCGCAACAGGTGCGCGCGCAGGTGGTGTGGGGGAGCGCCGCAGGGCCGGTGGTGCCGGTGCTTGCCGTGACGCGAATCAACGGGCAGTTTTTTGTGTTCGTGGCGGAGAAGGAAGCGAAAGGGACGGTTGCGCGGCAACGCATGGTGAAGGTGGGAGACATCATCGGGAACGATTACGCCGTGCTGGATGGCTTGAAACAGGGTGAGCACCTGATCGTTTCCGGAACGCAGTTCCTGCAGGATGGAGCGCCGGTGAGCGAACAAATGCAATCGCCGGGACCGAAGGCGGACAATACGCCCAAGACCGGGAAATAAAAAGCCAAGAAAAAAGCAGATCCCTCACCCGCAAAAGACGCGGGTTCGGGATGACAGTGTTTGCAGTTTCTGCGTAGTGTGGTTAGCAATCAACGCTAAGTAGCGAAAGCGAGAAACGCGCTTGTTTGTCGATTTCTTTATCCGGCGGCCGGTGTTTGCAACGGTTTGCGCAATCCTGATCGTGCTGGGCGGCGCAATTGCCATTCCGACGCTGCCGATCGCGCAGTTCCCTGACCTCGCCCCGCCGCAAGTGGTGGTTTCCAGCTCCTACATTGGCGCGAACGCGCAGACGGTGGAGTCGGCGGTGACGATTCCGCTGGAGCAGGCCATCAACGGCGTGCCGGGGATGAAGTACATCACCTCGTCGAGCGGCAATGACGGCTCAAGCAGCATCACCGTGGTGTTTGACGTGACCCGTGATGTGGACCTGGCTTCAGTGGATGTGCAGAACCGCGTGAACCAGGCGCTGGGACGCCTCCCCAACGCCGTCAAGAATACCGGCATCATCATCACCAAGCAGACTTCGGGATTCGTTTTCGGCGCCGGCGTCTATTCGGAGAAGGGGCAGTACGACAGCCTGTTTCTGAGCAATTACTTGGACGTGTATGTGCGGGACTCGCTGAAACGCGTGAAGGGCGTCGGCGAAGTGGACATCTTCGGCGAGCGCAAGTATGCAATGCGCCTTTGGCTCGATCCGACGCGGCTCGCCCAGCGCGGATTGACCGCCACCACTGTGCTCAACGCACTGAACGAACAGAATGTGCAGGTGGCCGCTGGGCAACTCGGCCAGCCGCCTTCCGATCAGGGCCAGAGCTACCAAATCAGCGTGCGCGCCATCGGGCGGCTTTCCGATGCGAAGGAATTTGAAAACATCGTTCTGAAAACGGGCACGGATGGGACGCTGGTGCGTGTGAAGGATGTGGGCCGTGCGGAACTTGGCGCGGAAGATTACAGTTCCATCCTGCGATACAACGGGCACGACGCAGTGGGGGTTGCCGTGACACAACTTCCGGGCGCCAACGCGCTGGATGTGGATCGCGCGGCCAAAGAGGAATTGCTGAGGCTCTCCAAGAATTTCCCGCCGGGATTGAAATTTGCGGTGGCGTTTGACACTACGGAGGTGATCTCGGAGTCGATCCGCGACGTGCTGATCACCCTGCTGCAGGCGATCTTTCTGGTCGTGCTGGTGATTTATATTTTCCTGCAGGACTGGCGCAGCACGTTCATCCCGGCCATCACCATTCCCGTTTCGCTGGTTGGAACGTTCATCTTCGTCAAGCTTCTGGGTTTTTCCATCAACACCCTCACGCTCTTTGGCATCACGCTGGCAACGGGCCTGGTGGTGGATGACGCCATCGTGGTGATCGAGAACGTGGAGCGGCACGTGATGGAGGGCATCTCCGAGCCGCACAACGCGGCGAGCGTGGCCATGAAGGAAGTGGCCGGGGCGGTCGTGGCGACTTCGCTGGTGCTGGTTGCGGTGTTTGTGCCGGTGGCACTGTTTCCGGGGACGACGGGAATCCTGTTTCGGCAGTTTGCTCTGACGATCGCGTTTTCGGTTTCGATTTCCGCATTTAACGCCTTGACACTGACGCCGGCGCTTTCGGCCATTTTCCTGGGGCATCACCGAGAAAGGGCGCAATGGGCGGGTTTCCGCTGGTTCAATAAAGTGTTCGACGCCGGCGCGGCATTTTACCGGGAGACGGTGCGGCGCGTGGCGGAGAACCGGGTGCCCGCGTTGCTGGTTTTCGCGGTGGTTCTGGCCGGAGCGATTTTTCTGTACCTGCGGATCCCGCAGGGTTTCATCCCCGAGGATGACCAGGGCTACCTGATGGTGATCGTGCAAACGCCGCAAGGAGCTTCGCTTGCCTTCACGCGAGACGTTTGCGCCAAGGTGGAGGAGTCCGTCTCGCACATTCCGGAGATCACCGGCGCGTTTACCGTCGTGGGATTCAGCTTTACAGGAAACGCTTCGAACCGGGCGATGGTCTTTTTGAACCTGGCGGATTTCAAGGACCGCAAAGGCAGCGAGCACAGCGGGCCGGCGGTCGTGGAGAAAATGCGCGCTCAGCTGGCGGCGATTCCCGGTGGCCTGGTGATCCCCTTCAATCCGCCTTCCGTGCAAGGCTTGGGGCAGTTCGGCGGATTTACGTTTGAGTTGGAAGACCTGGGAAGAAACACGCTGCAAAGCCTGGCCGACAGCGCGAACCAATTGTCGGCGGCGGGAAATCAGACCGGGAAACTCACCGGGCTTTTTACGAGTTTCACAGCGAACGACCCGCAGGTGCTGGTGAAGATTGACCGCGAAAAAGCAAAGAGCCTGCAGATTCCCTTCAGCCAGATCACCGATGCGCTGGAAGTGTTCATGGGCTCGGTGTACGTGAACGACTTTGATTTCAATAATCGGTCGTATCGCGTCTATGTGCAGGCAGACCAGAAATTCCGATCGGAATCGAAGGATATGCGCGGCTACTACCTGCGCTCCGATACCGGGAAGATGGTGCCGCTGGACAACGTCGTGCAGATCGAGCAGACGCAAAACCCGCAGGTGATAAGCCACTACAATTTGTTCCGCGCGGCCGAAATCGACGGCTCGGCAGCTCCCGGGTTAAGCTCCGGGCAAGCTTTGAAGGAAATGGAAGCACTGTCGAAGAAGAACCTGCCGCGAGGGATGACTTACGAATGGAGCGGGCTTTCGCTGGAGGAGATTGAGTCGGGCGGAAAAGCAATGATCCTGTTTGGACTGGGAATCGTTTTCGTGTACCTGACGCTGGCGGCGCAGTATGAGAGCTATGTGCTGCCGTTCATTATTTTGCTGGGTGTGCCGGTGGCGCTGCTGGGTGCATTGGGGGCGATTGCGCTGCGCGGATTGAGCAACGATGTGTACGCGCAGATCGGGCTGGTGATGCTGATCGGTCTGTCGAGCAAGAATGCGATTTTGATCGTGGAGTTTGCGGAGCAGTTGCAGGACGACGGGCTGAATACGATTGACGCGGCAGTGGAAGCGGCGCGTATCCGGCTGCGGCCGATTCTGATGACGTCGCTGGCGTTCATCCTGGGCGTCGTGCCGCTGATGGTGGCGACAGGCGCCGGGGCGGCGGGCCGCGTGTCCGTAGGGACGACGGTGTTTGGCGGAATGATCGCGGCTACGACGCTGAATCTTTTGTTTATCCCGATGCTTTACGTGGTGGTGAGGAGCATTGTGCCGCGGAAGAAGGCGCGGGATGAAGTGGCGGCGTAAGTTTTGATTCGGTGACCGTTCGGGGTAACGCGAAGAAATTCTGTTGGCGGAAATTTAGAAACACAGAGATCTCTTTATTGCTGGCGGCTGATAGCGCCCCATTGCGGTAGAGATGCAAGGAAAGGACTGGCCGGGCAGAGGGCGGGGCCACCTGAAGGTGGCCGCTACGCGGAGCGGAAGTCGGCGATCGCTTGGACTACGCGGTCTTGATGAGAGTCCGATAGTTCGGGATAGACGGGGAGGGAGAGGACTTCTCTGCTGGCTTTTTCAGATTCGGGAAAATCGCCGGGAGCGTGGCCGAGGTAGGCGAAGGCTTTCTGCAAGTGGATGCAGAGGGGATAGTAGATTTCGGAAGGCACGCCGGCGGCGTGAAGAAAAGTTTTGAGGTCGTCGCGGCGTGTGGAGCGAATGGTGAATTGATTGTAGACGTGTTCGAATTTTGCGGGCGGGCGGGCCGGGGCGGTGATGAAGGAAGAGAGCCCGGCGGATTCGAAGAGGCGGCGATAGCGATCCGCGCGATTTTGCCTTCCCTGCTGCCAGGCGTCGAGATGCCGCAACTTTACGCGTAAGACGGCGGCTTGCAGCGCATGCAAGCGGCTGTTGGTGCCGATGATTTCGTGAAAATACCTTTTTTTGCTGCCGTGGACGCGGAGCATTTGGAGTTTTTCGGCAATGGCCGGATCGTCGGTGGTGATCATGCCGCCGTCACCCGCGCCTCCGAGATTTTTCGAAGGGAAAAAACTGAAGCAGCCGTAGTCGCCAAAGGTGCCGGTGAAGCGGCCTGCGTAGCGGGAGCCGATGGCTTGCGCGGCGTCTTCGATGATGACGAGATTGTGCGCGCGGGCGATGGCGAGGATAGGGTCCATGTCCGCGGGCAGGCCGAAGAGGTGGACGGGCATGATAGCGCGCGTCCTGGGGGTGATGGCGGCTTCGAGCAGCGCGAGATTGATGTTGTAGGTGACGGGGTCGATATCCACGAAGACCGGCTTGGCGCCGACGTAAGCGATCGAGCCTCCGGTGGCGATAAAACTGAACGGCGTGGTGATGACCTCGTCATCTTTGCCGATACCCGCGCACAGGAGGGAGAGGATCAAGGCATCGGTACCGGAGGCGCAGCCTACGGCGAATTTTGAGCCGAGCTTGGCGGCAACTTCATCTTCCAGGAATTTTACTTCCGGACCTAGAATGAAATATTGGGATTCAAAAACCTGGGAGACGGCTTGCATGACTTCTTCGCGGATGGTGGCGAACTGCGCGCGGAGATCGAGGAAATCGAACGGGGCGCCTGCGGCGGAATTTTCGGCGTGTTTCGCGGAGGAAGACATTTCGTTGGCTCCTGTAATTATTGTACGGCAAGCGAGGGGTGGCCGACTGGTTTCGGGGCGCTCCGGAGGCCAGGCGGAGACCGGCCTCACAAGTACGGGAAAACCCAAGAGCACAGCCCCTTCGACTGCTCAGGGCAGGCAGGAATGGCTGTGCCACGAGGGCATTGGAGAGGAGCGAAGTTATTTGCGGGAATAGGTGGAGATGGCCTGAAGGACACCGTCCTGCGTTTCCTGCACGCTCATCTGGACATTTTTGTCCATGGCGGCGGCGACGTCGGCGACTAATTTGCCGCTTGAAGGTACGTCGTGGTTGTACGTGTGCCGCCAGATAACTTTGTCGAGCTTCTGGTCCTTGAGTTCCACGTCGAAATTGAGCCGGGCGACCACGCTGCCGCCACTGATTTCACGGAACGCATAGAGATGGCCAATGAGAACAAAATCGACATTGGCTTCGGTACGAAGGGTGGTGACCAGCTTAAATTGGCCGGAGGTACGTAGGCCGCGAGCCAGGGCGTCCTGCAAGAGCTCAACGGGCGGCTCGACCCAGCGGTGATTTTCGTAGAGGCCGAGTTGTTCGCCTTCCCCGCCGTAGACGATGCGATCTTCCCTGTAGAGGTGGGAGGTCTGAAACGGCCGAACGAGGAGAGCGATGTCAACCGGAGACTGCGAAGGGCCAAGAGGGGTCGTGGGCGGGTGCGTCAGCTGATAATACTTTACGGGCTTCATGCTGCCGCAACCGGAAAGAACGAGGGCGAGGAGGGTGGCCACGGCTAGCGCTGCGCCGGCTTTTGCAAAACGCAGGCCCGAAGCCGGGGGGATTAGATTCCGGATGTTGGTGCAATCGTTGAGTCTCATTGGTGCTCTCCGGGTTTATGTTCGCGGGGGGTGGTGGAGCGAATCAATTCGGACGGCCGGGTTTTGATGATGTCGGTGAATTCGCGCAGGTTTTCTGAAACGTCGCGAAGGTTCATAAGGAGTTCGTCGAACGTTTCGGCGTTGATGTCGATGGTCTGGTTGAGGTGGCGGGTAAGGATGGAAACGTTGTCCAGGGATTCGCGCAATTTCTTGATGGAAGCACGCAGGTCTTCGCGGTTATCACCGATGACGGAATCAATTTTTTTCAAGGTTTCGTTGGCTTGATCGGAGGTCTTTCTCAAATCGTCGAGCATGGGGGAGAGCTTGGCGCTGGCGACGTTCACGTTGGTGAGTGTGGATTTGACGACGGGCCGGTTTTCGCGGAGCATCCCCTGGAGGTCGGAGATGCTGGCGGAAATATTGGCGCGATTCTGATCGTTGAGGAGATCGTTGACGCGGGCGAGGGTGACGCTCAATTCCTTAACACGAAGGTTGAGATTGCCCATAAGTTCCTGGGCCTGCGGAATTACCTTGTTGAACTCCTCGGTAAGATCGTTGAAGCCGACGTAGGGATCCGAGGGCAGTATGGCGCCATCGGCGGCGCGGGGCGCGGCGGGAGAACCGGCCTTCACCTCCAGGTGGTTGTCGCCAAGCGGGCTAAAGCTGAGTATGGAGACGCGGCTGTCCGTCTTGATCGGCAGGTCTTCCTTTACGCTGAACTCCATGTCCATCAAGGTCGGATCTTTAGGATCGATCTTTACGCCTTCGACGCGCCCTATTTTCGGGCCGCCCTCATAGCGCACGGTAGTGCCGCGATCGAGTCCCGCGGCGTTACGGAATTTCGCGTGAAAGTGGCGCGCGGAACCCGCGAAAGCGCCGGAGAGCGAAAACACGGTGGCAGTCAACAAAGCCACGGCGATGATGACGAATAAGCCGACAAAGACCTGTTCGCGTCTTTCTTCCATCTCTACCTGCTCTTCCCCTGACGGGCTTCGCCGGATTTCGAGGAGGGCTCCGTCAGCATCTGCAGATAATCAAGTTCCTGGGCAACCGCGGGTTCGGGGATACGGTCGAGAAATTGCCGAACCTTGGGATGCTTGCTGTTTTTCATTTCTTCGGTGGTGCCGAGGGCGACGACGTCGCCCTTGTTGATGAGAACCATGCGATCGGCAATCAGAAAAGCGCTGGCCAATTCGTGGGTGACGACAATGATGGTCATGTGGAAGGCCTTTTTCAGTTCCAGGATGAGCTGATCGATGCCGGCGGCGATGATTGGGTCGAGGCCGGCGGAAGGCTCGTCGAAAAACAGGATTTCCGGGTCCATGGCGAGAGCCCGGGCAACGGCCGCGCGTTTTTTCATGCCGCCGCTGAGCTGCGAGGGAAGAAAATCCTCAAAGCCGGAGAGACCCACCTGGTCGAGCTTCAGGCGAACCATGATCTCGACAGTGGATGGCTCGAGCTTGGTGTGTTCCTCCAGGGGCAAAGCGACATTTTCGCCGACGGTCATGGAGCCGAAGAGCGCGCCACCCTGGAACGACATGCCGAGGTGCTTGCGGATTTCGTCGCGCTCGGCTTCGGAAATGGCGGAGAAATTCTGGCCGCGAATCCAGACTTCGCCGGAAGTGGGTTTTTCGAGGCCGACCAGCGTGCGAAGCAACGTGCTTTTGCCGGAGCCGGAGCCGCCGAGAATGACGAGGGTTTCGCCACGCTGGACATCGAAATTGATGCCGTGGAGAATTTCCCTGCCGGTATAGCTGACGCGGAGGTTGCGAAGAGAAATCATCGGACCATCGAAGGAGCCGTCCGCGCCCAGATTTTGCACCGATGCAGCCATAAACCTTTAGTGTTCTCCCAGGAAGTAGAAAAGCATTGTAAAGACAAGGTCGACCAGAATCACAAGAAAAATGGACATAACGACGGCGCGCGTGGTCGAGCGGCCGACCTGTTCGGCGCCGCCGGTGGTGTTTAAACCTTCGAGGCAGCCAACGGCGGTGATAGTGACGCCGAACATGAAACTCTTGACCAAACCGGTGACGACATCGCGCATGAAAAGAGCGTCGAGGGAAGCGACGATATAGCGAGGAAAAGTGAAGTCCGCCTGGGCGACGCCAAAGAGGGCACCGCCGAGGATGCCCATGAAGTTGGCCCAGATGGTGAGGCAAGGAAGCATCAAGACCATGGCGGCAAATTTGGGAGCGACCAGGAATCCGACGGGATTGATGGCCATGGTTTCGAGGGCGTCAATTTCCTCGGACACTTTCATGGTGCCGAGTTCCGCGGCGAAGGCCGAGCCGGAGCGGCCGATAACAATGACGGCGGTGATCAACGGCCCCAGTTCTCGTGTCATGGAAAGGGCCACGGCGCTGGCGACAAAACTGATGGCGCCGAAGCGGCGCAGTTCGTACGCGGCCTGGAGCGCAAGGATCAAGCCGATGAAAAACGTGATCAGGGAGAGAATGGGAAGCGCGCGGACTCCGGCTTCCATGGCCTGGGAGACGGCACGCTGAAAACGAACCGGCGTTCCCCTGAAAGGGCCGATGAACGTGAAATAGGCGGCGCGTCCGGCAAGAGACGTGAGCGCGCCAACGTAGGCGAGGCTGCCTTCTACGGAGCGGCCTATTTTTCCAAAGAATTCCACTTGGTCCGGCTACCTTTGCGGGGAAAAAAGCTGGCCCGGGCGCTAGGAAGCAAGCGCCTGAGCTTCACTATCGTGAATCTCGAAAATTTTCTGCAAGCGGGAAAGCTCCATCACTTCGCGGACGGTTTTGCTGAGGCCATAGAGAATCAGGCGGGAGCCCTGGTCGCGCGAAGCTTTGAGACCTTCGACAAGGGAGGCAATACCGGAACTGTCGATGTAGCGGACTTTCTCGAGATTAAGGAACACCTTGGGAGTCCTTTTCTCCTTAATTTCCTGAAGCAACGCCTTGCGCATCTCCGGCGAGTGAGCCAGGTCAATGTCCCCGGTGATATCGAGGATGGTGCCGCCAATTGCCAGTCGGACCGCAATCTGCACTTTCTATTCTCCTTCGGATGCCGCTGCCTGGGGGGTTGGACACAAATACTTCACCATGCGTAAGAGATTCTTGCCTTTCTTGCGGCTAAATTCAACTTCGTCCATACTCTGACGGATGAAATGAAGCCCGAGGCCACCGGGACGCACGTCATCGAGCGGGCGACCCTTCAAGGTTGAAGGTTTGACGGGCACGCCGCTATCCTTCAGAAGAATTTCTATCCCGTCCGAGGCGGCGTTCTGCGGGCCGAATTGCAGCTTGCGACAAGACATCTCGATGGGATGCCCGGCGCGGCCGCCGTAAGCGTGGCGAATGACGTTGGCGAGGGCTTCATCCACGGAACGGACGATGGCGCGGGTTTCGTTGTCGCGAAAGTGCAGGACCTCGGCAGCACGTTCCACAGTGGCGCGAACAAGGCACAACGCTTCCGGATTGCTCTGCAACTCCAATTTCAAAAGCATTTCGGACTTTGCCTGGGCCTTTCCGCGACCCTTCGATCTGTTTTTGGTCACCCGTACGCCGCGCACTGGTACACCCATCCCGGAAATGATGTTAGTGGAACTCCGTTGTGCCCCGGTTGCCCGGCGGGGAGACAATGCCATGTTCCACGTCACCTGACAACCGAAAAATTTTGACTGGCCGCGACGCGAAAATCGGCGGCAGCGTGTAAAATCGCTGGCGGCGCGAAGCAATAAATGGAAACCGCCATAACGCAAAAATCCGGCATTTTGAAATGGGGAAAACGTCCATGCGGGCAGCGACAGGCGAAAGAATCGCACGGTTATTCGGAACGTTTGTGATTGCGCTGTTCATGGCGAGCGGTATGCGGGCGGCACAGGGACCTGGCGCCGACACCTCGCTTAAGCCGCTGATTGACCGATTGGAATCCATAGTTACCTTGCCGCTGGATGAGTGGCGCTACCATGCGGACGTCGCGCACCCCGAAGATTCTTCATTAGACGATAAAGAGTGGCCCGTCGTCAAAATCCGCGAGGCATGGAAGACGGGTCCGCGAGTGCTGCGGCGGCGAATCGAACTGCCCGCGGCATTGAACGGGTACAGCTTGCGGGGAGCGAGAGTCCGGCTGGAGCTCGGCGTGGACAGCGGCGACTTTGTGATGGTGACGGTATTTTCCAATGGCGCGATGGTCTCCCGCACGGATGCGGACACGCTGCAGCCGATCGTGCTGACGGAGAATGCGCAACCCGGCGATACGTTTCTGATGGCGATACGCATTCAGGCCGGCGAAACCAACACGCGGATCAGCACGAGCCGCTTGTTGATTACTCCTCCGGCGAGCCGGCCCGATCCTGGAATTTTGCGGGAAGAAATCCTTGCCGCGCAGCCGATGGTGGCGGCATTTCCGGAGGGCCGCGCGGAGCACCAGGCAATCCTGGAAGATTCGGCGAAATATGTGGACTTGAATGCTCTGGACCACGGTGACCAGGCCGCGTTCGACGAATCGCTGCGGAAGGCGCAGGGCAAACTGCAGGCGCTGACACCGTGGCTAAAGCAGTTCACGATCCGCGCGGATGGAAACTCTCACATCGACATGGCGTGGCTGTGGCCGTGGACCGAGACAGTGGAAGTGGTGCGGAACACCTTTCGCAGCGCGCTGGACCTGATGCGCGAATATCCGGATTTCAAATTCACAATGTCCTCGGCGCGAACGTATTCGTGGATGGAAGAGAAATATCCGGACCTGTTCAAGGAGATTCAGCAGCGAGTGAAGGAAGGCCGGTGGGAGATCGTGGGCGGAATGTGGGTGGAGCCGGACTTGAACATGCCGGGAGGCGAATCGCTGGTGCGGCAGATCCTGGTTGGAAAACGTTATTTCCAACAGAAGTTCGGCGTGGACGTGAAGATCGGGTGGAACCCGGACTCGTTCGGTTACAACTGGCAACTGCCGCAGATCTACAAGAAATCGGGCATCGATACGTTCGTGACGCAAAAGCTGATGTGGGCACATGAGTTCACGGTGTTCCCGCACAAGCTGTTCTGGTGGGAGGCACCGGACGGAAGCCGGCTGCTGACTTACTTTCCGCACGATTATGCGATGGGGATCGACCCGGTGCAGCTCGGGAAGGATGTGTCGGTGTGGGTGCCGGCGATTTACGGCTCGAAGCCGCCGGCGAACGCGGAGATGATGCACCTCTATGGCGTCGGCGACCACGGCGGCGGGCCGACGAGGACGATGCTGGACACGGCCACACGATGGATGAAGCCGGACGTGGCGTTTCCCAATTTGCAGTTGAGCACGGCCACGGACTTTTTTGCGGATTTGCAGCCGAAGCTGGCGAACATGAACGTGCCGGTGTGGCGCGATGAGCTTTATTTCGAGTATCACCGCGGCGTGTTTACGACGCAGGCGGAGACCAAGCGGCGGATACGGAAGACGGAGGCGTTGTTGCTGAACGCCGAGAAGTTTTCGGCGGTCGCGAGTTCCTTCGGGCGAAAGTATCCGAGCGAAGAGTTCGATCGCGGCTGGAAGGATTTGCTGTTTGACGATTTCCACGACATTTTTCCGGGATCGGGAATCGCGGTGAATTACCTGGACGCGAAAAGGAATCTGGAGGACGTGGGGCGCGTGGGCCAGGGAATTCTGGACGGTTCGCTGGACGAGATTGCGGAGCACATCAACGTAAAGGGGAACGGGGTTCCGGTGGTGGTGTTCAATTCCCTTTCCTGGGCGCGGGACGAGGTGATTGAAACAGAGGCACGGCTGCCGGAGGCGGCGAGTTCGCTGGAGGTGGTGGACTCGAGCGGGAAGCCGGTGGCTTCGCAGGTGCTGTCGAGCGAACGAGGGACGCGGCGCGTGCGGCTATTGCTGAAGGCGAGCGTGCCGGCGTTTGGATACGCGACGTACTTCGTCCGCGCGAACCCGAAACCCGCGCCGATGGCAGCGGGTGTAAAAGCTTCGGGAGATACGCTGGAGAACGAGTTTCTGCGCCTGAAGGTCGATTATAAAACGGGGTGCATGACCAGCCTGTTCGACAAACGCAGCAACAGCGAATCGCTGGCACCTTCGGAAACGGAAACGGGCGGCCCGAAGGATTCGATTTGCGGCAACCTTTTGCAAGCGTTCCGCGACAAGCCCAAGCAATGGGATGCCTGGAACATCGACGAGGATTTCGAAAAGGAGCATTGGGACCTGAACAAGGCCGATGAGGTGAGCCTGGTTGAGAACGGGCCGCTGCGCGCGATTCTTCGCGTGAAAAATCACTTCCAGAATTCCACGTTTGTGCGCGATATCACAGTGACGGCTGGATCGCCGCGCGTGGACGTGAACATGACGGCGGACTGGCACGAGAAGCACATCCTTTTGAAGGTGGCGATGCCGCTGAGCACGCACAACAAGATGGCCACGTTCGAAATTCCCTACGGCAGCATCGAGCGGCCGACCACGCGAAACACGCGGGCAGAGCAGGGGAAATTCGAAGTGCCCGCATTGCAGTGGGCGGACATTTCGGACACGAGCCACGGGCTGAGCTTGCTGAACGATTGCAAGTACGGCTATGACGCGAAGGGCAACGTGCTGCGGCTTTCGCTGCTGCGTTCGCCGGAATGGCCCGATCCGCACGCGGATGAGGGCCTGCACGAGTTCACCTATTCGCTTTACGCACACGCGGGAAATTGGAAGGATGCGCTTACGGTGCGGCAAGGCTACGAACTGAATTATCCGCTGCTGCCGCGGCAGGCGGAGCGGCACACGGGAAGTTTGCCGGAGCGGCATTCGTTTGTGGAACTGAACGGAGAGAATGTGGTGCTGACCGCGGCGAAAAAAGCCGAGGACGATGGCGCGATGATTTTCCGGTTCTACGAGTGGGCCGGAAAGGAAGGCGACATTATGTTGCGCCCCGATTCGGGCCTGGCGAGCGCCGCGGAAACGGATCTGATGGAGCGGCCGCTGAAGACGCTGGCGATTGAGAACGGCGGAGCAACGATCCATACCAAGCCGTTCGAGATAAAGACCGTGCGATTCGTGATCAAAAGTGTGGGGACCAAGGACGGAGAGGCGAGGCCTTAAAAGTGAATAGGAATCTGGCGAAGGCGGCGGCGGTTGGGGCGCTGGGCGGTTTTCTTTTTGGATTTGATACGGCGGTTATTTCGGGGACCACGCAGGCGCTGACGGGCGTCTACCACCTTTCGCCGGAGCAGCTTGGCCTGACGGTTTCGATGGCGCTGATCGGAACGGTGATCGGCGCGATGACGGCCGGCATCCCCGGGCAGAAATACGGCGGACGGGAAACGCTGCGGTTCCTGGCGGTGTGCTATGTGATTTCGGCGCTGGGGTGCGCGTTTGCGTGGAACTGGCACGTGTTGCTGGCGGCGCGGTTCATCGGAGGGCTGGGGATTGGGGGATCGTCGGTGCTGGGGCCCGTGTATATCGCGGAGCTGGCACCGGCAAAATTGCGCGGGCGGCTGGTGGGAATGTTTCAGATCAACATCGTGATCGGCATCCTGCTGGCGTATCTCTCGAACTACATCATCGCCAGCCTGGGGCTCGGAAGCGCGGAGTGGAGATGGCAACTGGGAATTGCCGCGCTGCCCGCGTTTATTTTTCTGCTGCTGCTCTTCGGCATTCCGCCCAGCTCGCGCTGGCTGGTGACGCAGAAGCGCGTGGAGGAAGCTCGGGGCGTGCTGCAATCGATGGGCGCGGAGGACGCGGAAGGCGAGTTGCGCGAGATCGTGGAATCGATCCACCTGGACAAGCTGCAATCCTCGGAGCCGCTCTTTGCGTGGAAATACCGGCTGCCGATTTTTCTGGCCATCACGATCGGGATGTTCAACCAGCTTTCGGGTATCAACGCGATTTTGTATTACCTGAACGATATTTTTGCGGCTGCGGGGTTCAGCAAGATTTCGGGAGGCCTGCAAACCGTGGCGATCGGTAGCATGAATCTGCTGGCGACGCTGCTGGCCATGACGGTGATCGACAAGCTGGGGCGGAAGACGCTGCTGTTAATCGGCGCGGTGGGAACAGCGGTGTGCCTGTTTGGGGTCTCGGCGATTTTCTATACGCAGAGTCACCAGAGTTCCCTGCTGTGGCTGCTGGTGGCATACATCGCGTTTTTTGCGATTTCGCAGGGAGCGGTGATCTGGGTGTACATCAGCGAGGTGTTTCCCAACCGGGTGCGAGCGAAGGGGCAAGGGCTGGGGAGTTCTTCGCACTGGGTGATGAACGCGCTGATTGCTTATATTTTTCCGCAGGTGGCGAAGTCTTCGGGCGGCGCGCCGTTTTTACTTTTTGGCGCGATGATGGTGGTGCAGTTTTTTGTGGTGCTGTTTTTTTATCCGGAGACGAAGGGCGTCAGCCTGGAACAGTTGCAGCACAAGCTGGGGATTGAGTGAGGGTGGAGCGATGCGCGATGAGAACCCCAAGAGCACAGCCCCTTCGACTCGCTCAGGGCAGGCAGGAATGGCTGTGCCACCTGGAACAGTTACCACCAGGACTCAGCCTGGAGCCCGAAGGAGATGCCCGCGTTCTGATTCATGTAGGGGATCCCGCCGACGAAGCCTTTGTAGCCGTCCGTCCAGTTGGCATAGGTAAAAAAGGCGCGAAGCACGGGACGGCTGAAAAAATCGCGCCCGCTGGCGATTTGCAGAGCGACCGTGGACTTTGCCAGCCAGCCGCTGTAGAGATTTTGTCCGCTGGTCGTGTGGTCGATTCCCGGCTCAAACGCGAGCGAGACGTGATCGGTGAAATTGAAAATTGGGCGAGCGCCAAAGGAGAGCCAGGTGTTGACGCCATGCGCGGGATTCCCGTCCTGCGTCCGCTGGTAAAGGAAAATCGGCATCATGGACCAACGGTTGTTCGGTTGTACGAGCACCTGTTCCGTGATGAGAAAGTTGTTGGCATTGTGGCTGAAAGAGGTCGGCGGGACGATGAAAGTGTTGAAATCGCTGGCGGCACCATTGCCGTACTGGAAGGTGAATTTGTGGTAGCCGCCGTAAAATTCCGGATGCAGATAGTAGAACCCGATGGCGTTCCCCTGATTGCTGGGATAGAGAGTGCCGTTGAATACGCCTCCCTTTGAAGCGGCGTAGTTGTACCAGACAGCGAAACGTCCGGACAGTATCTTCATGTCGTAGATGCGCACATCAAGGTTGCTCTTGGCCAAAGCCCCGCTGGGAGTGGTGATGGCGTCGCTGGCCCCGGCAAGATAGGAAACGGCCATGTGCCCGATTTTGGTGTTGATATCTTCCACTCCGCCGCCGTAACCGCTCATGTCCAGCGTGTAGAAGTCGTCAATTTCGATATGCTGCCTGCGGTAGTAACGTTCACCGGCCCAGAATTTGGCGTCCGGCTGGAAATCGAGGACGTTTCCGGCCTGCACAAATGCCTCGCGGAAGCGGAACTTGTCGTTGTTGTCGAAGTTCGAGGAATTGGTGGTATCGGCCTCGATCATGGATTCGGTACGGAACCATGCTTTGCCTGAATCGTGGTTGGGATTGACCCAATTGTTGACAAAGATCAATTCCGCGTAGGTTTCGGCTTCATTGCCGAGGCGGTATTTCGCCCCCGCTCCTGGCGCTTCGAAGGCGACTTGCTGGCCGCCGTCACCGTTCAGGCCATAACCGGAGCGAAGGTAACCGTGAAATTCAAAGGCCTTGCTTTGCGCCTCAAGGTTTTTGAGGCGAATGTCCGCATCGCGCAATTGGTCATATTCGAGCCCTGAGCCGACTTGTTGTTGCAAGTCCGCGGTGCCAGTTTGCCCATTCTGAACGATTTTCCAGGCGTCTTGCGCCACTTTTTGGGCCGTGCTCGGAGGAGGTTGATTCTGAGAGGTCGACTGCGTGGGCGGCTGAGCAACGGACGGGGCGGGGGACGGCGCAGCTGTCGCCACGACTTTGGAGGATGCCGAGGCAGCTTCCAATTGCGAGAGGCGGTTTTCGAGCGCCGCGATTTTGGACTCGTAGTCCGATTTCAGTAGCTGGAGTTCCTTCTGAAGCTCTTGCGGCGTCTGGGCTCGCGAGGCGGAGGCGAAGAAAGATGCCAGAGGAGCGAAGAGCAAAACGAGCACGAGCAATCGCCGCCCGGGCGCAGGAGAGTTGCGCGGCTTCCAGACTTGCAAGGTCCACCGGAAATTGAAAGTGCGGGCAAACGGATGGGTGAGGAAATTGCTCATGACTACCCCCAGCGCTGGAAGTTGGACAAGCTCCCTGCGGGGATTCGCCTGGAAGGGAGTTGACCGCTGAAACAATATGACCAGGCGAGCAGCAAGGTCAACCGGGGTTTTCGGGAAGGTTTCCCGAAGCGGATGCAGCGCGCAAATCTTGAAGATGGGTTTCCGTGATCGGATTGCGGCTATTTTCCATACTCAGAGCCGCGAGAGTTCGCTACCGGGTACTGGGAGCATACTTCGCGTTTTTTTGCGATTCCACAGGGAGCGGTTACATCGGTGTGCAAGAAGACCATTCAGAATTATTTCTCCCACAAAACCCAGGAGCACAGCCAGGAATGGCTGTGCCACAGGGCCGGTCTAAAGACCGGCCACTA
>DATHMM010000026.1:0-7578 GCA_035487095.1 Candidatus Sulfotelmatobacter sp.
CACTTCGTCGCCCACGGCGATGTGCCCCGAAAAGAGCGTGCCGGTAACCACGCTGCCAAACCCCTTCACCGCAAACGACCGGTCAATCGGCAGCCGGAAGTATCGGCCCGTGTCCTTGGCGCTGATTGCTCGCGCCGCTTCTCGCATCACCGTCTTCAATTCCGCAAGCCCCTGCCCGGTTTTCGCGCTGACTTCCACAATTGGCGCACCCGCGAGGAAAGTTCCCTTCACAAACTCTTCAATCTCCATGCGCGCAAGTTCGCGCGTGTCGCTGTCCACCAGATCGCTTTTCGTAAGTGCGATCACGCCTCGTTGCACTCCCAGCAGGCGGCAAATGTCGAAATGTTCACGCGTCTGCGGCTTGATCAGTTCGTCGACGGCAATCACCAACAGCACCAGGTCAATCCCCGAAGCACCCGCCAGCATGTTCTTCACGAACCGCTCATGCCCCGGCACGTCGACGAACCCGTATCGCACGCCTTCTTCTTCCAGAAACGCGAAGCCCAGATCGATCGTGATTCCGCGGCGTTTCTCTTCTTCCAGGCGGTCCGGATGCGTGCCCGTCAGCGCCTCGATCAATGTGGACTTCCCATGATCGATGTGCCCGGCGGTTCCGACGATGATGCTTTTGGTGGAATTACTCATGAATGGAAAGGGCGAAGACGTTAACCGAGCTCACTGAATTTGAGCCCTCAAGACTTCGCTGAAGCGATTTCGTCGACAATTTCCTGGGCTGCCGCGCGCGGATCTGCTGCCGCCAAGATCGGACGCCCCACGACGATAAAGTCCGCACCTGCGCGGATCGCTTCGCGCGGCGTTGCGGTTCGCGCTTGATCGTCTTTTTCTGCGTCGCCGTTTTTGCCTCTTGGCCGCACACCCGGAGTCACGATCAGAAAATCCCGGCCGCAGGCTTTGCGAATCGCCTTCGCTTCCTGAACGGAAGCCACCACGCCGTCCACGCCTGCTTTTTGCGCAAGCTTCGCCAGTTTCACCACTCGTGATTGTGGCGGCCCGCCAATTCCGACTTCGCGAACCGTTTTCGCATCCATGCTGGTGAGCAGGGTTACGGCGAGCAACCGTGGCCGGTCCGCGCCCATCGGTACACCGGCGCTGATGGCTTGCGCCGCCGCGTGCATCATGGCGGTGCCGCCCAGCGCATGCACATTCACAAGTTGCAGCCCGGGGAGAGCCGCCGTTGCCAGCACGCCGCCTGCGACTGTATTGGGTATGTCGTGGAATTTCAGATCGAGGAAGATGTCTGCGCCAAGCTTCGCAACCTGGCGAACCGCTTCCGGCCCGGCAGTAGTAAAGAGCTGACTGCCAATCTTGAACATGCCGACAAGATCGGAAACCTGGCTCGCAAATCTCAGTGCAGTCGACAGGGAATCGAAGTCCAGCGCTACAATCAGGCTGCTTCGCGGATGGGCGTCAAAAGTGGTCAAGGTTCGGGACGCGCCCGAAGTTCATCAGTTCTGGCTTCCGACGTCTCGAGTTCGCTTCGGCGGCAGCTGCATCAGTTCCAGCCGCACCTGGCTGACTCCCGAGTTGATCAGGCCAATCTTCCGGGCTACGCGATAGGATACATCAATTTCGCGTCCTTCTTGATAGGGACCCCGGTCATTAATGCGAACAACTTCAAATTTGCCGTTGCGGGTGTTCACGACGCGCACCCAGGAGCCGAACGGGAGGTTCGGGTGGGCGGCTGTCAGGCTCTCGGCGTTGAAGCGCTCGCCGTTCGCGGTCTTCTTGCCGTCAAAGTTGGGGCCATACCAACTGGCGTTCCCAACCCATACCTTGATCGGCTTTACCGGCTCGCTCTTCAAAGCCACCAAGGGTGCTTCCATCGCGGGTGCGATCAAGAACATCAACGGCACCCAGCGAATCGCGGCCCATGCTACAAAGAGTGGTCGTCTCATAGTGTGTTTAATCCGCTACAAATACTAAAAAAGTGTATCAAAAAAACCGCATTATGTCAACCATTTTGTTTGGAAAATTCACCCCTTAACTCATTGAAAGTACACATATTAATGTCCTTTAAGGCCCTCGCTAAACCGCCCACTATTGCCTCACTGGCCTTCGGGTCAGAGAAGCTGGCCGTCCCGACCTGTACCGCCGAAGCGCCCACGCTGACGTAGTCAAACACGTCCGCAACGGTTTCCACTCCACCCAAGCCGACGACCGGAATGCTCACCGCTTTGCAAACTTCCCAAACGAGCCGAAGGGTGATCGGCTTAATCGCCGGCCCGGAAAGACCTCCCGTCAGGTTCCCCAAGAGGGACTTTTGGGTTCTAAAATCGATCGCCATTGCCGGAAAAGTATTGGCTACGGTGAGGGCGTCGGCCCCTGCCCCTTCCGCAGTTTTGGCAATAAGTCCAATGTCTGTAACGAGAGGCATCAGTTTTACCCAGAGCGGCCGTTTCTGCGCTGCCTTCCGCGACGCCGTGACTACCTCCTCTACAAGAGCAGGGTCGCTGCCGAACTGCATGCCACCTTTCTTCACGTTGGGGCAGGAGATGTTCAGCTCGTACGCCGAAATTCCCTCGGCGTCTTCGAGCCGCTGAATGACTCCGACGTAGTCATCCTGGCAAACGCCAAAAACATTTACGATCACGTGGGTGTTGTATTTTCGCAACAGTGGAAGTTTGTCTCTGACGAAAACTTCGACGCCAACATTCTGCAAGCCGACCGCGTTTAACATTCCGGACGGAGTGTCGCAAAGCCTTGGAGCTGGCGCCCCTTCGATGGGTTGGAGTGAGATTCCCTTAGTGACGAAACCACCGAGACGATTCAAGTCTACGAGGTGAGCGAACTCCAGCCCGTAGCCAAAGGTTCCGCTGGCGGCAATGATGGGATTAGCGAGGCGCAGAGCGCCAACCTGTACGCTGAGGTCAACGCGGTCGGAAGGATTCACTCCCCGGGAGGATACCACGAAGCACGGCCGGGGGACCTCACTCTGTAGCTCAGGCCTTTAGGCCTGAGGATTTTCGCGGCGAAGGCACAGACTAGCCCGAGGAAGGGAAAGCCTCACCCCTGGAAGGGGCGAGCTAGTGCGGCACCGCGGAATCTACTCCTTTTTGGCGGACTTCTTCAGTGCTTCCGCCAGCACCCGGCCGTCGCGCGTAGCAAGCGTCACTCCCGTCAGAGCCGCGAGAGTAGGTGCGATATCAGCAGGCGTCACAGCCTCAAAATATTCTCCCGGCTGAATCCCATACCCCATAAAGAACACCGGCACATGCTGGTCATAGTTATAGGGTGTTCCATGCCCCGTCCCGGTATAACGCTTGTTACCATCCGCCGAGCCGTCCATCAACCAATAGGGCTTCTGCAAGACGTAAAGGTCACCGCTCCGTCCGGCGAAGTAGCTCAAAACTGCGGCTTTCCTTGTCTGAGCGATCGGAGTCGTACCGTTGCCCAAATCCTCCGCGCGGTAGACCGCCGCAACTCCTGGCATCGCGGAAATCGCATCCAGCACAGCCTTCATGGCCGCGGGATCTGCTTTCAGACGCGCGTAAACTCCCTCGGAAAAGTACAGCTCATTCCCCGCCATGCGGGCAATTACCGGCTTGGGGAAGTTCATCTGCTCCAGGGCCTTTTCAATCCGCGCTTGCAGTTCCGGCAGGCTAAGCACATCCGCATCCACACCGGTCTTCTTCATATCCACCGGGATCGGCGCCACGCCATGATCCGCGCTTAGCGCCACCACGTAGTTTCCAGGGCCTACTTTCTTGTCGAGATAGGCGAACAATTCGCCCAAATCTTTGTCCAGGCGAACCAGAATGTCCTGAATCTCCCAGCTCCGCGGCCCAAAGCTGTGGCCAACATAATCCACGGTCGAATAGCTCACACCGAGAAAGTCCGTCGCCCCGCCCTTTCCGAGACCGAACGAATCGATGGCCGCTTCCGCGAGCTTGGTCAGGTAGGTATCGGCATACGGACTGGTGGCCCATTGCTCGTAAAACGCCGCGTCCGGAGCGGCCCCCCCTTCTTTCCCCCGCAAGGAATGCGGGAATGTCGCCGTCCACCCGTCCAGCGCCCGCGCTCCAGTGGCACTCTCGTCGTAGAGATACGCGGTCTGCGGCAGTGACAACGACCACGTCTTCCCATAATCCTGGCTCACGGGATGTTGCTTCGCGAACTCCTCCACAAACGGCGTCGTGCCGTATACAGAAGACGTCACCAAGGTTCCCGGCGAATCAATCCAGGTTACGGAATCGCCTTTGTGGCCGGCCATGGTGATTGCGGCGCGCGCTTTCACCGAAAGCGTGACCACCCTGGTCGCCCCGCCGCTTTGAAACTTCAACTCCTCTGCAAACACGGGAATCTGCATCCTCCACGCCGAATCACCACCCTTCGCGCTGCCGCCAGCGTATGCCGAGTTCTTTGCGTTGGGATCATTCGTGCAGGTGGTCATCTTCTGTTGCTCGCGGTCCCACCAGGCATTCGCCACTATTCCGTGGCTTGCAGGAAACGCTCCGGTCGAAATCGTCGAGTGCCCCGGGCACGTTTCCGTTGCCGCGTAGGGATAGGCGGCCGACCGGAACCACGCGCCCTCCGTGAGTAGCCGCTTCAACCCGCCCGTCCATTGCGCGCGAAACTTGTCCACGTAATCGCCGCGCATCTGGTCGACCACCACCAGCACCACCAGTTTCGGCCTTGTAGGCTTCCCAACTTTCTTAACCGGCGGCGTTTTGGGCGCTTGTGCCCCCGCTCCACCCGCCAGAAGCGCTACCCCAAGCGCCGCCAACCCTAACGACCTGCATTTCCGCAAACGCGATTGGTTCCTCAGCCCCATTGCCCTCTCCTTGTCGAATTCCGCGAAAGTCTAGCATGCCGCCAATTCTCCGGCGTAAATCTCCTTTCAGGTTCAGCCGATCGCTTCCGTCCTTCCCGACTTGTGCTAGCATTACGCAAACATGCGCATCGTTGAAAAATCGCAGTTGATGTCCGCGGCCGAAATCGACCGGACCCTGCAGCGCCTGGCTCATCAGATTGTCGAAAAAAGTGGCGGCACCAAGAGCCTGGCCCTCATCGGCATCCGCCGCCGCGGCGTGCCTCTGGCCCAGCGCATCGCGCGGGCTATGCGTGGTATTGACGGAGTCGACGTCCCTGTTGGCACGCTCGACATCACGCTGTATCGTGACGACCTTTCCAAAGTCGCACCGCAAGCAGTGTTGCAATCATCGGACATCACCTTCGGTGTGGACAGCATGGACCTCGTTTTAGTGGACGACGTCCTCTACACCGGCCGCACCATCCGCGCCGCCATGAACGGGCTCTTCGACCTCGGACGCCCCAAGCGTGTCTCCCTCTGCGTGCTGATCGATCGCGGCCATCGCGAAATGCCCATCGAAGCCCAGTATGTCGGCCGCACCGTCCAGACCAGCGACTCCGAAATCATCGAAGTCCGCTTGATCGAAATCGACAAAGAAGAGCGCGTAGTCCTCGTCGACCGCATCGATTAATCCCCTGCCATGCCCGCGTTGTCATCCCGAACCCGCGCCTTCAGCGGGTGAGGGATCTGCTTTTTCTTTGCCTCCCGATCGCTGCTCGCTGTTATCCGCTATCTATATCTTTGCGTCCCCGCCCTCATCGCGTAAACTATCTCTTCAGACGAGGCGCGCTTCTCCTCGCGTGCGACAGAGTGCAAATTTGACCTATCGTTTTCGCGATCTGCTGGCTCTTGAACCGCTCTCCGCGGACGAACTCACCTTCATTCTCGATCAAGCCAAACCTTTCCAGGAAATCCAGCGGCATCCCCTGAAAAAACTCGCCACTCTCCGTGGCAAGACGGTCGCCCTCGCCTTCTTTGAGAACTCCACCCGCACACGCCTCAGCTTCGCCACTGCTGCTTCGCGTCTCGGCGCCGACACGATGAACCTTCAGGCCGAGGCCTCCAGCCTGAAAAAAGGCGAAACGCTTCTCGACACGGCCAACAATCTGAACGCCATGCGCCCGGATTGCTTCGTAATGCGCCACGGGTCCTCTGGCGCTGCCGATTTCGTGGCTCGCCACCTGGAAATTCCTGTGGTCAACGCCGGCGACGGCACACACGAGCACCCTTCCCAGGGATTGCTCGACGCTCTCACGATTCGCGATCGCCTCGGCCACATCAACAATCTCAATGTCACCATCCTCGGCGACATCGCCCACTCTCGCGTCGCGCGCTCCAATATCCATCTCCTCGGCAAATTCGGCTGCCGATTCACGCTGTGCGGCCCGGCCATGTGGGTTCCTCGTGAACTCGAAAAAATCGGCCCGCCGGGCACGCCGATCCGCTGCGTGTATCGTGTCGAAGAAGCCCTCGAAGACGCCGACGTCATCATCGTCCTTCGCGTGCAAACCGAGCGCCTTCACGAGCCTTCGCTTTCGCAAAGCGATTACATCCTGCTTTACCAACTGAACGCCGAGCGCATGAAACTTGCCAAGCCCGAGGCGTTGATCCTTCATCCGGGTCCCATCAACCGCGGAACGGAAATTACTCCCGAAGTTGCCGACGGGCCACAATCCGCCGTTTTGGAGCAAGTCACCAACGGCGTCGCCACCCGCATGGCCATTCTCTACCTGCTGATGGTCGGCGCCTCGGAAGGCACGCATCCCGCGCTTGAAGTGAATCCCGGCGCCAAATCCAAGGAATCTGCTCATGCTTCTGATTAAGAACGGCCGCGTCTTCGATCCCGCATCAAAAACCGAAGCGGTCCGTGACATCCTTATCGAGGGAGAAACCATCCGCGAAATCGCCGCTCAGGGGAAAATCACCGGCGCAAACGGCGCGGAAATATTCGACGCAACGGGCCTTGTCGTCGCTCCCGGCTTTATCGACATGCACGTCCACCTTCGCGAGCCGGGGCAGGAAAATTCCGAAACCATCGAGACCGGCACCAAGGCGGCTGCGCGAGGCGGCTTTACCGCCGTCTGCTGCATGCCCAACACCCGGCCCGTCAATGACAATGCCTCCATCACCCGGTTCATCGTGGATCGCGCCAAGGTTCACGGCCACGTCCGCGTGTGGCCCATCGGCGCTGCCAGCATCGGCAGCAAGGGCGAAGACATTTCCGAAATTGCGGCCATGCGCGAAGCCGGCATCGTCGCCGTCTCCGATGACGGCAAGCCCATTGCCACGGCCAAGCTTGCGCGCCAGATAATGGACTACTGCCGCAGCCTCGACCTCCCCGTCATCGAACATGCCGAGGACGTCTCTCTCGCCGCTGGCGCCGTCATGCGCGAAGGCATTGCCTCCACGCGCCTGGGGCTTTCCGGGATGCCCGCCGCCGCGGAATCCGTCTGCGTCGCCCGCGATGTGCAAATTGCGGAGTTGACCGGCGCGCGGCTGCACATCGCGCACCTCTCGGCAAAAGCGTCGCTCGAACAAGTCCGCTTCGCCAAAAAACAAGGCTTGAACGTCACCTGCGAGGTCACTCCGCACCACTTCACCTTGATCGACGAAGACGTTACCTACGACTCGCGCTTCAAAATGAATCCGCCGCTTGCCGCGCGTGAAGACCGAGAAGCCCTCCTCGCCGGCCTCGCCGATGGCACCGTTGACGCCATTGCCACCGATCACGCTCCGCACGAACCGGC
>DATHMM010000027.1:0-2087 GCA_035487095.1 Candidatus Sulfotelmatobacter sp.
CATGTCCACGTTTGTTGAGGTCTGGTAAATGTCGAGCCACAGCGCGTAGGAAGTTTCCAGGGACTCTCCCTCAGCTGCAATCTTTGCAGCCATAATTTTCATAAACGGCGGAGCCGCCGGATTCCGACTGCCCGCCTCGAACGCTTGAGACGCCTTGAGATAATTCTTCTCGTCGAAGTAATAGACGTTCCCGAGATCCTGGTAAAGCCGCCAGTAATCCGGATTTGACTTCAGCCCGCGCTCCAATAGCTCCACGGCCCGTTCCGGCTGGCCTGCACCGCGGGGACGCATGTCACTCAAAAACGTCGCGCCAAACCGGTAGGCGACAAGGAGATGGGGGTCCAGCGTGGTCGCAATATTCAGCAACGGCCAGAGTTCATCCAGATTCTCGTTGTGCGCCTGGTGTTTTCCTCCGAAATACTGCACCGCACGCGTCCAGTAGATCGCCCCCATCAGCGGAGCGTATTCGAGGCTCAATTTTTTCATCACCGCCGGCGAGCGCAGTGCCAGTTCGTCGTCTTCCATCCGCAGCGCCGTCCGTTCGGCGTCCACGCTTGCCTGGAGCCGCCATATACAAACAAAGCCCGCCAGGATCGCCAGTCCCACAAACACGCCGTAGCTCGCTCGCCGCTTCATTTCAGGTTGCGCCGTGAAAATACAACGGCGGCTCCCGCCAACACGATCGCTGCATACAGGATGGCATACAAAGTCGCTTGCCAAACAAACAGCGACGGGACGCCGCGTCCGTGGACCACCGCACCCATCACGTCGAAATTCTGGAAATTCGGTAACAGGTACGAAATGCCCCGCATGAATCCCAACGCCGCCGGATCAAGCCCTACCCCGTGAACCGTTCGCAGGTCGCCGGCGAACAATCCCGCCACGTACATTCCCGCGGTAAACAAAATCGCCAGGAAGGGAGTGGTGAAGCAGGAGAAAAGCAGCGCCAGCGCCACGATCAGCGCCAGCTTCAGCAATATCAAGTAGACCGCAACGAGGATGTACGCGTCGCTTTTCGACAGCGGATGCTTCACGGTCCACAGCGCGATATACAAACCCGCGGCCATCGCAGCTGTGTTCACGAAGAGCGTCATCACCAGCCCGAAGAATTTGCCCAACAAGAATTCCCAGCGCCTTACCGGCTTGGCCAGTAAGGCATACAATGTGCGCTTGTCCATCTCCCTGGAAACCAGCGCAACTCCCAGAAATATAGCGATGAATATTCCGATCACGGAAATCGCCGTCAGCCCCAGGCTCACAATCACGTCCTGCTCGATGCCGATGGAGATTTGCCCCACCAAGATGGCCGCGCCCATCATCAGCAGCGCGAAGAAAACCAGGTTGTAGAGCACCCGGTCGCGCACCGCTTCCCGGAAGGTGTTCGCCGCCACCGTCTGAATGTTCCTCATTTCCCGCTCACCTCAACGGCGCTCGCTTGCGCCCGGTCGGCTTCCACGAGGTTCATGAAATACTCTTCCAAGGTCGGCTTGATCTGTGCGACCGACAGAATCCGCGCCCCCGCGCCTTTCAGGGCATCGAGCGACTGGTACAGCTCCGTTTCCGGCAACTGCACTCGGTAGCGTTCGCCGGTTCGCGTGGCCCGGGCCAGCAGCGGCAGGTCTCCCGCCGCCCCAGAAAGTTCAAACAGGATTTCCATTCCCTGCGCCTTCACGTCCACCAGCTCATTCGGCGCCCCGGTGCCGCGGAGCTTGCCGCCTACGATCACGCCGACCCGGTCGCATAGCATTTCCGCGTCGGAAAGCACGTGCGTGGAAAAAAGAACCGTGCGCCCCTCGCGCTTCAGTTCCAGGATGATGTCGCGCACCTCGCGCCGCCCCAGCGGATCGAGCCCGGACATCGGCTCGTCCAGCACCACCACCCGCGGGTCGTGAAGAATCGCCTGTGCCAGCCCGACGCGCTGCAGCATGCCCTTGGAATATTTCCGTAATTGAATTTTTTTCGCGGTATCGAGCCCCACTTTTTTCAGCATCGCCTGCACGCGCACGGCGCGATCGCCCGCCGACAATCCGTGAAACCTCGCGAAGTAATCCAGCACCTCGTACGCGGTAAGGTAGTCGTAGAAATAG
>DATHMM010000028.1:0-4769 GCA_035487095.1 Candidatus Sulfotelmatobacter sp.
ATTCCGGTGCGCCGCAACATTCGCGCGAAATTCCTCCAGCGTGGCTGGTTCAAGGAGCTGTTGTACCCCACCAACGATCTCCCGGAAATTCCGCAGCACGATGCCGACCCGCTTTTCCCTCACCCACTCCGTGTTGTAGCGCTCCTGCGGCAGCGTCCACGCATTGCATTCGAGGATCACCGGAAGCTTCCGCATCATCGCCTCCGCCACGCTGCCGGGCCCCGGTTTCCCAATCAGAAAATCCGCGGCTCGCATCAGCCGGTGTACTTCCTTCGTGAATCCCACAATGTGCAGCGGCAGCTCCCATTTTCGCGATCGCAGGGCTTCCGCCAATTTCTCGTTGCGTCCGCAGATCACAATCAACTGCAATGGCAGCTTCGCCTCTTCCAGTTGCTCCACAATTTCAAGCATCACTTTCGAGCCGAATCCCCCAAAAAGGAGCATTCCCGTAGTCAGCTCCGGCCGCAGCCCTAATTCCCCGCGAAGCGCCAACCGGTCCGTTTCATCGGGAAAATAAAAATCCGGCCGCAGGATCATCCCCGAAGTTTCGAAAATATGCGTGGAATCTTTCCCGATCGCCCGCGCCTGTTCCGCCGCCTTCTCCGAGCCGCAAATCACATACTGGTTTTCCGCCGCCTCGATCCAGAAATGCGGCGGAAAATCCGCGATGTCGGTAATCAAGGTAACGAACGGTCTTTCCGGGTGCACCAGCTTCCATGCTTCGGCGATCTCCCGGTTGAAATGCGGAATCACGGAAACCAGCAGCTCGGCATCGCTCGTCCGGAAATAGTTCGCGAGCAATTTCACCAGCGGCCCGTGGAACAGCCGGATCGTCGCCTGCAAAACCCGCAGCAACTGAGTCGCGCCCAGTGTCCATCCATTCCTCAGCAGCGTGTTGTACTGCTCCTGGATGCGTATCCCCGTCAGCTTCCGCAGCACATCTAGGTGATCCGTCAGCTCCTGGAACTGCACCAACTCCACCTGCCAGCCTCGATTTTGTTGGGAAATTACGGTCTGAAGGGCAACGGCAGCGTTCCGATGGCCGCCGCCCGCGTCATGGAACAACACCTGTATTTTCTTCATCGGTGCGTATTGTTCCATACCAATATGAATGTTCCGTAAACATTTCCCCGGCACGCTCCATGCCATGTGGAAAACGTTTCAAGCCTTTTGTGTTCAATCAGTTCCACCCTGTTTTTCATATTCAATTCGCGCCCGTTTTATGTCCTGTTCATATCCCCCTTCTACTCTCGTAACATGCGCTGCGACCTTCACGTCCATTCGATCGCCTCGGGGATGTGCGACACCCCGGGCCTCACTCGGATCGCCAAGGAATCCTATAACCAGCCCGCCGAGGTCTACCATCGCTGCAAGCGCCTCGGCATGTCCATCGTCACCCTCACGGATCACGACTCCATCGACGCCGCGGAAGCCCTCCGCAAATACCCCGACTTTTTCCTCAGCGAAGAAGTCACCGTGCGCATGCCGACAGGCACCCAGATCCACCTGGGAGTCTACGGAATCACCGAAAAAGATCACGCGGAAATTTCGCGCCGCCGCAACGATTTTATAGCTCTGCTCATGTATCTGACCGAGCGCAAGATTTTCTTCAGCCTCAACCATGTGTTTTCCAGCCTCACGGGCCGTCGCAAACTCGAGGATTTCGACTGGTTCGCCTCTTACGTCCCGGCGTTTGAAGTGCGCAACGGCCAGATGTGGAAAGAAGCAAATCAGAAGGCGGCGCAGCTTGCCGCGAAACTCGGCAAGTCCGGCGTGGCCGGCAGCGATTCCCATACGCTCGCCGGCGTTGCACGCACCTTCACCGAAGTACCGGGAGCGCGCACAGTTGCCGAATATTTTGCTGGCTTGCGCACCGGCCGCGGCGTCATCCACGGCCAGGATGGCGGCTACGCGAAACTCACCGCCGATATTTTCAATTTTATCGGCTGCGTGCTGAAGGAACGGCCCGCGGCGGCCGCGCTCCTGCCTCTGACTGTTTTTATTCCGGCGATCACGGCATTCCACTGGCTGAACGAAATGCGCTTCTGCAAACAGTGGGCGGCCAACCTGCAAGGCAGGGAAAAGACCCCACGCATGCTGTGGGATGTGGATTCAGGGTTCGAGGCAAACTGGGCGAGTTGAGGTGAGGCCATGGCAATGGCAAAGACCGTCTGGGGTTTCATCCAAAACCGCGACCACCGCGTCATGCGCCGCGTCAATCGCTGGAAGGCCCCGCGCTGGATTCGCTATTGGATGATCGCGGCCACGCGGATCGGCGATGGCTGGTTGTGGTATAGCCTCGGCTTCATTCTCCTGATCGCCGGCGGCCCGAATCGATATGCCGCAGTCACCGCCGCGGGTGCCGCTGCTCTCGCCGGTGTGCTGGTTTTCAAGCTGCTCAAGAAAATCAGCCATCGCCAGCGCCCCTGCCACCTGGAGCCGCACTGCTGGTCACGCGTGCTGCCTCCCGACCAGTTCTCCTTCCCTTCCGGCCACACCATGACCGCCTTCTCGATCGCGCTGGTCATCAGCTATTTCTATCCGGGACTCGAAGGCGCCCTCTATTTCCTCGCCGCCAGCATCGCGGTCTCCCGAGTCGTCCTCGGCATGCATTTCCTCAGCGACGTTCTTGCCGGTGCGGTTCTTGGTTCCGGCCTGGGCGTTGCCGCCATCGTAGTCTTCGCCTCCTACGGCTTAGCCTAGCGCGGCCTTTCGGCCTCTCGCATCTTCTGGCCTCGCATGCGCTAAACTGCCGGGATGCATTGTTTCGCGGAATCCCTCTCATCTGGCCCTCTGGCCCGGCTGTTGATTCATGCCCGCTAGTTGCCTTTTGGAAATCGCCGTAGCTTCAGTGGAACGCGCCAAAGCCGCGCAGCGGGCTGGCGCGCATCGCCTGGAGCTGTGCGCAAATCTCGATGTGGGCGGCCTCACTCCAAATATCGAACTGGTTCGTGCCGTGCGTCCCACCGTCGAATTGCCCATCCATGTGCTGGTAAGGCCACGCCCGGGAAATTTCGTCTATAACCCCGCCGAATTCGCGCAGATGGAGGAAGCAATTAAGGCGCTTCTCAACGAAAATGTGCAGGGCATCGTCACCGGCGCTCTGTTGGAGGATGCTTCGGTAAACGTTCCGCGCACCCGCGCACTAGTCGCTCTCGCTTCCCCCATGCAGGTGACGTTTCACCGCGCCTTCGACGAAACAAAAGATCTCTCCGCGGCCCTCGAAGACATCGTCCTCACCGGCGCCCGTCGCACCCTCACCTCCGGCGGCGCCGCCGATGCTCAGTCCGGCGCACCTGTTCTTCGCTCCCTCATCCAGCAGGCCGGCGCCCGCATCACCATTTTGCCCGGCGGCGGCCTTCATCCAGGAAATCTCGCAGCAGTGGCCCGCGCGACAGGCGCAACCGAACTCCACACCGGCCTCGGCGGAGTAATCCCCTACTCCAGCGAAGATGTCGCAGCCTTCGAATCCGCTGTCAAAGAATGCGTAGCGAGTCTGCCAGGGTAGCGCCGCCATCCTGTTTACCCTGAGCTGCGAAGGGGCGGCAAGCACGCCGGCAAGATGCCGGCACTACTCCGCAATTCTCAACAAAAAAAGGGCACGCGTTAGCGTGCCCTGCAAAACCTCAAATTGTTCCGAGTATCAGGCCTTCTGCGCCTGCCGCCGAAGGAACGTCGGCACATCCAAATCGTCCTTCGAAACCTCGGGCGAAACTTCCCGCACGTTCTGCGCCACCTGATGCACCACGTTCGGTGCCTGCGGCAGTTCCTGCTGCGCCGGCACTTCCCTTCCTGCCTTCCAGGATTTCGGCAAGACCGATTGCTTCCCCGGCGCCTGCTTCTTCCCCGCGTCCTTGAATCCGGCCGCAATCACGGTGATTTTCACCGCGTCCTTCATGTTGTCGTCCATCACCGCGCCGAAAATAATGTTCGCATTCTCGTGCGCCGCTTTCTGAATTACGCTCGACGCCTCATGCACCTCATGCAGCGAAAGCGAAGAGCTTCCGCAAATGTTGATGAGAATGCCCTGCGCCCCCTGAATCGAATTGTCTTCCAGCAATGGACTCGCAATCGCGCGGTTCGCCGCATCCACCGCGCGGCTTGCGCCCGTAGCCACGGCCGTGCCCATCACCGCGTAACCCTGCCCATGCATGATCGCCTTCACGTCGGCAAAGTCCCGATTGATGATGCCCGGCACGGTGATAATGTCCGAAATCCCCTGCACCGCCTGGCGCAGAATGTCGTCCGCGATGCGGAACGCGTCGAAAAAGCTGGTGCCGCGCTCCACGGTTTCCATCAACCGCTCGTTCGGAATCACGATGACGGTGTCCACCACGCCGATCAGGTCCTGCAGCGCCTGCTCCGCCTGCAGCATCCGGCGCTTCCCTTCAAACGCAAACGGCTTCGTCACCACGGCGACGCTCAACGCGCCCAACTCGCTAGCGAGCGAAGCCACCACGGGCGCCGCGCCGCTTCCCGTTCCTCCGCCGAGGCCGGACGTGATGAAAATCATGTCCGCGCCTTCCAGCGCCTCAATAATCTTGTCGGTGTCTTCGAGCGCCGCTTTTCGGCCAATCTCCGGGTTCGCGCCCGCGCCCAATCCCTTGGTCAGTTTCGCCCCCAGTTGCAGCTTCACGGGAGCCTGCGACATCTTCAGCGCCTGAAGGTCCGTATTGGCCGTGATGAATTCCACGCCCTCGACCTTGGCGCGGATCATGCGATTCACGGCGTTGCAGCCGCCACCGCCCACACCTATCACCTTGATCTTC
>DATHMM010000029.1:0-29179 GCA_035487095.1 Candidatus Sulfotelmatobacter sp.
CGACGAAGACGTTACCTACGACTCGCGCTTCAAAATGAATCCGCCGCTTGCCGCGCGTGAAGACCGAGAAGCCCTCCTCGCCGGCCTCGCCGATGGCACCGTTGACGCCATTGCCACCGATCACGCTCCGCACGAACCGGCTATCAAAGATGTGGAGTTCGACAAAGCGCCTTTTGGCATCCTCGGTTTCGAAACCGCCGTCGGCCTCGCGCTCGAACAACTGGTGCACACCAACCGTATCCCGCTGATGCGCATGGTTGAACTTTTCACCACCGGTCCCGCGCGGGTCCTCGGCAAAGAACGCAAGCTCGCTGCCGGCGAACCCGCCGACGTCACCATTTTTTCCTTGGACCGCCCCTGGACATACCGCGTGAAGGAAAGCCCCAGCAAATCGCGCAACTCGCCCTTTGACGGCCGCGCCTTCAAGGGCGGCCCCGTGGCCACCATCGTCGCAGGAAAGCTAGTCCACCGTTCCTAGGTGCCCACTCTCTTCATTCCGCAATGCAGCGCTGGCTTTTACTTGTCCCGACGAAGGAGGGATGCCAGCCCGCCTTAACCCGCAGCAATTATCGTGTCACATATGCAATTAACCATCCCGCACGCCAATTGTACGCATTCTGTTCCGTCCCTCTACACTAGAAGTGTCAATTCCATGCGGGTTTGCTCTTCAATTCGTTCTTTTCTGCTGGGTTGCATCTGCCTGCTCACGGTTGTCTCCGCGCGCGGACCTGTGGAGCGCATCCTCGAGTACCACAGCGACATCACGCTTGAGGACGATGGCACGCTGCAGGTGACGGAAACCATCACGGTAAACAGCACGGGCAATCAGATTCGCCACGGAATTTTCCGCGATTTCCCAACGACGTATACCGATCCTGGCAATAACCGGTATCGCGTCGATTTCCAGATGCTCTCAGCCAGTTGCGATTCCGCGCCCGAACAGTTCCGCGTGGAAGACTATTTCAACGGCAAGCGCATCTACCTCGGTAATCCGAAGACAATGGTCAGCCCCGGCCGCCATGTCTATACGATCGTCTTCACCACCAACCGGCAACTCGGCTTTTACAAGGATCACGACGAACTTTTCTGGAACGTCACCGGTAACGGCTGGGATTTTCCAATCGATGCCGCCAGCGCCACGGTTCACCTTCCTTTGAATATTCCTACGGACAAAGTCACCCTCTCCGGGTTCACCGGACCGAAAGGCTCGCACGAATCACGGCTAGCTTCTTCCAGCGATGACGCCGGATTCGAGTTCACTGCCCAACGCCCCCTGGTTTGGCACGAAGGGCTGAGTGTGCTGCTCCAGTGGCCCAAGGGCTACGTCACTCCTCCCACGTTTTCGCAGAACCTGGAATTTTTCTTTCGCGATAATCGCGGCGCGCTGCTGCTGGCCTCTGGACTCCTCGTCACGCTGCTCTATTACCTGATTGCCTGGTCCGCAGTCGGACGGGATCCGGCGCGTGGAGTCATCATGGCGCTCTACCAGCCTCCCGCGAATCTTTCACCGTCCGCGATGCGCTTCCTGATGCACATGGGCTACGACACCAAAGCCTTTGCGGCGGCCATTCTGGACATGGCGGTGCGCGGTTTCCTGAAAATAACGGAGGAGTCCGGCGCATACAGGCTCACACTGACCGGCAAAGACGACCGTGTGCTTACACCCGACGAAAAACAGATTGCCTCCGAACTATTCGAAGGACGCAACGAACTGCTTTTGAAACAAGAGAACCACACGGCGATCAAGAGCGCCATGGTTGCCACTCAGAGGTGGCTTAAGGCCGCTGAGGAAAAGACATACTTCCTTACGAACTCCCGCTACCTGATTCCCGCCATCACTCTTACTGTCCTGACTATGGCGTCCTACTTCCTTACCCTCGGCATGCCGCAAAGAATCGGCGCAGTTTTCATAATTTTTTGGCTGACCTTCTGGACCATCGGCGTGTCCGCTCTTTTCCTGCACGTGTTCGCCGCGTGGCGCGACGTTGCCCGCCACGGCAGTGCTTCGCTAATCGGCACCGGCAAAGCATTTCTTTACACCATCTGGGCCATCCCGTTCCTTGGCGGCGAGATTTTGGGACTCCTGTTTCTGTCGAAGGCCACTTCGCTCTCGTTCGGCGTCTTCCTCATTGCAACTGGAATTCTTCATGGCGTTTTCGTTCACCTGATGAAGGCACCCACTTTTGCCGGGCGCCGCCTGATGGATCAGGTGGAGGGCTTCAAAATGTTTCTCGGCTCGGTTGACGGCGACCGCCTGAACCGCGCCGCTCCCCCGGAACAGACACCCCAGGTGTTCGAGAAATTCCTGCCCTATGCCCTGGCTCTTGACGTCGAACAGGATTGGGCGAACAAATTTTCAGGTGTACTCTCGGCCGCGGGAACTGCGCCGGGGAGTTCTGGCTCCGCCTACACACCCTCGTTCTATTCGGGGTCTTCCTGGAATAGTTTCAGTGGAGCGGGCTTCGCCTCATCCTTCGGAAGTTCGCTCACCAGCGCGATTTCCTCTTCTTCAACTGCGCCTGGCTCGGGCGGCGGTGGGGGAAGCGGGGGTTCCGGCGGAGGAGGGGGAGGCGGAGGTGGTGGCGGTTGGTGAGGGAGTAATCCGCGATGATTTCAAGATTATCTTGAGCCAACGCGCTGCACGTTGAACTGGTCGCCCCGCGGCCAGGTCACTTTATTTTTCTTTCTGCAATAGGGGCAAAGCGCGGTACGTTCGACGTGTTTTCCCAATCCTGTGGATCCCACGATCCGCATTCCCCGCTGGCATCCCGTACACCGGAATATCTTCTGCATAGACCTTCCTTGCCCTGATTGGCCTTCAGAGGATGGCTGCTTCAAATCCGCGTTCAGTGCGCCGCGGGTTCCGCCGCTGGGTGCAAGCCGTGCTGCGGGACCTCGTGCGTTCCCCTCGCCAGCGGCTCAATCTTCATGCGGTAGAAGTGGTCGAGTGGCAATCTTCCATGGCCGACGGGATAGGCCTTCTCGATCGCTTTCATCACATAGGCCTTTGCGAGCGTCGTGGCCTCCAGCAGCGATCGACCAGCCGCAAGTTGCGCTGTGATTGCCGACGCGAACGTGCAGCCCGTCCCGTGCGTATTTTCAACCTTCACCCGGTCTCCGCCCAGGTGGTGCATCTCTTTTCCATCGAACATCACGTCGATGACCTTCTCCATGTGGCCGCCTTTTACGATCACGGCCTGCGCTCCCATCTCTACCAGCTTTCGCGCCGCTGCCTCCATGTCCGCCACATCCTTGATCGTCAATCCGGTTAGCACTTCGGCCTCGGCGATATTCGGTGTGATCACGTTCGAGCGTTTCAGCAGTTCGGCGGACACATAGTTGATGCCACCCGCGTCCAGCAACTCCTTCCCGCTCGACGACTTCATTACCGGATCGTGCACCACGTGCGCGAACTTGTGCGCGTCCAGAAATTCCGCCACCACCACCGCGTTCCCCCGGTTCCCCAGCATGCCGATCTTTACCGCGGCGATGTCGCAGTCCCTCGCCAGGATGTCCAGCTGTTCGCGCAATTCTGCGCTCGGGGTATTGTGCACCGCTTCGACGCCGCGCGTGCTTTGCACCGTCAGCGAAGTGATCGCCGCCATCCCATAGCAGCCGTGCGCTGCGAACGTCTTCAGATCCGCGGCAACACCCGCGCCGCAACTTGGATCAAATCCCGCAATCGTCAGCAGAACTGGGGCCGCCGCGATTCCCTGTCCGTGGAGATGGCTCATGTCGGTCTGTCTTTTGCCTCATTCGGTGAAGAAAATAGCCGGTCACGTCTCCCTGGCGACGAGGACTTGGATTCTCGCGCTAGAAAACGCCCGGCATCTGCGAATGTACGCGCACTATTTTTTCTCTGCAAGGTAATTTTGCAAAAGTTTGGGAGACGAGCCGAATGTTTTGTAGCGGCCGCTTTCCGAAGCGGGCGCTTTACGTGAAGTGCGGATGATCGCTCTAGAGACAGCTCTTCAGAATAACGAATCCCATCAAGGGAACAAGCCGCGGACCAGCGTTGCCTCAGCCACGCGGCCGACTGCCACACTCATTGCCGCAGTGCGGGGAGGCACATGGTGCTTTCGCATCGCTTCCAGCATGTCGTGGAATGCGCGAGCCATGATTTTCTGCAGGCGTACGTTCACCTCGTCCGAATCCCACAGCAGCCCTTCCTGGTTCTGCACCCATTCGAAGTAGCTGACCGTCACGCCGCCCGCATTGGCCAGGATATCGGGCAACACGGTGATTCCGCGGCGCGCCAGAATTTCATCCGCATGAGGAGTTGTCGGCCCATTTGCCGCTTCGGCAACAATTCGGGCTTTCACTGCTTCGGCATTCTGCAGCGTGACGACGTTTTCGAGCGCGGCTGGTACCAGGATGTCGCACTTCATGGTCAGCAGATCGTCGTTCGAAATCCGCGAGGCTCCTGGCATTCCCACGACGGTCCCAGAACGCTCCTTGTAACGGATCGCCTTGATCGGGTCGATCCCGCGAGAGTTCGTCACGCCGCCACGAGTGTCGCTCAACGCAATAATTTTCGCCTTCTTATCGGCGAGCAGCCGCGCGGCCGTTGCGCCGGCATTGCCGAAGCCCTGAATCGCCACCGTCGCGCCGCGCAGGGAAATTTTCTTCACCTTGCAGGCCTCTTCGACCACGTAGACGAGCCCCTGCGCCGTCGCTTCCGCGCGTCCCAGTGACCCCCCAATCGAAATAGGCTTACCAGTCACCACGCCCGGCACGGTATGCCCCACCATCATGGAATAGGTGTCCATGATCCAGGCCATGGTCTGCGAATCCGTGTACACGTCCGGCGCGGGAATATCCTGATCCGGCCCGATGATCGGCAGAATCTCGCTGGCGAAGCGCCGCGTCATCCGCTCGAGCTCGCTCTTGGACATGCGCTTGGGGTCGCAGATGATGCCGCCCTTCGCGCCGCCAAACGGCACATTCACGACCGCCGTTTTCCACGTCATCCAGGCCGCCAGGGCTTTCACTTCGTCCAGCGTCACGCCGGGATGATACCGAATGCCGCCCTTGCCCGGGCCGCGCGAAACATTGTGCTGCACGCGGAATCCTGTCAGCACCTTCACCTGCCCGTTGTCCATCTTCGTTGGCAGGGAGACTTCCAGAATGCGCTTCGGCGTGCGGAGCACCTGACGCAGGCCGGGGTCCAGTTTCAGCACCTCCGCCGCGATATCAAACTGAATCTGGGCGATGCGGAATGGATTCAACTCCTCCCGCGGAGCAATCCGCGGCACCATCGGTGGAGCACCCGTTGGTCGGGTTGGAACGGGGGGTTTTGCGACCGTGGCCATCAGCTTCGGTCCTTTCCTCTGCTCGTGACTGAATTCGCCTGCGTGCTACCCTGTTACACTTCACTCTCTACAAAGAGATTCAGGCATTAGCCGCGAACTTCCTCGGCTCTCCATAAACTTGTTGCGGCACTCCTCGGAGCAGAAGTAAACCGGCTCGCCGCCGCTGCGTTCGGCAATCGCCAGACCTTCCGCCAGGTGCATCCCGCAGACCGGATCCCGTACCAACTTGCGGGAAACCGCGCCGCTAGGAACATTGCCCGGCACATCGATCGGTTGTTGCCTGTCAGTGACCGCAGCGCCCATGCTGTTCACCAGCCTTCGCAGCAGCGAAACGCTCCAGGACACGATCAGTACCCAAAAAAGAAATCGTAAGATGCGCGCTATAAATGCCATCGGATTTGCAGACACCGCCTGCGGCATTCCACACAATTTGCCGTTCAGCAGCGTTGAGCCGAGTGTATGCAGGCCCTTCCGGGGAGTCAAACGAAAAGCTGTGGATTCAAGAAGTTGCGTGGCGCGAAGAGCAGGCGAATCAGCCTGATTTAAAAGTTGAAATTCTAATAAGCCTTGCGTATTCAATGGGTTAAGGCCAATTCGCCCATAATCAGTGGAACTCCTACTTTGGCCCCGGAATTCGATCGATTCCCATATACGGCCTCAGAGCTTCCGGTATTGTGATGGACCCATCGGCTTGCTGATAATTCTCGACCACGGCAATCCACGTGCGCCCAACAGCAAGCCCGGAGCCATTCAGGGTATGCACAAATTCACTTTTCCCGCCCGCCTTGGGCTTGAACCGGATGCCTGCGCGACGCGCCTGAAACGCTTCGCAATTCGAGCAGGAAGAAATCTCGCGGAACTCATTGCTTGAGGGCAGCCAGACTTCGAGGTCATACGTTTTCGCCGACGCAAATCCCATATCTCCGGTGGACAGCAGCATTGTCCGGTAATGCAAACCCAGCTTCTGCAAAATGGTTTCCGCGTTCCGCACCAACGCTTCATGCTCTTCGTAACTCTTCTCCGGATGCGTGAATTTGAAAAGTTCCACCTTTTGAAACTGGTGCTGCCTCAGAATGCCTCGCGTATCTTTTCCCGCCGCGCCGGCTTCCGAACGGAAACAGGCGGTCCATGCCGTAACGTGAATCGGCAACTGGTCTTCCGTCAGCGTTGCGTCACGGTACAGGTTGTGCAGCTCCACTTCCGAAGTCGGCGTCAGCCAAAAATCGGTGTCCTGGAGCTTAAACAAGTCCGCCGCAAATTTCGGCAATTGTCCGGCGCCCATCAGCGAGGCAGTGTTCACCAGGAAGGGTGGCAAAATCTCCGTGTAACCGTGCTCTTGCGTGTGCACATCCAGGAAAAAATTCGCCAGTGCCCGCTCCAGCCGCGCGCCCCAGCTTTTGTAAACCGCAAATCGTGCGCCAGTGATGCGCGCCGCCGCTTCCAGGTCCAAAATCCCGGCCCGTTCACCCACTTCCCAATGCGGTCTGGGCTGAAAATCAAACTTCGGCGGTGTCCCCCAACGGCGGACTTCCTGGTTCTCCCCCGCGCCTTTCCCCACCGGCACGCTGGCATCGGGAATGTTGGGGATGATCAGCAACAACTCTTTCTGCTGGGCGTCCAGTTCATCCACTTTCACGTCCGTCTGCTTGATCAGCTCCGAAACCTGCTTCATCTCCGCAATCAGCGCGTCGGCGTTCTGCTTTTCCTTTTTCAGGCGGGCAATTTCGTCGCTGGCCTTGTTGCGCTGGGCCTTGCGCTTTTCATTTTCCGTAATCAATTCGCGCCGCTGTTTATCGAGCGCCCGAAAGCCCTCAAGGTCCAGCGTCATGTTGCGCTTTTTCGCCATCTCGGCGAATACATCCAAGTGTTCCCGGAAATAACTCAGATCATGCATGGTCTGGAAAGAATACCGTACACCAACGCCCAGCGTCGACTTTCAACGATCTAAGTGAACCGTTTCGCGACTCGTAGGGCCAGCCTGCTGAGGTGCGTTGTTTGCGCCCCACTCCAACATGGAGTCACTGGCTGGCAATAAAGCAGGTTTCTAAAACTTATCGTCACCGATCACGCCAAGGACAGTAACTTTAGTCCTACCTCGAAGTACCGGACCAAATGAACCTCCTGTCCTACAGACGCCCGCATGCTCCCCCGGCACAATCGTAACTGTAGTTGGGAGTTAGGTTCGACAGCGGGTGGGCGGATGATCATAGCGATCTTGCTCCTGTGCGTTGTTCTGCTGCTTGCGAGCGCAGCCGAACGACCGGCTCCTCCGAAGTCGCACGACCGATCTTCCAGCTAAGTGCCCTCCATCCCCCACGCCAGAGCGGCCGGCACCCCCACCGGCCGCTCATTTTTTTGGCTTGGGTAGCGCCGGCTTCCAGCCGGCAAGCGCCAGCCCTAAGCTAAGTTTCAATTTGGAACCCTGGAACTATCTGCAAGCTAGGGGGGAAGGTAACCGTGGAGACAAAATAAAAAAGGGGGCCGGTGCAAGCCCCCTTCTATTGATTCGACTCCCAAATAACCAGATCATCAGTCGAGGTTGATGTCTGGCCACCCCGGGAAGCCAATCTCATGAATTGCTTGTAACAGTTGCACGCCTCTTGCCACCATTCCCTATTTCCCTCAGAAGCCCGTTATTAACTGAAATATAAGAGCTTAGCCATCGGGAACGCTTCGAAGGGCCGAAAAGCATGCCCGGAATATACAAAATCTCACAGACTTGGACCTCCATCCTACAGAGTTTAGAAAATGGAAGCATGGCCGGATGCTACCCAACCGATACACCTTGGGGAATGCTGGATGGTGATTCGGCGCCTGGGTGCCATTTTCTCCACATCCACCGGCCGGGAAAAAACACCAGCACTACCCACAGCATGGTAACCGGCCCTCGGCTGATGACGAAGAGCGCGATCGCCGCCAGGCTGCTCAGTGCATCAGCTAAGCCCGCCATTGCCGCATTCCGGAATTCCGCCGCCACACTTTCCACCGGCGGCGTCACTTCTTCCCGCAGGGAGAGAAGCACCTGCGCGAAAATGACCTGGTGCTCGGTGGAGGAGCGCTGCGCCTCCAGCCGCGCGATTTCCGCGCTGACGCTTGCAAGCTGCCGTTGAACCTCCAGCAAGTTATGAATTTTCCCGCCCTTCGCCAGAATTCCCTGCAGACGTTCCAAAGTGTTCTGGGCGTTTACGAGTCGGGCTTCGATGTCAGCTCTCTGTTGGGTGATTTCGTCGGCCGTCTGCTCTTCCCGCTCGACGCTGCCAAGTGTCTTCAAATCGTTGACCGCAGCGGTAAATTCAGAAGCAGGAACGCGAAGCGTCGCCGTCAGCATGCTGGAGGCGGGTTGACCGACCATCCGGAGTTTCGCGGCATAACCGTGGTGGCGCTCCAGGATCTCTTCCATGGCGGATCGTGAATGCGCGAACTCTTTCGTTGCGACGGCTAGCTCTGCGGCATGGGCAATCATCGGCGTTGCGTAACCAGATTCGTCGATCGCGGGCCCTGCCATTCCACCGATAGCCATTGGGGCCGAACCGGCTATTTTGTTTAACTGCTTCAGCCGCTCCCACTGTGCTTTCAGTTCCGCATCCGGCTGGCTTCCCGGAGGAATGGGAGCGAAGGGCGACGTTTCCGGAGAACCTCTATGGCCTATACGAATAGTGGGGAGCGCGACCCAGGACAGCGCCAACCCTCCCACACAAAGTGCGGCCAGGATCAGGATTGTCCGGCGTGACGCAGGCAGGTTACGGAACCAACTGAGCAGGGAAGCAAGCTTTGTTCTCATGGGTGGCCTCCAGTGCCATCCTGCTTAGAACGGAGGCTCCCGAGTTTCTTGCAGGAAAGCCGGTGGCAGGTCAGGCGCCGATTGCCGCGCGCAGCGCGTTCGCAATGGACTCCGAGAAGCGCGTCACATCCTCGTGATGCTCCGCCTCCACCATCACTCGCGCCAGGGGTTCCGTCCCCGAATAGCGCAGCACCACACGCCCGTTTACTCCGAGCGCCTTTTGCGCTTCGCCCAAAGCGCGCGAAACTTCCGGCAGCGAATCCATTGGCGGCTTCGTCTTCACTTTTACATTCACGATCACCTGCGGATAATCCTTCAGCCCCGCAGCAAGCTTATCCAAGGGCCCGCGCAATGCGACCAGCGACGCAATCTTCACGGCGGTGAGTAACCCGTCCCCCGCCGGACTGTCGTCCAGAAATATGATGTGGCCAGACTGCTCGCCGCCAAGATTATTCCCGGATTTCAGCATCTCCTCCAGAACGTAGCGGTCGCCCACCGCCGCCCGCGCCAGCGCGATGCCTTCCTGCGCCAGGATCCGTTCCAGCCCGAGATTCGACATCGACGTGGCCACCACCCGATCCTGCTTCAGTTGCTTTTGTGATTTTAAATACCGCCCCACAACCAGCAATACCCCATCTCCATTTACAACGTGGCCATCGGAACAAACAAAAAGAGCGCGATCCGCGTCTCCATCGAAAGCCACGCCGAAGTCCGCGCCTTCGGCTACCACCCTCCGCTGCAAACCTTGCAGGTGCAGCGAACCGCAGCCCGCATTGATGTTCCGACCGTCCGGCTCCACACCCATTGCAATCACGTCAGCTCCCAGGCTGCGGAAAAGCTCCGGTCCCAGTTGGTAAGCCGCGCCGTTCGCACAATCCAGCACAATGCGCTTTCCGGCCAGATTCGCGCCTGGAATCACCCGGCTTCGCAGAAAATCCAGATACTCCACATGGAGTGCGTGGTTCGCCACCAGGGCGGGTAGGGCCGCTGGCAGCTCCCCATCGCGCAATTTAAAGATCTCCGCTTCCAGCGCCTCTTCCACTGCGTCAGGAAATTTCATTCCCGCGTGTGAAAAAAGCTTCACCCCGTTGTCGTGATAGGGATTGTGAGAAGCGGAAATCACGACGCCGGCCTGAAAATCGTTTTCCCTCACCAGGCACGCCACGCCTGGCGTGGTGATCACTCCCGCGAATTCCGCGCTCGCCCCAGCCGCCTGCAGGCCGCCGGCGAGCAATTGCGCGATGCGCGGCCCGGATTCGCGCGTATCCATTCCGATTAAGACATGCGCGGAACCAAACTCGTTCTTGAGATACCCTGCGATTGCACGCCCCGTAGCATAGAGCGTTCGATCATCCAGCGGGGGAGTCCCTGGTACCCCGCGCATTCCGTCCGTGCCAAATAGCTCTTTCGCCATTGATTTTTGCGCGCCCGCCTGAGGCGCGTGACCTCGACGCAGTCTAGCACACGCTGTGCGCTCCTTCCCTCCGGCATTTACCTGCTGCGTCAGCTCGCGGATGCCAATCCAAAATGAATTTTTCGTTAGCACTTCGTGACATCTTCGTGTCGCCCAGTCAGGTTTGCCTCCGATTGTGTTAACGTGTCTGCAAGAGGAGCGCTCGGTGTCCAGCACGGAAACGCCGCAGACAACTGTCTTCCGCATCTCTGGTTCAAACTTCAGCCTGCAGCTGATCGCCGCGGCCATTATCCTTTTGTTCCTCTACTACGCCGCGGGCGTCGTCATCACCTTGCTTCTCTCGGTCCTCATCGCTTATTTTCTGGACCCGGCCGTGGAATTTCTGGAACGCTTCCGAGTTCCTCGCACCATCGGGGCCCTCGTCCTCGTGCTGCTCCTGATTCTGGTTCTCATCGCCGCGGGTTACACCCTCTGGCTTCGCACTTCGGACTTCGCGGCCGATTGGCCCAAATATCGGGGCATTCTACGCAGCGCTACCAGCACCGTGCAGGGAAATATCAATCGCTTCGAGGGTGGCGTCAATGACCTTACCAGCTCCGGCGAAGCTCCCAAGCTGGTTACTCCCCACGAGGACACCGGTGCGGTCCGCAATCTCGTGATTCGCAGCATCGGTTCGCTCTATGCGCTGGTGCTCGAGGGCACCTTTGTTCCGTTCCTCGTTTTCTTCATGCTCGCCCAGAAACGCGAGGTCTGGCACGGCACACTGCAGCTCTTTCCGGTCAGCCGACGCAATCAGGTGAAGGAGACTCTCGAAGACTTGCGAGACGTCTTACGCGACTATCTGATCGGCATGTCGGTCGTAAGCCTCGTGGTCATCGCCTTAACGAGCATTTTCTTTTTGATTCTGGGTCTCGATTACCCTGTCCTGGCGGGGATCACTTCCGGTTTGCTCAACATGGTTCCCTACCTCGGCGCCGTTCTCGCCTGGTTTCCCGGCTTCCTTCTTGCCGTGATCAAATGGAAATCCGTCAGCCATTTCTGGGTGATTGCCATCGTGCTCACCGGCATTCATGTGATCGCCCAAAACCTGATCGCCCCGCAACTTGTCGGCCGCCAGGTACGTCTGAATGCCGTGGCCATTACCGTGTCGCTGCTTTTCTGGGGTTGGGTCTGGGGAGGTATGGGACTGATTCTCGCCATTCCGCTGACAGCGGCTCTTCGCGTGATTTGCGACCACATCGAATCGTGGAGACCGGTGGCGCGCTGGCTGAGCGCCTGACAATTCAAGTGAATCAAACCAAGGGAACCCTCATGAGCATTCGCTCCGCTAGTTGCAAGCTCGCCTGCCTTTTATTCTTCGCTGCGCTTTTCGCGGTTTCCCCCGTTTTTGCATGGGGCTGCAAGGGGCACCAAACCGTGGCGCTTATCGCGGAAAAGCATCTCACCGCGGAAGCGCGGCAACTTCTGGAGACGCTGCTCAAGGAAAATCCAATCGACCCGCAACTCAAACGCTACTGCGGCCCGTTTCCGGGCAGTCTGCTTGCCGACAGTTCCACCTGGCCTGATGACGTCCGCGGCACGCTGAAAAATGGCCCGTGGCATTACATAGACATCCCTCGTGGTGCTACACGTGCCCCCCTGGCAAGCTTCTGCGGCGAAGCCGGCTGCGTAACCCAAGCCATCGCCGAACAACTTGCCATCCTGAAGGATCCCAAAGCTGATCCCCGCAAACGAGCGGACGCCGCGCGGTACGTGATCCATTTCGTCGGTGACCTGCACATGCCGCTGCACGCCTCAACGAACAGCGATGAAGGCGGCAATTGCGTCCCGGTGCGTTTCTTCCGCCGCAATCCGCGCGAACACAATCACTCCTTCAGTCCCAATCTTCACTCTGTATGGGACACAGCGATTCTGGAACGCGCGATGGAGGGGGCGGATCCGAACGAGTACGCTGAGTTCTTGGATCAGTCGTTCGGTCCCCAGTCCGCGGCTTGGATCAATGCCGGGATTCACGTGGAAGACTGGGCCTGGGAGAGCCACGATCTCGCCGAATCAGTCGTCTACGGCAACCTCGTGCCCACTGACCCGATCGAGCCTCCCGTTACTGTCCATTCCTGTGCGGACGATAACAACGTCGGCGAACGGATGTTTAATCAACACTTTTTTATCGGGGCTATCTATCAGGACGCGGCTGCGCCCGTTGTCGAAAAACGCATCGCCCAAGCAGGCGTTCGCCTGGCCATGATTCTCAACGAAGCCCTCAGCCCCGCGCAGAATCCAAATTAGGGTTTGGCAGGGGGTTTGTTTTCTAGCGCCTCGGCGGGTCCCAGCGACTGGACATAGGTCACCAACTGCCACCGCTGGGGCTCCGGCAATTTCGACCAGACCGGCATGCCCTTTCGAACCACGCCATTCGTCAAAATCCAGAAGACGCTCCCCGGCGCAGCGGACTGCACCTCCTGTGCCCGCAAGCTGGGCGCCTTCTTGGTGCCGAGAGCGCTTTCTCCGTGGCACTCCTCACAATGTTCTTCGAACAGAACTTTGCCGGCAGGAACGGCGTCCTTGTCCTTGGCCAAGGGGTTCGTCTTATCCCGGTATTTTGCGGGCGCTTTTTCCAGTTCCGCGTAGACAGAGGCAGGTTCCGTACTTTCCGGCTTACCCTGCGCGGCGAAAAAGAAACAGAAACCAGCGGACAACCAGGCGCTGAATCCCAGCAGCGTGCTTAGTTTCATTCGCTCTTCCCCTTGAACAACTGGCTCACTTTCTGTCCAAATCCGCTAAATTCGTATGAAGCCCCCCAGCGCAATAGGAATTGATGGCTGTTTCCGTTCAATCCAAATGTCGGCTCGATCCTGAACGTCCAGCCGGATGGAAGGTTCCACGCGAGTCCCGGCGCCAGGTAGTGCGAGGTATTCCGCAATCCGAAACTGCAGCGGTCTCCGAGGCCTCCGTACATCTCCACCCCCGCGATAAAATGTTGCAGGCAGAAATTGCACTTCTGTGCGGCGCCTTTCATAGTGAGCGGGCGGCTCGCTCCCAGCGCGTACCCGAATTCCCAGGGCTCGTTCGAAAGATTCTTTACGGCGAGAGTGTTCTCGGTAAAATTCCACCCTTTGTAATTGCTGGAAAGAATCAGTTTCAGTTCGACCTCGCGATTCTGTTCCCGGCGCGCCACTGCGTTGGGAGTCAGAAAGTCCGACTCCACGTCATGTCCCTCGACCTCCTTCATGATCTTGTCTGCGCCGTTGGTGTCCTCAAATTCCACATACAGGACTGGATTGATCCAGTGCTCGTTCTTCAGCGGGCGGACGCGGTTCTCCCACCGGAATCCTGTGTACACCGAACTTCCCCCAAATGTGGTTTGGCCGTCGAGGTACAACTCCGTAGTCCACCAGGCGGTCGCTCCGTACTCAAACTCGCTCCAGAAGGCATGGAAGTTTGGCCCGTCTCGCTGTGTGCCGAAAGTCGAGAAGTATTCGACTTCAAGATTCCCGGGTTCCTCCAAATTGTGATCGTATGCCACGATGTAGGGGTTCTCTTGGCCTTTCAGAGCGCTGGCGCAAGCAAGGAGCGCGAGGGCAATCGAAACCAAGCGGGCGCACGGAAGAATGCGCGAAACGTTCAAGACTCATACCTCGATCCAGTAATATACGACTAACTTAGTCTGCATTTAACTACCTTGTTTTCATAACAAAATTGAAATTCTCACTATATAAGACTAACTCAGTCGTATTATGGATGCAAATTGTTTGCAACTAAGGCTCTGCAGTTTACCCTTGGACGTTTCGGACCCACTCTCTTATTTCTTCCTTTTCTCCCAAATGCTAAACTCCCCATGTTGTATCGACTTATTCGCCTTTGCCCGGCAGGCTCCTACCTCTTGCCTTCGGGTTTTCCTCCCCCCATACGGTCGCGCGTCTACGCCACCGTCCATCGCCGATTCTTTTCCGGCAAGGACACCTCAGGCCATAATGACCTCTCAACCCGCTGCCAATGCTTTCTTGGAGGCCCTTCTTTCCGATCCCGCTGAAGCGGTCATCGCATTCGACCTCCGGGGGTGTGTCATCCTCTGGAATCAGACCGCGGAAGCGCTCTATGGCTTTCCTGAGTCGGAGATTCTCGGCAAGTCCGTCGCCTCCCTGCTGCCTCTGTACGAATTGCCGGCTCACGAGGAATTTCTCAAGGCTCCTTCATGTCCCGAATCGCGATTCGATAGCCTTGCGGAGCGCCTTAACAGATGCGGTGTCCGCGTTCCGGTCCGAATTTGGCGAAACCCGATCCGCGACGCACAGGGCGAAATCATCGGGATTCTGGAGCGTTCGAGCGCCATAGCACCCGGCGACACGTCCTCCGTCGCGGAAGCGCATCTGCGGCTCCTCGTCGAACAGATTCCACTTTTCTTTTGGACCACTGATTCCCGCTTGCGCATAACTTCTCATTGGGGCCGCTCGGCCAGCCTGGCGCGAAGTTTCCCCCGCTATCCCGTGGGCCAGACCATCTACCAATATTTGCGATGCGAAGAGGACGGCGAACCGCCGGTCAAGCAGCACTTTCTCGCGCTTCGGGGCGTCTCTTCCCGCCTTGAATATTCCAGTCGCAATCGCATTTATGATTTGAGCATCGCGCCTTACCGCGACGCGCAGGGAGCAATCACCGGGTGCATCGGCATGGCGCTGGACATCACGGAGCGGAAGAAGACCGAGGATGAGATAAGGTTTCGCGCCAGCCATGATGGGTTAACCGGCCTCGCCAATTACCGAGAATTCTTCGAGAGCTTGGAGCGGGAGGTTCGCCGCTCCGACCGCACGCGCCATTCGTTTGCCCTGCTTCTTCTTGACCTCGACGACCTCAAGACTATCAACGACCGCTTCGGGCATTTGGCCGGCAATCGCGCCCTCAACCGGCTCGCGCGGGTGATGAAGGAACACTGCCGCGGAACGGAAATTGCCGCGCGTTACGGTGGAGATGAGTTCGCAATTCTCTTGCTGGACGCCGACGCCATGCGCGCGCGGAACGTCGCCGAGCGGATCTGCAGTTGCCTACGCCAGCAGACTGACCCGCCGCCCCTCTCCGTCAGCATTGGCTTTTCCGTCTACCCGGCTGACGGCCATTCCGCTCCCGAACTGCTGGAAGCGGCCGACAAGCGCCTTTACCAGAACAAAAAATCCCGGAATTCCGGCGAGCCCGATCCTAAACCGCATCACGCCCAGTCCACTGGAACCTGATCCGGCGTACGGGCCGGCGGCATACGGACGCCTCACCCCAGGTGTAGACTCCCATCTTGTCCGGGCTCCGTCGCTTGGAGGCTTAAACCTGGACGGCTGCCGGCTGGCGCCACGATGAGTTCGCCGGAGCGAACCCCGGAGACTGATCCCACTTTCGGGAGCAACCATGAACACGAACGACCTGATCCTCGCCCTTCTGGACGAAGGCTATTCCCGCAAAACCTGGCACGGTCCGAATTTGCGCCAGTCGTTGAAAGGCGTTTCGGCCAGCGAAGCTTCGTGGCGTCCCGCGGCGGGCAGGCACAACATCTGGGAACTTACGCTGCATTCCGCCTACTGGAAATACGCCGTGCGACGACGCGTCGAAGGAGCAAAGCGAGGATCTTTCATTCTGAAAGGGAGAAATTTCTTCACGAGGCCGGAAAAGGGGAAAGCCACGGAAGCAGCCTGGCGCTCAGATCTGGCGCTACTGGAAACGGAACACGAGGCGTTGGAAGCCGCCATACGCGGTGTATTGAAAACTCCCCGTGCCAAGAAACTTTTCCCCATGCTTTACGGAATAGCGTTTCACGATATTTACCATGCCGGCCAAATTCGCTTGCTTCGCCGGCTTATGGCCTGAGGCGTTCCACGGCTGCAGCGCGAGCTTTCAACTCCTAGGAACTGCTTCGCAACTCCGTCACTAACGTTTCCAAGTCCTCAGTGTCCTGGAATAACCGAATCGCCGCGATCCCCGCGGCTCCCGCGGCTAAACATTCCGCCGCATTTTTTGTCGTTATTCCTCCGATCGCCAGCACCGGAATTGTCAGCCGTTTGCTGACTTCTTGCAAACGCTGCAGCCCGTGCGGCGGCCCAAAATCCGCTTTGGAGGGTGTGGCAAACACGGGCCCAAAAATCACGTAGTCCGCTCCAGCTCGCTCCGACTGGATCGCTTCTTCCAGTGAATGCGCGGAGACGCCCACCAGGAAATCCTTTCCGGCGCAACAATAGTTCACTAGTCGTCGCGCCTCCTCAGGAGGCAGGCTGCGCCCGCCCAGGTGCACGCCAGCTGCCCCCAAGGCGCATGCCACGTCGGCCCGGTCATTGACGAGAATTGAGGTGCCGCTCCCGGCGCAGGCGATCGCGCTCGCCGTCATTTCTGCCAATGCCCGGCCGGAAAGGTCTTTCTCCCGGATCTGGATCCAATCCACACCGGCCTTCGCGGCTTGCTCTATTTTCTCAATTTGGAGATTTGTCGTCGGCGCAAGACTACCTGACAGGCTTCGCCGATCCGTCGCGTAGCAGAGCAACGGCTTACGGGTTGGAAGGAGGGGGCACACTGGCCGGCACCGGACGTGAATTGAAGAACCCGAATCCGACAAAAATATCCAGGACGCCGATGCCGCTCACCATCCCTCGCGTCGCGGGATGCAACGCGAAATGCATCATCCAGGGGAAGTGGCCGAGGAAATAATTCTGTTCCCAAAATGCGGACCAGGGCAGATACAGCAGCAGCGCACCCAATTCAAACAGCAGGACAACCGTCAGCGCGCGCAGAATTCGATTCATTTTTAGCCAATTGGCCTAAGTTGTGATTTGTGCGGCGATCAGCGAGCCGGTTTCTGCAGCGAGTGAATGCGTTCTGCCACGTCGCGGTAATCAATGTTGATCGCGTAGACCTGGGAGAAGCTCTTGAGTGCCGCGTCCAGTTCGCCCGCCGACTCCTGGGCCACACCCAAATCATACCGCAATGCCAGCTTACTTTCCGTGTCCATGCCCGGCGTCAGCAGCGCCCGCTCGTACCAGATGGCCGCAATGGCTGGCTGGCCCTTTTCCATGAACGCCAGGCCCAGCAGGGTGCAGCACTGCATGGCGTAGCGAAACGCCTTGCCCCTGTCGTTGGCCTGCGCCACCTTTTGAAACTCTCCAATAGCCTCTTCCAACAGGCCCATTTCGCGGAAGGCGATTCCGAGGTTGTAGTGCGTCTCCAGGTCCTCGTCTTCGGCGCCCATCTCCCCAAGTTCCGCCCGGAACTCGTCAAAAACTTCCTTGAGCGGCCCAGGCTCGCCCCCCCCACCCGATGCCGCCTGTTCTCCTCCGCGTGTGCGTGCTGCCTGAGAAGGCTTCTCTTCCGAAGTGTACGAGGCAGGCTGGGTCAATTCTCCCAGGCCCAATTCGTCCATTTCTTTCGCCAAATCGGATAGAAAATCGTCGGTAGTGAGCGCCTGATTGTTAGTGGGTGCAGCGGCTCGGACCTTCGGAGGCTCAGTTGATTTCGGGGCCGGCGGAGGAATTTTAGACATCAGTTCGTGCGCTGGCACAACCGGCTCTGCTTCCAGCACCAACTCGAAATCCTGGTCGAGTTCCAGATCCGGTTCGGGCGGCGCCTTTTCCGGAACTGTACTCTGCGGAAGATCCAGCGCCGGCTCGCGTCCTTCGGAAGCCATCGTTGGATGTTCCGGTAAAGGCAGCGTGGTGAGTTCCTCGTCCGGCAGGAGTTCCTCGTGCTCCTGGAAGGCCTGTTCCGGAAGGGCGGCGCGCTGTTCCGCTGGGGTCAGCTCCGTCGGAATTTCCGCAACTTCCTTAGAGGCCTCTTCGGCGACGGGCGGTTCCGCAGGCACTTCGAATTCGGGCACCTCGTCTGCAGGGCGTTTGGGTGAGGGCGGCGGCGATTTCTTCATCGACATCGCCTGATCCAGGAACGAGGCAGCCAGATCCGCTATGCCGGAAGTTGTTGGGGGGGCCGCGCTTTTCGCAGGGGTAATCTCTTCCAGTGGGACCCCAGGTTCCCTGGTTTCTTCCAAAAGGGAAGCCCATTCCGCGGACAAGTCGACTTCCTCCGCGGTGGATTCGGCCGCGGCTTGAGGTGCCGCGACTACTTCGGGAGGTTTCGTAACTTCGATTCCGGGGAGTTCCGCGGCAACTTGCGGAACCGATGCCGGTGCCACAACTCCCGCGTCCAAAGGCACGGCCTCGACTTCCAATGCCGCGGCGCTCACCGGCGTTGCGGGACTACCCTGGATTGTAGTTATCTCAGGCTTTGTCACCGGTTGCACGTCCACCTGCTGAGGCATTGCCGCAGCCACTGCGGCGGCTACCTCTTCATCGCTCAGCCCGGCCGCTCGTTGGAACCGGCGGCGGAGCTCGCCAAATCGCTCGCTACTGCGCAAGTCTCCGCGGCCGGCATGAATATGCTCGAGTTGCGCTGCAAGTTCCGCGGTTCGACGGTCGTCTCCGGCGCCCAACACAAAATCCAGCAACTTCTCCAGGGTCGGGGTATGCATCGGCGCGCGGCGCAAAATTGCTTCGAGCAGGCCGATAGCTTTCTGCGTCAACCCGTAGCTGGCGAAGAGGTCCACATCCGTCAGCGATTGCGCGATGAATTTCTGCGTTTCCTCGTCAAGTTCCTGTTCGGCCAGGGTCGACTTGGCGGAAGCAGTGGCCTGGGCGTCGACAATGGGCGAGTCGTCGTGCAGTCCTCCGCGGATCTTTGCCACGGGCGGTTGGGGAAGTTCCGCCTGCAGATTTTCCTCGAATACTGCGGGCTCCGGCGCGACCTTCGACTCCGCTGGCATCGCTCCCGTTTTGCGAAGCACTTCGTTCAATTTGCGTTTGGCTGAATCGTCCTCTGGATCGCGGTCAACCAGTTGCTGGAAGGTTTCCTTTGCGCGCTCCGTCTTCCCGCTTGCCAGTTGGGCATCGCCCAAATTTGCCAGCGCGTCGGGCAAACGGAAGGAGTCGCTCGTGCGGCCAAACGTGTCCACCAGCCATTCAAGAGGTTCCAGCCGTCCCGGCAGTCGGGTAGCGAGGTTTTGCAGAAGGTGCACGACGCCTTCGTGCTCGCCTGCGTCAATCATCGGAATACGGATTTGCGAGAGCACGCTCAAGGCCCGATCGCCCTGCCCGGATTCCAGCAGCCCCTCGGTCAACTTTTGTGTTGCGGTGAAATTCTTCTCGTCGCTTGAGAAGATGCGCAGCGCCAGCGCGGTGGCTTCATCCCACTTCGAGGTCTTCTGGTAAATGTCCAACAGCAATTCAGCCGGCTCTCCGCCTTTATCGAGGTCCGGCACGCGCTCGAGGATCTCCGCAGCCTTGGTGGTATTGCCAGCCGAGAGATGGGAACGCGCCTTTACAATTTGTGCATCCAGGTTTTTTGGGCTGATGTGCAACGCCCGGTCTGCCAGCCGTTCGCATTCCGCCTGGTCGCCGCGCGCCAGGGCGCGCTGCGCACCCGAGACATACCCTTCCAGCGCTTCGCCAGACTGCCCCATCGCCTGGTAAAGATCCGCCAGCCGAACCTGAATCCGCAGATTGTCCGGCTCCGCAAGAAGCAATTTTTTCAGAAGTGCAATCGCTTCGGGCTGTTTGTTGTTTTTTAGATGGAGTTCCGCAAGCTGAAGGAACAGCGGCCGGGCCTCGCTCATTACGCCCTGCTGGACATACAGATCCGCGAGTTTCTCGAGCGGCCGGATCTCCTCCGGCGCGAGTTTCGAAATGCGCTTGTAAACGGCAATCGCCTTGGTAAGGAAACCGTCGCTGACGAAGAGCTGCGCCAGCCGTTCGAAATATTCGATGGCTTGAAAGGTTTCGCCCTGCCGGATGTACAGCTCGCCGATAGTCATCAGCGTGACCTGGTCGCGCGGCTCGTACTTCAGTATCTGCTGATACTCCGCGATGGCCTGCGCCACTTTGCCCTGGTTCAGAAGTTTCTGCGCGGCTTCGACGTATTTGCTCTTGTTATAAGCCATGCCAAAAGACGACAGCTTCCCCCATCGAAAGCTGACGGCAACTTTCTCCTCAACTCGTTGCAGGTACTGGGACCGTGCAACCTTACTTTTCTCACGCTACGCCCCCACTCCGGGGGCGTCAACGAAACCGCAGCCGCGTGTGAACAGGCAGTTATCCCCGTGGCGGATACGATACTCGCAGGGAACAAATGGCGAAGGGGGATTACGGCCGGATGGGCCAGATTTCGAGCGGAAGAGGCTCTTGCACGGCCCCTGCAGCCCAACAACCAGCTTCGCGGACGGGGGCAAACGAGTGGCGGTGAAGGGGCGAAGGCCCGTGCAGACGGAGGGCTTCCAGATGATCCGGTGTGGCATAGCCCTTGTGCCGGGCCAGTCCATATTGCGGATAAACCGCGTCCCATTTTTCCATGCACGCGTCACGGTGTGTCTTGGCGAGGATGGAAGCGGCAGCGATGGAGACGCTACGCGCGTCGCCCTTGATCAGGGATTTCTGCTCGATCATCACGTCGAGCTGCATCGCGTCAATCAGCAGGTAATCAGGACGAATGCTGAGTTGTTCGAGCGCAGCCTGCATCGCCTGGCGGCTCGCTTGATAGATATTCCACGCATCGATGCGCTGGGCATCCACCTCGGCGACGGCCCAGGCGATTGCGCGCGAACAAATCCGCTCCGATAACTCGGTGCGACGCTCGGGAAGCAGTTTTTTGGAGTCGTCCAGCCCCACGATGCGCCGCTTGGGGTTCAGGATGACCGCCGCGGCCACCACGGGACCAAACAGCGCGCCGCGCCCGGCTTCGTCCAGACCCGCGATGCGAGTCCACCCAAGCCGCCGCGCCGCTCGCTCGAAACGGGAAGAGCAGAGTCGCGCCATATTCGTGCCGTCGAGTCCGAATTTTAGCACTCAAAAATGAAAATGCGTTACCAGAGCTCTTCGTTTATCCACAGAAACCGGCCTGGCGGGCACTCCCGCTTTGGAGTGCGGCGGCTCTGCCGCCGCTTTTGAGCCTTACCAGCTTCCCTCTTCGTCACGAGCGGGCAGATACCGCAACGAGGCACAACTCAAAAGATCTTCTGCGCTGATTTGTGGTCATGTTATAATGACCATAGTCGTAAAGATGGGGTCACAATGAAACAGATCCGCGCCAGCGTCTTCAAAGCTCGCTGCTTGAAAATCATGAGCGAGATTCAGTCCACCGGCGAACCTGTCCTCGTTACCAAGCGCGGCGAGCCGGTGGTGAAAGTTGTCCCGGCCAGCTCGGAACCTGACGAGCTATTTGGCTTCATGTCAGGGGAGTTCGCCATTATCGGCGACATCGAATCACCCGTTGTTCCCCTCAAGGACTGGGAAGTCCTGAAGAAGTGATCCTTCTCGACACCCACACTTTGGTATGGCTGGCAAACGAGCCCGCGAAGCTTTCCAGAAAAGCGTCCGATGCCATACGCTTTGCGAGCCAGGAGGGTGGGCTAGGAATCTCGGCGATTACGCTTTGGGAATTGGCATGGCTGGCTACGCACGGCCGATTGGCTCTCACAGGAACGGTTGAAGCCTTCGTCGAGCGCATCGCCTCCCGAACTTCGATTCACCCGATCACGGTGAAAGTGGCCGTTTTAGCCAATCAATGGCCGGAAACTTATTCTCATGATCCGTGCGACCGCTTGATTGGAGCCACCGCATTGGCTCATGGCTGCGCGTTGGTAACGAAAGACAGAAACATCCGTGCTTCCAAACAGTTGAAGACTATCTGGTAATTCGGTCGGGCAACAGGGGGTTCCATCAAAAGAAAAAGGGACAAGCAGTTGCTTGTCCGTTCGAAGAATTCTTTGCTGTTTCGGTTAAGCCTTGGCGGCGGCCACGGGTGTTGGGGCTTCTTCGCGAGCGGCGCGCTTGATGCGGGCGGCCTTGCCGCGCAGATTGCGCAGGTAATAAAGGCGGGAGCGGCGAACATTGCCCTTGCCCACCACATCGATCGAAGAAATCGACGGCGAGTGCAGCGGGAAGATGCGTTCGATACCCACACCAAAGCTCACGCGGCGCACGGTGAAGCTGGCGCTGCTGGCGCGGCCCTTCTTCGAAATCACCACGCCTTCAAAAGTCTGAATGCGTTCCTTGACCTTTTCGCCTTCGCCTTCCAGGAGGCGCACATGCACCTTGATGGTGTCGCCGGGGCGGAACTCGGGAAGATCTTTGCGCAATTGCGCTTCATGCAACTTCTGAATGACCGGATTCATTTTCGTTATTCCCTGCAGACCCACTCAGGCGGGGCCAGCACTTCTAAGGCAAACACCAATTATAGACAAACTATTACAGTTTGCCTAGCGGTTTTGGCTTGAGAAACCCGCTTACTGCGGTCAGGCCCGGGCCACGTGCGAAGGCGAGCGCCGGATGACCGTCCCCGCAAATCGCTCCATTTCTTCGAGTTGCGGACTGAACTGCAACAGCAACAGATTGGCTCCCGCTTTATCAAATTCGGCCACGCGTTCCGCCACTTGCTCCGGAGTGCCGACAAGGCCCGAGCGCAGACCGCGGTTCGAAACTGAATAATCTTCCAGGGAAACGCGCTGCTCGAGTTGAGTATTGGCGAGCCATTGCTGGTAGTTCGCGTAACCGGCGGCGTTCTGTTTCACGTCGGTGATGCGCCGCAGCTCGTCCTGAGCTTCGCGCTCCGTTTCGCGCACGATCACATAACCTGCCACCCCGTATTGCATCGGCGGCAGATTCAGGCGATCCCTCCGCTGGCGAAAATCGGCAATCTTTGCCTGGATCTTTTCAGGAGAGTCGCCATGCATTACGTAGGCGTCGCACTTCTCCGCGATTAACTGTTTCGCCGCCTCCGACTCGCCACCCGCGTAAATCACCGGCCTCGGCCGGGAAACGGGTTTCGGTTGCAGGAGATTCGCATCCACGCGGTAATACTTTCCCGCGTACGAAAAATTATCCTGGGTCCAGGCGCCATTCAGCACATCCAGCCATTCGCTGGTACGGGCGTAGCGATCATCATGCTGCTCGAAAGCAACTCCGTACTTCTTCGCCTCTTCCGCCCACCAGGAGGAAACTACATTCAAGGAGAGCCGCCCGCTGCTGATGTGATCGATGTTCGCCGCTTGCTTGGCCAACAACGCCGGAAGATGGAAAGTGGGACGGACCGCCACCATCAGCTCGATTTTCTCGGTAATTGCGGCCAACGCCGCCGCCGTAGACCAGGCATCCAGCGAAGGCGCCTGCGGCCCCTTGATGTCGTTGAGATTCAGCTCTGCAATCAGCGTCAGGTCATAGCCGAGCGTTTCACTCCGCTGCGTCAGTTTCTTGACGTAGCTCCAACTCGCCTCCATATGCTCATCTTCGATATTGCGCAGCCATCCGCCAAACACCGGCATCCAGTACCCGTAACGCATGGCTCGCTCACCCGGCCTTTCCGGTGCTAACGGCTTGCCTCGCCTGCTTCGCTTCGTGGACTTCCGCTTCCGCAATCAGATAATCGGCCAGCCGCGAGTAGGGATTGAAACCGACGATGCGCTCGGGATCGGCGACAAAATTCGAAAGCGCGTTGACGTCGTAATAGAGGAGCCGGCCGTCGCGATCGTCGATTACGTATTCGATCCCGCCAATCTCGATGCCCGCCTCTTTCATAATGCGTTCCACATCCTGAACCACTTGCCGCGGAGGAGCGTAGCCTTCCACCTGCAAGCCGTTTTTCGGAGCGTCAATCGGGCACGCAGGCCGCGCCAATTCTTCTCCCCTGGTGCTTTGGCAAATGTCGGCCGGGCAGAGATTGAACGTATCGCCGGTGGTATGGATCTGGATTGCGTAAAGGAACTTGCCGCCGAGGACTTCGACGCGAGTGATCACGCTGTCGCGCGCGGGGAAAAATTCCTGTACGAGCGCGACCTGGTCGATTCCAAAGTAAAGCTGATTTTCGTCGACGGCGCTCTTCAACTGTTCAGGGCGGTCGAAACGAATAATCCCCGCGCCGCTGCCGCCGATATTCGGCTTCACCACCAGCGGGTAGCCGATTTTCTCCGCGGCTGCAATCGCCTGCGAAGGATGATTGATCACCAGCGCCTTTGGATAGGGCAATCCGAGCGATTCCAGCAAGGTTAGTTGCAGCGCCTTGGAAGTTTCGTGCGTGAAGGCGCGCGAACCGTTCACCACGCGAACGCCTTGCGCTTCGAGATGTTGCAAATAATTGAGCGTGTAAAAAATCACGTGGCCCAGGCCGCGCTGCCATGCCGACGGGCTCATGCGGTTGAACACCAGCGAATATTCCGGCTCGCGCAGCGCTACGTCATAGGAGTGCTCGCCCGCGTGAATCTTCTTCCAGTTCACGCCGCGCGCATCGAGCTGTTGAAACAGAGGCCGGTACCAATCCGGGTGCTCGTAATAGATGCCAATCGGTTTCGAAAGTTGTGCCCCGCGCACGGGGGCGCCGCTTATTCCGCTCATGATTTCCCCTTAACCTGTCCTTCCTTGGATGCGCGGCTCCAGTAAGACATTATCCACAATTACCGGGTTTTTCGCTTTTTTGACCGCTCTCGGGGCTTTTGGTCATCTTTCCCAAATATCGCAAAGTAGATAGTCAAGGCCCCAACGAAAAGACCAATCGGGACAAACGCTGCTTCGCCTGAATAGGTTTCATAAATCATGTGGCCCCGCAGAAGGTGCCCCAAACTTACCGACAGAAAACCAAGGCCAACGAGTGCTAATCCGAACCGAGCGTACCACCGGAAATGGGTCTTCGATCCCATGCTCAACAGTTATCAGGGAGCAGGTCAGGCCGGTTACGCCGGGTCTTCTCCGCGGCCTGTTGGGCGCGCCATTTGGCGACCTCCGCGTGATGCCCGCCAATCAGGACGTCCGGCACTTTCCAGCCGCGATATTCGGCGGGGCGCGTGTAATGCGGATAGTCGAGAAGCAGCCGTGCCTTGCGCGAATGGGAATTGTCGGCCACCGGAATGGATCCCTCGACTTCGAGCTTGCGGAAGGATTCGTTTTCGGTGGACGCTTCGTTCCCGAGCGCGCCCGGCAACAGGCGCGTCACCGCATCCAGCACTATGGCTGCGGGCAGTTCTCCGCCGCTCAGGACATAATCGCCGATGGAAATTTCTTCCGTCGCCAGATGCTCGGCCACGCGTTCGTCCACGCCTTCGTAGCGGCCGCAAATCAAAACTATTCTTTCCAGCTTCGCCAAACGCCGCGCAGTTTCCTGGGTAAACAATTTCCCAGAGGCGGAAAGCAGTACCACGGCTGTCCCCGTGGAAACTGCGGTTGCCTGAGCCGAATCACCCATGGTCTGCCCCAGCAGCTTCTCCACGGCTTCAAACAGCGGCTCCGGTTTCAACACCATGCCCTCGCCGCCGCCAAACGGACGGTCATCCACGGTCTTGTGCCGGTCCTTGGTAAATTCCCGCAGGTCCTGGACGTGAATCTGTACAATTCCGGATTCCCGGGCGCGCCGCACAATTCCGTGGTCCAGGGGGCCGGCAAAGAATTCCGGAAAAATCGTAATCAAGTCAAAATGCATGTTATTTGCCCGAGTTCAGCTCGCTCAATCCTTCTGGCAGCGTAACATCAATGCGGCGCGCGGCGACATCAATGCGGCGGCAGATATCCTCGGCCAGGGGCACCAGCAACTCGCCATTGGCGGTCTGCACCTGCAGCAATGGAGTGCCTGACGTCCCTTCTCCCGGGAAGAAAACATCACGCACCGTCCCCAGCACACGGGGCGCTTCCTCCATCGAGCACGAGGGCGATGAAAGTTTCGATTCGACCTTCGGATTTTCGAAAACAGAGCAGCCAATCAGGTCACTGACAAAATATTTGCCCGCGGGAAGGCTCACGCGGTCCGCAATCGGAAGCAGGACATCAAGTCCGCGGAATTTTTCCGCGTCATTAATGGAAGCGCATCCTTCAAAATGAAAGATTCCGTGCTCCGGGTGATTGCGATCCACCCAGAAATTTTGCAAGGCGACTGCGCGCGGTTCGCCCTGTGCGCCGCGTAAATAGATTTTCAACAAGGAAGAAAGACGCGCGGGAAAATCGGTGAGGAGTTCGGCCAGAACTTCGCCCTTGTTGCCTCGCGGCCGGATGATGCGGGCAACCTGCACCCAGGCTTGCTCTTCAGCGAAGGGTTTCAATCTTCAAGTATCTCAAGCGTGAAGCGCTTGCGGAGTTTCATCCCGGCGGCGCCTAACAAAGTGCGGATGGCTTTGGCCGTGCGACCCTGGCGCCCAATCACTTTGCCCAGATCCTCCGGATGGACTCGCAACTCCAGTACGGTCACTTGCGAGCCTTCCACCGCATCCACTCGGACGCCCTCCGGGTGATCCACCAAGGCTTTGGCTATCTCCTCAACTAGGTCCTTCATCTGGGCCCCCCGCTTCCGTGTCCGATCGACGAACCAATGCGCATGACTCCTTTTCCGTCAAAAGGAGTGCGAACAAGTTTAAGACCTGGACATGAGCAAGAGAGCTGAGCTTGAGCCAAAACTATGCTATTTTTTGCTGCTTGAGAAAACTCCGAACAGTATCGCTTGGCTGTGCCCCAACCCCAAGCCAATACTTGATGCGATCGGAATCCAGCTTGATCTCCGCGGGTTTCTTCAGCGGGTCATATGTTCCGACGGCTTCACGCACACGGCCGTCCCGGGCCCGGGTCCGCTCAATCACCACCACGCGATAATACGGCTTCTTCTTTTTGCCAATTCTGGCCAAGCGAATCGTTAACACTAAAGTACGTCCTCCCTAAAGACTATCTATTCTACGTGAGTTCCCACCGGGCAGCAACGATAGGTTCGCTCCCCCACCGTCCGGTAGCAGTACCCAAACGTCAGCATGTCTTCCTGAGAAAGAGCCCCATCTGGGACCGTTCGGGGAGCCGCATGTGCACCCGAATTGGATTGGTACGATCGATGTTATGGATTCTAATTTTGCGTTTGCCAACACCACCTACCGCAGCTACCCTTCTTGCCATGTTCACGAACCCCCACAACGCCACGCTGAGCTGTCGCTGCAACTGTTGCGCGTGCATGTGTTCTGGTGTGCGGAGGCCGAACCTCTAGCAATCGCTTTTAGCCTCAATGAATTGCAGCCCACCGCCGGAACGCCTGGCAGGTGGGTTTTTTGTTTGTGGGGCATGGTCAGTGCAACTGCAAGACCGGATGGCGCGGTAGCCAAGTGGTAAGGCATGGGTCTGCAAAACCCTCATCGGCGGTTCGATTCCGCTCCGCGCCTCCAATTTTCGGTTTGGCCACAGTTCCAGCAGTACAAGCCTCGAAAAACCCGTCGCGCCCGCGGATAGTGCCAGTTGCTTGTGATTTCCTTGCGATCAGCTTAGGCGGTTCAGGCCGTTAAAAGCCGCTGCCTTGTAGCACTCGGCGAGCGTGGGATAGTTGAAAACCGTATTGATGAAATAACTGATCTTGCCCTTCAGCAGCATCACGGCTTGCCCGATATGCAGAAGTTCTGCCGCGTCTTCGCCGAAGATGTGCACACCCAACAGCTCCAGGGTCTCGCGATGGAAGAGAAGTTTCAGCCGGCCGTCCGTATGCCCGGAAATCTGCCCGCGCGCAATTTCCCGGTAGTAGGCGACCCCAACTTCGTAGGGCACATCGCTCTCGGTAAGCTGCTCTTCCGTCTTTCCAATGAAGGATATTTGGGGAATGGTGTAAATGCCGTACGGATAGCCCTCGGGATCGGATTCCATCTGCAACCCAAACGCGCGCGCCGCGGCGATACGTCCCTGTTCCATGGACACGGAGGCCAGACTGGGAAAGCCAATGACGTCCCCCACGGCAAAGACGTGGGGCTGGCTGGTCCGAAAGTCCTTATCCACCTTGATTCGCCCGCGATCATCGGATTCGATTCCGGCCGCCGCCAGATTCAGGCGATCGATGTTTCCCTGCCTGCCAACCGCATATAGCAGCGCGTCGCCCACGATCCGTTTATTGCTGCCGAGATTGGCGGCAACCTTTCCGTCCGGCAACTCTTCGACGCTTTCCACTTCTTCATTCAGGCGCATGGTCGCCCGCCGGTCGCGCATGTGGTAACTCAATGCCTCCACCATTTCAGCGTCGGCAAACTCCAGCAGGCGGGGCCGCTTTTCCACGATGATCACGCGCACGCCGAGCGTGGCGTACATACAGGCATATTCCACGCCGATCACTCCGCCGCCGACGACGATCAGCGTACGGGGGATTACCGGCATCGACAGAATCTGGTCGCTATTGATGATATTGCGGCCGTTGATGGGCACGCTCGGATTGGCGGCCGGTTTCGTTCCGGTGGCGACGACCACATAGTCGCCTTCCAGTTCGCTGAAGCCCGTGCTGTTTTCCACGCGGATGTGATGGGGGTCGGTGAACGAGGCCGTGCCGTGGAACAGCTCGACGTTGTTGCGGCGCAACTGGTCCTGCAAAACCGCCGCCTCATTTTCGATGACGCGATTCACGCGAAAATTCAGATCGCTCATCGTGACGTTTTCTTTGGCGTGGTAGTTCGCGCCGTAAAACGCCTGATCGTAAAAACCGGAGAGATGCAGCACGGCTTCGCGCATCGTCTTGCTGGGAATCGTGCCGGTATTGATACAGACGCCGCCGACCGCCGTCTGTTTTTCGACGAGCGCGACGCGCTTGCCCGCTTTCACCGCATTGATGGCGGCGCGCTGCCCGCCGGGACCCGAACCAATAACGATCAGCTCATACGGCTGCATTTACATTTTCCTGTGC
>DATHMM010000030.1:0-6521 GCA_035487095.1 Candidatus Sulfotelmatobacter sp.
CCCAATTATCGGAGGATTTGATGACGCGTTTCCGTGGATCGATATCGGCTACTCTGGCGACATTCTTGCTGCTGATGGGCGGCTGCGCCAGCACGAGCTCCCGTTCCGGTTCTGGCGATCCTGCGCCGAGCATCACGGTGCAGCCAGCGAACGCGGCCGTGACGGCGGGCCAAATGGCAACTTTTTCAGTGACGGCGACGGGCACCGCGCCTTTGCGCTACCAGTGGCAAAAAAACAACGCCAACATCAGCGGAGCAACGGCGGCCAGCTACACAACCCCGGCAACCACCAGCGGAGACAACGGATCGAAGTTTGACGTGGTGGTCAGCAATCCCGCCGGCAGCATAACCAGCGGCATAGCACTGCTGAACGTGAGTTCGACCGGGGCGACGCTCGAGACAATCGCGGTCACACCGGTTTCTCCCTCCATCGTTGCCGGCAACACGCAACAGTTCACTGCGACCGGAACATACAGTGACAATTCCACGAAAAACATCACTGGCAATGTGACCTGGAAATCGTCGAATACCGCATTCGCGACAATTGGGGCAACGACGGGATTGGCTACAGGCGTGGCCGCCGGAACCACGCAGATTACAGCCACGCAAGGTACTGTCGTGAGCCCGAATGATGCACTCGCCGTGACGACTTCTACGGCGACACTGCAATCCATCGCCGTAACGCCGGCGTCACCGAGCATCGGGATCGGAAGTTCGTTGCAGTTCACCGCGACGGGAACTTACAGCGACAATTCCACAAGAAATATCACCACGAGCGTGACGTGGGCTTCATCGAATCCGCTCTTCGCGACAATTGGAACGGCAACCGGGCTTGCCGCTGGGGTCGCTGTGGGGACTACGGAAATCACGGCCATGCAGGGAAGCGTTGTGAGCCCTAACGATGCGTTGACTGTGTCGCTGACTTCGTCGAACGCGTCGGACGTGGTCACGCACCATTACGACGCCATGCGAAGCGGGGCGAACACGCACGAACTGACCTTGACACCGGCGAATGTGAACTCGACCACGTTCGGCAAGGTGGCGGAATTTGGTGTGGACGGCCAGATTGACGGGCAAATTCTTTATCTGAACCAAGTGGCGATTCCCGGAGTGGGCAACAAGAACGTGCTTTACTTCGCGACAGAAAATGACAGCGTGTATGCGGTAGACGCGGACAGTATCACAGGAGCGGCGGCGACCGTGCTTTGGAAGACGCGCGCGCTGCCAGCAACCGATGTGCCATTGAGTTCTAACGACGCGGGTTGCGGCTATATCAGTCCGGTGGGGATCATGTCCACGCCGGTGATTGACCGGTCGCGCAACGCGATCTATGTGGTGGCGAGTTCGAAGGACAGCAGCGGAAACGTATTTCACCGGCTGCACGCATTGAACCTGAGCAGTGGCGCAGAACTTTTTGGCGGGCCGACAAACATCACTGCAACTTTTCCTGGAACTGGAGGAAACAGCAGCGGTGGCACGGTGACGTTCCTTGCCAAAGCGCAGCAGGAACGCGCGGCGTTGCTGGAAAGTAATGGCACGATCTACACGGCGTGGTCCGGATACGACGGCGACTGCGGCAATTATTCCGCCTGGGTCATTTCGTTTAGCGCGGACTCACTCGCGCGGACGGGAGCTCTTGATCTGGTCCCAAGCACACATGGGGCGGGAATCTGGCTGGGAGGTGGCGGACTGGCGGCGGATGCCGCGGGCAATGTGTACTTCCCGACGGGCAACGCGTTTGGCGGAAACACGCCGGGAATCAGCAATGATTATGGCGACACCTTTGTGAAACTTCGGCCGAGCGTGCCGCTGACGGTGGCGGATTACTTTGCACCTTCAATCGCCATAAGCGACGACAATCTCGACGAGGATTTGGGCTCGGCGGCGGCGCTGCTGCTGCCGGATCAGGTGGACAGTGGCGGAACCACGCGCCATCTCGCATTCGTGGCGGGAAAAGATGAACAGATGTACGTGGTGGACCGCGACAACATGGGACAGTACAGCGCCATTGGGGATAATGTGTACCAGGAATTTGCCAAAGATGGTCACGAGAATTTCTCGTCGCCCATTTATCTTAATGGCCGCGTGTACATTGGCCCTTCGGGTATGCCTTTGCAGGCGTTTTCAGTTTCGCAAGCCAAGCTCAGTGGTGCGCCCACGTCGCAAACCGCGTTCACGTTCGGGAGCAACGGGACGGTCCCCAGCGCGTCATCGAACGGCGCGGCGAACGGAATTGTCTGGGCGCTGGACCGCGAGTCGCGAAGCCTCTTTGCCTACGATGCGACCAACTTGAGTACGGTGCTCTACACATCGGCCCAGGCTGCCGGCGGGCGCGACAGCTTCTCCAATGTTGGCGGGCATTTCATTACGCCGATGGTGGCGAACGGAAAAGTGTATATCGGCACCGGCAGCACGGTGGCGGTGTTTGGATTGTTGCCGTAGAGAGTCGGAGAACCTTTTGAGTGCGGGAGCACAGCTCCCGCTTTTGCGATGACAATCAGCCGACTCAATTTGCGTTTGGGAGGCGAGCTTCAATCGCAAAAGCGGAGGCTTCGCCTCCGCACTCAAAAGGTCAGGATTTGCGGATGCCGTTGAGGAGCATGTTTAGGAACACCTGCTTGACCTGCTCGGGGTCGGAGACGTGGTCCGTGTCGTACCAGCGATAGAGCCAGTTGCACATTCCCAGAATTCCATTAACGATCAGCCACGGCTCGCCTTCGATCAGCTTGCCCTGCTGCTGCCCGCGCTTCACCAGATCTACAAAGCGATTGTTGTAGCGGGACATCACCGAAATCAGTTTGTGCTGGCGCTTACCGGAGAGCGAATCGAATTCGTGCAGGAAAAGGCCGAATGGGACCTTGTTCTGGATAATGTAATCAATCTGGGCGCGGATGGCACGCTCGAGCTGCTCGACCGGCTCGCCCTCCAGGTCGATGTGTTGCGCTATGTAGGCGTCACCGTCTTCGATGCCCGCGAGCAACAACTGGAACAGAAGATCATCCTTGGATTTGATGTAGTAGTAGAGCGAACCCTTGAGCATGCCGACGTCGCGGGCGACGTCCTCGATCGAAGTGGCATGAAATCCCTTAGCGAAAAAAATGTTGGCGGCGCTTTTCAGGACTTCCTGAAGGCGGGTACCGGGCTTGGATTTGGAGTCGGAGCGGCCAGCGTGGCGCGCACGAAGGGGCTTTGGCGCGGGCTTTCCGTTGGACGTTTTTAAGGGCACGACTACCTCACAGAATAAATTACATGGTAACAGAGCGGAGTCAGGGCGGAGTAGCCGAGAGCAATGCGGATTGAGTAATGCGGCCCGGGTATTTTCTCCGGGCTAAGCTCCGGGGAAGTTTTGAAGTTGAGATACCACGCGCATCGTCGTTGGGTCCGCCCGGAAGGGCAGCGCTTGTTTTGTGTGATTTGCGAAATGCTCCCTGGGCCACCTGAAGGTGGCCGCTACGTTGGGGATTCAGCGGACGAGGTGGCAGGAGTGGGTTTTGATTACCAGCCAGACGAGGAGGCCGGGGGCCAGGTCGAGCGCGCGAACGGCGCCAGGCGTGACGTGCACTTCAAAGGTTGTGCCGGCTTTTACAAGAAGAACAACCATTGTGCCGAGAGTTTGGATCGACTCGATGCTGCCAGGAAGAATGTTTCGGGCGCTGAGGAAGTGCGGCGGTTCGGTGGCAACGAGGATGTCGCCGGCGCGAATGGCGACGCGGACCTCGTTGCCGGGCGCGGCGTCACCAAGCGGAATTTCGATTTCACACGTGGCGTGATCGAGCGAAACGCGCATGACGCCGTCGGCGGGGCGATGTTCCACGACAATCGCGGGGAGAACATTTTCGAAGCCGGCGGCGTGGGCGAGTTCGACGGAGCGCGGGGCATCGAGCACGGCGCGGGGAGCGCCGCTTTCCTGAACGCGGCCGTTGACGAGTGTGACGACGCGTTCGCCGATGGCGTCGACTTCTTCGCGATTATGCGTCACGTAAAGAATAGGAATGCGGTTGGCATTGTTCCATGCGTGAAGATCTTCGAGGATAGAGCGGCGCAAAGCGGAATCGAGGCCTGTAAGCGGCTCATCGAGAAGCAGGACGCGGGGGCAAGTAACGAGTGCGCGCGCGAGGGCGACACGCTGCTTTTCGCCGCCGGACAGTTCGGCGGGCCGGCGAGAGAGAAGATTCTGGATACGAAAAGCGCTTGTGATGCTTCGCGTACGTTCGGTTCGTTCAGGGAGAGCGAGCTTATCGAGACCGTAGCGGATATTTTGTTCGACAGAAAGATGCGGGAAGAGCGCCAGGGATTGAAAAACGTAGGCGAGTTCGCGGTGCTGCGGCGGGAGAGAGAGCGTGCGGGCCGCGTCAAAGTAAAGTTTTTCGCCGAGGCGGATTTCGCCGGAATCGGGTTCTTGGAGGCCGGCGATGCAATCGAGCAGGGTGGATTTTCCGGCGCCGGATGGGCCGAACAGGACAGTGAAGCCCAGCGCGAAGGATTGCTGGACGTCGAGCACGAAAGACTGCGCGCCATTCGAGCGAAACTGTTTGCGGATTTGAACATTCAACATTGCGAAATCTATTTCGCCAGCCAGGGCGACCACACGCGGCGATTCACGCCGTAGACGATCGACAGCACCACAAATGAAACGACGAGGAGGAGCAGCGCGGTCTGGTGCGCGGCGGCGTAATCGAGTGCCTGGACGCGGTCGTAGATGTCGATGGAGACAGTGCGAGTGATGCCGGGAAGATTGCCGCCGACCATAAGAACGACGCCGAATTCGCCGAGGGTGTGCGCGAAGCTGAGCACCAGCGCGGTGAGAACGCCGGGCCAGGCGAGCGGGAGGATAATGCGAAGAAACGTACGCACGCGGCTGGCGCCAAGGACGGCGGAGGCGTCGAGCAGGCGGCGGTCGAGCGATTCGAAGGAAGCGACGAGCGGCTGTACGGCGAAGGGGAGGCTGTACAGCATCGAGGCGAGCACGAGCCCAGTAAAAGTGAAGGCAAGCGGGTGGCCGAACAGTGATTGCCAGATTTTCCCTAGCGGTCCGCGCGGCCCCATAGCGACTAGCGCGTAGAAACCGAGAACGGTGGGAGGAAGCACGAGAGGGAGAGCGACAACGGATTCAACGAGAAATTTCCCGCGCCAGGTGCCGAAAGCGAGGCCATACGCCAGCGGGAGCGAGAGCGCGAGAAGGAGGATCGAGACGGTTGCGGCGAGGCGCAGAGAGAGAAGGAGTGCTTCGACGTTCATGGCTTTGGCTCAGGGGACGCGGGGTGGGGAACTTGAAAACCGTAGCGCTCTAAAGTGGCGCGTGCCTGGGGGGATTTCAGAAAGGTGAGGAAGGAAAGGGCAGCCTGCTTGTTCAGCGAGGATTTGAGAACGACGACAGCTTGTTGAATTGGTGGGTAGCGATCCGCGGGAACGTTCCAGCGCTTGCCGTCCTTCATCGCGGGAGAGAGGGCGAGCGAAAGGGCGACCAGACCGGCTTGCGCACTGCCGGATTGGACGAATTGCGCGGCCTGGGAAATATTTTCACCGAAGACGAGTTTTGGTTTGAGCTGATCGTAGAGGCCGGCGCTTTGAAGGGCGGCAACGGCGGCGCGGCCATAGGGAGCGTGCTCGGGATTGGCGATGGAAATTTTCTGAATGCGGGGTTCAAGAAGCGTTTTCAGGCCAGCAGCGGGATCCAAGGGGGAATCGGGAGGAAGCCAGAGGGCGAGGCGGCCCGTGGCGTAAATTTGCAGGGAATCGGATTCAGCGAATCCGTCCTGGGTCAATTTCGTGGGGTAGTCCAGGTCGGCAGAAAAAAAGAGATCGAAGGGCGCGCCGTTCTGGATTTGGGCGAAGAAGTTGCCGCTGGAGCCGTAGGTGATGGCGAGTTTGGCACCGGTGTGTTTTTCGTATTGGGCGGCGAGATCGGGGAGAACGAATTGGAGGTCGGCGGCAGCGGCAATGCGGAGAGTTTGGGCAAGCGCCGACGAAGAAAAGAGAGAGAAACAGAGAAGAGTAAGAATCAGCGCCCCAGCCCCACGGCGATATGGGGGACAAGCGGCCCGCCTCGGAAGGCGGGCCCTACAAACGATGTCGAGAAACGCGGCTAGCATATTCATCAGACGCGGAGGATCATGACTTCGGTGGATTTTACCAGGGCGGCTACCCGCTCGCCGGGCTTGAGGCGCATTTCCTTGGCGGCGTCGGCGGTGATGATGGAGGTGATGTGCTGCTCGCCGATGGCGAGAGTGATCTGTGCGAGCAGACCACTGAATTTGATGGCGGTGACGCGGCCAATGAGTTGGTTACGTCCGCTGATTTTGCGGAAATTGCCGCGGCGAGAGGAGGGTTCGCCACGGTTGAGGGAGGCGGGAATCAGGCGGTCGATTTCGGATTCGGGGACGCGGTGGTGGCCGCCGGGGGTTTTGGCGGTTTTGAGCTTGCCGCGGTAGATCCATTGTTTCAGCGTGGGGTAGCTGATGCCGAGGATGTTGGCGGCTTCCCTGGGAGCGAGGAGTCTTTGCATAAAGAGAGGATAGACGA
>DATHMM010000031.1:0-9984 GCA_035487095.1 Candidatus Sulfotelmatobacter sp.
GCGGTAACAAATTTCGATGGAGTCCACCAGCCTCGACCGCGATTCCGGATTCACCGCCAGCCGGTCCACCAGCACCCAAACCGGCTTTGTAAAATTCACATCCAGCAAACTTTCCGGAGAGGAAAACTCATGCACGCGCCCGTCCTGATACAACCGGTTGAAGCCGCGTTTCTGCAATTCAGCCAAGACTAACCGCAGCGCCTCTTGCGTCAGCGGCGCCGGCTTCTTTCGCGTTGCCCGCTTCCCCACCACACTCGGCTCGGCTGCGGGCATGCGCAACAGATACACCACATAGAAACGCCGACCCGCCTTCAGCGTCAACACGCGAGTGGCAATCTCGTCCGGCGAATCGCGCCGCACCTCGCTGCCGCACTTGATGCAAAAAGTCTGCCCGCAGCGCGCAAACAGCAGCCTCAGGTAATCGTAAATTTCCGTCGACGTAGCCACCGTCGAGCGCGGATTGCGCGTCGAATTCTTCTGCCGAATCGCCACCGCTGGCGCAATGCCGGAAATCTCGTCCACGTCCGGCTTTTCCATCCGCTCCAGAAACTGCCGCGCATAGGCAGAGAGCGACTCCACGTACCGCCGCTGCCCCTCCGCATACACTGTGTCAAACGCCAGCGACGATTTTCCCGACCCGCTCACACCCGTAACCACCGTCAGCGCATTGTGCGGAATATCCACGCTCACGTTTTTCAAGTTGTGCACCCGCGCTCCGCGGATGCGCAAAACCTCTTGCTGTTCGAGGATGGGAGGTATGGTTTCGCTTGTGGCCAAAGGGAAGCCCAGACAGCGCGCTTTCCGCACCCTGCCTAAACTTTAAAGTATACGACTCCCACGCAACGCGGGCAAATTGAGTTTAGAATGGAAAACCGGCGTGAACTCTATTGTTGCTGCAGCCTGATGGTCCCGATCCCGCCGTTGACCGAGAGATGAATCGTGGCGGGTGATTTCCCATACGCGGCATTCACATACTGCCCGTCTTCCTCTTTCAGGCCATGCGTGTCAATTGTTCCCAGCCCGCCATGCACGGTCGCAACGACTCCTACATCCTTTGGCAAACGAATCGTCGCCTCGCCGACGCCACCCTGAATCTCCGCCTCCAAATCCTTGGCCCGCCCGCCGGAAAGGTCCACGTCCGCCTGTCCCGCGCCGATATTCAACTCCAGCCTCGTCAGGTCCACTTTTGCAAAGCGAAAAACCCCTCGCCCTGCTCCCACATCAACCCTCAGGTCGAGCGGGATCGAGTCGTTCACCTTCAGATTCCAGGTGTTATCGGAATTCGTTACCAGCGTCCCTCCGCCGCCCTGTTCGATGTTCAATTCGCCTGCGCCCGCCTCAACCGAGTATTCAATTTTCGGCTCGCTCCAGGAGCTTCCAAAGGAAAAATCGGCGCTCAACAGTGCGTCTGCCCCGCCGCTCATCGTCAAATCCCCCGCGGGCATCTTCACCGACATGCGCACGCTTTTGGCGTCCTTCTTATCGATCTTCTCCTGCCGGTGCGAGTTCATTGTGGAGCGGCTTGGCCACTCGCGCGAGGCGTACGTGTGTCCTCGCCAGGTCAAAACGATCAGCACCAACAGAAACAGAACCGTACCCAGCGTGGTCCCAATGGGAAATGCGGCTGGCGCCTCAGGATTTTCCGATCGCCGTGAGCGGTCCCAAACCATTCCCGCCCCGGCAAAAATCAGAATCAGCGGCCAATATTTCCCCACCACCGGCCAGGGATTAAAATTGGGCAGCGCCCGCGAAAGCAGAATCAACCCGCCGAACGCAATCAGTAGCAGCGGAAACACAACCGAACTGCTGCGCACACCGCGATCTCGCCCCATCTTCAGACCTCTCTACCAATATCTACGCAAATTCCGCCCAAATGTTCCACACCTGTAGCGGCCACCTTCAGGTGGCCCAGGTAGCCCGTATCAGCAGCCGAACCGTACCCCGCCCGAATCGTATGTCCGGCCCCGCAACGCGTCAATTCCCATCTCCCCAAATCCCTATGCTAAAGTTCGCTGAAGCATCTTAGGAATCCTAATCATGCCAAAATTCGACCGCATTATCTGGATCGTTCTCGACAGCGTCGGCATCGGCCCGCTCCCCGACGCCGCCGACTACGGCGACACCGGCCGCACCACGCTCGGCCACATCGCCGAATATCGCGCGCTGCAAATTCCCACCCTCGTCGAACTCGGCCTGGCCAACATCGCCCCGCTAAAACATCTACCTCCGGCCGCCGCCCCCAAAGCTTCCTACGGCAAAGGCGCAACCCACTCCCCTGGCAAAGACACCACCACCGGCCACTGGGAAATGGCCGGCGTCTGGCTCGACCAGGCCTTTCCCGTTTACAAGCACGGTTTCCCTCCGGAAATTATCGGACCCTTCGAAAATCAGATTGGCCGCAAAACGCTCGGCAACAAGCCCGCCTCTGGCACCGAAATCCTGAAAGAACTCGGCGAAGAACACGTCCGCACCGGCAAACCCATCGTTTACACCTCCGGCGACAGCGTCTTTCAGATCGCGGCCCACGAAAGCGTCATCACCGTTCCCGACCTTTACCGCATGTGCGAAATCGCCCGAAAACTTCTCGACGGCAAGCATCGCGTCGGCCGCGTGATCGCCCGCCCCTTCGAAGGCACCCCTGGCCATTTCACCCGCACCTCGCGCCGCCACGACTACGCCGTCGATCCCCCCAAGCCAATGCTCATGGATGTGCTCGCCGAAAAGAAAATCCCCGTCTTCGGTATCGGAAAAATCCACGATATTTACAACGGTCGCGGAGTAGATGACTACGCAACCACCAAATCAAATACCGACGGCATGGAAAAATTAACCGCTGCGCTTCAGCAACGCCCCAGCGGCCTGATCTTCTGCAATCTCGTGGATTTCGACATGCTCTACGGCCATCGCAAGGACTTGGAGGGATTTGCCCGCTCGCTGGAAGAATTTGACGCGCAACTTGCGTCTTATCTGAAACTACTCGGCGCCAGGGATCTTCTGCTCATCACCGCCGACCACGGCTGCGATCCCGACCCTCGCTGGGAAACCACCGACCATTCCCGCGAGTACGTCCCGATCCTAGCCTACACGCCCGCCCAAAAATCTGGCGCTAATCTAGGCACCAGAGCCACCCTAGCCGACATGGGCCAAACCATTGCCCAAAATTTCAACGTCACAATTCCCCAGGGCGTCAGCTTCCTCCCAGAATTAGCGTAGCGGCCACCTTCAGGTGGCCCCGTGGACTCTGGTGGCACAGCCATTCCTGGCTGTGCTCCTGGGTTGTCTGTAGGGGGCCGGGGTTCAGCCCCGGCGCAGATCTGCGATAGGAAATTACCTGAATTACTTCCCCGAAACCCCGCTGCTCGCCGTCGGCGCGTAATACCCGTTTCTCGTCCGCGCCACCAGTTTCCCGTGCCCCCGCGGCGGGATCACATCCACGTGTACCGCGCGGAATGTCCCATCCTTCGCACCATTCGACGGGTAATACGCCAGCGTGTACTGGTGCCGGATATCGTGCGCCACCTGCTCGCAGATCGCGTGCACGTCGTCCACATTCTCCGGGAAGTATGCCAGCCCGCCCGAAGCCTGCGCGATTTCCGAAAGCGCCTTCTTGGCATTCTTCGCGCTGCGCTTGTTCTCCTGCCCCAGCAAGCCGATCGTGTAAATAACCGTCGAGGTCTTTTGAATTTCCCGCAGCGTCTTCTCCAGCGAGTTCCGGCTGGTGTTGTCTTCGCCGTCCGTAACGATTAGCAGCACCTTCTTTTCTTTCACGCCCTTCTTCAGGTGATCGAGCGACCCGATGATCGCATCGTAGAGCGCGGTACTTCCCCGAGAATCGATTCTCTCGAGCGCTTCCTTCAGTTCCGGAATGCTGTTGGAAAAATCCTTGTCCAGGTCCAGGTAAAAATCGTCGTTAAAGTTCACTACGAACGTTTCGTCCTGGGGATTGCTGCTCTGCACCAGTGTCAGCGCCGCTTCATTCACCCGGGGCCGCTTGTCGCGCATGCTTCCGCTGTTGTCGATCACCAGTCCCATGCTGACGGGGACATCCTCGCGCTTGAAAATGGAGAGTTTCTGTTCCACCTTGTCTTCATACACGCGGAAATTATCCTGAGCCAGCCCGTCCACAAACTTTCCGCGATCGTCATTCACCGTCGTGTGCAGCACCACCAGGTTGACGTCCACCTTAATGCTCCCGCCCGACGGCGATGTGCCGCCTTGCTGTCCGGGAGGCGGTGGGGGCGGTGGTACCTGGATTGGGAGTTGTGCGAACGAACCGGTGGCCGCAAGCACAGTAACCAGCAGCGTGCAGGCGATTACCAGCCCGAATCGATGAGACCGGTTAGACGCTTCAGTGAGCTGGCGCGTAATATCCGGTTTTCGAGTATGTCGAGAGGGGTGGGAGTCCCTTTGGGGCGCGCAGCTTGACCTTGATTTTCCGCCACCGCGCGTCATGAACGTGATTGCTTGGTTTGTATCCCAACACATATTGATTGCGTAGCTCCATGCCGATTTTCGACGCAATGTCCGGCAATTCATTTAGATGCTCGACAGCGAAAACGCGGCCACCTGTCAATTCTGTCACTTCGGAGAGCAGCGTTGGGCCATTCAGCTCTTCCGGGGTGCGGTTCCGATAACCAAGCGGGTCGTAGATGCCGATGGCATAGAGCTGGGTATCCGCCTCCTTGACCAGCCGCTTGATGTCGTTCTCGTTGTACCTGCTATGATTATCCCCTCCATCGGAAAGAATCAGCAAGGCGCGTTTTGCGTTATGTGCACCCCTCATCTGGCTTAGCCCCAGATAGATCGCATCCAGCAGGGCCGTGCGACCCCGGGGTGAGGTCACCATCATGCGGCTTTGTAAGTCCTCGACGCTGTTGGTGAACGTGCTCGTCAGTTCCGCCCGTTCGTTAAACGTAACCAGGAAAAACTCGTCCGCTGGATTCGCCGTCTTGAAAAAATCCAGCGCAGCCTCCCTCGCTTTATCAATCTTGTTGGACATGCTTCCACTGAAGTCAAAAATCACGCCGATGGATATCGGCACGTCTTCCGAGGAAAACGTGACGATTTCCTGTTCCACATTGTCTTCGAACACGCGAAAGTTATCCTGCTCCAGCCCCGTCACCAGTCGGTTGAACGGATCCGTCACCGTCACGTTGACCAGCGCAAGGTCAACGTCTGTGCGGATTACTTTCCCAGGGCGAATCGTTATCGCCGGTGTGTTATGCGAAACGTCGGTCAGTTTGGAAGTTGCGGGTGGCGGTGCCGGGGTGCTTGAAGTGGACGGTTCCTGCGCGAGCAGCATTGTCAGGCTCGCGGTCACACAGACGCAAGCACATAGCCGGGCGGCAGCCTCTACGGTCAATACGCGAACCCTGGTCCAATCGCGTTTCACGGCTCCCCCATCCATCCGGTCTCCCGGGACGGCCGCGCGGATGTCTCATCATAAACACCCGGCTTTCGGAAGGCAATAGCCCGTCTTTCGCCTACTAAAGTCAGTGACGGCGCATCAGTCCCTGCCGAACGACTGTGTTAGCATCAGCAGCGTAACTCCTTCTCCCGGTGCATAAGATGAATTCCGACGAACCAATGGTCGTAGTAATTATTCCCGCCCGTTACGCCTCCACGCGCCTCCCCGGCAAGCCCCTCGTCTCGCTGGCCGGTAAGCCCATGGTCCAGCGCGTGTACGAGCGCGCCAAGCAAGCCCAAACGGTCCATAAGGTCGTTGTCGCCACCGACGACCAGCGCATCATCGACGCCGTCCACGCCTTCGGAGGCGAAGCCCGCATGACCCGTGCCGACCACCGCACCGGCACCGAACGCATTGCCGAAGTGGCTGCGCATGAGAAAGGCGACGTCTTCGTCAATGTCCAGGGCGACGAGCCGCTCGTCGATCCATCCGCGATCGATGCCGCGGTCGCCGCTCTCCTGGAAGAACCCGTCGCCCAAATCGCCACCGTCGCTACCCCGATCCGCCACGCCGGCGACATTATGGACCCCAACGTAGTAAAAACCGTTCTCGACTTCGACGACAATGGCCTCTATTTTTCGCGCGCGCCCATTCCCTGGATCCGCGACACCCAGCAGAAGGTCCACGTCAAATATTGGAAGCATTTAGGGTTGTATGTTTTTCAGCGTGACGCCCTGCTCGAATATCCGACCCTGCCACAGGGAGAGCTCGAGAAAATCGAACAACTCGAGCAACTCCGCTGGCTCGAAAATGGCTGGAAAATCCGCGTCGCCGAAGTGCAGCACGACGCCGTCAGCGTCGACGTCCCCGAAGACGTAACCCGCGTCGAAAAGCTCCTCCACGAAAAAGGGAGCGTCTGACCCTGTCGTAGTCCTCTTCTTCGTAGCGGCCACCTTCAGGTGGCCAATCCCGCCCACGTGGCAAAGCTTCGCGCCCGGAGTTCATTCGTCCCAAGGGGCTGCTAAATCTTTCCTCTTTTCGATTTTCCATCACTGCGTCTGTTGCGTCGCCACGCCCGCCGTCGTCCGGTTGCTGTCGGAACACACCATGAACACCGTCCCGTTGTCCGCAAAATAAGCCACGAAGTTCACGGTGAACGGCGTCGGCCCGCCAATAGCGATCTTGTAGCCATTGCTTTGCGTTCCGTCCCCGCCGATGGTCAATGTTCCCGACAACCCCGCGTTCAGCGTCACCCCGTTCGTGTTAATCGTGTTCAATCCTAATTGGGCGAAGTCCACTATCCCGGCAAGGTTGCTGGTGGCCGGGCTCGTCTGAATGAACTGTCCGACATAATTCTCGTCGAACGGCGAGGGCGTCACCAACTCCACCCCGCTCCAGCTGAAACTGTAATTCCCTGCCACGCTGGTTGTGGTGAAGGACGTCGTCGACTGCGACGCCATCGTCCCACTCGCCACAATACCCGCGCTAACGTCCTGAATCACCGCTCGCGTCGGCGAGTAAAGGTAAAACACATAAGCCGTCGTCCCGGTCGACGAATTGCTGAACGTGAACGTGCCTCGTCCACTCCCCGCATTGCTCGTATCAATCGTGTAACTCGTGCTGGAAATGCCCGAACCCGGCGTCAACTGCGCGGTGTTTCCGTCGTTGTTCTCAAAAAACGATATCGTGCCAATGCCACCCGCGCCGTCCGCTGTGAACCGCCCCACGCGCGATATAGGCCCGAAGTGGCCGGTCGACTCCGACCCTCCCGCAAAAAACGCAAAACTCCCCTTGAATTCCGGACTTTGCGTAGGAATGGCCCCCGTTTGCAGGTATGCGGGGCCCGTTGTTCCGCCGAGTAAATCCTCTTCGAGCAAATCCACCTGCGTATTGTTAACGATGTAAAAGCCGTACGTCCGGCCGGCCAGCGTCATTGTCCCGCGGCCAAAGTTCGTGCCGTTCCCGGTCGTGTCCAATTGATAGCTGCTCGCCGCCAGTGCGGTCGCTCCGCTCGGCGGAGACGAGGTGTCATTCGTGTCAAACGTGCCTCCGGTCACGCCCCCGGCTCCATTCGCACTGAACTCCCCTATCAGCGAAATCAACGAAGGCGTGCTACCGGTAAGGGAAATCCCCGGCAAACTAAACACATATTTTCCGTTGATGGCGTTCGCGGAAAACTGCAATGGCGTCTGCAAATTCAGGCCGCCGCTCGTCGACGCCAATCCATCCGTCTGCACCAAGTAGCCCTGGCTGCTCGACTGCAGCGATACGCTCCATTGCAGAGTTCCTCCGGTGCTGATCGTCAAAACGATCACCCCGTGTCCGTTCGCTTGAATCTGATAGGTTCCGCTCGAAAACGACACCTGCGATGTGGGCGTTGTGCTGCCCAGATCCTGCACGTCTGCCAGTCCCGACGTAATGTGACCGTTTCCATCGGCCGCTATGCTTCCGATTCTGGCGATGTAGGCTCCCGAGATCAGATCCACCCCGCTCATCGAAAATGCATATTGTCCGTTCAGGCTGGCGTTCGAAAAATTTCCGGTCGGCGGAGGCGGCGTGATATTCGAGTTGCCCCCTCCACACGCAGCCACATAGGCCGCAAGCGCAATCGTAGCTGCGCTGCACATCTTCCTGCTGCTCATGTCCGCCTCTTTATAAAGAACGCCTGCCCCCACCGAACAAACTTACCCCACTTTTCCCGATTTACGAACCCCGCCCTCAATCAAATGTCGCGTGCGCAGAAAATTTTCCGATTCTTCCGAGCAAAGACTTCTCATTGACACAACTCCCGCTTCCGAAGATAATTATATGTACGTCAATCCTGCGGAGGTTCGACAAGCTCAATTCTGCGCGGTGCGGAGGCGAGCGACCCGGATGGCGCCAAAATATATTTTTGTAACCGGCGGTGTTGTTTCTTCTCTTGGTAAGGGCGTAGCGGCATCTTCCATCGGCTGTCTCCTCGAAAGTCGCGGCTTCAAAATCACCATCCAAAAATGTGACCCGTACCTGAACGTGGATCCCGGCACCATGAGCCCGTATCAGCACGGCGAAGTCTTCGTCACTGACGATGGCGCGGAAACCGACCTCGACCTCGGCCACTACGAGCGCTTTACCCACGTCAAGCTCAGCCGCGACAATAACTGGACCAGCGGCCGCATCTACGAAACCATTCTCTCCAAGGAACGCCGTGGCGATTACCTCGGCAAAACCGTCCAGGTCATCCCCCACGTCACCGATGAAATTAAACGCTGCTTCAAGCGCGTCGCTGAGGGTGTCGACATTGTTATCGTTGAAATCGGCGGCACTGTTGGCGACATCGAATCCCTTCCCTTCCTCGAAGCCATCCGCCAGATGCGCCTCGAACTCGGCGCCGAAAACACTTTATTCGTCCACGTAACTCTGGTTCCCTACATCGCTGCCGCCGGCGAGCTGAAGACCAAGCCCACTCAGCATTCCGTAAAAGAAATGCTCGGCATCGGTATCCAGCCCGACGTTCTCCTGTGCCGCAGCGATCGCCACATCTCCGAGGATCTCAAGAAAAAGATCGCGCTCTTCTGCAACGTCGCCGATTCCTGTGTCATCTCCATGGAAGACGTGAAAACCATTTACGAAGTCCCCGTCGAACTCAGCAAGGAAGGTCTCGACGCTCAAATCACGCGCCTTCTCCGCCTCGAAGATCGCCCCGCCAACATGCAGCCCTGGCTCGACATGCTGCAAGGCCTGCACCATCCCAAAGGCGAGGTCCGAATCGGCATCGTCGGCAAATATGTTCAACTCGAAGACGCCTATAAAAGTTTGCGCGAAGCGCTGTTGCATGGCGGCCTCGCCCATCATCACAAAACCGTAATCGACTGGATCGAATCCGAAGAGATCGATTCCCTCGAAACCGCCGAAAAGCGCCTCAAGGGCTACGACGGCATCCTGGTTCCCGGCGGCTTTGGCAAGCGCGGCATTCAAGGCATGGTCTACACCATCCAATTCGCCCGCGATCACAAAATCCCCTTCTTCGGCATCTGCCTCGGCATGCAGTGCGCCACCATCGAATACGCGCGCGATGCCGCCAATCTCAAGCAGGCCGACAGCACCGAATTTGATCCCCAAACCCCGCATCGGGTGATTTACAAATTGCGCGAACTGCTCGGCGTGGACGAAATGGGAGGCACCATGCGCCTCGGCGCCTGGCCCTGCAAGCTCGAACCCGGCTCCCTCGCCAACAAAGCCTACGGCAAAACCGAAATCAGCGAACGCCACCGCCACCGCTACGAATTCAATCGCGAATACGAAAAAACGCTCGTCGCCGCCGGCCTCCACATCACCGGCCGCACTCCCGACGACAACTACGTCGAAATCATCGAAGCCCCGAACCACCCCTGGTTCCTCGGCTGCCAGTTCCATCCCGAATTCAAATCCAAGCCTCTGGAGCCGCACCCTCTCTTCGCAGCCTTCATTGGCGCCTCGCTAGAACACAAACTCCAAAAATCACGCCCCACATCAAGCGCCGTCACTGCCGAGGCGCAGCCTCCCTCGCCCACATTGCGCGCCTCCCCTCACGCCGCTGCCTGAGCTTCCGTTCGCAA
>DATHMM010000032.1:0-16778 GCA_035487095.1 Candidatus Sulfotelmatobacter sp.
AATGATGGACAACCTGGCCATTCAAGCTGCGGAAGCCGCAGTGCATCCCAACTATCCGGATTGCGGCGGGCTGCTGTTGGTTGAACTCGACGGCCCGGTCGCCGAAGTCGAAGCGTTGATGCGCGACGTCGATGAAATTTGCCGGAAGAACAGCGCATGGGAAGTTCGTCTCGCGCAGACCGACGCCGAGCGAATGCTCGTTTGGAAGGGCCGCAAGGCTGCATTCGCGGCCATGGGCCGCATTTCGCCGAATTACATCGTGCAGGACGGCGTGATCCCGCGCACTGCGCTGCCGCAGGTGATGAGCGAAATCGCGCGCCTCAGCAAGGAGACAGGACTCCGCGTCGCCAACGTCTTCCATGCCGGCGACGGCAATCTCCATCCACTGGTTCTCTACGATCGCCGCGTCGCCGGACAGGAGCAGGCCGCCGAAGCGCTCTCCTATCGCATCCTGGAACTCTGCCTGGAAGCGGGCGGCTCCATCACCGGCGAACACGGCGTCGGCGAAGAAAAGAAACGCATGATGTCGAAAATGTTTGCCGAGCCCGACCTTGACACCATGCAGCGAGTCCGTTGCGCTTTCGATCCCCTGCACCTTTCGAATCCCACAAAAGTTTTTCCGACTCCGCGCCTCTGCGGCGAAAAGCCGGGCGAGTATGTTGCGCATCCCTTGGAAGCCGCAGGAATCGCCGAGCGCTACTGACGAGAAATGACGGATCATATTCGCGGCCATGCTGAAAACTAGCTCGTTCGAAGAAAATCTTCGCGCCGTGGTGGGTCCGCAAAACCTGCGAGCGGCCTCGATGGGCGACGTGGTCTCTGGTGTGTTTCCCCAGTTCGTCGCAGAGCCCGATGACGAACACCAGTTGGCAGCCGCGCTTTCGCTCGCCAATGACGCGGGAATCGCTGTTATTCCTCGCGGAGGAGCCACAAAACTCGATTGGGGCAATCCGCCGCGAAAAGCGGATCTCATTCTTTCCACCGCCCGGCTCAATCGAATTGTTGAACACGCCTGGGCGGATCTCACTGTGACTGTCGAGGCGGGCTGCACGCTTCAACGGTTACAAGAAACGCTGGCACAGCATGGCCAGCGGTTGGCCTTCGACACCTTATGGCCAGAACACGCCACCATCGGCGGCGTTCTTTCCACCAACGACAGCGGCACTTTGCGCCTGCGCTTCGGCGCACTCCGCGACCTCATCATTGGCGTCACCATCGCTCTCCCCGACGGCACGCTCGCCAGCAGCGGCGGCAAAGTCGTAAAAAATGTCGCCGGCTACGATTTGCCGAAGCTCGTTACGGGCGCTCTCGGAACGCTGGGCGTAATCACCCGCGCCGTCTTCCGCCTGCATCCCCTGCCGCGCTCCGCAAAGACTTTTTCGTTCACCGCGGAAACTTTCCAGGCGATGCAGCAGCACATCCTGGCCATTCAGGATTCCCAATTGGCCCACACTTCCTTGCAAGTCCGCTGCGCTGCCGGCGAACTCCCCGCCGCCGACATTCTCTTCGAAGCCACGGACGTGGGCCTCGTCGCGCAGGAATCACATTTGCGAGATCTTCTCGACTCGACGCAGGTGGAACAATCCCCGGAAAGTTTTTGGAATGCGAGACAAAACCTTTGGAACTTGCCAATCAATACCGCGCTTCTGGCCAAGATCAGCCTACTTCCCACGGATATCGCGAAGACGCTTGAGTCTCTGAATTCCATTGGCGAGTCTCGCAAAGTGAACTGGCAAATCGCCCTGCAAGCCACGGGAATTGGAATGCTCCGGCTGGAAGCCGACCCGATTCTGCTATCGGAAGCAGTGGAACAATTGCGAAGGGAGTTGCAATCCCGAGGCGGAGCACTTGTCGTTTTGCGACGTCCGCCCGAATTGCATCCCTTCGATACCTGGGGTGATGTGGGCGACAGTGTTTCACTAATGCGCGAGGTCAAGCACCAGCTGGATCCAAAAAGCACTTTGAATCCCGGACGATTCGTAGGGGGAATCTAGTCGCATGGCGAACGAAACGCAGAAAACGAATCCGACTGGTGCCTTCGACGCGCACCATCCACCATCGCTGGAAATCATGGAGAAGTGCGTCCATTGCGGCTTCTGCCTCCCCGCTTGTCCCACCTACTCGCTGTGGGGCCAGGAAATGGATTCGCCGCGCGGCCGGATCTACCTGATGAAGCTGGCGCTCGAAGGCAAGGCGGAGATGAACGAAAAATGGGTCAGCCATTTTGATTCCTGCCTCGGTTGCGTCGCCTGCATGCCAGCCTGCCCATCCGGCGTCGATTACGGCAAATTGATCGAAGCCACGCGCGCGCAAATCGAACGCAATTACAATCGCCCGGCCGCCGATAAAATGCACCGCCGGTTTTTGTTCGAAACGTTCACCAAGCCGGCGCGCATGAAATTTCTCCGCTGGCCGCTCCTCGTTTATCAGAAAAGCGGTTTGCAAGCGGCTCTGCGAGCGATCGGCGCTTTCAAATTATTGCCTGGATCCGTGGGCGCCATGGATGCGCTTCTCCCCACCGCATCGCCGATTGAGGCAGTGGAGGCCATCACTCCTGCGCAGGGTGAACAGCGCAGGCGCGTCGGCCTTCTCCTCGGCTGCGTCCAGCGCACCTTTTTCTCGCATGTGAACGCCGCCACCGCGCGCGTGCTCTCCGCGGAAGGATGCGAAGTGGTCGCGCCCCCGGAGCAGACCTGCTGCGGCGCGTTGTTCGTCCACGCAGGCGAAGAAGCCCAAGCCCAGGAACTTGCCCGCAAAACCATCGAAACTTTCGAGAAGGCGAATGTCGAAACGATCGTGATTAACGCCGCCGGCTGCGGCTCCAACGTCAAGGAATATGGCCACCTGCTCCGGGATGACCCGAAATACGCCGACCGCGCCAAACGCTTCGCCGCCAAGTGTAAGGACATCAGCGAAATTCTTGCCGAACTATCGCCGCGCGCCGAGCGCAAACCCATTCGCGCGCGCGTGGCGTTTCACGATTCCTGCCACCTGCAGCATGCCCAGGGCGTACGTTCGCATCCGCGATCCCTTCTCGCTCAGATTCCCGGCACCCAGTTGCTGGAAATCCCCGAAACGGCGATCTGCTGCGGCTCCGCCGGAATTTACAATCTCGTCCAGCCCGAAGCGGCCACCGAGCTTGGCGACCGCAAAGCCCGCCTCATCACCCCGCTTCAGGCCGATATAGTGGCCACGGGAAATCCCGGCTGCCTTCTGCAACTGCAATCTTCACTCGCCAAAGCCGGCCACCACATTCCGGTCGTGCACACCATCCAAATACTCGATGCTTCCATCCGCGGCTTGCCGCTGGACGCGCTTCGCTAGCGAGACACTCCTGAGTGCGGGAGCAAAGCTCTCGCTTTCACGGTGTAACCCGCTTTTCCCAAACAAGCATTCGCGTGAACCACTCCACCGCAAAAGCGGACGCTCCGCCTCCGTACTCAAAAAAGTTCGTCGCCGAATACTGGGCCGTTTTCCTCCTTACAAATCCTACCGATGCGCCTTTAGCAAGAAATAGATGCTCATCCCGAAGCCGACAAAAATAATGGCCCCCCGAACCAACTGGTGTGGCAGTTTCTGCGCGAAGTGCGCCACCGTGTACCCGCCCAGAACAGCTCCCGCGATCATCACCAGCGCCTGCGGCCAGACGATCGAACCCGTCAACACAAAAGTTGCCGTTGCCACCCCGTTGATCACGGAGACCAGAATCAGCTTCAACGCATTCATCTCGTGAATATCGGTCATGCCCAGCGCCGCAAACATTGCCAGGTTCATAATGCCGATTCCCCCGCCGAAATAACCCCCGTAAATCGCCACCAGCAACTCAAAGATCGAAGCCCCCAGGACGGCCGTGCTGCTGGCTTCATGGGAAATTCGCGCCGAAAAGAGGCCGGTCAGGTGCTTGCCAAAGGCAAAAAGCAGCGTCGCCGCCAGCATCATCCAGGGAATCAACCGCAAAAAGGTTTGCGCCGGCGTCTTGATCAGCAGCAAAGCCCGGCCACGCCTCCCAGCAGGCCCATGATCAGCAGTGGAACCACAATCCGCCATGGCAATTTCAGGTGATTCCGATAGGCACCACTGCTTGCGGCCGTGCCAACCCACAACGAAAGCGTGTTCGAAGCGTTTGCCGGGATTGGCGCGATGCCCGTGAACAGCAGCGCGGGAAACGCCACGAAACTTCCGCCGCCGGCAACCGCGTTCATGGCGCCGGCGATCAGTCCCGCGAAGAACAGAAAGATAGCATTGGGAAAATTCAAGCGAGTTTTCTATGGCCGGACAGACCCATAGCTCCTTACCAATTTGGTCATTTTCGTTATTTCTGTTGCGAGGGGAATTGCGATGATTCGCGAACCGGCCTCGGCCCTGATCTCGGGCGGCGCCCCTGAGGAATTTCAATCTGCCGCCCAAAGCAAATAGATGCGGCGACGCTGCAAACGGTTCCGAGAAATCCACGGACTGCAACATCCAAAAGCAAAATCCATGAAATAAAAATTACTGGGAAGGTGGGATTCGAACTTGAGGCGCCTTGCGGGCGTCCGAGCCCGCACCCGAAATCCCGGTGCAACCGGGACCACGGTATTCATGGCGGAGAGGGTGGGATTCGAACCCACGGTAGGGGTTAACCTACACACGCTTTCCAAGCGTGCGCCTTAAACCGCTCGGCCACCTCTCCGCACTGGTGCACAACCTTTTTACTTTAGCAGAAATTGTTTCCATCCGCATGGCGTGGGCTTCGCGATTTTTTTCGCCATGTCCCGGAAACACCGCAAATCACAATTTTGTCAGTCGCCGCGTCTCAAGTAGACTAGTAGGGTTGTCCACACCATTCCGGGGTGGTGCAATTGGTAGCACATGGGCCTTTGGAGCCTAGAATCCTGGTTCGAGTCCAGGCCCCGGAACCACTCTTCCCTGCGCCTTATTTCACTGAAAACCGGTAAATCGTAGTGGAGTGAAACGGCCTGCTGGGAAACAACGTTGTCGACGGGAACGCCGCATGGTTTGGCGAATCCGGAAAGTGCTGCGTCTCCAGGCAAAACGCGTACCGCTGCTGGTAAATCTTCCCTCCCTTGCCGTGGTCCGTCCCGTCCAGAAAATTCCCCGTATAAAACTGTATGCCGGGCTCCGTCGTCAGCACCTCCAGCACGCGGCCGCTCTTCGGATCCCGCGCGGTCGCTGCCAGCTCAACCGCCGATGTGCCAGCCCTCCTGTTGATCACCCAGTTGTGGTCGTATCCTCGCCCCAGCTTCAGTTGCTCGTCCGCATCGTTGATCCGCTCGCCGATCGCCACCGGCCGCGTGAAATCGAATGGCGTGTTCTTCACGTCTCGAAGCTCGCCGGTCGGGATCATTCCCGGATCCACCGGCGTGAACTTGCTCGCATTCAGCTGCAGGGTCTGTGAAAGGATGTCGCCATTTCCCTGCCCCGCAAGGTTGAAGTAGCTGTGATTGGTAAGATTCACCACCGTGGGCTTGTCCGTGCTCGCGCTGTATTCAATCCGCAGGTCATTCTTCGCAGTCAACAAAGTAAAATCCACCGTCACGGTCATTGTTCCGGGAAATCCTTCTTCCCCATCCGGGCTGACGTATGTGAACTCAACCGCCGCGCCATCTTTGCTGGCAATTTCCTTGGCGGTCCAGATCTTGTGGTCAAAGCTGTGTAATCCGCCATGCAGCGTATTCTCACCGTTGTTTTTTGGCAGCGTGTACGTTTTCCCCGCAAGCGTAAAGCTTCCGTGCGCGATCCGGTTTGCGTAACGCCCGACCGATCCGCCAAAGTGCGCCGTGCCGTCTTCATACTCCTTCGCTGTTTCGTAGCCCAGCACAACGTCTTCAATTTTTCCCGCGCGGTCCGGCACCTTGATGCTCACAACCGTCGCCCCATAATTCGAAATCGCCACCACCATCCCACGGCTGTTCTTCAAAACGTACAAATCTGTTTTCTCGCCGGAAGCAATGGCCCCGAATGGCTTCACCTCCACCGATGTTTTCGGCGTCGGCCCCGCGAAACACTTCACACCTGTCAGTGTTACAGCCAGAATCAGTGCCATGCCATAGCGCAGAACGGACATTTCTTTCTCCTCGTAATCTTGGACAACTGTTTGTAGCCTGCAGAACGATCGGCACCCCGGAAGCGCAAGTCAGACTGCCGCAAGGACGCACTCAATCCGCGGCCGGCTGCTTGGCGCTGATCAGCGTGCTGGTAGTGGCAACGCACTGCCACGTCCCATTCGTCTTGATCCACGTATCCACAAATCGTTCGCGATGCACGTAAGGCTTCCCCTTTTCCATACCCTTTATGCGGAAGATGCCCACCACAACAGCCGCGTCCCCATACACCTGCACGCTGCTCTGCTCGATCACCGCCTGCGAAGGCTGGTAGTCGGGCGCCTTGATGCTGGCAAGAAATTCGTTCTTGTTCGCAACGCTTCCGTCAATGTCCACGGCCAACATGTTGTTCCCAAGAAGCATGTCCAACGCCTTCGCGTCCTTGGCTTCCAGCGCGTGGTTCCACGCCAGTTCCAGCGCCTGAATGCGCCCGGCGTCATCATTCGCGCCGCTCTGCCCGTGCACAGAGAGAGCAACACTCGCAAACAACAGCACGGCGGCAAACGAAATCATTTTCTTCATATACCGAAACCTCCCAGCCCTCGCCGGATAAACCCGGGATCAGTAACGATAGTAGGCCATCCGCCGGATGCGGAGCGGCTGAGATTTGCAGAACTTTCTGAAGAATTAACGGCTGAGGATTTCATTGACTGCACGAAATCCCTGGTCGATCGCCACATCCGTGTAGGCGCTCGCCCCCGCATCCGAATTGGCGATCGCGATTCGCCCGAATCGCTGCCGGCCCAGCACCCACGGCTCCTGCCCTGCCTTCCACTGCGGCACATCCAGGCCAAACGGCGTGAACGCATATCCGTGCGCCCACCTGTTCACAATGATACCTTCGATATCGCGCGCCGGATCAAACCCGGCCCCGCCAAGCATCCGCGCCAGTTGCTCGCGAATTTTGCGTTCGAACATGCTGTACGGCGTCTGCAGTAACTCCGCGCGCCCGGCGCGATTCTGGTCCCGCACCGGCAAACCCGGTTTGCACGGCGTCCGCAGCATGAAAAGCACCGCCGGTTCCTCTGGCTTGCTCGGAAACTGATACTTGCCGAGGCTCACCGGAAAATCCAGCGCCGTGTACGTGTGATACCCTCCGGGCGCCACAATCTGGTGAATCCCCAGATTCGCGAACGACGTCCAGTTGCGCAGCGCCACATGCGTGTAAACCAGCGGCGCCTTCACCATGTACGAAAGCGATTCCTTCTGCCCTTCGGGAAGTTCCGGGCAAATATAAGGAATCATCACGTTGTAGCAAGCCAGCACGCAGTAATTCCCCTTCACCCTGTTCAGCTTGCCTCCGCGCATGTACGACACTTCAATTTCCTTCGTAGCCTCTTTCGCTCCGAGATGCTTCACGTTCACCACCGTGCTGTTCAGTCGAATCCGCACGGAATTTCCGGCCCCATCCAGTGCGGCGTAGTTCGCCCGCGACGTAACCACGTCCTCCATCGTCGATCCGGGAACCGCCTCGGGAATCAGCGAACGCACCAGCAACCGCGCCACCGATGCATTGCCGTCGGGAAAATGAAATATGTACGGCTCTTCCTTCTGGTGTTCCGGAAATCCCAACCCGTCGAATCCCGGATAAATGAACGATCCGTAGTCGTCGCCGGCTTCGTAGCATGCCAATGCCGGAACCGCCTCGATTCCCACGCAAAACAGATCGTGCGTAAACGTCTGGAAAAACGGCAGCGCCTCCGGTATCAAGCGGCAATGCTTCGTCAAATAATCCGCGTAGCTGATTCTGGCGAGCGCCGCGATTTTCTGCTCGCGCGCCAGTCCCGGCAGATAGTCTTTCTTCTCAGCGTAAACGCGCGCAATATCCTTCTTCACGGCATCCGAAAGCGGCGCCTTGGCCAGAAATTCAGGCCACGGCGTGGTGTTCATGCCCGTCAGCAGCCGATCTTCGCCGAATGTTTCCCTGTCGAAGAAAGCCGCCGTGCCCCGCTTGGCATAAAGTTTCGTATCGTACGCTTTGTAAAACTTCTGCGTTTCGATCCCGATCTCTTTCAGCAGGCTCTTCGCCTCCGCGCTATACCTGCCGGGGCTTTCGATCGATTGCGTGCCGCCGTAGGAAAGCACCATCCGCCCGCCGGCCTGGAATTCGTTGCGCTTGGCGTGGCCGCCGAAATCGTCGTGATTATCCAGAATCAGGATTTTCGCGCTGCTCCCCGCCTTCTGCCGGAATCGATACGCCGCCGCAAGCCCGCTGATGCCTCCGCCCACAATTACCAGGTCGTAACTCTCTCTGGTGTCGACAGCATCGCCGAGAGAACTCGCCGATTCGCCATCCCGCATCCGGTGGGCAACGCTGAACGATCCATCATGATTGCCGCGAATTCCCAAGCGAGCCGGCGGATAATAGTCGGCGGCCTTTTCAGGGGCCACTTCGTCGAAAGCCGCCGCGGCGAACAACTCTTGCGTCCCAATCGACCCGCCGAGAATCGTGGCGCCCGTTCCGATCGCCACCCCGTTAAGAAAATCGCGCCGGGTGATCTCGCGATTCATCCCCAGCTCGCCGTCGTTCTTCTCTCCGCCAACTTTCTCGTCGTCCATACAATCCCCCAAGCCATCCCACGGTCGCCAAGTATACCGCGCCCGCGGCATCCCTACACAATTCAAGTAAGGTTGTGACGGTTCTCCCCACGTAGCGGCGACCTTCAGGTCGCCCACTCCGAACAGCCCCGTAGTCCATCCCACCTGCTTCGATTTCTTCCCCGTCGCTGCTACTCTGTTACACAACCTTGAGCTCATTCTCCATGGAACCGCAAACTGGCGCGCAAGACGAAAAAGAAACCGGCCGCCTCGAAGCTTTCAGCGACGGCGTCTTCGCCATCGCCATCACCCTTCTGGTCCTCGAACTAAAAGTTCCTTCCCTTCCGCCGGCTGGCGCAACCTCTGCCGCGCTCGGCAAGGCCCTGCTCCAGCTCTGGCCCAGCTATTTCGCTCTGGTCACCAGCTTCTTCACCATCCTCATCATGTGGATGCATCACCACGCCATCCTGCGCAACGTTCATCGCACGGACTCGCGGCTTCACTTCAGCAACGGTTGCCTGCTCCTTCTGATCACCTTTGTTCCCTACCCTACTTCCGTCCTCGCCGCCTATCTCCAAACGCCCGCCGCAGAGATGGCCGCCGCGTTTTACGCCGGCACTTTTGTTCTCGTCGCGATCTGTTTTTCCGTGTTTATCTATGGCGCCTTCCGCCCGCATCTGCTCTCCCGCAACGCCTCCGCCAAGTTCATCGAAACCACGCATCGCAATTATCGTCTCGGTCCGCCGCTGTACCTGCTCGCCACCCTCGCAGCCTTCATCGACGCGAGGCTCTGCCTGGGGATCTGCACCGTACTTTGGATTTATTGGGCGGCTGTGATTCGAGACACCGGCGGCGCGTGAGCGGGTCCGCCCTTTACCGGTAAGTGGTAACCAATTCGCCGTTTTCGATTCGCAGATCCGAAACATCCGAAGGCAGTCGAAGCTTCTCGCGATTTACCGGCGATTCCATCAATTGCTTCACCGCGCTTTCCAAGGCAGAATGCGGAATCGGCAGCGCTCCAATGTGTCCACTGACAGGTTCAAATTTCAGATAGCCGTCCGCCGTTCCCAGCCTTCCCACCAGGTCCAGGCTCATCTCTTTCCCGTGAAGATCAAACACCAGGTACGCGTGAACCTGATCGCCTTCCATCTGCACTTTCAGATCTCTCACCGAAGAGCGCACTTCTTCCACATCAACCGCGCCTGGCACCCCCGTGCCGCCGTCCTGTCCGGCCGCCGCCGGCGGCAAAAGATCAAGATGGCTGGCCAGGTAGGAGTTCAACTCGCTTTCGTCGAGGCGCAGCGTGGCCGGTTGGCCCTGGGAAACGCTCTGCTCCGCCTGGGAAACCTTTTGTTCGGCGCTCGCTGCGGCTTCCGGCGTGGAAGCCACTTCCGGTGGCGCGCTCTTGTGCAGCAAAAGAAACAACGTGACAACGGTGGCCAGATACGTGGACCAGCGCAGAATCCGAAACACCCATCGCAAGAAGCCCACCTTCGGCTCCTCCATCGGCGGCAGCGGCTCCAGAATCACGGGCAGTTTGGGAAATGGCTCGGCCATAGGACGGTCCGAAAGGCGTTCACTCTATTCGACGCTTTCGTTCCACATCTGGTTTCAACCCTAGTCCCCGGAAAAGCTCGCGGCAACTCCTTCCCTCCGCAAGGAAGCCAATTCGGCACCTGTGCGTCCCTCCGGCGCGTGGGATACTGGTTCCCACCGGAGGAATTCTGCCTTGGCAACGGAAGCGGTAATCTCGAAAACGGCAACGGCCGGCAGCAAGCTTCTGCCTGCATATCTCGCGCTATTCGGCGGTGTCGTGTGCATCGCCTGGTCCGCAATTTTCGTTCGCTGGACCGACATCCCGGGGCCGGCCTCTGCCTTTTACCGCATGCTGGTTCCTGCGGTAGTCCTCCTGCCGACATTTTTCTTCGACCGCCGCAAGCCATCGCTCGATGCCCGCACCCTGGGCATCATCGCTTTCGGCGGACTTTTCTTCGCCTTCGATCTGGCCTTTTACAACACGGGAATCTTGCAGACCTCCGCCGCCAACGCCACATTGCTGGGCAACAACACTCCCATTTTTGTAGGACTCCTCAGTTGGCTGGTTTTCCGTCAGCGCCCCGCGCGCGCCTTCTGGCTCGGCCTCCTGATGGCCATCGCGGGCGCCGCGGTCATTCTCTGGGCCGACCTCGCGCACCACGCCCGAATCGGCCTGGGCGACCTGGAAGCGCTCATCGCTTCCGCGTGTTTTGCAGTCTACCTCATGGTCACCGAAAAAATCCGCAACTCCACCGGCACGCTCGCTTTTCTCCGCATGGCCATGATTGCCAGCACGCTCGCGCTCTTGCTGATCAATCTCGCGATGGGCATTTCATTGCGCGTGCCGCACGGCCGCACCATCTGGGCGGTCCTCGGTCTCGGCCTCGTCTCCCAACTCGGCGGCTATCTCTTTCTCACATATGCGCTCGGCCATCTGCCTGCCACGCTCACGTCCATCAGCCTTCTCACACAAGGTCCTCTAACCGCCGCTATGGCCGCCGTTCTTCTCGGCGAACCTCTCACCCTCCCGCAAATCCTCGGCGGCGTGCTGGTCCTCGCCGGCGTAGCCCTCGCCCACCGCCAGCGCCACCCTGAAGACGAGTGCAACGTGTAGCAGTTATCTGGCTCTGTGGACTTCCCAGGTTTCTACGCCGACGTCATCCCGGATACCCGCTTGCCCCGAGCGAATTTTAGGAGGGGCGCTTTTTGCGGATGAGCGCCACCACCCCGTGCATGTCATCCCGAACCCGCGCTTTTTGCGGGTGAGGGATCTGCTTTTCGCTAAAATATATTTGCCAATCGCTCAAACTCGAACCCGCAATGCCCAACATTCTCCGTTTTGCCGTCTGATGCCTGAGCGGCAGTCTCCCTTTGCAACTCCTCTTCCAGTTACTCGCTTGCCACCTTGTGAAACACAGGTAACATTGAGGGCGAGTAGTTTTCTTCCGTCCAGCCGACAACCAGAAAGGGTCTACCGTGCGCCTATCACTCTTCGCGCTTTTCACCCTTTGTTTTGCGTATACCTGCCTCGCGCAGGAAACGCCTCCGCCCCCACCCACTGCTTCTTCCGTGGAAGCAAAACCCTCGCTATCCCCTCGTCTCAAAATCGGTGTAGCCCTTGAAGGCGGCGGCGCACTCGGCGAAGCCCACGTCGGCGTTCTGAAATGGTTTGAAGAGCACCACATCCCCATCGATTACCTCGCCGGCACCAGCATGGGTGGCCTCGTCGGCGGATTCTACGCCACCGGCAAGTCCGCGGATGATTTGCAGCAAATCCTCCTCACCGCCAATTGGCCCCTGCTTCTCGGCGGCGGCACTCCCTACGAAGACCTCTCCTTCCGCCGAAAAGAAGACGCCCGCACCGTCCCCAATTCCGTTCAGGTCGGTCTGAAACACGGCGCCACGCTTCCTCCCGGACTCAATACTGGCCATCAGATCAATCTGCTCATCGACCGCGATACCATCGATTTTTCCAACATCCATTCCTTCGACGACCTCCCGATTCCCTTTCGCTGCGTTTCCACAGAACTGATTTCCGGCAAGTCTTACGTCTTCCAGAGCGGCTCACTTTCCGACGCAATGCGCGCCACCATTTCCATTCCCGGCGTCTTCGCTCCCGTCCGCCAAGGCGACAAAATTTTCGTCGACGGCGGTCTCGTCGACAATCTCCCCACTGACGTAGTCCGCAATATGGGCGCCGACGTGGTTATCGCCGTCCACCTGCAACTCTCACCGGCCACCGCAAAAGATATTCAGGGCGCATTTTCTGTCCTGGGCCGCTCGGTAGCGTTGGTGATCGCCGAAACCGAAATTCGCGGTATGGCCGGCGCGGACCTGATCGTGAACGCCAACGTAGCGGAATTCTCTTCCACCGATTATCAGAAAACGGAACAGCTCATCCAGCGCGGTTACGACTCCGCCCAGGAAAAGGCCCAAATCCTGAAAGCCTACTCGCTCGACGATGCTGCCTGGGCCGAATATCTCCAGCAGAAAAAATCCCGCATGCGCCCCGCGCCGGGAGTGCCCGAATTTGTGCGCGTCGAGGGCGTGGATTCCGAAGGCAAAAAGAATATTGAGCACTTGCTGAGGAATTTTGTCGGCAAGCCCCTGGAGACCAAATCGCTCGATCAAGTCCTCACCCGGCTTACCGGCATCGGCCGCTACGACAGCATCACCTATTCCGTCATCAACGACGGAAACCAGAACGGCCTCTCCATCCGCGTCCACGAAAAAACCTACGCGCCGCCATTCCTCCTGCCCTTCGTCGAAATCAACGGCAGCGAGCCGCAGGACGTCGATTTCACTATGGGCGCGCGCATCACCGCCATGGACGTCCTGGGTTATCGCTCCGAGTGGCGCACCGATCTGCATTTTGGCGCGACCTACGGCATCGCTTCCGAGCTCTACCGCCCTTTCCAGCCTCTCGGGAAATGGTTCTTTGCACCGTATGTTGACGCGAGCCAAACCAATTTCAAGGTCTACAAAAACTCCGACCCCCGCGCCATCTACCGCCTCGATAACGTCCTCACGGGCGTTGATCTCGGCTATTCCCTCAGCCGCTTCAACGAAATCCGCGTCGGTTACGGCGTCGGCTACCAGGACTACGCCCTGCGCCTCGGCACCCCAGACTTCCCTTCCACCAACGGTCGCGTCGGCTCCTTCCACGCGCGCTACATCCTCGATCACACCAACGAAGCCGTCATCCCCACGCGCGGCGTCTATCTCAAAACCAGCTTCGAGTGGTTCGACACCACTCCTATCTCCTCCACCGCGTACCCCTCGCTCGAACTCCTCGTCCAATACTTCCAGCCCGTCTCTTCGGCCGGCTCCCTCTTTTTCACCGCCAACGGCGCCTCCACCTTTGGCCATTCCTCGCCCGGCGCTCCGATCTATTTTCTCGGCGGCGTCGGGCGCCTCAGCGCTTACGGCCTCAACGAACTCATCGGCAACCAATATTTCCTTGGCCGCACCGGCTACCTCCACAAAGTCTTCACCCTCCCGCAATTCGTCGGCAAACAGGTTTACGTCACCGGCTTTGCCGAAGTCGGCAAAATGTATGGCGACCCCTTCGGTGCCCCAAAGCTTTCCGGGGACTTCGCCGGCGGCGTCCTCGCCGAAACCTTCTTCGGTCCCATCCTCATCGGCGGCAGCATCGGCGACACCGGCCACCAAAAATGGTTCTTCCAGCTCGGCCGCGTCTTCTAGGAGGTCGGGGCTTCAGCCCCGACGTAAAAGTGATACAGAAGTTGGGCTTCAGCCCCTGAAGAATGCTTCGCCGGGACTCGCCCTCCATTTAGGAGATCGCTTCCAACCCCCATTTCAATTAGAAATACTCCATTCATCGTCGATTAATCTCCCGCAAGTATAAACACTCCCACTTTCCTCGCATTGCAGACCTGGGTTTCGGTTCGACACCACCGGGAATACACTTTCGTTTCATGAAGGACTGATATGGCCACCACAACTTCCACCCCGCCACTCGGCATACACGAAAAATTGAATCGCGCCCCCAGCCGCATCGGAATCCTCATTTTCGGCGGCGTAATGATCCTCGGTTTGGTCTTCATCGGGGCCAGCATCGCGCGCGATCTAGGCGATATCAGCCTGGGCTCGGCGTGGCCCTACGTTTTGCTTGGCGTAGCCCTTCTCGTCGCCCTCGGCTTTGAATTTGTGAACGGCTTCCACGACACCGCAAACGCCGTAGCCACCGTCATCTACACCCATTCTTTGGACCCCAACATCGCCGTCGTATGGTCTGGCTTCTGGAATTTTTTCGGCGTCGTCACATCAACCGGCGCCGTGGCCTTCGGCATCGTATCGCTCCTGCCCGTGGAACTAATTCTCCAGGTCGGCAGCAACGCCGGCTTTGCCATGGTTTTTGCCCTCTTGATCGCTGCGATCCTCTGGAACCTCGGCACCTGGTGGTTCGGGTTGCCCGCTTCCAGCTCCCACACCTTGATTGGCTCCATCATCGGCGTCGGCATCGCCAATCAATTGATGAGCGTGAAGTCCGGCACCAGCGGTGTCGATTGGGCCCAGGCCCTGAACATCGGCAAGTCGCTTCTGCTTTCTCCGATTTTTGGTTTCATTCTCGCCGCTTGCCTGCTCTTGGTGATGAAATCTGTGATTAAGGACAAGCGGCTTTACGAAGCTCCCGAAGGCACAGAGCCCCCGCCCTTCTGGATTCGCGGCCTGCTGATCCTTACCTGCACCGGCGTGAGCTTCTTCCACGGCTCCAACGACGGCCAAAAAGGCATGGGCCTCATCATGCTCATCCTGATCGGCACCGTTCCCACCACCTATGCCCTGAACCATGCGGTCACTCCCCGCCAGACCGAGGATTTCATTGCCGTCTCTCGTCAGGCGGCGGACACCGTCGGAAAATACGTTGTGCCCTCCGCAGTCGTCGGCGACCCGCGCGACGACGTCACGGACTACATCCGCACCAAGGAATTCAAGCCCAACACCATGCTGGCCCTGCGCGTCCTGATCAACGACATAGGCACCGAAATGGCCCAGTTCAAGCAGCTCGCCGCCGTTCCTCGCGAGCACGTCCGCAACTTCCGCAACGATATGTACCTGGTCAGCGAAGCGTTGCGCTTGATGCAGAAATCCGGCAAACCGCAATTCGCCGCCGCTGACGTCGCTGTGCTCAAAAATTACAAGGGCCACGTTGACAAGGCCACGCGTTTCATTCCCCTCTGGGTGAAAGTAGCCGTGGCACTCGCTCTCGGACTCGGCACCATGATCGGCTGGAAGCGTATCGTTGTCACCGTCGGCGAAAAAATCGGCAAGAACCACCTCACCTACGCTCAGGGCGCCGCCGCCGAAATCACAGCAATGGCCACCATCGGCGCTGCCGATGGCTTGGGCCTCCCCGTCAGTACTACCCACGTCTTATCGTCGGGCGTTGCCGGAACCATGCTGGCCAACTCTTCCGGCTTGCAGATGGGAACCGTGCGTAATCTGCTCCTCGCGTGGGTGCTCACACTGCCCGCCGCGATGACTCTTTCCGGCTTCCTCTTCTACGCCTTCCGCACCATGTTCAAAGGCTGATCGGTAGCACAGACTTCAGTCTGTGTTCTTGGGTCTCTTCTAAGCTCGTAGGGCCCGCCTTCCGGGGCGGGCCGCTCTCCCCTGGAAATTCTCCCGAATGCCGCTCTCCCCTCCCACCCCCTCCCGGTTCGCCACACGCAAAACCGTCCTTCGGTACAGTAGTCGCTCCCCACCCCGAATGTTACAAAGGGTCTAGATGAGGTCCTCACTATGAAGAGACTCCTTTTGGTTGTTTGCTTCGCACTCGCGCTCGGCACGCTCGGTCCGATTTCGGCTGCCACAACCGGCACCATCTGGCCCCTTCACCGTCATCACAAGGATCCCGCTGCTGCCAAGGTGGAGCACCCTAAGAAGAGCAAGTCTGACAGTGGCAAGAGATCTCTGTTCCACCGCGGAAAATCCCAAGATACGGCCCGCGCAGAGTCCGCGCGCGCCGAAGCCGGCGTTTCCCCCGGCCCCAAGTCCGTGGGCTGGCGCCACCAGACCCCAGGCCCAGCCGGCGCCGGCGCCAAGTAACTCCGCCCCGCCTCCGCTCTATCTTCCGAACTGGGTGCCGCACCTTTAGCCCTGAGCCTGCCGAAGGGCCTTGCGATTTTCAAGGGTGCGCGCTGTTTGCGATTGCCCGCCTCGGGAGGGCCCGCCTCAGGGTGCGGGTTTTGACTTTCCCTTTTCACCGCATTTGGGTTCTGTATCTGGCGGCTGGCCTACCCTTTGTGATCTCAACCCTGCACAGCACCACCTAAGAATTCCCTGCGCACTCCGGGAAGTAGACTTCCCTATGGTGGGCAGGAGTTCCGCCCAAATGCCTCGAAATCCTGGCTTCCAAAGCCGTACCAGGCCTCTTTCGCTTGAGTTAGCCGCCCTTTAAGCATTTCGTAAATCACCCCCTCGTTGGCACGCTATATGCTCCTGCAATGGTTGCGGGCTGCTTGGCCGGACGCCTCAATCCCCACGGCCCCTTACGCCAAGGGAAACCCAAAAATTGACTCGACCCGGCGAAGCCAGCCCGCGCCAATTTCGTGTTGTCTCTGGCCCAGCGCCAAC
>DATHMM010000033.1:0-67467 GCA_035487095.1 Candidatus Sulfotelmatobacter sp.
ACATCTTCCATCTTCGGTCCCGACCCGATGTTGTGAACCACCATGTACCTCCCGCTTTGTGCCGACTTCCGGTCTACCACAATCCCGATGTGCGGCACCCCTCCGCCCAAATCCCAGGTCACCAACTCTCCCGGCTCGTAGTCTTCGGCATGCGTGGAAATGGGCAGGGACGATCCCTTCCGACTGAAGAAAACCATCAGATTCGGCACGCGCCGGTGATCAATGTTCGAATCTGGATGAGCCAGCATCCACCGCCGCTGGTTTGGATACGCCGAAAAATTCGCGGCCATGTCCTCATGCACTTCTTTTTGCAAATCAATTCCTAACGCGCGGTACGCTCGAATCACCTCGTCGCTGCACACACCCGTGTCCGCCGGAACATCTCCTCCTGGGTACGGGATTCGCACATATTTCGGATCGTAACGAACGACGTGGTGCGTCCGCTCAACAGCCGCAGCGGACAATTTTCCCAAGAATGCTTGTTGGTTTGATTGGTTGACCCGGCTCGTTTGAACAAAACGTGCCTCGGCAGCCAATCCCAGGACAATCGTCAACGACACTAGCGCAAGGCAAAAGCGACCGCGAAATACCATTTCGTGTCCACCTAACCCGCCGCAAAACTTTTCATCAACCACGAATCCGGCCGAGGATGCCGGCAACCCGTTTACGAAATCACCGGATTCGGCTTCTCCGGGTTAATCCCCAGATCCTTCATCGCGTTCTGCACCGTAGCCTCGCCCACTAAGCCCTCCTGCGCGAGTTCGTGCAGCGCAGCCAGCACCACGAATCGCGAATCCACTTCAAAGAATTCACGCAAAGAAGTCCGACCTTCGCTGCGGCCGAATCCATCGGTGCCAAGAATAGCCATGCGCCTCGGCAGCCACTTCGAAATCATCGCCGGCAGCGTCTTCAAATAATCAGACGCCGCCACAAACACGCCCTGCTCCTCGCCCAGGCACTGCTTCACGTACGGCACCCGCGGCGTCTCGTCCGGATGCAGCCGGTTCCACCGCTCCGTCTCGATCCCGTCCGTGTACAGGCACTTGTAGCTCGTCACGCTCCACACGTCCGCCGCCACGCCGTAATTCTTTTCCAGAATCTCCTGCGCCTGCAGCACTTCGTTCAGAATCGCTCCGCTGCCCAGCAACTGCGCCCGCAGCTTGGCTTTCTTGTTCGACGCCGGCTTGTACTTGTACATGCCCTTCAAAATGCCGTCCTTCACGTCGCCCGGCATGTGCGGCATCACATACGGCTCGTTCATCACCGTGATGTAATAAAAGATGCTTTCGCCCTCTTTGTACATCCGACGAATCCCGTCCTCGATAATCACCGAGATCTCGTATGCAAACGCCGGATCGTACGCCAGCAGGTTCGGCACCGGCATCGCCAACACGTGGCTGTTGCCGTCCTGGTGCTGCAATCCTTCTCCCGAAAGCGTCGTGCGTCCCGACGTGCCGCCCAGCAAGAATCCGCGCGTGCGCATGTCCGCCGCGGCCCAAATAAAATCTGCGATGCGCTGGAACCCGAACATCGAGTAGTAAATGAAAAACGGAATCGTGTTGATCCCGTGCGTCGCGTACGCCGAGCCCGCCGCGATGAACGACGCCATCGATCCCGCTTCCGTAATTCCCTCTTCCAGGATCTGCCCGTCTTTCGCTTCCTTGTAATAGAGCAGCGTGTTCACGTCCACCGGCTCGTACTTCTGCCCCACGCTCGAATAAATGCCCACCGTCCGGAACAACGACTCCATGCCGAAAGTCCGCGCCTCGTCCGGCACAATCGGCACCACCAGTTTGCCAATCTCCGGATCCTTCAGCATCTTGCGCAGCATCGCCACGAATGCCATCGTCGTCGAAACTTCGCGCCCCTCGCTGCCCTCCAGAAATTCCTTGAACAGCTCCGTGTGCCCGCCCGAAAGCGCCACCGACCGCGCTTTCCGTTGCGGCACATATCCGCCTAACGCTTCGCGCCGCGCCCGCAGATAGCGAACCTCTTCGCTGTCTTCCGCAGGCCGGTAGAATGGCACCTTCGCGATCTCCTCGTCGCCCATCGGAATACCGAAGCGCGAGCGGAACTCCCGCAACTCTTCCTCGTTCAGTTTCTTCTGCTGGTGCGTGACGTTCTTTCCTTCGCCCGCCTCGCCCAACCCATATCCTTTAATGGTGCGCGCCAGGATCACCGTCGGCCCGCCCTTGAACTCCGTCGCCGCTTTGTACGCCGCGTACACCTTCCGCGGATCGTGCCCGCCCAGCCGCAAGCGCCGCAGCGCCTCGTCCGGCAGCGGTTCCACCAGCTTCAGCAGCCGCGGATCGCCTCCAAAGAAAAATTGCCGCACGTACTCGCCACTCGAGACCACCAGCTTCTGGTATTCGCCGTCCACCATCTCGCCCATGCGCTTCACCAGCAAACCTTCGGTGTCGCGCTCCAAAATCGGATCCCATTCGCTGCCCCACAGCACCTTAATTACGTTCCAACGCGCGCCGCGGAACGCCGACTCCAGTTCCTGAATAATCTGTCCGTTCCCGCGCACCGGCCCGTCCAGCCGCTGCAAGTTGCAGTTGATCACGAAAATCAGGTTGTCCAGCTTTTCTCGCGAAGCCAGCGTGATCGCGCCCAGCGATTCCGGCTCATCCGTTTCCCCGTCTCCCAGGAACGCCCACACCTTCGCATCCGTCACCGGCTTCAACCCGCGATTTTCCAAGTAACGGTTGTAGCGCGCCTGGTAAATCGCCATCAGTGGACTCAAGCCCATCGACACCGTCGGAAATTCCCAGAAGTCCGGCATCAACCACGGGTGAGGATACGAAGACAGTCCGCCGCCCGGCTTCAGTTCCCGCCGGAAATTTTCCAGCTTCTCCGTGCCCAGCCGGCCCTCCAGAAAAGCGCGCGCATAGATACCCGGTGCCGCGTGGCCTTGGAAATAGACTGTGTCCCCTTCAAAATTTTCTGTTCTTGCGCGGAAGAAGTGGTTGAACCCCACTTCGTAGAGCGTAGCCGCCGAAGCATACGTCGAAATGTGCCCGCCGATGTTGTGCTCCACCTTGTTGGCCCGCACCACCATCGCCAGCGCGTTCCAGCGGATCAGCGACTTGATCCGCCGCTCCAGTTGCTGGTCTCCGGGAAACAGCGGCTCCAACCGCGCCGGAATCGTATTCGCGTAAGGGGTGTTCGCCGTAAACGGCAGGTCGATCCCGTTCACCGTCGCGTGAGCCCGCAGCCGTTCCAAAATTTCCCGCGCCACTTCCGGCCCGCTCGACTCCAGCACAGAGTCCAGCGACTCCAGCCACTCCTGTATCTCAACGTCTTCCATATTCCGCTGCGCGAATGTTTCCTGGTCCATAAGTGCGATGGCCTTTCTCTTCTTCCCGCCGGGGCTCACTCGCCGCCGGCACATTCATTTGTGTTTATTCCTGCTTCGTAGTCGTCTGGCCTCTAGAATACACCCTACTCGCACCGCTCGCATCCCGCCGCCAAATAAATTTCTTGAGTTCCTGTGGCACAGTCACTCTGGACTGTGCTCTTGACTGTGCTGTTGTAGCAACATAAATTTGTCACCCTAACGGCAACATGAATCTGTCACCCCCCTGGTAGTGCGGAGTGTTGCAGTCGCGTATCGCCGTAGTAGAGAGCGACGCGGCCATCGAGGGCCTGGTAGATCTGTACTTTGGCGCCGGCGAAACTGAAGCGCTTTGCTTGTTGGGGGATCTGGAAGCGGCGGCCGTCCCATTGCACGACGTTGTCGTTGCTGACGGTGCGTTCGTGCATGAAGCAGCAGATGCGCTCGAGGCTGTCCGGAGCGGGCCGCCAGGCGGTTTCCATCTCGCGGGGCTTTTTAGCGAAACGGCGGTTGTAGTCGGCGATGAACTTGCGCAAGACGGCGTTGGCGGAGTGGAGGTCATGAGCGCCAGCCAAGCGGAGTTCGCTGCACAAGCGATCTTGCAGCACACCCCAGAGGCGTTCGACACGGCCTTTGGCTTGGGGGCTGTTGGCGGCGATGAAGGTGGCGCCGAGTTGCTCGAGGGCGCGACCGAACTGGGTGGGCTGGCGTTTGCCAGCGAGTTGTTCGTCGACCGACCAACTGTCGCCATTGCGGACGAAGATTCCGCTGTGATCACCGTAAAAAGCCAGCGGCGCGCCGTGGCGGCGGAGTAGTTGTTTCAGCAGGCAGAGATAGCCGAAAGCGGTTTCCGAAGGAAAGAACTGCGCGGCCAGGATTTTGCCGGTGGCGTCGTCCTGCATGCCGAGAGCGGTGAGGCGCGGGCCGCGGCCTTCGAGCCAGTCGTGCGGGCTGCCATCGAGTTGCACGAGTTCACCGAGGCGTGCGGAACGCCAGCGGCGCTGGCGATGAGCAGGAGCACGGCGCTTGCGCGGCGATCCCTGGCCATTGTTGCGCAGCAGGCGGCGCAGGGATTCCCGACTGAGGGAGAAGCCCTCGCGCTCGACCAGCTTTTCGCAGAGATGGTGGTCGTTGAAACCGGTGTAAGTGGTGCGCGCCAGTTGCAGGATGCGCTGACGAACCGCGTCGGGCAGACGCCGGTGGCTGGGCCGGCCGCGGTTGGCGTGAGCCAGAGCCGCCTCCCCGTCTTCGCGCATACGCTTCTTCAAGCGTTTAATCTGGCGCACGCTCAGACGCAGGAGTCCGGCGGCTCTGGCACACGCCATGTCTCCCTTGATGCATGCACTGATTACGCTCACTCGCTGCAGTTCCTTCTGACTCAACGTGAATGTCTCCTGTCTCATGGGGTGACATTTTCACGTTGCCGTTAAGGGGTGACAGAATTATGGAGCTAAGACAACCGGGAATCTCTGGGTTGTCCTCAGCCCAAGCTTCTGCAATGATGCGACCAGAGGATTCCGGCTCTACCCAATTTTCCGGTGACATCCTCTTAGTTAAGGACTCCCGAACATGCCCAGACTTCTGACTATCGAAGATCATCGCCTGGAAGAAGCGCGTCAACGCAAGAAGCACTGGAAGCGCTGGGGACCTTATCTTTCGGACCGGCAGTGGGGCACCGTTCGCGAAGACTACAGCGCCAACGGCACTGCCTGGGAATCCTTCCCGTTCGAACATTCCCACTCCCGGGCCTACCGCTGGGGTGAAGATGGCATCGGCGGAATTTCTGACCGTCATCAGATGATCTGTTTCGCGCTCGCCCTGTGGAACGGCAAGGATCCCATCCTGAAAGAGCGGCTCTTCGGCCTCACCGGCAATCAGGGCAACCACGGCGAAGACGTGAAGGAGTGCTATTTCTATCTCGACTCCACGCCAACCCACAGCTACATGCGCATGCTCTACAAATATCCGCAGGCGGAGTTTCCCTATCGCTGGCTCGTCGAGGAAAACGCCAAGCGCGGACGGACCAACCCGGAGTTTGAGCTTCTGGATACGGGCGTGTTTCAGGAGAATCGCTATTTCGATGTGTTCGTCGAATACGCCAAGGCCGATGTGGAAGACATCCTGGTCAAAATCATCGCGTTTAATCGCGGGCCGGATGCCGCTCCGCTGCACATCCTGCCGACGCTCTGGTTTCGCAACACTTGGTCCTGGGGAAAGGATTTGCGGCGGCCTGTGGCGCGCAGGGCCCCGGATACGCCCGGTTCCCTCTGCACGGAACTTCAGCACTGGCAATATGGCAAGCGATGGCTCCTCGCTGCTGGCTCTCCCGAACTGCTGTTCACAGAGAACGAGACCAACTACGAGCAGATATTCAATTTCCGCAGCCGTACCCCGTACGTCAAGGATGGTTTCCACTCTTACTTGATCCGTGGCAACAAGGAAGCCGTGAACCCTCAGCATACTGGCACAAAGATGGCCGCGCACTATGCCTTGCATCTCGCCCCGGGAGAGTCCGCCACTCTAAAGTTGCGTCTCACCGACCTTGATCCGCTCGGCGGCATGGATTCGGATTCACCGATGGTCGGCACAATTTCCGGCCCCGGCCATCAGGAACGCGCTGCCGATGTTCCCGGAACAAACGATTTTGGCGCCGGTTTCGACGCGGTTTTCGCCGCCCGCAAAAAAGAGGCCAACGAATTCTACGAATCGAGAATCACCAAGGGCATGTCGGACGACGCTCATAATGTGATGCGGCAGGCGTATTCCGGAATGTTGTGGAACAAACAGTTCTATCACTACGACGTTTACACCTGGCTCGAGGGCGATCCCGCCGGCCCGGCCCCTCCCCCGGAACGCCTTCACGGTCGCAACAAGGATTGGACGCACCTTTACAACGACGACGTCATCTCCATGCCCGACAAGTGGGAGTATCCCTGGTATGCCGCGTGGGACCTGGCCTTTCACTGCATTCCGCTCGCGATCATCGATCCGGACTTTGCCAAGGAGCAGCTCATCCTCCTGCTCCGTGAATGGTACATGCACCCCAACGGCCAGTTGCCCGCCTACGAATGGGCCTTCGGCGACGTGAATCCCCCTGTGCACGCTTGGGCCGCGTGGCGCGTCTACAAGATTGAGCGGCGCGTCCGGGGCGTGGCCGACCGCAGCTTCCTGGAGAAAGTTTTTCACAAGCTGCTTTTGAATTTCACTTGGTGGGTCAACCGCAAAGATCCGGACGGGCATAACATTTTTCAAGGTGGCTTTCTCGGGCTCGACAACATCGGAGTGTTTGACCGCTCCGCCCCCTTGCCGACTGGCGGCCATCTCGAACAGTCCGATGGCACAAGCTGGATGGGAATGTATTGCCTGAACATGCTCGCGATCGCTCTGGAGCTTGCCAAAGACGATCAGGCCTACGAAGACGTGGCCAGCAAATTCTTCGAGCACTTCGTTTACATCGCGCGCGCCATGAACGACATGGGGCCCAGCGGCCGCTCGCTTTGGGATAATGAAGACGGCTTTTACTACGACCTGCTGCACTTGCCCAACGGAGATGAACATTTCCTGAAGATTCGCTCGATTGTGGGCCTGATCCCTTTGTTCGCCGTGGAAACTCTGGAGCCCGAAATCGTGGACCGCTTGCCCGGCTTCAAACGGCGCATGCAGTGGTTCATCGATAACCATCCTGACGTGCCCGAACACATCGAAATGACGCAGCGTTCCGCGCGCGGCGTCCGCCGCCTGCTTTCACTGGCCAATCGCAAGCAGTTGAAGCGCATCCTCTGTCGCATGCTCGATGAAACCGAATTTTTCTCGCCCCATGGCATCCGCGCGCTCTCCCGTTTTCACGAGGACCATCCTTACGAAGTCCAGGTGGATGGGCACACAAGTAAAGTGGATTACGAGCCCGCGGAATCGAATACCGGCGTGTTCGGCGGCAACTCCAACTGGCGCGGGCCCATCTGGTTTCCCGTAAATTACCTGCTCATCGAATCGCTCCAGAAGTATCACCATTACTTCGGCGAAGACTTCAAGATCGAATGCCCCACCCACTCGCGCCACGAGAGTGATTTATGGCAGGTCGCCCAGGAGATTTCCAAGCGCCTCACGCGTATTTTTGTCCGCGGCAAAGACGGAAAACGCCCCTTTGCCGGCGCTCAGGAACTTTTTAATAGCGACCCCCACTGGCGCGACCTCATCCTCTTCTACGAATATTTTCATGGCGACAACGGCGCCGGTCTTGGCGCCAGTCACCAGACGGGTTGGACCGGATTGGTGGCGAAACTTCTGGAGCAGAGCGGAGACTAAGCCTTGTCGCTTCTCGCCGAAGTCCAATTTGGTAGAGAAATCCTCGGCAACCTCGAACTTGCCGAAAGCCGCGAGTGGCTCGTCACCAACGGCATCGGTGGATTTGCCTCCGGCTCCGCCGCCGGAACTTCCACTCGCCGCTATCACGGCCTTCTGATGGCCGCGCTGCATCCTCCCACGGACAGGACTCTCCTGGTTGCGGGTCTCGACGAAACAGTCCGCTTCGCCGAAACCAATTTTCCCTTGGCGACGAACCGCTGGTTGAGCGGCGATGTTTCTCCCAAAGGTTACCTGCAGATTGAAAGTTTCCACCTCGAAGGCACAAAGCCCGTGTGGCGCTACGCCCTCGCCGATGCGCTGCTCGAAAAACGCGTATGGATGAATCTAGGCGAAAACACCACGTTTGTTGAATACACGCTGGTCCGGGCGAATTCCCCAATCGAGATCGAAGGAAAGATCCTCGTCAGCTACCGCGATTTTCATGCTACCACTCACAGCGACGGATGGCAGATGAAAATTGAACCGCTCGAGAAGGGAATTCGCGTGGTCGCGTTCGAAGGAGCCACCCCGTTCTTCTTGAAGAGCGCCTCCGCTTCCTTCGAACCTCGCCACGAGTGGTATCGTGATTTTCTTCTTCCCGCAGAGCGCGAACGCGGCCTCGACGACCACGAAGACCGGCTCATGGCGGCCGTGTTTCGCGGGCGGCTCTCCGTCGGCGAGAAATTGACGCTGGTGTTTTCCACCGAACCCCAGCCGCTGTTGGACGGCGAGCAAGCCCGCGTCTTGCAGTCCAATCACGACCTGAAACTCTTCCAGGCATGGCAGCAGCGCCATGCCGCAACGGCTGCAACGCCCCCGGACGACGAACCTGGCTGGCTGTGGCAGCTTGTCCTCGCCGCCGACCAATTTATTGCCAGCCGCGCCCTGCCCGATGATCCCGATGGCCTCACCGTCATCGCGGGCTACCCGTGGTTTGGCGACTGGGGCCGCGACACCATGATTGCGCTTCCCGGGCTTACTCTTCCCCTCGGCCGCCCGCAGATCGCGCGCAAAATTCTGGAGTCGTTTGCGCGCTATGTCGACCATGGAATGCTGCCGAATAATTTTCCAGACCGCGGGGGCACGCCGCAGTACAACACGATTGACGCGGCTCTTTGGTATTTCGAGGCCGTGCGCCAATATTTTGAAGCCACCCAGGATCTGCAGCTTGTGAACAAACTCTTTCCCGTGCTGGCCGTCATCGTGGATGCCCACGTTGCGGGAACTCTTTACAACATCAAGGTGGACCCCGCCGACGCGCTCTTGTATGGCGGCAGCCCGGAAGTCCAACTCACCTGGATGGACGCGAAGATCGGCGACTGGGTCGTCACCCCGCGCATCGGGAAGCCCGTGGAGATCAACGCGCTCTGGATCAACGCGCTGAACACGATGGCAGAGATTGCGCGCCGGCTTGCACGCCCGGCCGAGGGTTATCTAAAGCTGAAACAGAAGGCGGAGAAAAATTTTCAGAAATTCTGGAATCCCGCGCGGAACTGTTGCTTTGACGTAATTGATGCGCCGGGGGTCGGCGTTGACGCTTCCCTGCGGCCCAATCAAGTGTTTGCCGTGTCGTTGCCGGTTAGTCCGCTTACCCGCGCGCAGTCCAAGGGTGTTGTGGATACGCTGGGGCGCGAACTGCTCACTTCCTCCGGCCTGCGCAGCCTGGCGCCTTCGGAGCCCGGCTACCAGGGCCACTACGCGGGCGGGCCCCGCGAACGCGATTCCGCTTATCACCAGGGAACCGTCTGGGCGTGGCTGCTGGGGCCGTTTGCGCTCGCCCATTACAAGATCTACAGCGACCGCGCGGCAGCGCAGAGTTTGCTCGAACCCCTGGGAAGCAGCATCCAATCCGCTGGACTCGGCAGCATCAGCGAAATTTTCGGCGGTGATCCGCCGTTTCCCCCCGCGGGATGTTTCGCCCAAGCCTGGAGCGTCGCCGAGACCTTTCGCGTCTGGGAATTCCTGGCCGGGCAACCGTACAAATCAGCCTAGAAGGAGTTAGCGAGGAACCCTCGAATTGACCCTGCAGACAGATGTTGTAGAGACCGCCTTCCGAGGTGCGCATTTTTGCACCCCGAATGGTTCTACGGGGCGGTCCGTTTCTTGCCATTGTAGCGGCCGCCTTCTGAGGTGCGCAGTTTGCACCCCGGATGGTCTTGCGGGGCGGGCGCCTTTGTCCGAAACGTTCAGCCCTCTTATTCCTCACGAATCGGTCCCCGCAATTCACACCGCGCTGCCCATCGAATTTCAGTCAATCCTTCTCTGTTGCTGAGAACCAGGCCTTAGTCCAGCCGCGGCGCCGGCTCGTAAAGCTCGATCAAAACTTTTCCCGCGTCGGGGGCGGGGACCAGGAAAAAATTCACGCGTGTGCCATCGGCTCCGAGACGCGTGTCTGGATAAACCGCCTGCACATTGAATTTCGTCTTCAAAATCTGCGTCGCCCGGTCCACGTTGCTGCAGAGATACTCGATCTGCTGAATCCCTTCCCCGAATTTTTTCAGGAATTTTGCGATCGCCCCGCCGCCTGCCGGATCTTTGGTGGTCAAAACGTCCATCGAGAGCCCGCCCGGAAAGTGCAGTTCAAATTCCAGCGCATCCTGGTCCGGTGGCACCTCCGAAAGCCGGGGCAACCCGGCCGCTTCATGGATCTGCTCAAACCGTTCGTGGGTCACGGCGAGCCCGATCGTCACCTTGGGCTCGTTGCCGTTCAGCAGCGCCGCCAGCTCTTCGTCGCCCCACCAGGGATAAGCGGCATGGTCGGCCAGCGCCCGGCCCGTCTTGTAAATCTCTGTGGCGGAAACGGCCCGTGTCTCCGAATCCCCGGAAGACATACCCTCAATCGCCCGTTGCATAAGCTCGTTCATCAGTTCACCTGAATCAGATGCATGAAATCAGTCCAAGACATATTAACCTGTTCCCGGCTCTTTCTTCTTCACCGGACACGTCAGGACGGATATAAGCATGGCCAGCAGCAGAATTCCCCCCACCACGCCGAGCGACAGCACCACCGAAATGTGCACCCAGGGATCGGCCACCATCTTTCCCCCGATGAAAATCAGCACCAGCGCCAGCCCGATGCCAAGGTAGTGGAAGTAGTCCAGTACATCCGCCAGCAGGAAATAAAGCGCCCGCAAGCCCAGTATCGCGAAAACGTTGGAGGTGTAAACAATGAACGGGTCGCGCGTGATGCCAAATATCGCCGGGATAGAGTCCACCGCGAACGTCACGTCCGTGATCTCCACGATCAGCAGAACCAGCAGCAGCGGTGTGGCAAAAAGCCGCCCTCCTTCGCGGAGGAAGAACCGTTGATCCCGGTATCCCGAAGTGACTCGCAGGTGCGAGCTGGCAAAACGAAAGATCGGGTTCTTTTCGTAGTGAACCTGCTTTTCTCGTTTCCACATCATGTGCAAGCCCGTGTACACCAGGAACACGCCAAACGCCGGCAGTATCCACTGGAACCTGGCGACCAGCACGGCGCCCGCCCCGATCATGATGCCCCGCATCATCAGCGCCCCAAGAATTCCCCACGCCAGCACCCGGTGCTGCACCGCCTCCGGCACCTGAAAAGCCCGGAAAATCACCAGAAACACAAACAGGTTGTCTACACTGAGCGCCTTTTCAATCACGTAGCCAGTGAAATATTCCAGCCCGCGTTGCGATCCATACCAGTGCCACACGCACCAGCCAAAGCACACTGCCCCTGTAATCCACAGCGCGCTGCCAAATGCCGCCTCGCGAAACGTGATTTTGTGGGCTTTGCGGTGGAAGACCCCCAGGTCCAGGGCCAATGCGATAAGGACAAATAGATTGAACCCGACCCACAGGATGGGGCTGCCCATGGCTTCAGGATAACGCAGTTCAGGGATGCGTTGAGTCTAAGTTCTGCCCGCTTGGATTGGTTCCGTGCAGGTTGGACCCGTTCAAATTAGAAAGCACGAGTTGCGTTGGCGCACCGGACTGCACCGTCACCGGCACGTCCCAGACCACTCTCCGGTCGCCCGCGGCCGCGTCCAGGCCGAGAGTGCTCACCCAGTAGTTTCCCGCCGGCAGTCCTCTGACCCCCATGTGCCCGTCGAGATCCGTGTCGCCTTTCGCCGCCATGTACCTGGTCTGCGCCAGTTCCGGTGCCAGTTGCGCCACCTTTTGCTTTTGCTCCTGCACCGCCTTGTCCCATTTGTATTTGGGATTCACACCGCCAAGCTCCGTTTCCATCCCTGCTATGGTTGCGGGGTGGGCTTCCACGAACTTCTTTGTCGCGGACATGTACTCCTGCTTCAGTTTGAAATATTTCGTGGGATTGGCTTCGGCGTCGGCTTCGCGGTATTTAGGCGTCGGCAAACCGTTCGTCACCCCGCCGCTGTTCGAGCGCTCATAGCCCGCAAAAAATTCCGGAACATTCATCACGTCGTCGGGAGTGATCAGCTTGTCCACGTCCGGGGCCGTCAGGTCGATGATCGAGTGCTGCTTCATCCAGGCCTTCAATTCCGGCGAAATCTTTAGGTCGTTGATGAAATCTTCGCGCGCTTGCAGGGGATATTGCGCCGCGGCTTCCTTCCAGATCTCCGCGTAGCTTTTCGTCAAAATGTAAAAAGTGAATTGCCTCACCGGCTCGGGATGCGCTCCCGTCGGTGAGATCCGCGCGGTCAGCTCCAGGGAGCCCGTCGCGCCTTGCCCAAAGCTCGCTTGCCCCAGCGAGAGGAGGGTGCCGAATAGCACCAGGAGAGTCATTCTGTATCGCATGGCCTCATCCTAGCAGAACGCGCCACGCCGTCTCCCAAAACAACCGGCCGCGTGTCCTAAACACACAATCCGGCTTTAAGCGCTTAGAAGAGTTGAAAGCGCGATTCGATCGTCACCCAGGTTGCCACTGCTTGCCGACGCGCGTCGCGAGCAGGTGCAAAATGCCATGCGCGGACCGCCTGCATCGCTTGTTCATCCAGTCCCATTCCCAGGCCTTTCACCAACTGAATGCGGGCAGCGTGGCCGTCCGCCCCGATCAGCACCCGTAGGGTCACGCTTCCCTGGAGCTTTGCCTTCCGCGCCTCGTCGGTGTAGGGCGGCTCGGGACAGTAAACGCAAGCGGCTTGAGAAACTACGTTTGCGTAGTTTCCTTCCGTGTCGCCGGCACCGGCGCCGTCCCCGTCGTCATCGCCCATTCCATTGCCGGGATGGTTGCCGATTCCCTGGCCTTTCTCCGCTCCCGCCGAATTACTGTCCTTGTTCATCCAGGGCAAGCCTAGATTGGTGACGGTAGGAACAGTGGCAGGAGCGTTCGGATCGAGCACCGCGGGCGCCACTGGCAATTCCGAGTGGTCGCTGTGCGGCAATCGTGGCGGTGCAAGAGGAATGGAAGAGGCCGGCGCCAGGTCGCCTTTGCGGGCAAGCTCCAACTCATTCGCGCTCCCGCCGCCGTGAAGACCCAAAGAGGGATTCCCCGATCTTGGTTCAGGAGGCGGAAAGAACTGGAGCGGATGGTCGGGGCCACCCAGCGGAATCGAATGAAGTCCTTGAACTTTTCCAGTGGTGGAGGCGAGGAGAACAAATAACCCTCCAACAATTGCCATATGCGCGATGGCCGAGATGCTCTGTGCGGAACCATATCGCGTGGAAGTCTCAATGCTCGAAAAGGCCGCCGCTGCCCGGTTCGCGGGGTGAAGACCTGCGTGCGGCATCGAAACGGCCAGACGAATATTCTCAATCACACGCCGCGGCCAACCCGAGGAATCATCGGAATTTCTGGATGCGAATTCGGGCACGGAGAAGGGCATAACGGATCTCCTTCTGTGGGGAGGCGACCGAGCAGAACGCCAGCCCGGAGCCGCTAGGATTGCATGTGAGAACGCAAATCCGTGCCTTTGGTTGCCCAGAAAAGAATGCACATCCCGCAACCCTTATTTAGCGATGGGCATTGACGGACCCCATGAAACGTGGAATCCTCATGCCATCCGATTCTTGCGGTCCCCGATGAAGACCTCGCCAAATCCCTCTGCCGGGTGATGAGCGATAGTAATGTGCGAGGATCTCCGAGCGTGGATGCTTAATTCTGGGTGAGTTAAAAGCTTCTAGTAGAGCCGGAACGTTACTTCAACCGGGGCTGATACCGCCACTGGCTTCCCGTTCGGCCCGAGGGCCGGTTTGCAGCGCCAGGTTCTCAATGTGTTGATCGTGGATTCGTCGAGCCCCAGGCCGGGACTCTTGACGACATGCGGATTTGTCACTCGGCCATCCGCAGTCACAACCACTTCCACCAGGACAACACCTGAATACTTCGCTTTGCGCGCTTCATCAGAATATGCTGGATTCGGTGCATAGTAACACGATGGCGAGCCGACGCCGTTTACGCCCGCACGGAACACCCCGCCGCCCGTGCCGCCCCCTTCACCGGGTCCCAATCCTCCGCCGGTGCCGCTTCCGATTCCCCCACCTTCGCCGGTCCCGATGCCGCTGCCGCCGCCCGTGCCGTTCGACATGTTTACAGTCGACTGCAACGGGTCACCCATGTTGGTGAGCGGTGAATTCGGCACTTTCAGGTCCGGTGGGCCAAGCAGCGTCGGATCCATGGCCAGTTTGGGGTTAGGATTCTTGATCACCGCGGTTGGCGCCGCAAATTGCGTCATCGCAAACCGGGGCGCTCTGCCCTTCGTCGGAGGCAAAGTGGAACGATCTCCCCCGCCGCCCCCGCCTCCAGCCTTGTTGGCTCCCGACGGTAGCTTCGCCAGATAGGGCGAAATGTCCAGCGGCGTCACATCCAGCTTGTTCTTAGCCTGGGTCGTGGTAGGCAGCATATTGGTGAGGAACGGAACAATCAGCAACGCGATGATGCAGGCATGCACCACCAGCGCAATCGCCTGGGTCCAGCCAAAATTCTCGTCCTTCGACCAGATATCTTTAACCTGGACTGGCTTGATCCCTGCGGGCATCACCGCACGGGTGGGAGAGAAAAATTCCTTCAACTGGCCCATGAAGCCGCCGAAGTTGCCACCCCAGTCCACTTCCAGCCGCTTGTTCACCGGCCCTTTGCGAACCTTGGGCCCCGACAGAAAGAATTTCAGGTTTTCGCTCAGGCCGGAACCAAACGAATTCTTGGTGAAGGGCACGTCGCTGCGTTCAATGATCTTGACCGGCCTCTCCATCAGGAACTGCTTCAGGTTCGACCAGAAATCATTCGGCATCAGGTGCGCGGGCGCGCCAAAATCAGGCAAAGCACTCCTGGGGACCGGAATCACTTCCTCTGGCCCCGTACGCTTGGGCTTCCGGATTTCGTCTGGCAGAAGGTTGATTGGACCCGGCACCGTTATCCCCTCTAGTAGTGTAGACGCGACTCTGCGCCAATCGGTTTACCGTAAAGCATATGATTCGCGCGGGCCGGGAAAGGTTGCGCTATCCCATCGGCTGACACAACTTCTCCAATATTGTAACATACGTAGTTACTTTGCTTTCCAAAGTTTCCCGCTATGCAACGCTGCCTGTTGACCCTCCAGATACACTGGAAGTGGCGGATTAGAAGGGACATTCGTTGACCGAATCCATGACTGAACCATTGGAACTGAAGAAAACACTGAACCTGCCTAAGACCGATTTTGCGATGAAGGCCAGCCTGCCTCAGAACGAGCCGAAACAGCTCGAGGCCTGGCAGGCGGCGAATCTCTACGAGCAGATTTTGGCCGCGCGCGAGGGCAAGCCTTCCTTCGTGCTGCATGACGGCCCCCCATACCCTACCGGCACGATTCACCTCGGCACCGGCCTGAACAAGATTCTCAAGGACATGATCGTCAAGTCCAAGAGCATGGCAGGGCATCGCGCACCCTACGTCCCTGGCTGGGATTGCCACGGCCTACCCATCGAAACGCAGGTGGAAAAGCAGTTGGGCGGAAAGGGCAAGGTTTCTCCGCCGGAGTTCCGCCAGATGTGCCGCGAGTACGCCACACGCTACGTCGAGCAGCACAAACGCGACTTCAAGCGCCTCGGTGTCTTCGGGCGGTGGAACGATCCCTACCTCACGATGAGCCATCAGTACGAAGCCACCATCGCGGGCGCCTTCCTGGATTTCATCGAAAAGGGTTACGTCTACCGCGGCCGCAAGCCCGTCTATTGGTGCATTCACGACAACACAGCCCTCGCCGAAGCCGAAGTGGAATATGAAGACCACACCAGTCCGTCCATCTGGGTGACGTTCAAGGTCGTCGGCGGAGGTAAGGGCGAAGCCGCGAAGATTGGCGCCGATGTTTCCGCGGTCATCTGGACCACGACGCCCTGGACCATCCCCCACAACCGCGGGTTGGCATTCCATCCGGACTTCGAATATGTGGTGATTGCGACGGAAAAGGGAAAGCTCTTGCTCGCCGCGGACCGCGTCGCCGGATTCCAGTCCGATTGCGGCATCAAGCAGGCCGACGAACTGGCCCGCTTCAAAGGCCGCGAATTCGAGGGGATGAAATTCCAGCATCCGTTCCTGCCAATTCAGGTGCCCGGATTGCTCGCGGACTACGTCACGCTCGATCAGGGCAGCGGCATCGTCCACACCGCTCCGGGCCATGGCGCGGACGACTTCAACTCCGGCCAGAAATATGGACTGGAGATTTACGCGCCGCTCGACGACAAGGGCGTCTACACCGAAGGCTTGCCCGAATACAAAGGCAAAGACGTCTTCACCGCGAATCCCATCATCGTGAAACTGCTGGGCGATCACGGCGCGCTTTTGGGACATCATCCCTACAAGCACAGCTACCCGCATTGCTGGCGCTGCCACAATCCCGTCATTTTCCGCGCCACCGAACAGTGGTTCATCAAGATGGATCAGGCGGCGCACGGAGCGAAGCAGACGCTGCGCCAGGAAGCGCTGGAAGAAATTCACCACGTGAAGTGGATTCCCGGCTGGGGCGAAGAGCGCATCTACGAAATGATCGAAAAGCGCCCGGACTGGTGCGTCTCGAGGCAACGCTTCTGGGGCGTCCCGATCATCGTGTTTTTCTGTGACGCCTGCGGCAATCAGTTGGATGATTTTGCGGCTCTTCGCAACGTCGTGAAGTGGTTCGAAAAGGAAGGCGCCGACGCTTGGTACAAGTACACGCCGCAAGAGCTACTGCCTCCGGGAACAAAATGCTCCTGCGGCACTGAAAAGTGGCGCAAGGAAAACGACATTCTCGACGTGTGGTTCGATTCCGGTTCCTCTCATCTTGCCGTTTTGAAAGGCAACGAGTGGCCGGCCGACGTGTATCTCGAGGGCCCCGACCAGTATCGCGGCTGGTTTCACAGTTCGCTCCTGATCGCCACAGGAATCCGCGACAAGGCCCCCTATCGCGGCGTCGTCACCCACGGCTGGACGCTCGACGAGCAGGGCCGCCCGATGTCCAAGTCTCTCGGCAACGTGGTTTTGCCCACCGAAATTTGCGACAAGTGGGGCGCCGACCTTCTCCGCCTCTGGGTCGGCTCGCAGGAATATCAGGCCGACGTGAAAATGAGCGAACGCGTGATGACGCAGCTCAGCGAGGCCTATCGCAAAATCCGCAACACGATTCGCTTCGCGCTGGGGAACCTGAACGACTTCGATCCTCTCCGCCACGCCGTCGCCAACGAGCACCTGGATGATCAGGATCGCTGGATGCTCGAGCGCACCGCCGACCTGGTGAAAAAATGCCGCGAATGGTATGCGGCGTATGAATTCCATCGCGTTTATCACGCAATCCACGATTTTTGCGTTGTGGACTTGAGCTCGTTCTACTACGACGTGCTGAAAGATCGCTTGTACACCAAAGCGGCAAATAACAAATCGCGCCGCTCCGGGCAAACAGCCGTATGGAAAATCACCAGCGCGCTGGTCCGAATGCTCGCGCCAATCCTGGTCTTCACTTCGGAAGAGGCCTGGAAATTTCTCCCCCGCGACCCCGAAGACCCCTCCAGCGTCCACATCGCGCTTTTCCCGGAGGAAGCCGAACTCCGCACGGGCTTTACTCCTGAAAAGGCCAACACCTGGGAAATGCTCGCCAAAGTGCGCGGCGAAGTTTTGAAGGCCTTGGAAGTCGCGCGCAATGAAAAGAAACTCATCAATTCCGGCCTGGAAGCGAAAGTTCTCCTCACTGCCGAACTGGAGCTGAAAGCCAAGCTGAAGCAGTATTTGCCTCAACTGCCCGGCCTCTTCATCGTCTCGCAGGTTGAACTCGTAAGCGCCGGCTCAGGCGAATACCGTTCGGAAGCTGTGCCGGGTCTTGAAATCAGCGTACAGCGGGCCGACGGAAAGAAATGCGACCGCTGCTGGAACTTTTCGGTTCACGTTGGCGAGAATTCCCGCTACCCGACGATTTGCGAACGCTGCAGCGAGGCGATCGCGGAAATTGAAGGCGCGAAATCATGAAGCGAAACCCCGCGCCTCTTCGCGTCGGCGGAAATTCCCGCTGCTGCCGGCCATGATCATTCCCGGCCGGATTCGATGGCTCTGGCTGACGCTGATCGTGGTGCTCCTGGACAGGGCATCGAAAGCCTGGATTGAGTCGCGCCCGCTCCCCTATTTTCCGCACGTGGTGATCCCGAACTGGTTCAGCATCATCCTTTCCCAGAATCCCGGCATCGCCTTCAGTTTTTTTTCGAACGGCCCCAGCATGGCGACTCGGGTGATTCTGATCGTGGGCTCGACGCTAATCATCGGGCTCATCGCATGGCTGCTGGTGGCCGCGCGCGATGCAACCGCCGTCAATGCCGCGGGCCTCGCGTTGCTGCTCGGCGGCGCAGCCGGAAATCTCACCGATCGCATCGTCCATGGCGCAGTCACCGATTTTCTGGAAGTCTGGGTACGCTTTCTGCCATTTCCCCTCTTCAATCCCTGGCCCACGTTCAATATCGCCGACGCCGGCGTAACCATCGGCGCCCTTCTTCTGCTCTTCGACGTAATTTTCCACCCCCAACCCCCAAAGCAAGGTTGACCGCCTGTAGCTCAGGCCTTCAGGCCTGAGGGTTTCCATAGGGACTCCAAGGCCCGATCAGGTGTTGGCAAATCCAACCGTCGAAGGGGTGACCCAGAGCGACCATTGAGTTGTACACTCTTCGCTTGATGCCAACGCCCCCGCTAAAAATCATCGTGACTCCCGAAGCAGTCGGTTTCCGCCTGGATCGCTTCGTTTCCTCCCACAGCCCCGAACTCTCGCGCACGCGAGTGCAAGAACTAATCGAAGCGGGCTTGGTACTCCTCAACGGCAAGCCCGCGAAAGATTCCCATAAAGTTCGCGCCGATGACGTTATCGAAGTCACCCCCACTCCACGCCCCGCGATGAAGGCCGAACCCGAGCAGATTCCACTCGACATTCTTTATGAAGACGACGACCTGATTGCGGTGAACAAAGTCGCGGGCATGACCGTCCACGCCGGCGCGGGGAATTCCCGCGGCACTCTGGTCAACGCGCTGCTCGGGCGCGGCCAGGCGCTTTCCCAAGGCGGCGATCCTCTTCGCCCCGGCATCGTCCACCGTATCGACAAGGAAACTTCCGGCATCCTGCTCGTCGCCAAAAATGATTTCGCTCATGCCAAGTTGGCGGACAGCTTCCGCGACCGCACCGTCCAAAAGACATATCTGGCCCTCCTGCAGGGCACCCTTGCAGAAGAGCAAGGCCGCATCGAACTTCCCATCGCCCGCGACCCCGTCCGCAGAAACCGCATGACCGCCAGGCGGGCCGCCTCACTGCCCAACGCTCGCGCGGCCCGCACGGACTGGCGGGTGCTCGCCCGAATCGATTCCACCACATTGGTCGAAGTGCAACTCCACACCGGCCGCACCCACCAGATCCGCGTCCACTTTTCCGCGCTCCGGCATCCCGTCGTTGGCGACACTCTCTACGGCGCTTCCGCACAATTGCAAGTGGGGAACTCTTCTTTGCCCGCGCTCGGCCGCAATTTTCTGCACGCTGCAAAGCTTGGCTTTCGCCAGCCCCGCATCGGCCACTCAATTCAACTCGTTGCGCCCCTGCCGCCCGAACTTCGCGCCTTCCTCCAGCAACTTGTCGCTGCGGCGGGCGAGTCTCCCGCGCTCATTGACGTTGCCCTCAAAGGGTTTCTATAATCGTTCAACATGCGACTCCGTCTCCTCGGGTTTTTTGTATCCATCGGTCTTTTGGGCAGCGCTTTGTTATTGGCCCAGCAACAGAATCCTTCGAATCCGCCCGCCGCGCCTCCGCCTCCGCCGCAAGAGCCGCTGCAAAAGAGCCAAACGAAAATCACCACCACGGTCAACCTCGTGGACGTCCTCTTCACCGTTCTCGATCGCCGCAACAAGCTTGTGCCTACTCTCGAGAAGCAGGACTTCAGAGTCTTGGACGACAATGCCGCTCAGGACATCCGCTACTTCAGCCGCCAGTCCGATCTTCCACTCCGCATCGGCATGTTGCTCGACACCTCAAACAGCATTCGTGACCGCATCAAATTCGAACAGGACGCCGCGAACAATTTTCTTTTCAGCGTGCTCCGTCGAGGCAAGGATGAAGCCTTCGTAATGACCTTCGACGACGAGCCCCAAGTCGTGCAGGCGTTCACTCCGGACACCGGCAAGTTGCGCGACCAGATTCTGCGCACCCGCGCCGGCGGTGGCACAGCCGTCTATGACGCGATTTACGATGCCTGCGATCAGGAACTTAGCCATCCTCCGCGCCCACCCGGCGACCAGCCCGACGTGGTCCGCCGCGTAATGATTCTGATCAGCGACGGCGAAGACAATCTCTCCACCCACACCCGCGCCGAAGCTATCGAAATGGCCCAACGCAGCAGCGTCGTGATTTACACCATCAGCACCAGCACCCAGTGGGTCACGCTCGACGATCCGAGCAAGGAACGCACCGGCAACCGCAAATACCATCTCACCGACGGCGACAAAATCTTGCAAGCGCTTGCCGAAGAAACCGGCGGCCGCGCATTCTATCCCTATCACGTGGACGATCTCGACCAGTCCTTCCAGGATATCGGCGACGAACTTCGCAATCAGTATTCGATCGCTTATAACCCCTCGACCCACGCGCTCGACGGCAGATATCATAAAATCCGTATCGATGTTCCCGAACACAAGGGCTACCAGGTGCGCGCCCGTAAAGGCTATTTCGCCCGCACCAACGTGGAACCCCTGAAACCTGCCGGAGCGGTGAAGTAGGCAGGCTTTTCTCTGGATTTTTTTGAACTTCGGCTGCCGGCGGGAATCTCGCTTACTTGCTGGTGTCTTTCAACAACACTACATCCGATTCCGATTCTCCGCGTTCGATCGCAATCTGCGACCCCTCGGGCGAATACTTGAAGCGCAAGATTTTGTCGGCATTAAAGTGGGTAAGCGGCTTGGCGGCGGAGCCGTCCAGCGATTGCGCCCACAGGTTGTCCACGCCCTTTTCCCTCACCATATAGACCACCGCTTTTCCGTCCGGCGAAAACGCCAGCCCCTCTTCGAGCGCTCGCTGATCCATGTCGTGATAGACCATGTGATGCGATTCCGTTGAGTCCAACCGCAGCATCAGTTTATGATCCAGTTCCCGAACTTCGAGTGAAGCCACTTGCGTACCGTCGGGGGAAAGCGCGTAATGTCCCAGCGAAAAGCTCACGATCGTCTGCGGCGATCCGCCATCGATCGGGACGCGCTTCAGGTAATGGCTGTCGTTGTTGTCCACGTAATAGACCCAGCGGCCGTCCTTGGAACACGTCGGGGCATGTTCGCTAAAACCCGAAGTCAGTGGGCGCTGGTCGCTGCCATCGATATTCATTCTCCACAGATTTGACGATGCGGCGCTTGTGCGTGCCAACTGCCGGAAAACGACGTAGCGGCCGTCGCCACAGGCGGATACCTGGTCCGCGATATGTTTGTTGTCCGAGAGAAGAATCTTTTCCCCGCCGTTCATGCTCACGATCTTGATGTCACCGGACTGCGGCAACACCAGCTTGCCATCCGCTGTCCAACTCCAGCCCCAGATCGGCCGGCGCGAACTCAGCGGCACCACCGTAAGCTTGTCCGGCTCGCCGGCGGGGGCGACGCCGAGATCGAATCGCAGACTGCTCTGGATCGCGGCAAGCGTCTTGCCGTCTTTCGAGATGGTCTGTTCGCCGTAGTTGTTGGTGTCGGCGGTGAGTTCGCGGAATTCGCCCCCGGGGTAACTCACAAACCCCAGGTGCGTCTGCAAATGCCCGCTGCCCAGCTGAGAACTGTTGACGATCAGGCCCGAACCGTCCGGAAGCCATGTGGGCACATAGAAAACCTGGTCCGCGGAGGCCGCCACGGTTTGCGCTTTGCCGTCGGAAGCATTCACCGCCGAAAATCCGCCGATGGCGTCGCGTGACGGTTGCACGATGGGGATCAGAATAATCTTGCCGTCGGGCGACCACGCCGGCACATAGCTGTCGCTCTTCAGTTCCTGCCCGCTGAAAATGGCCCGCTCGATGGTTCCGTCGCTCTTTGCCAGCAGCAGATCCCACTTCGGCGAATCGTGCAGTTGGCGCAGGAATGCAAAATGTGCCCCGTCCGGCGAAAATGTAATGGGGCTGTCGACGTCCTTCACCAGAACCGTTGGTGTGCCGCCCAATACTGACGCGCGATACAGCACCGACATGCTCTCTTCCGCTTCTTCACGCCTCAGAAAATAGATGTAATTGCCATCCGGCGAAAAGCGCAGGCTTTCATAGAGCGCCGCCGCGGGTTCCACCACCTCTTTATTGGTTTCCGTCGGGATGTGGTGCAGCCACAGCGACTGCATTCCTTTTTCCTCAAGCGCCTGCAGCAGGTATTTCCCGTCGGGAGAAATCGCCGCCTGCGAGATGTGTCCGTTGTTCGAAACATTCTCGATGCTGAATTTCTCGAACGGCAGATGCTTGTTCTTCTGCACGAATGTGTACCCGCCGTAAGCTGCGGCCGCTGCAAGCACCGCGACGACGGCGAGGATCGCCCCGGTTCCCAATTTGTTCTGGTTCGCGGCTTCCACCAGCACCGTGCTGCTGATCGGCTTGTGCGCGGCGCCGGATGATTTTGCCGCCGCCTGCGCGGCGCTCACGCTCGCGCGGCTCGCGGCGACGCTCGAATCCGACGGTGGCCGCCCCGGCTCCAGTTCCCTCAGCAGGCGTTTCAGGTCCGCCCGCAACTCCGCCGCCACCTGGTAACGCATCTCCCGGTCTTTCTCCAGAAGCTTGTTGATGATTCGTTCCAGTTCCGCCGGGATGTCGCTGTTGAAGTGCACCGGCGAAACCGGCGCCGCGTGCAGGATGTTCCCGAAAATCACCGCGCTCGTCGATCCCTGAAACGGGTGCCGTCCGGTCACCATTCCATACATCACCGAGCCAAGCGAAAAAAGATCCGTGCGCGCGTCCAGAGCCTCGCCTCGCGCCTGCTCCGGAGACATGTACACCACCGTCCCCACCGTCGTTCCCACGCTCGTCTGAAAAACGGTTTCCGAATCCGCCAGCGTGTCCTCGGATGGGCCTCCCTCCACTTCCATCAACTTCGCCAGGCCGAAATCCAGTATCTTGGTGGTCCCGCGGTTGGTCAGGAAAATGTTCCCGGGCTTGATGTCGCGGTGGACGATTCCTTTTTTGTGCGCGGCATCCAGCGCGTCCGCAATTTCGATGCAAACCTCCACGCAGTGCGAGATCGGCATCGTGCCCCGAGCCAGCACTTTGTCGAGCGATTCGCCTTCCAGCAGTTCCATCGCGATAAAGGTGCGCCCATCGCACTCTTCGATCGCATGTACCGTGCAGATGTTCGGGTGATTCAGTGCCGACGCCGACCGCGCTTCGCGGAGAAAACGCTCCATCGCTCCCGCATCGTGTCCCGCGCTCTCTTTCAGGAATTTCAGCGCCACGCGCCGCCCGAGCTTCGTGTCCTCCGCCTCGTACACCAATCCCATGCCGCCCGCTCCCAGTTGGCGAACGATTCGATAGTGGGCGATTTTGTCCTGGTTCATTGGGGGTAGTTGATGATGGTTCTTGGCCGCACTGAGATACTAGCCAAGCAGTTGCCTGTGGTCAATCGGTGATGGAGAGGGAAAAGCGGGCTGGTTAGCCTTTGGGCGCGTAATAGCCTTTGCGGGCAAGTACTTTCAGGTCGTGATTGTCCACGTCCAGCCGAATTTTCCGAAACTTCCCGTCCCGCGAATTGTTCGTCGGGTAGTACCCCAGCGTGTACTGGCTGCGCAGTTCCTCGGAAATCTGGTCGAAAGCTTCTTCCAGCTTTTTTTCCGAGCTGACATAAATCACGCGCCCGCCCGTATCATCCGCTAGCCGCCGCGCCACTCCGCCGTTCCCACCATAGCGCGGATCGGCCACCAGCAGAACGTGAATCACCGTGTCCGTCCTCTGCGCGGACTCAATTGCTTCCTCCAATTTCACCTTGCTTCCCTCATCCTGCGCGTCGGTAACAATCACGATCGCTTTGCGCCCCGCCTCGCCATTCAGCTTTTCCCCGCACGCCAGATAAATCGCATCATAAAGCGCCGTGCCGGTCATATTCCCGGAACCCACCGGCCCGGGGTTTCCCGCAATGTATCCTCCACCAGGAGTATTGATCCGCGCCTTGTTAATCGCCCGATCCAGGATCGAACGGTCATCCGTAAAATCCGATAGCAGGTCCACGTCCGTGTCGAACGAAATGATCATTGCCTCATCGCCCTTGCGCAAGACGCGCCGCACGAATCGGCTGCCCGCTCCCTGAATGGCGCCAAGCATGTTCTGCTCGCTTCCGGACGTATCCAGCAGCAGCCCCAGCGTAATCGGCATCGTCATTTCCCGCGAAAAGAACGCGATCTTCTCCTCGTGGCCATCCTCGGAAATTTTGAAGTTCTCCTGCTTCAGGTCCGTAACCACGCGCTTGTTCTTGTCGCGCACGGTTGCGAACAGGTTCACCAGGTTCACTTCCGCCTTGATCGTCGGGGTTTGCCCCTGCGGCACTGCGGGAGCTGCCAGAGCCAACGCCGCGCCGCAGGCCAGCGCCTGCACGCCCAACCTGTTCCAAACTCGCATCTTCGCGCTCACGGATTTCACTGTTTCCCGGTATCCTTAATTGAGGTCTTGGTACGGCGAGGGGTTGCTGCTTTTTACTGGTCCTGTGCCCCACGCCCTGGGTAGCGTCATTCGATACGATGCAACCTACTGGCCTGCGGGATGCGTCGAAAGCTCGACAGCACCTGAGTTCACACTAGCCCGGGAAAGTTTGGCCCTAACAACATGAATTGTCCACGAAAAAGCGCGTTTTTCGCTGCCGCACCCATGCTTGGCCTCCTTGCCGCGCCCCTCTTGGCGCAGGATCCTGCGCCGCAAAAGCCGGCCACTCCACCTGCCGCGCAGGAACCCAAACCTGCCGATAAGCAACAGGGACCCGCACCGATCCGCATCACCACCTCCACCGTCGTTGTGCCCGTCACAGTGAAAGACCGCAACGGCAACCTGGTGGCGGACCTGCGCAGGGACGAATTTCGCGTTTTTGAAGACAATGTCGAACAGGAAGTTACGCGGCTCTCCGTGGAAACCTTTCCGCTCTCACTGGTCATCCTTATCGACAACGATTTGAAGCGCAAGGACGAGCAGCAGGTTGACCCCAGCCTCGCTTCCATCGTCGGCGGCCTGAGCACCAGCGACGAAACAATTATTTGCCGTTTCGACCAGTTCTTCCATGAAGGAACGGGCTTCACCAAGGATCAGGACAATCTTCTTACCGAACTCAAGCGCACCACTCTCTCCTCCGAACCCTCCGTCGCGCCCCCCGGCGGCCCATTCAACGGCCCAACCATTAACAACGCGCCCGCACCAGGAGCTCCGCCGAATCCGGCCGGCCTCCAGGCCATCAAGGGCCAACCCACGAAGGCCCTGGACGATGCGGTTTTTGCGGCGGCCGATCTGCTCAAAGATCGCGATTCCCGCAAGCGTCGCAAGGTGATCCTGCTGATCTCCGACGGCCAGAACGGCGCAAAGTTCAACACCCACAGCTATGACGAAACCAAGGCGGAGCTCCTCCGTCAGGGCATCAGCGTCTACAGCGTGGCCACCGGCAGTTCCTACTTCGAGCGCAAGTTCAACCGCCTGGTCAACTACTCCCACGATACCGGCGGCGACATCTACTACGGCGCGAAGCAGAACGCTTTCTCCGAATTTTATACGCGCATCACCGAAGAGGCCCGCAACCAGTACACCTTGACCTATTCGCCCAAGGGCGACCGCAAGGTGGACTACCACTCCATCGAAGTGCGCGTTCGCCGCGACGGCCTGACCATACTCGCCCGCCAGGGCTATTACGGCGGCACCTTCACCGAAACTTCCAAATAATCCACCAGGGTTGCGCCGGCTGCAGCCCTCTAACCCCACTTGAAGTCATCTGGTAAATGGTTTTCCGGGGGTCGGAGCTTCAGCTCCGACATTGGAATTCGGGAAAATAGGGCTTTAGCCCCTGAGGACATGGTTCGATCAGCCGAACCCCAAGTATGAAATAGTTTTTTGGCTGTTTCGTTGATCGCCCAAGGAAGTCAGATTGAAGCCCCATCATCGCGATTTCCGCCCAACACCGCGAAATTTTCTTGACACTTGCCGCCAGCACCCGTATAGCAGTTGCAGCGGGCAGCACCGCGAATCTTTCGTTTCGCTTGCCTGCGTCCTTAACGACTGACCGAGACAAGGAGAACTGCATGGCAAAAAAAGCCAAGAAGGCCGACAAGAAATCCCCGAAAAAGGCCAAGTAACCCAGGCCCGATCCAAATTCGGTTTTGCAAAGGCGCCGCGGCCCTCCGCGGCGCCTTTTTTGCAGTTAGACAATCCAGGTCCGGGTATTCAGTTTGCGGCTGCTGCGGCCGATCCACCAAGATCCAGCTGGAACACGGTCTGATCGCTCAATACGACCAGCAGGCGCCTTCCGTCGGCTGAGAATCTTTTTGTGGCGATGGGTTCCGCAAAGAAATACTCGTTGGTGCGCTGGAGCGCATTCAGGTCGAACACGCGCAAATGCCCTTGGCCGTTTTCCAGTGCCAGGAATTTTCCATCTCTCGATAACCGGGGCCGGTCACCAAACCACTTTTTCTTTGGTTCACCCGTCGCGATGGAATAAAGGAGTACACGGTGCTGGTTATCCACGATCACGAGCGAATCTCCGGCCAGATTCCAGTATTCGGGGGAAAACGAGTATTTACCTGTCGGAAGAAATACCCCTCCCGTGTTTTTTCCGCTCCGTGCGTCCACGATCTGGAAAAAATAATCGGAATCATTGAGATTTGTTTTCGGCAGGCGGTTGAGGAGGTTCGCGTCGTGGAGAGTTTCCTCGGCAAGGCCTGCGGCCCGGGCATTCCAGGCAAGAAGGATCTTTCCGGATTCCGGGGAGCCGCCGATTCCCGGGCCTCCCTTCGGAAAACTATGCGACCACAACGGAGTCATCTGAGTCGTGTCCATTGCTTCCACGTCAACGGGTTGATTCTTGCCGCGTGATTTCTCGCCGAATTTCAGACGGAGTATCGTGTTGCCGAAAAAGCGCGCATCTTCATCATCCTTCACCGGGTGTGTACTGGTATGGTTGTTCTGAGGATTTACAATCGCAAACTCGCGGTCCAATTTTCCAAACTTGGGGAAATCAAACAGCAAGGAGGAACCTTCGGTGCAGGCGGCGTTCTGGAAGTCGCGAACGTGCAACAAACGTTCACCGGTGAGCGTGTCCCAGACGGCGCCGCGCGTTCTGGTAGAGAAGCCGATCCAGTGGAGATCGGGCGATGCCACCGCGGCTTGTAAACTGCCCAGTTTCCCGAGGGGGAGCTGGAGAATCCACCTGGCATCGTTTTCGCCAATCTTGAAGATTCCGACTTCCCCATTGATTTTTTCGCTCACCCCCACCTCTCCCCAGACATCCATTGCCGGGATTCGGCCTGAAAAAATCACGCGTTTCTTCTCCAGGTCGAGGAGGCCAACGGGACGGTCCAGAAAAGGCCGTACGAGAATATATTTCGGATTTCTCGAGGAGAATAAGGTTGTTTCGCCCAGCGGGACATGATCGATCACTTTGCCCGAAGGGAACTCCACTACTCGCGATTTTGTGGGAGCGTGTTCGTCAATGCCGACAATCTGATCCGGGCGGATAAATGTGAACGAGTGGGCAATCGCGCCGTGGAGCGCTCCCGATACATTGATTTTCTCTTTCGTGCGCAGATCGAGCGCCGCGTTTTCGCCGGTGCGGGAAGAAGCGACAAAATAGCGTGCGTCCGGAGAAAATCGCATGGTGATCACTTCCCGATGGGTCGTTAAGAACAAAAACTTGAACAGGTCATCGAAACTTCTCATGCCTGGATCGAAATCGAAGAAGTTTCTTCTTTCCAGCAGCTTTGCCCCGGTTGCCACGTCGAACAGCAATAGGCTCATGTCATCCTGGAAACATCCCAGGAAACGCGCATCGGGAGATAACGCGGATTGGCGACAGCCTTTCATGGCCGGGACGTCGGCCACGCTAGTCTGCTCTCGCCGATTGATGTCCCAGATTTCCACGCGAAGACCGGTGCTGAAGAAGACGACGCTGCGTGAATCGGGAGAAAACTGCGCTTCTTCCGCGTCCGGCGCGTCAATCCGAAAAATGAACTTCAATGGATCCCTGGTCATGACGTAGATGCCGCCATCGTCCTGTGCAATCAGGTATTTTCCATCGTTGCTGAAGTGGAAGAAATTGATGTCACCGCGCAAGGGATCATTCAGGTGCTTGCGCATTAAGACTCCGCCGATATTCTCGGCATGCCCGATTCCCCGGTAGCGCAGCACCGTGGCCTGCCAGCTCTTGAACGCGGCAGCCTGCTCCACCGGCTGGCTGGCCACGCAGGCCGGCGGCAGGGTCGACTGGTCCTTCAGTAGTTCCCGCAATCGTTTGGAGTTCGCTTTGGTTGCCCCGAACAGCTCGGTCAGCCAACTTCCTGTGTTCCCCTTTGTCTCTAGCAGCCGATCGACAAAATCGGGAAAGGCGCGCGGAGAATAGCCTGCCCGGGCCACAGCTTGGAGGCCCAGCTGGTCGGCAATAAGCTGCGCCCGGTCACTCTCCTTGGAAGAACTGGTAGACGCTTTTTTCAGCCGGGAGGTCTCCACTACTTGGTTGTAGCGGTCGAACAGATTTTCGTTTTCGGGCAGGCTGGTAATTCCCAGGACGTTGCGAAACAACTTCGAAACATCAGCGGCCTGTTCTCGCGCGACGAGATGGCCCAATTCGTGTCCGAGGAGACTTGCCAGCTCGTTTTCGTCCTTGAGGAAAGCCACCATTTTTCGTGAAACATAGATGCGGCCGCCGGGAATGCCGAACGCCTGGATCTCCGGGTTGTCATAGAGGAAGAATCGATAATGCAAACCGCTGTCTGGCAATTGCGCGGCTACGCGGGTGCCCACACGGGTCAGGTAGCCGGTGAGGCTCTCATCGTCGATGACCTGGTACTCGCTGTTGAGTTGTTCGGCGTAAATTTCGCCAAATTCCGTTTCCTGACGAGGCGAGAAGATGATGCTTGTGTCGGGAGGAGGAACCTGCATCGCAGGGCAACCATTCTGGGCATGGGCAGCAATACAAAAAGAAAAGAACAGAACCGCGAGGGAGAGTCGTCGCATGGGCCTTTTTAGATACGGCTTGGATTACGTGCCGCTGAGGGTAACACTCGGAAGTCGAAACTTCAATCGGCGGGAAGGGAACTTGCCCGCCCGGCTCCTTCGACGCATTTTTTCATTTTGGGAAAAAGCGCATTCGAATCCCGAAAGCTAACCGCTTGCGTTTCAACATATGTGGGCGTCCGTTCGAATGTTTAGTAACTATTGAATAAACCTTCAAGTAATACTTTAAATGTCGGCGCGCCGACATTTTCGCCTCGACGCCCTCGTCTAATCGGCCCTATCCGCCGCCGAGGGATTCCTCGTGGGCCGGGCAGATTGGCTTGTAGGCGCAGCCGCGGCAGAAGAAGCCGGGCTTCGCGGGAAAATTTCCAGCGCGGATGTCGGCGGCGGTTTCCTGGACGGTGGCTTCGGCTTCGGCGATCTGCTTGGAGTCGCGCGTGGTTTCCTGCCGCTGGTTGTTCTGCAGGTAGTGGAACACGAGACGCGTGGGATTCCACTCGAAAATTTCTTTGGCGGCAAGCGCGTAGACGCTGAGTTGCAAATCCTTGCGGGCGTCGGCGTCTTTTTTCGGCTTGCCGGTTTTGTAGTCCACGATTTCCACGTCTTTGCGGCCCAGCGAATTCACCTGGTCCATGCGTCCGGTCAGGATCACGTTGTTTTCGAGCGGAAGTTCAAAGCCTTTTTCCTGCTCGAGGATGTCCGGCGGGTCCTGCAACATCGCCGCGTGGAAAACTTTCAGCTGCTCCAGGCCGTCTTTTTTGTACTCGCCTTCCTGGTATTCATCTTCATAGCCCACGCTGGTCCACTCGGTTTCGTAGATGCGCTGCACTTCGTCGAACGGCAGCTTCACGCCTTTTTTCAGCTGCTCGAGAAAGCGCTTGATCGTGGTGTGGATCACGCTTCCGAAGCTCAGCATCGCGCGCGGGCCTTCTTTTAGCGACCACAAATAACCGAAGGCGTATTGCTGCGGGCATTTTTTGTAATTTACGACGGCGGACGAGCTGAGTTTGAGCGGTTCAGGCGATGCGGGGTGGAATTCCTCCGCCCACTTGGCGATGCGGGAAAAGATTTTCGGAGGAGCTTCGTCTGCGGGGAAAAGTTCGCCGCTCATGGGGTCCGATGGTTTGTCGGTTTCGGGCCTCGGAGGTTTCCGCTTGGGCGCGATTTGCCGGACGTCGCGGCGCTTGATCGAGGGATCCATCAGGATGTCTTCGATGAAGACAGGCACCTTGCCGCGCTTCTCGCGCACTGTGGTCATCGTGAGGCGGTCTTCGGCCCGCGTCAGCGCGACATAGAACAGCCGCCGCTCTTCCTGAATGTGAAAGTCGCCCTCCGGCAACTCTTCCTTCATCAAGCGGTCGGGAAATTCAAACAACGGCGAGCGATTGCGAGCGGGAAACGCGTTGGAGTTCACGCGCAACAGAAAGACGTGGGGGAACTCAAGGCCTTTCGCGCCGTGCACGGTCATCAGTTGCACGGCATCGCCGGGAGCGTCGTCTTCGAGGCTAAGCGTGCCGCCCGCCTGCTCGAAATAATCCAGGTATTCCAGAAATTCCGGCAGCGCGCGCGTTTCGCTTTTTGGCTCCCAGTCCTTCATGAATTGCCCAAGCTGGTTCACGTATTTGCGATCCTGCGTGCCTGCCCGTTGCGGCACCTCCAGCCACTCGATCAGGTCGCCCAGGATTTCGCGTGCGGAGCGGCGGCGCATCGTTTTGCGCTGCTCGGTCAAGAATTCGATCAGCGTTTTGAACGCAGCGGACGACGGATCAAACGGCAGCTCGCTCTGCGGCGCCTGCAGAGTGTTGTATAGAGCCGTGCCGCGTTTCTTGCGGGCGCGCTCGGCAAGCCGCACCAGATCTTCGGCGGTCATATGCCAGGCGGGAGCGGAGAGCACGCGGGCGCAGGCGATATCGTCGAACGGTTTGGCAATCAACCGGAGATACGCCAGGACGTCGCGCACGAGGGGATGCTCAAGGATCGAAAGCTTGCTGATGACGAAGGGAATTCTGCGCTGCGAGAGCTGTTCGACCAGATGATCGCGATGCGCGTGCTGGCGATAGAGCACCGCGAAATCTTTCCAGCGGCGCCCCGCGCCGTGAAGCCGCTCGAGTTCGTCGGCCACCCACGCCGCTTCGTCTTCAGCGGATTCCATTTCGACGATGCGGATCTTTTCGCCTTCCGCTTTGTTGGCCTGCAAAACTTTTTTGGGGAATTCGGGGCTGACCTCGTTCATGCCGATGGCTTGCGTCGCCACTCGCAGGATGTTCGGCGTGGAGCGGTAGTTGTCCATCAGCGCCACGCGAAATGGTGTGGAATCCTCGCCTTCTTTCCACCCCGCGAAGCGCTGCAGGAAAAGCTTGAAGCTGCCGAACGAGGCCCCGCGGAAACGGTAGATGGCCTGGTCGTTGTCGCCAACAACCACGATGTTGCGGCGCTCGGCGGAGAGCAGGTGCAGAAGTTCGAGTTGCGCGATGTTGGTGTCCTGAAATTCGTCCACCAGGATGTGCTTGAAGCGCTCCTGCAACTGGCGGCGGCGCGCAGGATCGTTTTTCAGCAAGGTCACGGCTTCGGTAATCAGGCCGTTCAACGCCACCGCTTTCTTTTCGCGCAGAATTTCTTCGCTGGCCCGATAGGCGCGCGCGATTTCCTGCTGTAGCGCCACTTGCTCGGCGCGTTCCTTGAAAGTGTCTTCGTCAAGACCGGACTTTTCCTCCTCGAGTTCCTTCGCGAGAAGATCGGCAAACTTCTGGTAATCGTCACTGGAAACCAGCTCGTCCTGGCAGCGCGAAAAGAAGTGGATAAAATCGCTCAGGAATTGGCCCGGTTCAGCAAGGCGCCGGTATTTATCCAGCCTTAGCCGCGCTAAATTGCGCCGCAATAAAATCCAATGATCCACATCTTCCAGTGGCAATAGATTGGGATTCACTTCCTTCAGGATTTTTTCGCAAAAGGAATGGAAATTCGCGATTACTACATCTTTACCGCGTTCGCCGATGCCTTTGGTCACGCGAATTCTCAACTCGGCGATGGCTTTTTTGGTGTAGGTGAGCGCAAGAATATTTTCGCCCAGCAGGGAATCGTCGGATTCCAGCAGGTGACGGATGCGTTCGGTGATGACGTGTGTTTTGCCCGTGCCCGCGCCGGCGATGACCAGCAGCGGCCCGTCGCCATGCGTGATCGCGCGCCGCTGCGCGTCGTTCAGTAGCAGCCCTCCGCTTTCCGGCTGCCCCATTTCAAAAAGTGTCTTGGCCATCGCTTCAGCAGGGTAACGCCTTTTGCGGCGAAGGGGAAGCGAAGGGCAAACTTGCCGCCAAAATTACCGCCAACGATTTCAGAACTATCGTTGCGAGGCCTGGCCGGAGGCGACCCTGGCGTTGAAGTCGGCGGACTTTTTGCGAGGCACGGTGACGGCGGTCCACTGGCCGGATTGCGCGGCAAAATGTTTGGCGAGGAAAGTGATCTGTCCGACGTGATAGGAATAGTGGGCGATCTGGCGATTGATGGCCTGCATCACGGAGTGTGGCTCGGTGCGGATGGTGACGGTGCGCGTCACATCCTCCTCGCATAGCGCATCCAGCGCGTCGAAGAGATATTTCCAACCGGACTCCCAAAGCTCCATCAATTCGGCGCGCGACTTTGGCGGCGCTTCGAATTCGGTGTCGCGATTGCGGTCGGGCTTTTCGCCGTCGGTGGTCAGAAAATCTCTCCAGCGCGAGCGCATGTTGCCGGACATGTGTTTCACGATGACGGCGATGCAGTTCGATTCGGTGTCGAGTTCGGTGAACAGTCCTTCGTCCGGACACTGTGCGAGCGCGCGTTCGGCAAGTTTCTTGTAATAGCGAAACAGCTCGGTGGAGTCTTTTATATACGAGGTGGTCAGTTCGTGAGCCATGAGGACATTCTGTGCTTTGCGCGCGCTGTGTCAACCGCGGGGTGCCTGTAATAAGTGAACCATTTTGGCCGTATAGAAGTATGAGGTGGTGAAAGGGCGGGGAAGCGAGGCTGACAAAAACTCCTTGACTTTCGCTTTTTATTTGCCTACGATGTTGGCCGCCTCAATATTGCCTTCCGCAAAGGAGACCACCGCTATGACCATTGGACAATCACTGCTTGGCGAATTCGACCAAGAGATGGCCGGGACTCGCAAAACGCTTGAGCGCCTGCCCGACCAGAAGTGGAATTGGAAGCCTCACGATAAATCCGGCACCGTCGGTTGGCTTGCCGGCCACATCGCCACCATGCCCGGGTGGATCACGATGACCATGCAGACGGAGAAATTTGATTACGCGCCAGTCGGCGGCGCACCGTACGAGCCGCCGAAAATGGAGAACCACCAGCAAATCCTCGCTGAATTCGACAAGGGCGTGGCCGAGGCCCGCAAAGCGATCGCGGGCGCGAGCGACGCGGACATGATGAAAGATTGGACGCTGCAGGCCGGCGGGCAGACCATTTTCACGATGCCTCGCGCCGCTTGCCTTCGCAGCATGATCTTCAATCACATCATTCATCACCGCGCCCAGCTCACCGTCTATTACCGACTGCTGGGCGTACCTGTTCCCGGTTTGTATGGACCGAGCGCAGATGAATCGCAGTCTGCTGCGGACGCTGCTGCTAATTGATTTGAAGTGTATTGATGGCCGGGACGAAGCCTCTTCGTTCCGGCCGCCTCTTTCGGCTGACTTTGGCTCATCGCGCTATAATTGAGCTTCTGTCATTCGGGAGGTGGTTTCATGGAAACCCCAGTCATTCTCTCCGCTGTCCGCACGCCAATTGGAAAATTTCAGGGTGGGCTTTCGAGTTTTGCCGCGCCGGAACTCGGAGGAAAAATTGTGGCTGAGGCGGTGCGTCGCGCCGGGCTTGAGGGCAAGCAGGTAGACGAGGCGATTCTCGGCAACGTGGTGCAGGCCGGACTTGGCCAGAACCCCGCGCGACAGGCGGCGCTGAAAGCCGGCTGCGACCCGCGCGTTGCGGCGATGACGATCAACAAAGTCTGCGGCTCCGGGTTAAAGGCCGTGGCGCTGGCGGCGCAGGCCGTGCAACTTGGCGAAAGCGAAATCGTGGTGGCCGGCGGCATGGAGTCCATGTCCAACTGCCCATATCTTTTGCCGCAGGCGCGGACCGGTTATCGGCTGGGCGACGGCAAGCTCGTCGACTCCATGATTTGGGACGGGTTGTGGGATGCGTACGAGAACTTCCATATGGGGAACACGGGCGAACTGGTGGCGGAGAAATACAAGATCAGCCGCGAAGAGCAGGACAAATTTTCGTTTGAAAGCCACCAGAAAGCGATTCGCGCGCGCAAGTCGTGTTTCTTTGAGGCGCAGATTCTTCCTATCGAAGTGCCGCAGAAAAAGGGCGATCCGATCGTGATCAAGTACGACGAATCGCCGCGCGAAGATACGACGCTGGAAGCGTTGGCCAAATTGAAGCCGGCGTTCAAGAAAGACGGCACCGTGACCGCGGGCAACGCGCCGGGCACCAATGATGGCGCGGCCGCGCTTGTCGTCACCAGCGAGCGCAACGCGTCTCGTCTTGGCAAGCAGCCCATCGCGCGGATCGTCGCGCAGGCGGTGAGCGGCGTGGAGCCCAAGTGGGTGATGATGGCGCCGGTGGAAGCCGTGGAAAAGCTGCTGGCGAAAACCGGATGGGACCGCGAGAAGGACGTGGACCTCGTGGAGTTAAACGAAGCGTTCGCAGTCGCGGCAATTGCGGTGACGCGGCAACTGAAGCTCAATCCGGAAAAGGTAAACGTGAACGGCGGCGCCGTCGCGCTGGGCCATCCGATCGGCGCGTCCGGCGCGCGCATCCTGGTCACGCTGCTCTATGAATTGCAGCGGCGCAATCTGAAGCGCGGCATCGCCGCGCTGTGCCTCGGCGGCGGCAACGCCGTCGCGCTTGCAGTCGAGCGGTTCTAGCTTACATTTCTACAGTCAATGGTTTGAGAGGACACCCAAGACCCACACGCAAAGGCGGCGTGGGGGGCACCTGGTGCCGCGATTCTATTTTTTCGAGAAGGCAAACAGCTCCTTCGTTTCCATCGCCTGGCCGGTTTCCAGCAACGTCTTGAGGTTGGAAAGAACCACGGGCCATCCGCGAGTGATGCCCTTTTCCATTTCCGAGCCGGGCTCCAGTTCGTCGTGAGTCACCGTGAGGCGGACTGCTTTTCCGGACGAATCAATCTCAAACGTTACCCGGGAATGTTTTTCCGGGTTCTTGTCGTCTGCACTGGATGCCCAGGTGATCACCAGGCGGCGTGGAGGCGTGGATTCCACAACTTTGCCCACGAGATGGGTCTCTCCCGTGGAAGAGTCCTCATGCTTCCAGGGCGAACCCACTTTCCAGTCGGAGACGTTCAGGTGCGCCCAATACCTGCGGGTCATTTCCGGATCCATCAAGGCGTTAAATACCTTTTCCGGTGTCGATGAGATGTAGGTGACGTAAACGAATTGAGATTTATTTTTCATAGTCCTTCTCCAGCTCCTCCTTCAAGTCGTACAGGGCCCGCAACCGGGAACGTTCAAACTTTCCGATCCAGCGTTCGTAAATTTCGTGGATGGGCACGGGATTCAGGTAATGGAGTTTCTCGCGGCCGCGCCAGACGGTGACCACCAGGTTGGCGGCTTCAAGCAGCTTCAGGTGCTTGGTGGCGGCCTGGCGGCTCATGTCGAGATGCCTGCAGAGGTCGCCGAGCACCTGGCCGTTGTCCGCGCGCAAAAGGTCGAGGAGTTTGCGGCGGTTGGAATCGGCGAGAGCTTTGAAGACCCGATCCATCCTCACGGGGAGGATAATAGGCAACCAAATGGTTGCATGTCAAGCGTTCATTTTCGTGCAAGGGGAAAGCCTCGGGCCTCAGAGGCCCGAGCTACAGATGCGTTGAAGGAAGGGAAGCCATGCTACGCCGTCGGAACCGGTTTGGTGTGCGCGAGTTCGGTGGCGCAGTAGGGGCAGAATTTGTCGCCGTCGGAGACTTCGCGCTGGCACTGCGGGCAGGCGGGGTGCAGATTGCATTTGCAATTGGGGCAGAAATTGAAGCGCGCGTTGACGTTGGCGGCGCATTGCGGGCAGGGATAGGGAAGCGGCTCTCGAACGAGCAGATAGATGATGAAGCCAATGAAAAAGTAGCCGCCGGACAGCAAAAGAACCAGCAGGGTCCACAGGCCGGGATTCATGCCGCGGCGCTTGGCGTCGCGATAGACATAGCCGAGCGAGAAAAACAGAATGGAGAGGGCGACGGCGCCAAAGGTGATGACACCGCCGAGCTCAAAATAGGAAAGCTCCGGGTCATGGCGGAGAGAATCATCGCCGGGGAAGATCGCTCCGCCGGTCTGAAAGCCATAATGGTTGACGGAGAAGCCGATGATCAGGGCGAGGATGTAGAGCAAGAGGCACAGTACGACGAGCCACTTCGGGATGATGCGAAGCTCATCGCGGAAACTGCTGTGTTCGCGCTTGCGACGGAAACGGATGAGGCGAAGACGTTCTGTGAATGCATCGGACATTTGATTTTCCTTTTCTGTGCTCCAGCTAAAATCGTTTATTCCCGCTAAGCCGCCCCTACGTTATTCGGAGCTTGAATCAATTCTTGTTGTTCCATTCCGCAGTCAGCGCTTTCTGGTGAAGGATGATCGCGGCAGCGAGCAGCGGGGGCACCGTCCACCAAAGGACGAACCCAAACTCCAACGCCACTTTTGGCAAGCCAAAGTTGGCGCCGAGCCACGCGAATCCGCGCCAGACGAGCGGCGCGCTGAAGACGCCTAGCAGCCAACTTGCGGCGGTGACAGCCCATAGCCAGAAGCTTCCACCCGCGGCCGCGGCGGATTCCTGCGCACGGAGGCGAACGCGGAGTTGCGTTCGCGCCGCCAGATCGCGAGGCACGTTGACTGGCACGGTGCGGAGCGCATGCAAAACATTTTGCGTTGCGGCGGCTGCCTGCGCGCAATCCGAACACCCGGCCAGATGCTCGCGGAGCCAGGTTTCATCGGCGGGGCGCAAACCTTCCACGACGGATTCGGCCAGGAGGTGTTGCGCGCGTTCGTGCAGGTTGTCGTTCATGCGGCACCTTCCGTCATTACGGTTTTCATGGCAGCCAGGCCGCGGTAGAGGCGGGACTTCACGGTGGAAATCGGCGTGGCCGTTACGGCGGCAATTTCCTCGAGGCCCAGTTCCTCGCTGAACCGCAGCAGCAGGACTTCGCGATAGTAGGGCGGAATTTTCAAGAGCGAGAGCTGAACGCTTTGTTCGTTTTCGCGACTCACCAGCATTTGCAACACAGAGCTTGTCCGCTCGTCCGGAGGATCGTAGGGCGTGTTGCTTTCCGGGTCGCCCAAATCCTCGAGGCTGGAAATTTTCTTGCGGCGCGACGCGTCGATCACAAGATTGCGCGCGATGGCGAAGAGCCACGAATCGAATTTGGATTTGCCGTTATACTGGCGGCCGCGCTCCAGCACGCGAATCCACGTTTCCTGAAAGAGGTCTTCGGCGAGCGACGGGTTGCCCGTGAGAAAGAGAAGATAGCGAAAGAGACGCTGCTGGTATTGCTCGATCAGGCGGTCGAGCAGGTCCGGGTCGCGCTGTCGCAATCCAATGGCGAGGGCGTGGGTGTCGTCGGTCATGAATCCCGCGAACAGAAGCGGAGTTTGTGTAGCAGTCAGAGTGAAAGCCGGTGCGCTCATACTACCTTGTATACGAGCTGCGTGTGCAAAAAGACGCAGTTGTGTCCAGGCGCGTCAGCTGAACGTTAACAGTTGCAGTTACATATAGATAGAGGCGAGAATGGGTCGTATACTCAACGGCCCCGATCCGCCTGATGTTCGAGGGATGAGCAAAGATTCTCCGCGCAATTTCCAGGAAAGGAACCTCGCATGACCATTTGCCAGTTGGCGCTGCATCTGCGCTTCGTTCTGCCCGTTTTTTCTACCCTCCTGTTTTCGACGATTTCGCTCGGGCAGGGACTCGATTACCCGCAGACGCGGAAAGACAACCAGGTGGACGATTACCACGGTACGAAGGTGGCCGATCCCTACCGCTGGCTGGAGGACGACAATTCGGCGGAAACCGCCAAGTGGGTGCAGGCTGAGAACAAGGTTACATTCGGGTATCTCGACAAGATTCCGTATCGCGCACAGGTGAAGGCGCGCATGGAGCAGTTGTTTAATTTTCCGAAATACACTCCGCCATTCCGCAAGGGCGATTATTTATTTTTCACGAAGAACGACGGATTGCAGAACCAGAACGTGGTGTACGCGCAGAAGGGGCTGGAGGGGGCTCCCGAAGTGCTGCTGGATCCGAACAAGTTTTCCGGGGATGGGACTTCGCGGCTGGGGGCGCTCAACGTATCCGAAGACGGTCGCTATGCCGCGTATGGAATTTCCGTTGGCGGCTCGGACTGGCAGGAAGGGCACGTGATCGAGGTCGCGACGCGGAAAGTGATGTCCGACGACCTGAAATGGATCAAGTTCACAGGATTCGGGTGGGCGGGGAATGGATTTTTCTACAGCCGGTTCGATGCGCCGGAAGCGGGGCATGAACTTTCGTCGAAGAACGAATTCCAAAAAGTTTACTATCACGTTTTGGGGACGGAGCAATCCGCCGACGAACTGGTCTATGAGGACAAGGAGAATCCGCAGCGGCTTTTCACGGTGGAGACGACCAACGACGAGCGGTTCGCGATTCTTTCGGTTTCGGACCGGGGCAAAGGAAAACGCGGCAACTCGTTATATTTCCGCGACCTCTCGAAGAAAGAGAAAGCGTTTACGCCGATCGTGGCGGAGATCGCCGACGACAACTATGCCGTCGTGGACAACCTGAGCGAAAAATTCCTGATTGCGACCGATCACGAAGCGCCAAAAGGGAAGTTGATGCTTTACGATCCGGCGAATCCGATGGCTCCGTGGAAGGAGATTATTCCGGAGAAGGCGGATTCCCTGGAGAGCGTGGAATCGCTTGGCGGAAAACTGTTCGCGACCTATCTGAAGGACGTGGTCAGCCACGTTTATGCGTACAGCGTTTCGGGCGCGCTGGAGAACGAGATCGAACTTCCCGGCGCGGGATCGGCCACAGGATTCCACGGCAACCGGGGCGACAAGGACGCGTTCTTTCTGTTTACGTCGTTCAACTATCCGCCGAGCGTGTTTCGGTATGACCTGGCGACACGGAAAACGAGTCCCTACCGGATGGCGGAGGTTCATGGTATCCGGCCGGAGGATTACGAGACGAAGCAGGTTTTCTACAACAGCAAGGACGGCACGCGAGTTCCGATGTTCCTGGTCTATAAGAAGGGACTGAAGCTGGACGGCGCCAATCCGACGCTGCTTTATGGCTATGGAGGTTTCGACATCACCATGGCGCCGGGGTTCAATCCGCTGCGGCTGGCGCTGCTGGAGCAGGGATTTGTTTACGCTTCAGCGAATTTGCGCGGGGGCGGGGAATACGGCGAAAAATGGCATGAAGCCGGCACGAAGCTGAAGAAGCAGAACGTGTTCGACGATTTTATCGCGGCGGCGGAATGGCTGATCGCCAACAAATACACTTCGCCGGAAAAGCTGGCCATCCTTGGAGGGTCGAACGGCGGATTGCTGGTGGGCGCGGTGATGAATCAGCGGCCGGAGCTGTTCCATGTGGCGGTGCCGCAAGTGGGCGTGATGGACATGCTGCGGTTCCAGAAATTCACGATTGGGTGGAACTGGGCGGCGGATTATGGATCGAGCGACGATCCGGAGCAGTTCAAGGCGATTTACAAGTATTCGCCGCTGCACAACATCAAGGCCGGGGTGAAATACCCGGCAACGTTCATCACCACGGCCGATCATGACGATCGCGTGGTGCCGGCGCATTCGTTCAAGTACGCGGCAACGTTGCAAGCTGCGGCGAGCCCGACGAATCCAGTGCTGATCCGGATCGAGACGAAATCCGGCCACAACGCCAGCAGCACCACGAAAAATATCGAACTGATGGCCGACGTGTATTCGTTCATTTTTTACAACCTGGGCGTTACGCCGAAATACTGACGTGGCGATTGCGCCGCATACAAATTTCTCTGGGCTTGCGGTAGACTGCGGGACGCGATGTTTTGCCCGCAATGCAATGCCGAGTACCGACCTGGCTTCACGCGCTGCGCCGATTGCGACGTGAAACTGGTGAATGACCCGCCGCAGTATGCGCTGGCGGACCAACCGGCCGCTGAGCCCGGCGACCCAAACGAGGATCCGTTTTGTTCCTTCTGGAAGGGCGAGGATGCGCGAGTGCACGCGGAGCTTTGCGAAGTGCTCGAGGAAGCCGGGATCCCGCACAAGACAGTGTTTCGCCGCGACCATCTTTTTAATCTGAGCAACAATCCCGGATATCAGGTCGGCGTCCCGTTTTCTTTGTTTGAGAAGGCCGAAAAAGCGGTGCAGGAAGCCTTTGGGACCGAAGATGCGGAGGAGCGCGAGTATCTGAATACTCCGCGCCTGTTGGAGAGTCCGCGAGAAAGGAATCAAAGACTTCCCTCGACGTTGACTCCAGACCCGGAAGAGAATATCCCCGGGCCGCCCACGGCTGGTGAAGAGACGGAGTGGTATCCGGAAGACGCCACTGCGAGTGTGTGGTCCACGGACGCCGGCGAGCCAAGCGATTTTCTTGTTGCCGCTCTTCACGAGAATGGAATCAACTGCCGCGTGGACCAGCAGGGAATTCGCGCAAAGCTATACGTCCTGCCGGATGATGCGGCACGCGCGCGGGAAATTGTGCGGGAAGTGGTGGAAGGAGAGCCGCTGGAGTGAGCGAGCTGGGCGCGGGGATGGGGCTACACTTTTCGCGCGGGACGATATAGATTAGGGCCTCCCCCTCCTCTACCGCGGAGGCTCCCATGAAGCAAGCTGCGGTTGGTTTCCGTGTGCACTCCGGCTGGAGCGCACTTGTGACTCTCTCTCTGGAAAATGGCGCGCCCGTCGTGCTGAAACGCGAGCGCGTTCATCTGGTGAAGACGTTCATTTACAAATTTCGGCAGCCGTATCACACCGCGGAAAGAATGCCGCTGGAAAAGGCTCGCGAGTTCGTCGCCGGATCGCTCTCCAAAGCGAAGCGGTTGGCGACTTGCGCCCTTCGCGCCACGCAGACAGAGCTGGGAGATCAAGGATACGAGGTGGCTGGATGCGCGCTGTTGATCGCATCCGGCAGGACGCTGCCGGGGCTGGAGGGCATTTTGCAGTCGCATGCCCTGATCCACAGTGCGGATGGAGAACTTTTTCGCGAAGCGCTTCGCTGCTCTTCGGCGGATTGCGGATTGGAGATGGCGTGCATCAGGGAGCGGGAGCTGCTGGACCACGGCGTGAAGACGCTTCGGACGAGGCGAGACACACTCCTGCGACGATTGACTGAACTCGGAGGTGCCTTTGGCTCTCCCTGGACGCAGGACGAAAAGTACTCGGCGCTGGCTGCGTGGCTGGTTCTGGCAGAGTTGGCGTAAACCTTCCACACAGGACCGCCAACTTGACCCGCAACTTGAACTCGTGTTTCCTTTACTTTTGGCGGTGAATTGCCTGGAGGATGCGTGACGCTGGAATCGATCAAGACGGTGGCGGTGCTGGGCGCGGGGACGATGGGGAACGGCATCGCGCATGTGTTTGCGCGGGCGGGATACAACGTGATTTTGCGCGACGTGCAGGAGAGCTTTCTGCAGCGCGGTATGGAGACGATCGGGAAGAACCTGGACCGCGAGGTCAAGAAAGGGAAGTTGACGGAGGCGGAAAAGCCGCAGGTGCTGGCGCGGCTAAGGCCGGTGACGGACTTTGCGGCGGTGGCGGCTGCGGATTTTGTGGTGGAGGCGGTGCCGGAAAAGCTGGAAATCAAGCGGGTGGTGCTGACCGAGGCCGACAAGTTGCTGCGGCCGGAAGTGATTCTGACGAGCAACACTTCTTCGATTGCGATCACTACGCTGGCGGCGATGACAAAGCGGCCGGACCGGTTTGCGGGGATGCACTTCATGAACCCGGTGCCGGTGATGGTGCTGGTGGAGGTGATTCGGGCGCTGCAGACGAGCGACGCGGTGTTTGCCACCACGATGGAGCTTGCAAAGAAACTGGGGAAGACGCCGGTGGCGGTGAACGATGCGCCGGGGTTCGTATCGAATCGCGTGTTGATGCCACTGATCAATGAGGCGGCTTACGCGGTGATGGAAGGCGTGGCGACGCCCGAAGCGGTGGACGCGGTGATGAAACTCGGCATGAACCACCCGATGGGGCCGCTGGAGCTTGCGGATTTCATTGGCCTCGACGTCTGCGTGGATATCATGCACGTTCTGCTGGACGGGCTTGGCGATCCCAAGTATGGCGCTTGCCCGCTACTCAAGAAATATGTTGCCGCGGGATGGTTGGGGCGCAAATCTGGCCGGGGCTTCTATAATTATACGGGGTAGTGGGAAGGGCGAACATATAGCGAAAATAATGTTTGCTTTTGTTTCGCCCTTGGGGTAGTGTGTGGCCATCAGGTTTTCAACAGGTGGCCCATGGCCCAGAGCCGTTTGGATGTTCTAAGCTGCGTCGAACATGAGAGACTCACTTTTGAGCTTCTTGAAGTGCGCACCCGCGGGCAGTACCTGACCCGGCTGCGCGGCATCAGCCGCGAAGAGCAGGCCGAGTGGGACCGGCGGGAGCGCGCGGCGCTGGCGCAACTGGTGGATCACGAACTGGAGCATGGCTGCGGCCGTTGAACGCCTTTGCAGTGCGGAAGGAAAGCCAGGGGTAGCATTGCCAGATACGAAATGGTAATATTCCGTTATCGTTACGTATCGGGACAGGCCGCGGCGGAGTTCCCCCGCCCGCCTGGCAACGTGCTGCACCGGCCCATTCGCGAAATTCCCAATTTCCTCGACCGAGGTGAGAAATGACAGACGAAAAAACAAAATTACTGGAAGCGGCGATATCGCAGATCGAAAAGTCGTACGGCAAGGGCTCGATCATGCGGCTGGGCAGCAAGGATGTGCTGGTCCCGGTGAATGTAATTCCTTCGGGGTGCTTGTCGATTGACGCGGCGCTGGGCGTGGGCGGTTTTCCCCGCGGGCGCGTGATTGAGATTTACGGGCCGGAATCGGGCGGTAAGACGACCATGACGCTGCACGTGATTGCCGAGGCCCAGAAGCTGGGCGGGCAGGCCGCGTTCATCGACGCGGAACATGCGCTGGACCCGATCTATGCGCGGAAGCTGGGTGTGGATGTAGACAACCTGCTGGTATCGCAGCCGGACCATGGGGAGCAGGCGCTGGAGATTGCGGAGACGCTGATCCGTTCGGGCGGCGTGGACATTGTGGTTGTGGACTCGGTGGCGGCGCTGGTGCCGAAGGCGGAACTCGAAGGCGAAATGGGCGATCCGCAGATGGGCTTGCAGGCGCGCTTGATGTCGCAGGCGCTGCGCAAGCTGACGGCGATTGTTTCGAAATCCAAGACCTGCCTGATTTTCATCAACCAGATTCGCGAAAAGATCGGCGTGATGTTCGGCAATCCGGAAACGACCACCGGTGGGCGCGCGCTGAAGTTTTACGCTTCGATGCGCGTGGATATCCGGCGCATCCAGGCGATCAAGGACGGCGACCGCGTGGTGGGCTCGCGCACGCGCGCGAAGGTGGTGAAGAACAAGGTGGCGGCGCCGTTCCGCGAGGCGGAGTTTGACATTCTTTACGGCGAAGGCATATCGCGCGAAGGCGACCTGATCGATCTCGGCGTGGACAAGGGCGTCCTCGAAAAGTCCGGCACGTGGCTCAGCTACGGCGGCGAACGCATGGGCCAGGGCCGCGAAAATGCGCGCAACTTCTTGAAAGAGAACAAGGACATTCGCGACAAGCTTGAAAACGCACTGCGGAAGAAGATGGAAATCCCTGTGTCCGGGCAGAACACAGCAGCGGCAACCCCGGGCGCAAATGGCCACGCCAACATCCCGACCGAAAAGGCGCCACTGAAAGCTGCGGCTGCGGTGGCAGCGGGGGCGGACAACAAGGCGCGTCCAGCGCGGTAAATCAACTGGAAGGCATAGGAATCGCGGGCGAATGCACGGAATTGGTGCATCGCCCGTGCTGTTTTATGGCGTCTCAAAATGTGAATTCTAAGGGATTTCCGAGGAAACGGGCACTGCCTGCCTCCTTGGCCAAAGGGGCAAGACGGTCGGGTTCGCTGGCCACCGGTTCAACGTTCATAACAAAGCACATACTCTAGTACTGGTCCTCATTATCTATTGCCAGGGCATCCCCGGACCCCATAGACTACGTCTCAGTTTGCAAGCCCTAACAAGCTTGTGAATGAGAAGGACCCGGTGAGACTTAGCTAAATGCTTGTAACCAAGCATGGCACTCTGCGGCTCCCGGAATGCATCAAATGAGCGGAAGTTTGACCAAGGAATGGAATTAGAGTAGATTTCAACTCATTCCATACTAGGACTACTGGCAACCGCTCCAGAACGGGACGTAATGATCAAGGAATTAGGAAAAACTATTCTCGCGGGCCTGTTGGCGGGATCTCTCGCCATGCCTCTGCCGGCTGCGGAGCCCGCTGCGATTACCGCTGCGAAATCTTCGGTGAAGGCCAAATCGCGCAAGCGCCTTACGCCTTCGACATATCGCGGATATGCGCCGACGTACGCCGATTCGATCAGCGCGGACGATCCGACGTATGACGATCCGATCGTGCGCCAGGCGATGGTGGATGCGCTCGGCCGGTACAACGGATCCGTGGTTGCCGTTGACCCAAACACGGGACGCATTCTGGCGGTTGTGAATCAGAAGATTGCCTTCAGCGATGGATACATTCCGTGCTCGACGATCAAGCCGACTATCGCGGTTGCCGCGCTGGAAGAAAACGTGATTACGCGCGACACGATGCTGAAGGTGGGGCGCCGCAAGTACATGAATCTGACCGAGGCGCTGGCACACTCGAACAATACGTTTTTTGAAGAGCTCGGCCGCCGCATGGGCTTCGACACGGTTTCGCGCTACGGGCGCTTGCTCGGGCTCGGCGAACTCGCCGGTTACAATCTGTCCGACGAGCATCCGGGATCTTTCCCGACGCAAGCACCGGCATTTGGCGGCGTGGGTCGCATGTCCAGTTTCGGTGAAGGCATCCAGGTGACGCCGCTGCAACTGGCGGCGCTGGCTGCGGCATTTGCGAATGGCGGCACCCTTTATTATTTGCAGTATCCGCACACGCAGGAAGAAGTGGATGCGTTCCAGCCGCGCGTGAAGCGCGATCTGAACATCGGCAACGTTTTGCCGGAAGTTCGGGAAGGCATGCTGGCGGCGGTGCTTTACGGCACAGGCCGGTTGAGCGCGGATCCGGGCGGTTCAGAGACCCCGCTTGGAAAGACCGGAACGTGTGACGACCGCACAAATCCTTCGCGGATCGGATGGTTCCTCAGTTATGCGGACGAAGCGCATCCGAGGATTGCGCTTGCGGTCCTGCTGCGCGGAAACACGCGGCGCGTGAAGGGTCCAACAGCTGCGCAAGTAGCAGGCCACATTTACCGGACGCTGCGCCAGCAGAATTATTTCGGCCAGACGGTCAGCGCAGGCACCGTGAAATCCATTTCCACAGGTAACTAACTTAGGCTTCAACCCAATCGAGTCAAATCGATTTCCTGCTAGCTAATTCTATAGTCGCAGATCTCGGAACGGGCAAAAGGCGCCCCCGACCGGGTTGGGGCCGCTACATTGGCCAGCGGGAGGGGCAAGCCCCTCCCCCACAAAGATCTACGGGGCCACCTGAAGGTGGCCGCTACGCTGGTTTACACAACCTGAGGGAAATTCTGGCTAGTGGGTCTTGGTGTGATGCGGCAGCGCCTTTACGTGGATGCTGATCACGGGTTCGCGGAGAGAGCGCAGGGCTTCGAAGCAGGAGTCGCAGAGTTCGAGACACAGCTGGTCTTCGCTTTTCGCGTGAAACGTGTGATGGCATTCGTAGCAGGTGGAGAAAGCGGGGCGTTGGCGCTGTTCTCCCACGTGAATTTCCGGATGGACCTCAAGCGTGTTCATAAGATTCCCCCCACAAGTATAGGCGCATGCAGGCTGCCAGAATGGGACATTTGTTTGGGTGGCAGGGAAAGGACTTAGCGTTGGGATTGGGATGCTGCTGGGTAAATAGCCCCATGAGGAGTGGAAGAATGCGCAATTGGGGTTTTGGAGTGCGGCGGCTCTGCCGCCGCTTTTGAGGTTGAAGTTTCATCTTCCGGGGAAAAATTGAGAGGTAGTGTAAGCACCGTAAAAGCGGCAGCTTCGCTGCCGCACTCAAAAGGGGCGTTGCGGATAGGTCGCAGGTTGTGCGGAAAGGTTTGACGGACGCGGCGCATTCGGACAAAAGGTTAGCGTACGGTATTCTTGTGACCTGCGGCGCGGCGCGTGGTTTGCCTGTCACACACGAAAGAGATTCTTTGTGGGCCTGGGGGAATAGTGAATCGACGTTTGGGGATTCTTGTGGGCGTGGTGCTGGCGGCGGGTGCTGTTGTGGATGGCCGCTCCATACTGATGCGGCGAGCGGCCGAGGAGGAATTCCAGCTCCAGGTGGAACTGGCGAAACTGGAAAGCGACCGGATACGCGCGGAGGTGGTGCTGCCGAGCGCGAAGAATATGCCGCGGGGCGGGAATTTCGCGAGTGCGCTGCAAGAATTCGGATTGTCCGCGGTAGAGGTTAATGACGCCACTGCGGCGGCGCAACGCGCCTACAATTTGCGCCAGATGCGCGCGGGGAACGCGATCACCGTGGGCCGCTCGGTGGAAGGCACGCTTCGGGAAATCGACTACAAGATTGACGCGGACCGCATGCTGCATATAGTGCCGCAATCGCAAGGTTTTTCCGCGGAGGTGAGGGAGATTCCCACGCGCACGGAAGTGTCGGTCGTCAGCGGGCGGCTGGAAGATTCGCTGTTCAACGCGGTCGAGGACGCGGGCGAGTCCGCCGAAGTGGCGATGCGGATGGCGCAAATATTCGGCTACGACCTGGATTTCTACACGGACCCGCGGCGCGGCGACACGTTTCGAGTGGTGCTGGAGAAGAAGAGGTACGAGCACGGAGAGACTGCAGGGTATGGAAGAATTCTTGCGGCGGAGTATATAAACGGCTCAAGGAAATACCAGGCGCTGCTCTTCCACGATCCCGAAGGCCGGCCGGCGTATTACACGGCGGATGGCAAATCGCTGCAGAAAGCGTTTCTGCGGTCGCCGCTGAAGTTCGGGGCGCCCGTGACGTCGCATTTTAGCAAGGCAAGGTTTCATCCCATCCTGAAAACGTATCGTCCGCACCTCGGCACGGATTATGGAGCGCCGACGGGCACGCCGGTGCAGACCATCGGCAGCGGGCACGTGGTGTTCGCTGGCCGCAAGGGGGGCGATGGAAACATGGTGCACGTGGCGCACAGCAACGGGTATGAGACGTACTACCTGCACCTTTCGAGGATATTCGTACACGCTGGAGAGCGCGTGGAGATCGGGAAAACGATCGGGCTGGTCGGCATGACGGGTTTGGCAACCGGGCCGCACCTGGACTTTCGCATCTCGCAAAAGGGGCAGTTCCGGAATTTTGAGACGCTGGGATTGCCGCCGTCGGATCCTGTGAACAAAAGAGACTGGGATGAGTTTGCGGCCGTTCGCGAAAAGTGGATGCCGATGATGGAACCGTCCGCGAAGGTCCAGGCGCAAACGCAAACGCCGGACAGCACTGGCGATCCTGCCCGCTAAATACGCCCACTCGAGCATCTATCAACCAACAAAGGTTCTGGCCCTAGTCCATTTTCAAGAGCTACACTTTCCTGTGGAGGTTCCCATGTCCATTCGACCTGTCAAACGGCTCGTGAAATCGAAGCCAACCCGCGAGGGGGCGGGCGTGCATCTGCGCCGAGCCTTTGGCTTTGGAAATACTTCGGACTTCGATCCGTTCCTGCTGTTGGACGATTTCCGGAACGATGTGCCCGAGGATTACCTGGCGGGATTTCCGTGGCACCCGCACCGCGGCATCGAAACCATCACCTATGTGCTTGCGGGAACCGTGGAACACAAAGACAGCCTGGGAAATCACGGCGCGATTGCGCCGGGTGACGTGCAATGGATGACCGCGGGCCGCGGAATTATTCACCAGGAGATGCCGAAGGGTGACGATGTGGGGCGCATGCATGGTTTCCAGTTATGGGCGAACCTGCCGGCATCGCAGAAAATGACCCCGCCGCGTTATCAGGAAGTGAATGCGCCGGACATTCCCGAAGTCACCGACGATGATGGCACCAGCGTGCGGATTGTTTGTGGAACTTTCTGGGGAAAGAAGGGGCCCGTGGATGGAATCGCGACGGATCCCATTTATATAGATGTGACCGTGCCGCCGGGGAAGCGAAAAGTATTGCCGGTTGAGACGACTCGGCATGCGTTTGCCTATGTTTTCTCCGGGGCAGGGAAGTTCTGCAACGCATCCGAGCCGCTTTCGGTTCCCACGGAATCGGTGGGCTGGCTGGACACGAAACCTCCATCGGAGGCGGACAACCGTTCGCTGGTGCTCTTCGATCGCGGAGACGAGGTGATGGTGCAGGCAGGCGACGATGGCGTGCGCTTCCTGCTGGTTTCGGGCAAACCGCTGGAAGAGCCGGTGGCGTGGTACGGGCCGATCGTGATGAACTCGCAGGCGGAATTGCAAAAGGCGTTCGACGAACTGGACCGCGGAACGTTTCTGAATCCGGCTCGATAGCGTGCCGCCTCTCAACTCTTCTCAATCAAGCGCAAACCCCTCGTGAACAGCGAAGCGCGGGCTACTTATCTAGAAAGTACTGCACAGTGGTCACAATGCGGACAGTTTTCATCAAACTGCTATCTGCGGGAGAGCTCACAGACATTTCACCGCCTTCGCCGACATCCCCGCCCTGATCGGCCGGCAGGATTGAGAAGACACCCTGGCTCGCCTGCCGAATCGCGCCGACCTTGCTTCCGGAGTCGGAGGCAAAGCGATCTGCTGCGGCACGAGCGTTGCGCGTGGCTTCGGTGATCATGTCTGGTTTGATGGAATTCAGCGCAGTAAATTTGTAGCTCACACCCTGGCCGGGATTGCTGTTCATCACGATGCCTTTTTGCAGAAGCTGCATCGTTTTCTGGGCTGCAGTAGCAGCTTGATCTACACGCGATGTTCGGACTGTAATCTGCTGTTCGACGATATAACGGTGTGGAGCACGATTGCTCGCAGCGTACTCGTTGGCTTGTGTATCAATCACCCGGATGACGCCAAGCTCAATTTCCCCGGGCTGCATGCCCTGGGCGGCGAGGAAATCAAGCACAGTCTTCTTATCGGCCTCCGTTTTGGTGGAGACGGCAGACAGGTCGTCACCTGTTTCCTTGTATGTGATGGGCCAAATCGCGAGATCAGATTTCACTCCGCGTTCGACAAGCCCCTTTACAGTCACAAAGCGGTCGCCGAGTCTCGTCGCCTTAATCTGCGCACCCAGCGCCCAACCGCCAAGGACCAATCCGACTGCAATGAGAACGCCCATCAGTACGCGTCCCCTGCCTTCATTTGAATAGGCATCTGACATGAGATTTTCTCCAGTGTTTCCCCTGTAACTTGATTCTAACGGTTTACTGGGCTTCGACAAGTGTCGGTCGCGCAACTAGGGGTTCTTCTGAAGGGGCAGATTTCCAAGTATGTGCGCGAGTAAGCCTGGGGAAAGACCAATGCCAATAATCAATAGATGATGGGAAGTTTTGAGAAATCGGCCTCGGTGTCTTCGGTGACGCGGAGGACGAGCAGGGTGCGGTCGTCGTGCGGCATGCGCCCGGGGCCGGTGTGTTCATCGGTGGCTTTGACGATGCGCTGAGCCACTTTATAGCCGGGGTCGTTGGGCATGACGGTGGACAGCAGCGCCTTCAGACGGTCCACGCCGAACTCTTCCTGTTCTTTGTTCATCGATTCGTGAATGCCGTCAGAGGCGAAGATGACCATGTCGCCCGGCGAGAGGCTAAGCGTCACCTCATCGTATTCGGCTTCAGGCAACAGGCCGAGGGGCATCCCGCCAACATTGATTTCGGTGACTTCGCCGTTGCGGACCAGCAGGGGCAAAGTGCCGCCGGCATTGGCAATGGTGAGTTCGCGCAGCGCGGCGTCATAGACAGCGAATTGCATGGCGATAAATCGCGCGTCGAGGCGGGCGGCGAGCAGGCGGCCGTTGAGCTGGCTGAGCATCTCCGACGGGGAGATTTCGTTGTCGTGGACGAGTTCGCGCAGGATGCCGATGGCCAGCGAGCCAAACAGGGCCGCGGCGGTTCCTTTGCCGGAAACGTCGCCGTTGGCAATGGCCAGGCGCCCCACGCCATAGGGAAGCAGGTCGTAAAAGTCGCCGCCCAGTTCGCGGGCCGGGACGTAGGCGGTGGCCACGTCCAGACCGGGAATCTCTTTTGCGCCGCTGGGCAAAAGCTGGCGTTGGATTTCGCGAGCCGTCTCCAGGTCGTTCAACAGGCGAGTTTGATTTTCGCGCGCGTCTTCAAAAAGGCGGGAATTCTCAAGTGCGACCGCGATGTACGAGCCGAGAATGTTCAGCAGGCGTTCGTGTTCTGCGCTGAAGGATTGCGGCTTGGTGCTTTCGAGGTCCAGCACTCCCACCAGGCGGTCACGGAGGAGGAGCGGCACAACCAGCTCGGAACGGACTTCGACATCGCTGCCGCAATTGACGTAGCGCGGATCCAGGCGGACATCCACAACGCGGATGGTGCGGCGTTCCGCGGCGGCCGTGCCGGTGATGCCCTGATGCAGAGGCATCTGAAAGCGGGAAGGGAGCGAGTTTTCGTAGCGCTGGGCAAAGACGCTTTCGAGCATCTGCGTCGACTCATTCCAGAGCATTACGGTGAAGACGTGGTAGTCCACGATCTTCTTGACGCGCTCGGCGATGCGCCGAAGGAGTTCCTCGCGATCAAGAATGGAGGTGAGTTCGTGGCTGATCTCATAGAGCAGCGCGATGCTCTGGGCCTGATCCGGCTGGGCGACGAACAACGCGGTGGTGGCGGGGTCGGCATCGCCGAGAAGAGAGGAAGGAACCAGGTTTGGCGCGGTTGGATCCATAGGAAAAACCTGACTAAGAGTTTAGATGAAAGTTGTCCAAGTTGGTTTCACGAAATGAAAAATTAATGCCCGGCGGGGAAACAGGCGATGTTCATCAGGCCTGGCGGCGTCAAAGCCAATTTGGGAGGGTGCAACGAGGCCTCGGAGGCGGGTGATGCCCGGAGATAGGGGACGTGGCGAGCTCGAAAGCATAAGACGGAGTCCCTCCGCAGGGAGAATGCACTCTAAAACTAGAAGCCCTGCGCGTCAATGTAATGATACGCAGGGCTTCAGAGGAATGTTACCGGTTCGGGTAGCTTACTTTACTTCCCAGACATCGCCGCCGCGGAGGAGCTTGTTGAGATTTCCGGGGCCTTTTTGCTGAGTGATTGCGGCGACCTGGTCGTTGACGACATCTTCATAGCGGGGCAGGTCGTCCCAGGCGCGCAAAACGCCGATGGGTGTGGGGAAGCCGGGGCGGTCCTCCATGTGAGAGAGGAGGAATGCGTAGGATGGGCGGGGGTGATGAGCGTCGTGGACAATCAGGTCGGATTCGGAGAAACCGTTGCCGAGAGGGACGACTTCAATGTCACCGTCGGGCTTGCGGCGGATGCCCTTGTCGCGAGCCTTGCCGAAGACCAGAGGTTTGCCGTGTTCGAGCTGGATGACGTGCTCGCTGCGGGCGTCCTTTTCGGTGATGCCGGTCCATGCGCCGTCGTTGAAGATGTTGCAATTCTGCAGAATTTCGACGAAGGCGGAGCCCTTGTGAGCGGCGGCGGCGCGCAAAGTGTCTTTCAGGTGGGCCTGGAAAATGTCGACGGAGCGCGCGACGAAGGTGGCCTCGGCGCCGATGGCGAGGGAGACCGGATTGAAGGGCCGGTCGGGCGAGCCGTAGGGAGTGGACTTGGTGATTTTTTGAAATTCGGACGTGGGCGAGTATTGTCCCTTGGTCAACCCGTAGATGCGATTGTTGAAGAGCAGCACCTTGATGCCGACGTTGCGGCGCAGCAAGTGAATGGTGTGGTTGCCGCCGATGGCGAGCGCGTCGCCATCACCGGTCACCAGCCAGACTTCGAGCTCCGGGTGGGCAATTTTGACGCCGGTGGCGACGGCCGGCGCGCGGCCGTGAATGGTATGAAAGCCGAAGGTGTTCATGTAATACGGGAAGCGGCTGGAGCAGCCGATGCCGGAGATGACAACGAATTTTTCGCGGGGCACACCCAGCTCCGGGAAGACGGACTGCACGGCAGCAAGAATGGCATAGTCGCCGCAGCCGGGGCACCAGCGCACTTCCTGGTCGGTCTGGAAATCTTTTCTTGTGAGCGGCGGTAGGGCGGTTGTGGTCATCAAAATCTCCTAAACCCCCAGCATTTCCTCGATTTTCTGTTCGAGTTCGTTTTGCTTGAAGGGACGTCCCTGAATTTTGTTGAGGCCGACGGCGTCGACCAGATATTTGGCGCGCAGCATCCAGAGAAGCTGGCCCATGTTGAGTTCCGGCACGAGCACTTTCTTGTAGCGCTTCAAAACGTCGCCCAGGTTGCCGGGCAGCGGGTTCAAGTGGCGAAGGTGAAGATGGCCGATCTTGCGGCCTTTTTCGCGCTGCTCCTTCACGGCCTGGGCCACCGAGCCGAACGTTGAACCCCAGGAGACCAGTAGCAGGTCGCCCTCTGGATCACCCACGGGCATGACGTTGGGAATGTCCTGGCGAATCGCTTCCACTTTGGCGGCGCGGATGCGAACCATTTTTTCGTGATTCAACGGTTCGTAGTTTATGTTGCCGGTGGTTTCCTGTTTTTCGATGCCGCCGATGCGGTGTTCGAGGCCGGGCGTGCCGGGAATAGCCCAAGGACGCGCCAAAGTTTGCGGATCGCGCTTGTAGGGATAGAAGCCTTCCGGGTCTGTGGCGAATTTAACGGGAATCGCAGGAATTTCCTCGGCGGTGGGGATGCGCCAGGGTTCTGCGCCGTTGGCGAGATATCCATCGGAAAGGATGATGACGGGAACCATGTACTTGAGGGCAATGCGGCTGGCTTCGAGAGCAATCCAGAAGCAATCGCCCGGAGTGGACGGGGCGAGCACCGGAACAGGAGCCTCGGAGTTGCGGCCAAACATGGCCTGCAGAAGATCGGCCTGTTCGGTTTTTGTGGGCAAGCCGGTGGAGGGGCCACCGCGCTGAATGTCGCAAATCACGATGGGCAGTTCGGTCATTATCGCCAATCCGATGGCTTCGGTTTTCAGCGCCATGCCTGGGCCGGAGGTGGTGGTGATGGCGAGGGCGCCGGAATACGCGGCGCCGATGGAACTGGTGATGGCGGCGATTTCGTCTTCGGCCTGGAAGGTCAGCACGCCGAAATTCTTGTATTTCGAAAGCTCGTGCAAAATGTCCGAGGCCGGAGTGATGGGATAGCTGCCGAGGTACAGCTTGAGGCCCGCTTTCTGCGCGGCGGTGACAAAGCCGATGGCCAAGGCCTGATTGCCGCTGAGGTTGCGATAGGTGCCCGGTGTGAGCTGCGCCGGGGGAATTTCGTAGCTGATCTGAAACGCTTCGGTGGCTTCGCAATAGGAGTAGCCCGCCTTCAGCGCCAGTTTGTTGGCTTCGGAAAGCAGGGGCTTTTTGCTGAACTTGTCGTCGATCCAGCGGACCGTCGGCTCCATCGAGCGGTTGTAAAGCCAGTAGCACATGCCGAGAGCGAAGAAATTCTTGCAGCGATCCATGGACTTTGCGTCGAGCCCCAGGTGCGCCAGGGCCGCACGAGTGAGGCGCTGCAGTTCGACCGGGAAAACGCGGAACTTGTCGAGGGTGTTGTCTTCCAGGGGATTGGATGTGACATGCGCTTTGCGAAGATCGGCTTCCTCAAAACTGTCGGAATTTACGATAAGGATTCCGTTGGCCTTCAGGTCCGCCAGATTTACTTTCAGGGCCGCGGGATTCATGGCCACCAGGACGTCCACGGAGTCGCCCGGCGTGTAAACTTCGCCGGAAGAAAAATTCAACTGGAAGCCGCTGACGCCGGGAACAGTGCCCGCTGGGGCGCGAATCTCGGCGGGATAATCGGGGAACGTGGCGATATCGTTGCCGTAAAGGGCGACCGTGTTCGTAAACTGGCTACCGGTGATTTGCATGCCGTCGCCGGAATCACCGGCGAAGCGGATGACTGCCTGGTCAAGAACTTCCCTCTTGGTTTTCCCAGAGGGAATATCCATCAAAGTAGACATTTTTGCGCGTTACCCCCGTCCCGCGGACTGCTCATCCTGGAGCTAGGTGAGTGGTCCAAATTCGGTGGGCGGCCCGAGTTGCTGTTCGCGGGAGCGAACACGTGACCGCCAGAAGCCGACAAACTAAGAATAGCACATCGTTGAATGGCGAGCGGAAGTCAGGGGCGTGAATTGTTTTGTTGAGCTTCCTTGGCCGCGCAGGCGTCGATGAAGCGGTTGTGGCAGTAAAGCAACAGCCATATCAACAGCACGCCGGAGATCAGGGACAGAATGCCGAACACGCGTGTTTGTGCAAAGGCCGCTTGCCCCGCGGGTCCCTCGGGGAGACTCATCTGCGCCATCATTTCCTGCATGTTCCGTTCATAGCTTGGGCTGACCAGGGTGACCGTTCCACTGGCCATCCAGAAAAAATATTGGCCAAGCATCAGCGGATAGCTCCAGCGCTTCAGCCGCAGCATGCCGACGGCGCCCACAAGGAAGATCCCGGCGGAGAGGAAGAATAGCGCCATGCCGATGGCTCCTTGAATGCAAAAGCCGAAAAGAATCACGCTGACCGGGAAGTTTGTAAAAGGCAGGAGCAGGCTGAAGCCGGCAGAAAAAATGGAAAAGCCGGCAAGAATGGCAAGAGGCAGAGGACACCGCGGCAGGGAGGCGTCGGGTGGCTGTCCCTCGCCAGCGGGGACGGCCAGAAACTGATCCTTAACATGCTGCTGATTGAAGAGCCACAGCCACCAGACTCCGATCAGAAACGGAATTCCGTACACCACGGAGAACAAGAGGCGGACGTAGGAAAGACTGATCAGAGCGGGGCCCGGAGGTTCCTGGAGGGGCCCGAAGGCGACGAAAACCAGGGCCAGGCCGCAGAAAATGGCCATCACGCCGCCCCAGATCAACATGGAGATCCGGGCCCAATTCTTCAATCGGAGCACGCCGACGCTGGTGAAGATGCCAAAAATCGCCAAGCCGGCAAACAGCGCCATCATCGCGACGACCATGGACTTAGCGAACGGTGGGATCGCCGTGGCGTTCGCCGGCGGCATGATGCTGAGGCCCACAATCGCCGCTATGGCGGATAGGATCGCCAGCAGGCTGGCTAGAATTCCGATCACCGCAGCCGCAATGACCGAACCGGATCGCCCCGAAGAATTCATGACTCAGCTATATATCATTTCGGCGGGTGGGACGATAGTGCGGCAGGCGGGACAATATCCTTGAATGTTTGCTGAACGAAGCAGTGCGGAGCGGATCAGCGGGAGGCGGATGCGGGTTGTGCCGGGTCTTCGAACTGGCGCTTCACGCTGGGTAAACGGAAAAAGAAGATCCACCAGAGACTGATCGGGAACAAGGCAACCATCAAGGAAAGAGCCAGCAGTTGCTTGAACGATTCCAGTTCGCCGACGAACCGATCGGGAATAAAGAAAGTCTGATAGGGACGAAACGCAACCATATACAGGCAGAAGCAAAGCGCGACGCTCGCCCACAGGAGCGCCGCGCGGCGGGCCCACTGCCTCAACTGAAACAGTCCGATGCCGGTGCGAATACCGGAAGCGATCAGGAATAGCGGGACAGAGAACAGAAGCAATAAAGTGAACGGATAGTCTTCGTACAGGTGCTTACCGTTCGGGCCGGCGGGAGAATTCATCACGCCGAGGAAAAGGCTTCCCCAGACACACAAAGCGGAGGTGCTGCCTAGGATCGCAAGAGCGGCGGCGCAAGTGACGCCGGCGGAACGTCGAGTGGAAGTCCAAGTTGTTTCAGGCATGGCTGCGGACAAGAAGAACATAAGGAAGGAAGGGAGAAAAGAGTACGGAAGAAGGAGGTTTGTGCAAAACGGCACTTGACGTTCGCTTTCTTTTCGCCTAGAGTGTGACAAGGTTGGACAGGTCCTGCTACGGCAGAAGGTTGAATCCAGAAGCTGTACGGCAAGATTGAAGCGGCAAGCCTCGGAGGTTTCTTATGGCGCTGACAAAACGGCAGAAAGAAGTTCTCGATTATCTGGTTTCCTTCGAGACGAAACACGGCTACGCGCCGAGCTTCGAGGAAATCGGCAAGGGCCTGAAACTTACTTCGCTGGCCACCGTACACAAACACATCAGCACGCTGGAGAAGAAGGGCTTCATCCGGCGGGGTTACAACCAGAGCCGCTCGATCGAAATTTTGCAGTTGCCGAAAACGGTGAAGGACCAGGTGATCGAGCGCCGCATTCAGGAGCTTCCGCTCGTCGGGCGAATCGCCGCGGGCCGCCCGCTGGAAGCGGTGGAAGAGCGCGAAACGATTTCGCTTGGCGATTTTGCCCGTGGAGGGAACTCGTTCGTGCTGCAGGTGAAAGGGAACTCCATGATAGAGGATCACATCATGGACGGGGATTTTGTGGTCTGCGAGCAGACCCAGGTGGCGAACGCGGGAGACATCGTGGTGGCGCTGGTGGCGGGAGACGAAGCCACACTGAAGCGCTTCTATCGCGAAGGTTCGGGAAAAGTGCGGCTGCAACCCGCCAATTCGGAGATGGCGCCCATCATGGTAGCGGCCGGGGATGTCAAAATTCAGGGAAGAGTCATCGGAGTGCTCCGCAAATACTAGGGTAATCCCCGGAGGGGAAGCCGGGGCCTTCTGAGCTACACTGAAGCAATGGCGGTGATCATTTCTCTTCCCGGTGGAATTACTTGAGCGGCGGGGCGCGCAGCAACAAATTTCCGTTCGGATTTCGCGTGAGCGCCGTGGCGCTCGCGCTCTTTCTTTTCTTGCAGCTCCTTCTGCCTCCCGCTGGTTATGGCTATGCCGTTCTTGCTCATCAAGCGCTGATCGACACCACCTGGGAATCGCATCTCAAACCTCTCCTGAAGGCCAGATACCCCGAGGCGACCGAAGCGGAATTGAGCGCCGCGCAGGCCTACGCCTATGGCGGGTCCATCATCCAGGACCTTGGTTACTATCCCCATGGGAGCGCGTTCTTCAGCGATTTGACGCATTACGTGCGCAGTGGGGATTTCGTGCTGGCGCTTTTGCGCGACGCTCAAAATGTATATGACTACGCTTTTGCGCTCGGGGCGCTTTCGCATTACGCGACGGACAACCAGGGGCACCGGCTGGCGACGAATCGCGCCGTTCCGATTCTGTATCCGAAGTTGCAGAGCAAATTCGGCGACGTTGTGACCTATGAGGATGACACGCTGGCCCACGTGAAAACGGAATTCGGCTTCGACGTGCTGCAAGTGGCCCAGGGACAGTACGCTCCCGAGAGTTACCACGATTTCATCGGATTCGAGGTTTCGCGGCCCTTGCTCGACCAGGCATTTCAACAGGTTTACGGGGTCGAACTGGTTGCCGTGCTGGACGACGAGGAAAAAGCGCTGAACTCCTACCGCCGCGACGTCAGCAAACTGATCCCGGAGGCCACGCGCATCGCATGGAGCCTGAAGGGCAAAGAAATCCAGGCGGAAGAACCGGGCGCCACGCACCGGAAGTTTCTCTATAACCTTTCGCGGTCGGAATTTGAAAAGCAGTGGGGCAAGGATTACCAGCGCCCCAGCCGGAAGGAAAGATTTTATGCATTTTTGTACAAACTGCTGCCGAAGATTGGGCCGCTGAGGGTTCTGCAGCTGAAGACTCCCACACCCGAAACGGAAAAGTTGTTCGAAGAAAGCTTCAACGCCTCCGTCAAGGAATACCAGAAACTCCTAGCCGACGAGCGGCAAGGAACGCTGCAGCTACCGAACCTGAATTTTGACGTTGGCAGCGAGACCTCCGGCGGCAAATACCGGTTGAACGACGACGCTCACGCGCAATTGCTGCACCGGCTGGCCGAGAAGAAGTTCGGGTGCGTTTCGCCGGACTTGCGCCAGGAGTTGCTGGGATTTTTTGGGAGCGCGGATGCGCCCTACGATGTCAAGAAAGACAAAAAGACCTGGGATCGGGTGCAAGCCGAACTGGAATCGCTGAAAGAAATGGAGCCAGTCACCACGTCCGTGCATCCAAAGGAAGAAGGACTACCTGAGGGTGTGAAACACCGCTCCGACTAGGGTAGACTGCTAACTCCTTCGAGCGGAATGACCTCGAAGCAATAGGACGCCCTTACCCGTGACCACAAAACCCCCCAGTCTTCTCCTGGTCGGCGCGCCCGACCCCGGACGCGATGCGCTTGGCCAACTGCTGGCCAACGAAGGTTACGCGCTTACGACCGCCGATTCCAACGAAGACGCCTTTCACAAATTGCAGAGCTCGCCGCCCGATATTTTGCTGCTCTCAGCCGCGGCGGGAAGCGGTTCGTGCAATGAAGCGATTGCGGTTGCGCGTTCGCACAGTGCGGATACCCGGATCATCGTGTTGTCCCATGGCAGCCCAGCGGACCGCGCCCGCGCTTTGGATCTTGGTGCGGACGACGTGGTGCCGACCCCCTGGACCGAAGGTGAACTGTTGGCGCGCATCCGCACACAAATGCGCCAAAAGCATACTGTCGAAAAGCTGGAAGAAAAGAACCGCATCGCGGAAGAGAGCTTCGGGGTGGCGCAGACGGCGTTTCAGGCGCTGGCGGTCACGGAAAAAATGACACGCGACGCGTTTTCGCTGGAGCGGATTCTGAAGATTGGCGTGATCGCTCTTATCGGGCTGGCAGTGGTGATTTCCGGAGTGTTCTTCCTGTATTCGCATCGCGCGGATAAGGAAACCAAGCGCGCGTATGGCGAGATTGCGCAGCTGGAGCACAGCGTGCAGACCGAGCAACAGCTGCTGGCCTCGGCTCGGCGCCTGCGGGACGACCCCGCCAACTCCGACATGCTGCAACAGCGGGAGCAGCTGAGGAAGCAAAGCGAAGATTTGAAGAAAAAGCTGGCTTCGCAGAGTGACGGCTCTGCCGCGGACCTGCGTCGCCAACTGGATGAGACCACCATGCGGCTGGCCAGGATCGAAGGCCAATCGCAGGCCGCGGAGAGCATCATCCGTTCTTATGCCCCGAGCGTCGGTCTTTTGCACGTTTCGGTGGCGTTTAACGACAAGACCTCCGGCCGGCGGCTTCGGTACGGCGGAACGGACAGCGATGGCACGCCGCTGAAAGACAGCGACGGCAATCCGGTCTACACCACAGAGGGCCGCGGCCCAGAAGTGCGCGCCGATTTTTTTGGCACCGGGTTTATCGTGGGAGAAGGTAAAATCCTGACCAATCACCACGTGGTGCAGCCTTGGTGGCAAAACGACGAGCTGGCAGGGGCCTTGAAACAAGGGCTGGAGCCGGCGATTGCGGAACTGACCGCGTATTTCCCGGGAGAGGCAAACGGCATCGCTTTGAACATTTCGCAAATTTCCAAGGATGCGGACCTGGCTTTGCTCCACGGCGATCTTTCGGAGCTGCACCGGCCGATTCTGAGACTCGATGCGAGCAAGGAAGCGGCGGTGAGCGGCGAAGAGTTGATCAGCGTGGGCTACGCGACTGGATTGGACGCCATTCTCGCGCGGGCCGGGGACGACGTGGTGCAACAGATCGTGAAAGCGAGCGCGGGCGATCCGAAGCTTGTTCTTGTCGAACTGGCCAAGCGTAAATTGATCCGGCCGCTGGTTACGCAGGGGCACGTGGGCGACGTTTTGCCGGACAAGATCGTGTATGACGCGCAGACCACTTCGGGCGGGTCCGGTGGGCCGCTGCTGAACCACGAGGGCGGAGTGATCGGAGTGACGTTCGCGATCGTGAAGGGATTTGGCGGGTCGAACTTCGGCGTGCCCATCCGCTATGCGATTCCTTTGGTGAAGCACTAGGTTTTGCGAGTTTCCCACCGCCCATCAGAAATTCTTGTTCGCGCCATGAAAATTATCGCGCTGCGCATTTCCCTCGCTTGTGAAAAAATGTAAAATTTCGCATCGGATCATCACCCGATTAGATTGGTTCCCGTGAAGAAAAACCAACCCATACGCAAATTGCTGGCCGCCAACCGCGGTGAAATTGCCATCCGGATCTTCCGCGCGGCAAATGAGCTGGGCTTGCGCACCGTGGCGATCTATTCGAACGAGGACCGGCTGGCGCTCCACCGCTTCAAGGCGGATGAGGCTTATCAGGTCGGCGCCGGAAAAGGGCCGGTCGAAGCGTATCTGGATATTGCCGGAATTATCGCGATCGCCAAGGCGCATGAGGTGGATGCGATTCATCCGGGTTACGGATTTTTGGCGGAAAATCCGGCGCTGGCCCGGGCTTGCGCGAAGGCTGGGCTGACGTTCGTGGGGCCCACGCCCGAACTGCTGGAACTGCTGGGCGACAAGACGGCGGCGCGGAGACTGGCTGCACGGGCGGGCGTGCCGGTTTTGCCGGGGACGGAGAAGTCTGTTTCTTCCATTGAGGAAGCGAAGAAAATTGCCGCCGAGATTGGTTACCCCGTGATCGTGAAGGCGGCGATGGGCGGCGGCGGGCGCGGGATGCGGGTTGTTCGCGACGAGACGCAGCTGGCGGCGCTTCTGGAAGAAGCGCAAGGCGAAGCGAAATCGGCGTTCGGCGACGCCTCCGTGTTCCTGGAAAAATACCTTCCGCGGGCGAAGCATATTGAAGTGCAGATACTCGCCGACGAGCACGGCAATCTGCTGCATCTTTACGAGCGCGACTGCTCCGTGCAGCGGCGGCACCAGAAGGTGGTGGAGGTGGCCCCGGCCGCCAATCTTCCGCAACAGGTGCGGGAGGGACTTTGCGCCGCAGCGGTGCAACTGGCGCGCACCGCAAAGTATCGCAACGCCTGCACGGTCGAGTTTCTTTACGATGTCGATTCGCAAAATTGGTATTTCATCGAGGTGAATCCGCGCGTGCAGGTGGAGCATACCGTGACGGAGATGGTCACGGGCGTGGATATCGTGCGTTCGCAGATTCTGATCGCCCAGGGGCACAAGCTGCACGAAGAGCCGCTGGCTTTGCCGGCGCAGGACAAGATTCCGCTGTACGGTGCGGCGCTGCAATGCCGCGTCACCACGGAAGACCCGGCGAAGAATTTCGCGCCCGATTACGGAAAACTTTCGACTTATCGCTCTCCGGCGGGATTCGGGATCCGACTGGACGGCGGGACGGCGTACGCCGGCGCGGTACTTGCGGCCTATTACGATTCGCTGCTGGTGAAGGTCACAGCCTGGGGCACGAATCTGAACGAAGCCTGCCAGAGGATGGATCGGGCGCTGCGGGAATTCCGCATTCGAGGCGTGAAGACGAACATTCCGTTTGTCGAAAATGTGGTGAACCACCCGAAATTCCGCGCGGGCGAGGTGACCACTTCGTTTCTGGACGAATCTCCGGAGCTTTTCCGCTTTTCAGGCCGAACGGATCGCGCGACTAAACTCCTTTCCTATCTCGGCGACGTGATACTGAACGGCAATCCGGAAGTAAAAGGGAAGAAACGGCCCGAAGCGATCGAAAAAGCCATAATCCCTTCGGCGCCGGGCATCGAGCCGCCTGCCGGCACGCGCCAGTTGCTTAAGAAACTGGGGCCAAAGAAATTCGCTGCCTGGGCGCGGAAAGAAAAGCGGCTTCTCGTGACGGATACGACGTTTCGCGATGCGCACCAGTCGCTGATGGCCACGCGGGTGCGGACGTTTGACCTCTTGGCTGCGGCGGATGCCGTTGCGCAGCGTTTGCCGAATCTCTTCAGCCTGGAAATGTGGGGCGGCGCCACGTTTGACACCTCGATGCGCTTTCTGCACGAGGACCCGTGGCAGAGGTTGCGGGAACTTCGCGAGCGCATCCCGAATATCTGTTTTCAGATGCTGCTGCGCGGGGCGAACGCGGTCGGCTACACGTCGTATCCGGACAATGTGGTGAAAGAGTTTGTGAAGGAGTCTTATCGGCAGGGCATCGACATTTTCCGGATTTTCGATTCGCTGAATTCCATCGAGAACATGCGCGTTTCGATGGACGCCACCCTCGAGACCGGGGCCGTCTGCGAAGCGGCAATCTGTTACACCGGCGATCTGCTGGACGAAAGCCGGCCGAAATATTCGTTGAAATATTATGTCGCGATGGCGAAGCAACTGGAGAAGATTGGCGCGCACTTTCTCTGCATTAAGGACATGGCGGGATTGTGCAAGCCGTACGCAGCTTTTGCCCTGGTGAAAGCGCTGCGCGAAGAAATCGGCATCCCGATTCACTTTCACACTCACGATACCAGCGGGCTGAACGCCGCGTCGCTGCTGAAGGCCGCTGAGGCGGGCGTGGACGTGGCCGACGCCGCGGTGGCCTCGATGAGCGGCGGCACCAGCCAGCCGAATCTGAACGCGATTGTGGAGACTCTAAAGAACACGCCGCGGGAGACGCAACTCGATTCCGAAGCGCTCAATGAATGCTCCGAATATTGGGAAATCGTCCGGGGACACTATTTGCCGTTTGACTCCGGGCCGAAGTCGGGCTCTGCGCGGCTCTACGAGCACGAAATTCCCGGCGGGCAGTTTACCAATCTTCGGGAGCAGGCGGCTGCCATGGGGCTGGGGCATCGCTGGCGCGAGGTGGAGAAAACTTACGCCGAGGTGAATCAACTTTTCGGCGACATCGTTAAGGTGACTCCGTCTAGCAAAACGGTCGGGGACCTGACGTTGTTCCTGCTCGCCAATGAAATGAAGCCGGCCGATTTGCTAGCGCTTCCGGAAAATCACGACGTCTCGCTGCCAAATTCCGTGGTGGAAATGTTTTCCGGCGCGCTGGGCGTTCCCCCGGGCGGCTGGCCGAAGAAATTGCAGCGCATCATTCTGCGCGGACAGGCTCCGTTGAAGGGGCGTCCGAGCGCGAATCTTCCCGCGGCGAACTTTACCGCCGAACAATCGGAACTCGCGAAAAAAGTGGGGCATGCCGTCGAGATGGACGCGCTGCTCAGCTATCTGCTTTATCCCGACGTTTATTTGAAATACGACAAATTCCGGCAGACGTACTCGGATGCGAGCGTGCTGCCGACGCCGGCCTTTTTCTACGGCCTGCAGCCCGGTGAAGAGATTACGGTTGAAATCGAGCCTGGCAAGACCATGATCGTGAAGTTTCTTACGATCGGCGAAGCGCATCCTGACGGCACGCGGACGCTTTTCTTTGAACTGAACGGACAGCCGCGCGAGGTCACAGTGCGCGACCGCGCGCTGCGTGTCGTTGAACGCAGCCACCCTAAGGCCAACGCCGAAGATCCCGGGCAAGTCGGAGCGCCTACGGCCGGCCTGGTGAGCTCCATCGCCGTGCAGGTTAACCATCCTGTGGAACGTGGTGCTAAACTTCTGACCTTGGAAGCCATGAAGATGCAATCGAATATTTATGCGCCGATCTCCGGGCGCGTCTCAAAGCTGCATGTGGCGCCGGGACAGCACGTGGAAGCGAAGGATCTTCTGGTCGTCATCACTCCGTGAGTTCGCCCAACCTCATCAAGCACGAGCAGTTTGCGTCGCGCTTTTTGCGCAACCGGCGCGACCTGATTGTGTATCTCCCGCCCGGCTATAGCGAGCGGGATGGCCGCGCATATCCCGTGCTTTATCTGCACGACGGGCAGAATCTTTTCGACGGCGCCACTTCGTTCATCCCCGGAATGGATTGGCACGTGGGGCAAACCGCGGATTACCTGATTTATGAGGGCCGCGTGGAGCCGCTGATCATCGTAGGCATTTACAATGCGGGGAAACAGCGCCTTGTCGAGTACACGCCGACGCGCGCGCCAAAACTTGGGGGCGGACGGGCGAACCGTTATGCGAAATTCCTGCTCGAAGAGGTGCGGCCGTTTGTGCAAAGACAGTATCGGGTCTCGGACGGGGCGGAACACACGGGAATCGGGGGATCGTCGCTGGGCGGGCTTGTATCCTTATATCTGGGTCTGAGGCTTCCGAAAGTTTTTGGCAGGATTGCGGCACTGTCTCCCTCGGTTTGGTGGAACGAGCGCGTGATCCTCCGGTTTGCCGCCGCCGCGCCGGTGCAGCCTCACCCGCGGATCTGGCTGGATGCCGGAACGCGCGAGGGCGGGCGCACGGTGGAAGACGTGGAGCGATTCCGCGACGTGCTTCTCGGCAAAGGCTGGCAACCCGAACGAGATCTGCACTACGAACGCGTGGAAGGCGCCGAGCACAACGAAGCTGCCTGGGCGCGGCGCGTCGGGCCTTTCCTCCAATTTTTGTTTCCCGCCGGTTAAACACAGGTATAATCCGCGCAGTTTATTTGAGGGCAAGAGCCATCATGCTTGCCTGCTCATTGCACGGAACAGCCTATGGCCCCGGATAGCGCCATTTCGATCTTGTGCGTCACCTCTTATGAAAAGGGGCAGGATTTCCTGCGCGCCTGCAAATCGCTGGGGTGCACGGTTTATTTGTTGACCGTGGAGAAACTTCGCAAGGGAAATTGGCCGCGCGAAGCCATTGACGAAATGTTTTTCATGCCGGAAGAGTTGCCGATACAGGATTTATTGAACGCCGTGAGTTATGCGGCGCGGAGCCGGAAGATTGACCGCATCGTGGCGCTGGATGAGTTTGACCTGGAAAACGTCGCTGCCATTCGCGAACATTTGCGCCTGCCGGGAATGGGCCTGACCACGGTGCACTATTTTCGCGACAAGCTGGCTATGCGCCTAAGGGCCAGGGAAGCGGGAATCCTGGTTCCCGAATTCGTCCACGTTTTAAATCATGACAACCTTTGCGAATTCATGAATCGAGTTCCGGGGCCGTGGCTGCTGAAGCCGCGCGCGCAGGCCTCCGGCATCGGCATGAAAAAGATCAACTCGAGCGAGGAACTGTGGCCGTGGCTGGAGCAGTTGGGCGATAACCAGTCGCAATACCTGCTGGAGCGGTTTATTCCCGGCAGGGTTTTCCACGTGGACGGGATTGTTTCGGAAAAGAGCGTTTTATTTGCGGAGGCGCATGCCTACGGGATGCCTCCGCTGGACGTTTCGCATCACGGAGGCATCTTCACCACGCGGACCTTGCCGCGCGATTCCGGGGATGCGCTGGAGATCAAGGAAATTCATAAAGAGCTTGTGGAAGCGCTGGGTTTGATGCGCGGAGTTACTCACACGGAATTCCTGAAATCGCAGGCCGATGGGCAATTTTATTTTCTGGAAATCGCGGCACGGATCGGCGGGGCCTATATTTCGAACGTCGTGCAGGCCGCCACGGGAATCAATCTGTGGCGCGAGTGGGCGCAACTGGAAGTGGGGGCGGGGAAGCAACCTTACCACTTGCCGCCGCCGCAAAAAGAGTTTGCCGGGGTGATTATTTCGCTGGCGCGCCAGCAGGAGCCGGACACTTCCGGGTACACGGACCCCGAAATCGTTTATCGCATCTCGAAATATCACCACGCGGGGTTCGTCCTGAAAGCCGCGTCGGCGACCCGCATCGAAGAACTGCTCGCTTCATACGAAAAGAGATTTGTCTCGGATTTCATGGCCACGCAGCCTGTTCCGGACAAGCCGACATCCTGAGGGCCGCAGGCGGCATCTTAGTACCTGGGACAGTGCCGACCCTGTTCGTTGGTCTAGTTACTTTCAGGCACCTGTTTACGATACTGTATTTGCCGCACACCTCCCCGCGGACTATCTTTTGCTTACTACCCCGGGCCGGAAACCTGCGTGGGGTGAGCTATCCCTAGGGAGGACCGATGTGGGGTAACAAGAAGCCGGATACGCCCGAAACAGCGCAACCGGAAATAAAAAATTCACCAGTGAATTTGCCGCCGAAGACTTCTGCGGCAACTTGGGAGGGAACAACCGCAATGAGTACAGATGCCATGCGTCCTTTGGGTGCAACCGCCGATCGCGCCACCGCGCGCCTCGGACCGAGCCTGCACATCAAGGGCGAAATTACCGGAAGTGAAGATCTGCTCCTCGAAGGTTCAATCGAAGGGCTCGTGCAGTTGGACGAGCGCAAGCTCACCGTCGGCGCTTCGGCCAAGGTGACCGCGGATATTATTGCCCGGGAAGTCGTTGTTTACGGCACGGTCAAGGGCAATCTCCGCGCAAAGGACCGCATCGAGATCAAGAAGGATGGTTCGGTGAACGGCGACCTGACGACGGCGCGCATCATGATTGAGGACGGCGCGTACTTCAAGGGATCCATCGAGATCGACAAGTCCGGAGAGAAAGAGTCCGGCAGCAGTGCGTTTTCACGTTCGGCTTCCGCGCCTGCGGGTGCGGGTGTCGGGCCAAAAACGATCTAAGTTTCTGTTCCTTTCCCAAGGTCTTCCCAAGGACGGCGCTCCGCAACGAACGGGGCGCCGTTTTATTTTATCCTCAGCTTACCGCCTGCGTTATTTAATAACTTGACAAGTACTTTAGTGATGGCTATGGTGGGGCGGTCGTTTACTTCCCGGAGGGGTGAATGATCCGGCGGCCCCGCCCTTGCTTGCCGGCCTCGCCGAAACCGGGATTCGCTTCGCAGGAGCGACGCCATGCCGCGAGGCGCGCACAACTCGGCTGTTCTGATTTCGGCTTTCACGATTTTCCTCGGGGGTTGCGGAGGCGGTGGCGGAGGGGGGACTCAACCGCCGCCTCCGCGGCCCGATTTCACCATTGGCTTTTCGACGACGACGGTCAGCATTGCGCAAGGAAATTCGAGCGCGCCGGTCGGCGTGAATGTGACCGGGTTGAACGGTTTTTCCGGGAGCGTGCAGGTGGTGCTTTCCGGCATTCCGGCAGGAGTAGCGTGCAATCCCGCGAGTCCTTTTTCCGTGAGCGCGGGCCAGCCGGTTTCCGTGATTATCGGTGCGTCGGCCAGCGCTGCAACCGGGCAGTACACAATTTCGGCTCAAGCCACGAGCGGTTCACTTTCCCACTCCGCGCCTCTTTCCTTGACCATTCAAACCGGTGTCGCTTTAAATTTGCCGCGTTCGGCATTTCTGCGCAACGATTCGGTTGCCGCCGTGGATACGCCTTCGGGCGAGCCGCGGCGCCGGCAAATTGTTTTTGACGCAGCCGGGAAGCGCTTCTTCGTGGCCAACCCGGCGATGAATCGCGTGGAGGTTTATGCGGATGCGAATCCCGGCTTGCTGGCGGGGATCGATATTCCAGGTGCGTCGAGCGTGGATTTGTCTGTAGACGGTGCAACGCTTTG
>DATHMM010000034.1:0-35554 GCA_035487095.1 Candidatus Sulfotelmatobacter sp.
TTCATGCGACTATCTCTTCGTTGAAGGCACGTTACAGGGCAGAATGCCTGGTAAGTCGTGGGCAGCAGGCAAAACTCCTGGCGGGCGTTTCTGCAACGTGTTCAAGTTTCGATATTGCCAAATATCGAGCCTGCGCATCTATCTTGATCCCGACTATACAGGCGAGGATGAGGCACGGTTTCGATGGGGTCAGAACCGTCCGTGGTGAGTGTGATGACCATCCGTCAGGCGATGATTCATGGCCTTGTTAACAACGGAGGATCAGCTAAATATGTCCAACAGCATATCAACCTTATTGACCCGCAATCTCCAAGAAGTCTTCGGTGAGAACGACCCCACGCGCCGGCGCGCGGCCGTTCAAGAGCTCTACACCGAAGACGGCGTGTTCTACGACCCCAGCAAGGGAGTCTATCGTGGCCACGACGAGATCGACCGCATCGCGGGCGAGATCAGGGCTACCCACCTTGACTTTCGGTATCAGCCAATTGCCGAGCCCGAGGAAACAGGCAACGGCGGGCGGGTCCGATGGGTAGCGGGCCGCCCTGGTGACGCACCAGCTTACGCCGGGACTGATTTCATCATCGCCCGAGACGGACGGATTGCCGCCCTTTATCTCTTTTTCGACAAGCTACCATGAGCTGAACTCCCCGGTCCTTAGGCACACGGGCAACGAGCGGTTTGTTGGCAAGCCGGGAGTTATCCAGAAATGAGGTTATGGGAAGTTTGCCCGGATTCGTAATGGGAAGTGGGGATCTCGCCACAATTCCAGGATCAGATGTGTGCCGCGAAAATCCGCCGCTCCGTTTCGCGGTACTCAATCTGCAGAAGATTACCGCGCGGCAAAGGGTTTGCCACGCACCGTCGAGTAGACGGCATCGAAGGCGCTCAAGCCGTGGATATTCGCAACCCCGCCAACGGTGATCGGATCGCCCAGATATTGAACCTTACTTTCCGCATTAGCGAACGCAGGCCACGGGGGAAGGCCCGGGCCGTTTGGATCGCCTGATCGCGCGAAATTGACCCAGTAGCTGGACATCTCCTCAGCCAGCTTCCGATCAGCTGTAGTCCAGTTCCAGGGCGACTGGTCCAAATGGTCGAAGACATACCACAGCTCGGCGAAGTGGCTCGCGCCCCAACCCGCGTATACAGAGCCGACCGGGAACGGCGGCTGCTGTCGAAACGAGTAGTAAAAGACAGGACTCTTCCCGGTTCCGGCTTGCAGCCGCGCCCAAGCCCACATGTCCCAGCCGAAGCGGAGGTCTCGCTCAAGGCCGAGCTGCGCCTGCCGCGCTTCTTCGTCGGTCGCGTGGGGATATGCCGCAGCCAGCGCAGGGGGAAGCGGGCCGACGCTGCGTTCCAGGTCGCTGTCGAACGTGGCGGCCGTCTCGTGCGTCACATCCAACAGCGCCCGCGCCTCGTCGGCGTTCGAACCGATCAGCACCGGGACATCGTTCTGCTGCCCTAAGGCAAACGCCTCGTAGGGTGAAAGGGGAAGCACATACGGTTCGATCACCGCGTGGACGATGCCACCGGCATTGCCTGTGAGCAGGGTCGCTGGAAGCTGGCGTAATTCCTTGAGCGAGGTCGCACCCTGCGAAGCGGCGTACTTGTCCCCCTCGCGTTCTGCATTGGCCAGCAGGTATTTTGGTGCGAGCTGGAGCGGCTCAAACAGGCCGCCGCTCTCTCCGATGGCGCGCTGAAACAAGCCTTTCGTAAGGGGCGAAGCCATCAGGATGCTGACCGATATAGAACCGGAGGATTGACCGGCGACGGTCACACATTTCGGGTCACCGCCAAAGGCCGCAATGTTCCGCTGAATCCATTCGAGTGCGGCGATCTGATCCATCAGGCCGTAGTTTCCGGAGGAGTGGTGTGGGGACTCGCGGGTTAACTCAGGAAGGGCAAGAAAACCAAGCGGACCAAGGCGGTAGGCGATGCTGACAACGATGACACCTTTTTTCGCGAGCCGGTCGCCCCAGTACAAGGGCATCGAGGCCGACCCGTTGATATATCCCCCACCGTATATCCAAACGATCACCGGCAGGTGTTCGTGTGCGGTCTTTGCCGGAGTCCAGATGTTGAGGTAGAGGCAATCTTCGCTTACGACCGGAGGCGTCTCGCCCGGCATGGAGACTCCAACCTGCATGCACGCCGGAGCAAACGCATCTGCTTTACGCGTGCCAGTCCAAGGTGTGGTACGTACCGGGGGGCGCCAACGCAAGTCGCCCACCGGTGGGGCAGCGAATGGGATTCCTTTGTATACACTCAACCCATTTACGTGTATCCCGGATATGGTGCCGGACTCAGTCAGGACTTGCTGCGCCACAGCGGCACTCGCCAGCAGTGCCACTGCCACGAATACAAGCGTGAACTTCCAACGGTTCCGCATGTGGGCCTTTCAGTTTGACCCTTCAATTTACTGAAGATAGGACTGCCCGTTTGAGCTTTCCACTTGGCCGGAGACTACTGCCTTGAAGCCCCCACGTAACAACAGTCTGCTTCCTGGCGTGTTGGTGCTGTGCAATATTGCACAGGTGGCAGAGAATGGGGTCTCCGCCGTATCGTAGGAACCTCTCCCTGTCCTTCCGGCCAGATAACACTCCGTCACACTAGTACTCCCGTAGCGTTGACCCCCTGAATTGCCAACCTCTACTCTCCTAATGGCGGGGGATGTGTGTCGGAGCGTCCCCAAGGGATGCAATATACGTGTCGCCTGATACAGTTTTGCGACGATTTTCCGATAAGCCTCCTGAGAAGCTTTCCCGCGAAGTACTGTTTGCGGGCATGATTTTGAGAGATTAGTACTTTTTCGGGCAACGGGGCGGCATGGAGACAACGATAAAAGCAGGGCGCTACGAAATCCTCGGCGAACTCGGCCGCGGCGCCATGGGTGTCGTCTATCGCGCCACCGACCCCGTCATAGGCCGCACCGTCGCCGTCAAAACCATTCGACTCAGCGAAGAAGGCACCGGGCTCAGCCGCCCCGAACTTCTCTCCCGCTTCCAGACCGAAGCCCGCGCTGCCGGCCTCCTAACTCACCCCAACATCGTAGTCGTCTACGACGCCGGCGAAGAAAACGGTCTCTATTACATCACCATGGAACTCATCGAGGGCAAAAGCCTCCAGGCCCTCATCGACTCCGGCCATTCCTTCCCCGTCCCTCGCGTCCTCCGCATCATGGAGCAGACCTGCAGCGCCCTCCAATTCGCTCACGAGCGCAACATCATCCATCGCGACATCAAGCCCGCCAACCTGATGCTTACAGCCGACGACACCGTCAAGGTCACTGACTTCGGCACCGCCAAAATCCTGCAGTTCGGCACCGTCCAGCAGACCACCCACGTCATGGGCACTCCCAGCTACATGTCTCCCGAACAAGTGAAAGGGCGCCCCGTCGACGGCCGCAGCGACATCTTCTCGCTCGGCGTTCTCCTCTATGAAATCCTTACCGGCGAAAAGCCCTTCCCCGGCCAGAGCATCACGACCGTCATCTACAAAATCGTCAACGAAGAACCCATTCCCCCGCGCACGTTGAACCCTTCTATCCATCAAGGCTTAAGCGACATCGTCATGCGAGCCCTCGCCAAAGAGCCCGAAGTCCGTTACCAAAGCTGCCGCGAACTCCTCGAAGATCTTCGCAACTATCGCGCTCTCACTCCCGGAGACCGCAGTCCTGACGCCACGTTGATCTCACCACGATCGAGTTCACCCTTCCCGCTCGGCATCGCTGGTGGTGGCCCCTCAGCAACTCCTACGGGCGATCCAAATGTCACGCCCACGATTCGCGCGCTTCAGAATCGCGGCTCAAACCCCACGCAGACCCCAATCATTCGCCGCACAGGCCCCATAGCTCCTGTCGAAGAACCGAAAAAGAACAGCCCCGCTCTCACAATCATCCTGGCGCTGATTCTCATCGGTGTCATCGTTTACGGCTTCAACAAGCTGCGCCCCGAATTCCAGGCTGCCCGCGAGTTGAACAACCACGCTCGCCAGGAATCCCCAAGCCCCGCAAATCCTGATCCAAATTCTGCTCCTTCCAGCTCGGACGTCTCGGCTTCACCCGGTTCGGCAAGCGCCGATCCACCGATCAGCTCTACCGTCATTCCCGCTCTTAACTCCGCCTCTTCTCTGGCGAAGTCTGATCCTGTTCCTGTGCCCGTAAATGCCGTCGAGAAAAAATCCAGCGCCTCGGCAGTTCCCCCGGAAACCAAAAAGCCCGAGATTTCTATCACCCCCGCTGCTTCGGACTACAAAAGCAAGATAGAAGCTGCCCTCGCCGACCGCTTCATGTCGGCACGCGTAAAAGTCACTGCCACCAGCAACACCATCATTCTCACCGGCAAGCTGCGCCCCGCCGAGCACTCTTCGCTCTTGCACTTCATGCGCAATGCTCCTGCGAGCGTTCACGTAGTCGATGAAATTTCCTATGACGATACGCCGCTTCCCACTTCACAAAATGGCGACAACAGCGGTCATCCCATCCCCTCGAACGGCAACGCCGCCGTCCATGTCCTTACCAACGTGATTGGCGCCAAAGCCACCATCTTTGGCCCCTCTGGCCGAGCCGCCGGCACCTGCCAAACCCCTTGCAGCTTCAACGACCTCGCTCCTGCCCGTTACAGCCTGCAAGTTCAAAAAGAAGGCTATCTTCAAGTGCAAACTGCCCTCGAACTTAAAACCGGAGATTCTCAAGATCAGAAAATCCAGCTTGAGGCCCTGGCAAAAGGCCTTTTTGTCACCACACGCCCTGCCGGCGCCGACGTCTTTATCAACGGGGACAAGCAGGCCGGGCAAACGCCCGCCACACTCCCCCTCGCCCCCGGTTCCTACAATCTGGTTCTCCGACTTGACGGTTACGAGCCATACGTCAACCAGGTCCAGATCAAAGATAATGTTCAAACCGCCCTCGATCTCGAGCTCAAACCCAGGGCTGGGCACGTCGCCTGGGCGCAGGTGGACACCATCCCGGCGGGGGCAGAAATCCTCGTCGACGGTGTCTCTACCGGCCAGTTCTCTCCTGCGCGCGTCCAGATCCCCAGCGGCACCCACACCATTGGCCTTCGCCTGAAGGGTTACGACTTTGCCCGCCGTGGGATTGAAGCCAGCGAAGGCGGCACGGTAAATGTAAGTGCAACCCTCCATGGCAGGTAAAAACCGTAATTCGGACAGCGAACAAATAACGAAACTTAGTGCAGGTTAATGCTCTATCTACCCTTATTTTGTGGCCTTTGAGTAAATACAATGGCCTACTAGTACTATAGGCCCCGCACCTCTCCCTCTCTACCCTTTAGTTGCAGGGTTCCCGGAACTCCCTGCACTGGAATCGCTGTTTTCACCCGGTTTCAGCTCGGTATCCGGAACTTTTTTCATCCAGCGATGGCCCTTGGGCATCGCGGAATTCGGGACGGTCTTTTGGTACAACGCGCCACAGCTCTTTTCGACGAACGTTCGGCCGCCAGTCTCGCCCCCAGGCGCGCCTCGCCGAACGACTCCGGTTCCTCGCGCCGCGAGCCTGCCCGTCCCGTTGAACCCCTCCTCGCGGACGCCGTCCAAGCCATACGCGAATTCCACCTGCTCCTCCGTGCTCATCGCCTTTACAGCACCGCCCACCCGCGCGTTCAAGACAGCCTCGACGCAGCGTACGAATCCCTGCGCCGCACCGCCGCCGATCTGGGGGGTCTCGAAATTCGCCCCGAACGAGGCGGCATCGTTATCACCAAAGTCAGCGAAGCCCACCTCCCCGATGCCCGCGGCGAATTTCACGCTCTCGCCACCGAACTGCAGCGCGCCGGAATTCAGACTCTCTGGTTCGCCCCCAAATTTAATGTGGGCGAATTGGACACGCTTGCTCAACTGATGAAGGTCACCCTGCTAAAATCGGATGAGCCCTCCAGGCACGATGCGACCACCGCCTGGGCAGCGCTACTCAGGGAGCATCGCGTGGAAGGTATTCAGATCAACACCTTGACCGAGCGCAAGGTGGACACGGTGTTGGCTAGTCTCATTGCCGCACTCGTCGCCTATGGTGGGACCTCATCCGAGGAGAGCGGCGACACTCCCATCCATGCCCCTCAAATCGGCGAACTCAACGACACCCTTCGCCTGATCGGCCACCTGACTCCCCCGATGGAGGGCGCCCGCGGCCTTTCTCCCGAAGAGGCGGCTCGGGCCATTCACTCATCCATGGAACAAGCCAGCCGCGACACTGTTCGCATGCTGCTCGCCTCGATGACTCACTACACTCCACAGGAAGGCGAAATCCCGCAAGCCTATCTTCGCCGCCTATCGCAGAGTCTCGTCCTCGAATATCTCACTTCCGAATTTGCCGCCGCCTTGCTCGCGCCATATTCTGTCCGCCCGATTCTGAACCAACTCGCCGGTGTCATCGTGGACGCTGGCGGCTATCACGGCCCGCATTCCTCACAACATCTCTCTTCGCTCGCCACCACCTGGGCCAACGAATCCTATCGAGAGCAAATCATCGAGCGCTTCTGGCTGGAACTTCCGCCGCGCGAAAAATCCATTGTCCTGCGCGGCCCCGACATTTGGTGCGTACCCATTACCGCCATTCGCCAAACCATGAATCTGCTTGTGGAAACTGGCGCAGATGCCCCGCGCCGAGAAGCCCGCGCCATTCTTCTGAATTACGCGCGCCGCCTGGAACATGTGGATTCCGGCACCCGCCGCATCGTTGCCGCCGGCCTCGGCGAACTTACTCCGCTTCTCGAATCGCTCTGGCCCAATCAAGTCCCCGAAGAGCTCAGCCGCGGCGCGCTCACGGCCCTGGCCAAAGAACAAGGCCCCGAAACCAGCGCGCTCCTCGCCGCTTTCCTGGAAACCCTTGGCCGCGTCGCCGTCTCCCGCGGCGACTTCTCTGGTTTTGAAAATATTCTCATCGGCCTCGAACGTGTTCCTCGCGACGCCGAACACGAGCATCTCGTCGCTCTGGGCCATCGCCTCGTCGCCAACGATCGCTGGATGCTCCTCGTTGACGCGGCTCTTGCCAATCGCGCCCTCGACCCCACGCTGCCTCGCCTCTTGCAGCGCGATCCCGAGCGCCTCCTCGATCGTCTGACCCTTTTACTTACTGACCCGCGCGGCCCCGAAATGATTCCCGCCATGGCTCGGCTCCTCCGCGCCATCGGCGTCCCGGTTCTAACGCTACTCGAAACGCGTCTCTTTGAAGCTCGCCGCCAACGCGTCAGCGCCGCCATCAAGCTGCTCGCCGCCGCCGACCCCGACCGGCTCCTCCGCGGGCTGACGCGCGCCATGCCCAGTTGGGAATGGAACCTTCAGGATCTGGCCGTCAGCGAACTCGCACGCCCTTCCAATTCTCCATCGGCGCAAAGCACCGCCTTCGTCTTCTCCGCGATCCTCGCGGAGGCGCATCCGCTTGTCGTTCCCATGATGATCGATCAGATCGGCGTCGGTCAGGAAGCCACCGCCGTCTCCCTGCTCATGGAAATCGCCGCCGGCGGACACGAAACTCTCCGCGATCTTTTTGTCCGAATCAAGGCCATCGAAGCTCTCGGCCGCCTCCGCGCCACGGAATCTATCGAGTTGCTGCGCCAACTCGCCGGCAAGCGCGAGGGCCTCACCTTCGTCGAACCTTCCGGGGTACGCTTCGCTGCGGAAGACGCTCTCGCGATGATGGAGGAAACTCCGTCCTCCGCCCGTGTCCGCGCCGCCTTCGAATCGCCGTCAACGCCACTCGGCAATTTCATCGTTCCTCGCCGCTACACGCGCATTCCCCTCGAATCTCCGCTGCGCGCCCAAATCGGCAGCCAGGCCCAGATGATGAGTCCCGTCCGCGTCAAGACCATCAGCCTCGGCGGCGCTTACGTCGAATCTCCCAATCGCCTAAGCGTCGGCGATTCCCTCCAGCTCGAAGTCCGCTCCGGTCTTCGCAAGATCCACTTCACCGCAGTCGTCCGCAACATCGGCCCCGACGGCAGCGGCGTCGAGTTCGTCCACATGACGCAAGAAGACCACGAACGCCTCCGCAAGCTCGTCCAAAAGCACCTCTAACCTGCTCCACAATTTTCTCCCCACTGTTTTTCCAAACCCCGTTTGCCGTTTGAACTGAGTAGGGATCCTGTCTCTCCGGTTTCTGCGGTTTCCCGATTTGCAATCGCCGTTCCTCTGATCATCCGAACAAACCTCATCAGTCGCACCAAAGTTGTGCTCGTCACGGGGCTGTCAATATCTTGTCAACTCGAATTTACAGAAGCAGGAAATTCATCATTCGATATCTCGGCTACGATTCACCCAGTCGTTTGTGCAGTCAGCACTCCTGTGTCATGGCCGTTTACAACACCGAGGAAGAATTCGATTGCGTGACACCGCGCAGGATTCGTGCGCTGCCAGGATTACCTCGAAGGTAGGACACCTCGTCCTAGGGCAAAAGAACGATCAAATCGCAGAATCGTTAAGGGGGAGTGATGAAATCAATTATCTCGATCGCGGTTGCAGTTTTTCTGGCCTGTTCCATCTCAGGGTGTGGCGGCTACAGCAGCCATGGCAATACTCCGTTAAATCAAACTTTGGCGGGAACCTGGGAGTTTAACTATGTTTCCTCTACAACTGGCTCGTCGACTGTTTCCGGCACCTTCACTCAAACTGGCGGCGCCTTCTCGGCAAACGTGGCGCTGACCGGCACTTGCGCCACAACCGGGATGCTTAGTGGCACCGTCTCGGGCTCCGCTATCACCGGCACCCTCACGGAAACCAATCCCGAGACCCTCACTGTCATGGGAAGCCTGGACACCGCCGGCAGCACGGCTAGCGGCACTTATCAGGTCATGTCGGCCACCGGGGCCTGCGCCACGGCGAGCGGCGACAGCGGCACTTGGAGCGGCATGCGGACAGCTATTCCAGTCGGCCCGTACAGCGCCATGGTGCGAACCGCGAATCGCTTGCCGGTGCAAGTCACTCTTAATCTGAACGGCGATGCTAGCAACCTTTCCGGTACCGCCAACTTCACCAATTCCGCGTGCCTACATTCCATGCAGGTCACCGGAACCCAGACCGGATCGCATCTGGAATTGCGCGGAGACATCGGAAATGATGGTGAGATTGTCTTCACTGGCACCACAGACAGGGAGGCCAGGATCCTGACTCTCACTTCGGCGGTATCCGGCGCTTGCCAAGATGAATCGGGCGTCGCCACCTTCACAAAGATGCAGTGATCCTTTGAAACTGGAAATCGTTACTGCCGAAGCCCCAGGTGCCGTCGGTCCACCTGGGGCTTTCGTTTGATTCTTGCTCTGGATCTTCCTTCGTAATTCGCAACAGCTCAATTTCCTTCGCGTTCGATTTCTCCAACGCCTGCTAGAATCAATCCAGGAGACTTCCGCCAAATGCCCTCCGCGCAATCCATTGAAATTATCGGCGCCGTCGCCGGCTTCTGCACCACGTTCGCCTTCGTCCCGCAACTTCTCAAAATTCGCAAGCAGGGTGGACGCGATCTCTCCTACGGCATGTTGGTTTTCTATCTTACCGGCGTGATTCTCTGGCTCGCATACGGCCTCTTACTCCATTCCCCATCCGTCATTCTCGCCAATGCCGCAACTTCCCTCCTGATTTTTCTCGCCATCCTTCTCAAAGCCTGGAAAGAACGCCGCCCGCCTTCCCCCAATCTCGTCCCCGAACAACTCCCCGAACGCAGCTAATCCTGTTCCTTGATTCTTTCCCAGCCCCAAATCCACATTCATAATTATTCGATCCGACCAGCAATCAACTAACGCCGGAGGCGCGCCAGATTCCCTCTCAAAACACGCGCCAACTCGAATTTCCATCCGTCCCTCGCACCAACCGCCCCATTCCTCCCATTACGCCTTGGGCACTATCCGCGCACTACGCTAACCAAACAAACGTCTGGCAGTTTACAGTTGCAATCGCTCGTACATTACCGTACAAGCTATCTAATCTGTTTCTCTTCAGTCATCTCGCGGCGGGCATCGCTCGCCACCGCTAGGGGTAGCGGAGAAATTGGCGGTAAATCCAAGGAGGCTCGGCATGCAACGCAGGCAGCCGTTGTTTGCGTTTGTGATTCTTTGTGTGGCAATTGTTTTGGGCTTCGGTTCCGCGGTGGCCCAGGTCAACACCGCTACTCTCTCCGGCAACGTGATTGACCCGCAGGGTCTCGCTGTCCGTGGCGCTAAAGTCACCGTCACGCTTCTTGCCACCGGCTCCGAGCGTTCCGTCTCTGTGGATGACTCCGGCCACTACACTCTCGTCGGCCTCGTTCCCGGCATGTACAAACTTCGTGTCGAAAGCGGCACAAATTTCGCTCCGTACGAAAGGCCCTCGCTGCAACTCACCGTCGGCGAGCAAGCCACCGCCAACATCACCCTGCAGCTTGGCACGCAAACCCAGGTCGTCACCGTCACCACCGAATCCGCTCCAATCGAAGTCACGCGCTCCGAAAGTTCGCAAACCGTCGAGCAGCGCCAGATCGACAATCTCCCCATCAACGGCCGCAACTACATCAATTTCACTTTGATTAATTCCCAGACCACACGTGACAACTCCAACGCCATCGGCCCCGCTCCCAACAGCGGCCTCAACATCAGCGGCGCTCGCGCACGCTCCAACATGGTCAGCGTCGACGGCGCTGACGCCGTCGATAACTCCGTCAACGGCATCCGCTCCACCGTTTCCCAGGAGGACGTCCAGGAATTCCAGATGATCCTCAGCAATTACAACGCGGAATACGGCCACGCTACCGGCGGCGTCGTCAACATCGTCACCAAAAGCGGCTCCAACGATTTTCATGGCGACGTCTTCGGCTACCTCCGCAACAAAGCTTTCCAGGCCCGCAATCCTTTCTCAGGTCAAGTTGACACCGCTGGCGATCTCGTTCCCACCAAGCAGGCATACACTCGCGTACAGACCGGCACGGCCTTCGGTGGCGCACTCAAGAAGGACAAAACTTTCTACTTCTTCTCCTACGAATACACCCAGCGCGAAGAAACCGGTTTCTCCAGTATCGGCCAAGGAGACTTCGGCCTCACCACTGGCAACGTCAGTTGCATTCCTGTCCCGCTCAGCATGACTCCCCAGCAATTGACCACCTATAACGCCACAATCGCCGGCGCGGGAGGCTGCGGGAGCCCCTTCGTGGGTCCCATCCTTCAAGCCGCCGTCGCCACCGGTGCCGCCTCCAACGTCGCCGTGAACGGCAATCTCAACATCAACGCCAACGGCACGCAAATCCCCATGACCACCCTGCTCGGCTTTCCTGCCGGTGTGCCAGGCACATTCTTCCCGGGCACTGTAAATTGTCCGCCGAACACGGTTGTTGGCAACGTCCAGTGCTCGCCCACCGGTGTCGGCCTCGTTCCATTGCCCGCCTCCTATGTGGCCCTGGATTCCCTTCGCGGAAATTTCCCCGTCATGGAGAAGACCAGCCTCTGGTCCGCTCGTCTCGACCAGCGCTGGAACAGCCGCAACTCCTCCTTCATCCGTGTCGGCGTTTCTCCCTCGGAAGTTACCGGAATCCAGTCCACTTCTCAGAACCAGGTCTTCGGTCAAAATGCCGGCTCGCGCGTCGGTGAAAGCCACTACCGCGATGTCAACGCCACCTTCCAGCACGACACCATACTCAACGACACCTCCTTCAACGAATTCCGTTTCCAATTTGCCCGTCGCGGCATCCACTTCGGCTATTCTCCTCTCGACGGCGGCAGCAACATCGGCGTCAACATCCCGGGTTTCGCATACTTTGGCCGCGAACCTTATTCCACCGTCGACCGCATCGAACGCCGCTTCCAGTTCGCCGACAACGTCACTTTCACTCGCGGCCGGCATACCTTCAAAGTCGGTGCCGATTCCAGCCTCATCCAACTTCGCTCCGCCAAGCAGCAGATCTTCGAACTGGACTTCGGCGGCGATGTGAATTTCGGCGGCATCACTCCCTTCCCGGGCCTTCCCGGCTTCAGCGCAATTCAGGCCTATGGTGTTGGCGTTCCCCAAACCTACATCCAGGGCATTGGCCAGTCCAACCAGCCCTTCGACAATATCCCGTTCGGTTTCTTCGCTCAGGACACCTGGCGCATCACCAGAAACCTGACCTTTAATTACGGTGTCCGATACGACGTCGAGATCAGTCCGCTCTTTGCTCCAGCCACCGCCATCAACGCGGCCGCTGAAAAGGCTCTCGGCGTCACCGAAGGCATTCCTCGCGATTACAACAACGTCGCGCCTCGCTTCGGCTTCGCCTGGGATCCCGCCGGTGACGGCAAAACCGTTGTCCGTGGCGGCTACGGCATGTTCTACGATCACCCGCTTCTCGCCATTGCTTTCGACTCCGTCACCGCAGACGGCGGCCGCTCTGTCCAACTTCTCGCTCCGGGTGGCATCGCTTCTGCTTGCGGCATTGTCTCCGCCGCCCAGGCGCCCGCTGGTTATTCCACATGCGGCGGCAGTCTGGACTCCCCTGCGAATCTCAACGGTGCCTCCATCTTCCAGGGCGTGCTCAACGCTCTTCCAAACATGTTCTACCTGCCTAATCAACAACGATTCGATCCTTTGAATCCCAATTCAATTTTCGCCAACCAAAATTATTTGTCCGCGGGGATTCCACTTTCCATTCTTCCCTTCACTCTGCCCGTGGCCAAGAATTTCCAGTATGGCTATGCCCAGCAGGCGAATCTGACGATTGAACGCTCTCTCGGTGGCTCCTGGAAGTTCAGTGTGGGCTATCAGTGGACGCGTGGCTCACATCTCAATCGGCCCGTGGACATCAACTCGACTGATCCGGTCCTGCTCACACAAAACATGCAATACGCTGATGCCGCCGGTCTCGGTTTCACCAACCCCATCACCGTCGCCATTCAGGACGTCGCCCCATCCGGCAGCACCTGCGGCATCACCACTTCCGGACTCGTCCCCGGCGCCCTCGGTGTCCTCTACGGCTGCCCGGCGGCAATCCCATTCAACGGCAAGTTCGTCAGCACTCCCGCTTTCTTCAACTTCTTCCGCCCCTCCGGCCCGAATCCGTCATTTGCGACAGGCGTAGGCGCTGCCGCTCCCCAATGCGCGGGCATTCCTGCGAATCTTCTTTTTACCTGTGGCTACGGCGTACAGCAAGCGCTCGCCCAGGCTGCCGGTTACCCCGTGGGCTTCGGCGTCCCCTCTCCCTTCAACACCGTGGATGCTCAGCTCTCCGACGCCGCTTCCTGGTACAACGCCCTCACCGTAAACGTCCAGAAGAGCTTCTCCCGGCACTTCACCATGCTTTCCAGCTATACCTGGTCGCACTCCATTGACAATGGCACCGACCTCCAATCCACTCTCGAACCCGCAGACAGCCGATTCCCCTTTCTCGAACGCGGCAACTCCGTCAACGATCAGCGCCACCGCTGGGTTACCAGCGGCGTCTTTCAAACCTCGCCTCACCGCGGCGGCGATTCCTTCGCGCGAAGTTTCTTCAGCGACTTTACGCTCGCTCCGCTCGTCGAGCTTGCCTCCGGCCGGCCATTTAACGTCATCACTTCGGAAGACACTCGTCTCGACCTCGGCGCCTCTGAAATTCGCCCGGCTCTCGTCCCGGCCGGCACACCCGGCGCCACAACTTCCCCATTCATCCCGGGCGTCGCTTTCGGCATACCCACTACTTGCCTTACAAACTCGGCACAGCCCTTTACTCTCCCCGGCATCACGCCGCCTTTCGGCTGCACCGGCAATCTTGGCCGCGACAAATTCACCATGCCCTATTTCTTCCAGTTCGATCTCCGCGTTTCCAAGGGCATCAGCTTCGGCGAACGCTTCCGTCTCGATCTCATCGCCGACGCCTTCAATCTTTTCAACCACACCAACATTTCCGCGGTGAACCAGCTCTGCGACACCTTGGTCACCACCACTTGCGCCGCAGGCCAGCCCACCGCCGCCTTCGACGCCCGCCAGTTCCAATTCGCCCTAAAACTAAACTGGTAGCCGTTCCCGACAATCCCTCTCACAACAAAAAAGGCCCCGGTTTTTGCCGGGGCCTTTTTCTTTCTGATCTTTATTTCCTTACTTCCTTACTTCTTTACCTCTCTATTTCATTCCTTCCGGCAGCAACCATTTCCCATACACCGGATAAGTCGCCCACTCTCCCCGGTTCGCCTTGATCGCGTATACCACTCCCAGAATCACGTTCACGACCCAACCTCCCATGAATCCCAGCCACACAAACGGAAAAAGGAAAAAGAACGCGGGCGGCGCCTGGCTATGCGGCTGTGGCGGGTGGAGAATCAAACTCGTCATCATCACCCCAAAAAATACCGCCATGAAGACAAAAATCAATCCCAAATAAATCGCATGCCAGATCAGCGCCTGCAGCGAATGAAACTTCACGAACCGCGAATTCTGCTTCACACAGAAAATCACCAGCGGCCCGATGAATCCGGTGAACGCCATCAACAGATGCGCCAGCATCGCCATCGTCCGCTCATCCTCCGTCGGCGCTTCCAACCTCGCTACCGCACCCGCCTGGCTCGCCATTCTTCCCTCCTCACCCCAATTCCCGAGTGAGGATATCACCCCGCCCCTGCTTGTAGGGCCCGCCCTCAGGAGGGGCCGCCCAATGTGCCCGAAGAAACATCACGCGGGCTGCCGCACCATCCCTGTCCTAACCGAAGCCGTAGTGGCGCCTTTCAAGGTGCGGCTTTCTCTTGAACTCCTGAACTTTTCAACTTTGCAGCTCCTGACTTCACCGGTTCCTCATTTCATCTCAAAATCCACCTCAATCGGCTCAATCAGCGGCATCAGCCAACTCAGCAGCTTCTGGTGCACTGGATGCTCTCCATAACTGTCCAGCGCTGCCTTGTCCGCAAATTTCATCACCCCACCCAACTCGTATCCGCCGCCCCGCGGAGAAATATTCATCCCCACTGTCGTCTCCTGCAACCCTGGAATCTGCCCCTGCAGCGCGCGAATTTCCGCCACCACTCGCCGTTTCTGCTCCTCGGTCACTCCGGGCTTCCATCGAAATGCAAACATGTGCATGTACATAAGCCCTCCCGAATTCGCCGCCATCTTCTCACACTGGCCCTCCGCCTCCGCGCTCTCTTCGGGTGGCCTACCCTTCGCGAAGTTTGCGAAGGGTGGGTCCGCTCTTCTCCGTGAACTCTGTAGCTTTTCTCCGACCTCTGCGTTGAAATCTTTCTTCTTCGTCGTTGGGTAACGATTTCATCCTCGCACGCCTCTCCCCGTTCCCGTTCCCATTCCCCTTCCGCCTATTCAGCACCAAGTTCCGTGTATAATCTCCCGGCCATGTCCAATCTGCCGCCCCCGAGCGAACCTTCCACGCCCCTCGTCGAAATTCATCGCACACCCGACGTCCTCACCTTTACCCTCAACAATCCCGATCGCGGCAACGAAGTCACCGGCGCCATGTTCGACGCCATGCTTGCCGAACTCCGTTCCGAATCCCGGCAACCTCGTGCCCGCGTCCTCCGAATCCGCGCTTGCGGCAGGGTTTTCTGCACCGGCCGCGAACGCGCTGCCCGCGACGCCGAATCCGCCCGCGCCGAAGTCTCCCGCCTCGTCGAATTCAAGCGCCTCGTTCGCACCTCCTCCCTAATCTCCGTCGCCGAAGTCCAGGGCGACGCCTTCGGTTTCGGCATGGGCCTCGCCATCGTCTCCGACTTCCCTCTGGTAGCCGACACCGCATCTCTCTGCTTCCCCGAAATGAGCCACGGCCTCGCCCCCGCCGCCATTATGGCCTACCTCGGCGAGTATGCTCTGCCGCGCTTTGCATTCCCTCTCGTTCTTTTCGGCGAGCCGTTTACTCCGCAGCAAGCTCTCGAAATCGGTTTGATCTCCCAGGTCGTTCCCGCCGCAAATCTCACCAGCGAAGCCGACGCCCTGGTCGCCCGCATCCTGCAACTCGACCAAGGCGCCGCCCGCCGTTGCAAGGAATTTTTTCTCAGCGCCCAATCCAACTCCTTCGAAAAAAACTGCGAACTCGCCGTCGAAGCCCTCACCGCCGGCACCCTCGCCGCGCTCGCGAGGAAAAAGTGAGCCGCTCTTGACCGTCAACGCCGGCGCCCGTCTCGACCGCCTCCCCATCTCTTCCTTCCATCGCCGCATCCTCACCCTCATCGCCATCGGCATGTTCTTTGACGGCTACGACGTCTATGTCGCCGCCAGCGTCCTCGGGGCCACGCTCCACGCGGGCTTTTCCACCCTCGCGCAAAACGCCCAGTTCGTCTCCGTCACCTTCATCGGCATGATGCTCGGCTCTTTCCTCACCGGTTTTCTCGGCGATCGTTTCGGCCGCCGTTTCACGTATCAGGCAAACCTCATCATCTTCGGCCTCGCTTCCATCGCCTCCGCCTTCGCTCCCAATATGTCAGTCCTGATTCTTATGCGTGGTGTGATGGGCATTGGACTCGGCGCCGAACTCGTCGCCGGTTACGCCGCCATGACCGAATTTCTTCCCCCGCAAGCTCGCGGACGCTGGTGCGGCATCCTCAACGCTGTTGTCGTCACAAGCCTGCCCATCAGCGCGCTCGCCAGCGCCGTACTCATCCCGCGCTTCGGCTGGCGCATCATGTTCGTCATCGGCGGCGTTGGCGCGCTCATCGTCTGGTACCTGCGCAAATCCATGCCCGAATCCCCGCGCTGGCTCGAATCCGTCGGCCGCACCGAAGAAGCCGAAAAAATGCTGCTGGAAATCGAAAGCGAATTCGCCAATCAAGACCCGCCGCTGCCCGCACCCGCCTTCGCGCCACCTTCAACCACGGCCAACAACTTCGCTTCTCTCTTCGGCCCCCAACTCTTCTCGCGCCTCTTCGTCGGCTGCACTGTCCTCATCGTCGCCAACACATTGATCTACGGCTTCGTCACCTGGCTGCCCACCTTCTTCGTCCAACAGGGCCTGAGCATCGCCAACTCCTTCAAATACTCTTTCCTAATGAGCATCGGCGCACCCGTCGGCGCGGCCATTGCCGCGTCAACCGCCGATTCCCTCGGCCGCAAGCCCGCCATCATCTCCGCCTCCGCGTTCACCATCCTCTTCGGCGGCATCTATCCCTTCATTCGCGATCCGCGCCTGCTTCCCCTCGCCGGTTTTCTCCTTGTCGTCTGCATCTACATCCTCGTCGCCCTGCTCTTCGCCATCTACATCCCCGAACTTTTCCCCACCGACGTCCGCATGCGCGCCCTCGGCCTCTGCAACACCCTCGGCCGCACCGCCACCATCTTTACTCCGTTCCTGGTCGTCTTTCTCTTCCGCTCCCGCGGCGTAGCCGGCGTAGTCGCCTTGATGATCGCTCTCCTCCTGATCCAAATCCTCGCTGTCCACTTCTTCGGCCTCGAACCCAAACTCCGCCGCCTCGAAGAAATGCAATAGCCCCCACGGGCAGACCCCTACAGCGCATTGTAGGGGCCGAGCTTGCTCGTCCCGCTCCAACCGTCCCGCGAAATCAAATTATTGAGAGTCTGTTCCTGTTGCGTGTGAGTCCCCTCGGACACGGCTTCACCGTCTACTTTGCGAGTGGCTGAATAATTTCGTCCAAAATATTAGGTTGCCCTTCCACTCGCACCAGATGCGGATACCGCTCGCCCTGGTGATAATCCACCGCGTAGGTGCTGTAATACTCGCCATTCTCCGCCAGAAGCGCGATTGGTTTCTGGTTTGTCAACGAAGCCTGCAAAGCCGCACGCACAACATCTTTCGACCATTTCCGTCCATTCACCGCGATGATCTTCATTCCGGGAGCCACTCCGGCAGCGTAGGCCGGCGAGCCCGGAATCACATCGCGCACTTCGCCTTCTTTCGTGGCTATCAACCCCAGTGAAAAGCTAAGGTCAATTTCGTCGCCGCTTTTTTCCCCCGCGTCCATCGTGACGTTTTTCTGCCCGGTATAAACCAGTCTCCAGCCGCCGCCGGTTATCCCGCCCAGCGGAGCCTGCGGCGATTTGGAATCTAGCCGTTCGCGCAGCAGACGCGCCCAGTCATAGGGGACCACCTGGTTGAGCCCGGCAACCACATCCTCAAAATTGTACGGCACCACTTTCGGCGGCCCGCTCTCTCCTCCGTGAAACGCACGGCAAAAATCGTTCAACGATTTCTGGCCGTTGCTTTTTTGCCGGAGCAGCGTATCCACCTCCAGCCAGATCAAGTCCCCCTCGGGATAGTAATCCGCCGTGCGCCGCCAGTTGGTCCATTCCTGCGGAGCGCTAAACACGCTTTGCACCGACGTCGCCGTATCCTGCAGCGGCCGCCACGTCCGCCCGGCCCGGTGGTCCAGCATGGCCGCCGTGTAGGCCAGGTCTTCATGGAACTGCTCGGCCGACCGAAGCCCCGTGCGCGCCGCCAGAATGCTCCCAAGATAGTCCGTCAGCCCTTCATAGACCCACAGCAGGTCACCGTGCATCGGCACCTGATAATTCGGCGTCACCAGCCCCGCAGGCCTGCGGTACTTGCCATTCCACGAGTGGACGAATTCGTGCGGTAACAGGTCCGCCTCCAGATTATGCGACTCCGGGTTGCTGAACATGTCTTCCGCGGCCCCATTGTCGCTGGACTCGTGATGCTCCAGGCCGTGGTGCGCCGTCTGGTCGCTCAGAGTCAATAGAAAGTGATAGCTGGTGTAATGCCGCGCTCCAAACAGTTTTCCCGTTTCGCTCACCAGTTGCGTCAGGCTCGCGATGTCCCTGTCCGTGATCTGGATTGACTCTTCGCTCTCCCCTACCATGTCCACCACATGCGTCAGCGGTTCTCCCGAAGGAGTAATTTGCACCTGGCGATAAATTGCACCGGCAATTACTGGTGAATCCACCAGGGTAGTCAGCGACACCGTCTGGAACTCCACCGAGCTCCCGCTTTGCCGCGTTGGCTTCAGCGCTGTGCCAAACTTCCACCCTTCCGGGAGTCGCAGGCTTGCTGTCACTCGCACTGCGTCCGTCGCTGTTCCCTTCGGATACAGCACCACCTGATTCCAAAGCAGGTCCAGCACTTTGCTCGAAGCCAGCGAATTCTTTCGGTTGTAAGTCACCGTGTCATAGGTCGCTTCCAGCTCCGTCGCTCCTGCGGGGATTTGCAGGTGGAACGCGTACATGTCTTCAAGATCGCGCTGCCACTCCAACTCCTTACCTCCAATCTTAAAATGAAGTCCCATAAAGTTCTGGATGGGCCCGGTCGGCCGGTGATTTCCTGGAATCCACTTCGGATAGACCATCGTCAACACGCCCGGCGATACCGGGACGACAAGCGTGGCATGCAGAATATTCCGCGGTGCATCCGTCGCATCCACGCTGAGCCGCTCCACGGTATTCACCTGCGCGCGCGCCGCGACGCTGCAAAACAAGAAGACCATCACTGCGCATTTCTTAAACATGGATTGCTCCCTCGTGAGAAAGGCCACATCAACGCGGTAAAATCGCATCAACGCCAATAATAAAGCCGCCCATACTACCTTTTTTGCCCGAGGATTGGCGAGCGAATTTCCAAATTTGTCCCGTCAGTTCGGCCTTGATTGCCCAAGTGGCCTGCATTTTGACTTTTCCGTTCGTCCGGTTCTCTTGCGGAAAGCCTCGTCCACACCCGTTCCTGCCAACACCAAAAGGTTCATTCGCAACTTTTCTCGAGAACGATCTCAATTTTTCTCGTGTTTTGTCTGAATCTGCCACACGCCGAATCTTGAGACGCATCGCATGCCTCATTCGGTTTCAACAAAATTTACTGTCAGTAAAAACTGATACTCGCTCCGGCCAGCTTTCATGCAATGAAGTTCTTCATTCAATGATTTTTTCCGCCGCGAACGAAAAGTTTGTTTCGCAAAATCATAGATTCTACGTTGCCTTGTAAGCCGTGTAAGGCTCTTCGCCCCATCCTCGCACCGCAAAAACTAAGAAATAGCAAACAAAACCATCATCGTTCCCGACTTCTTGATCCTCCACGATGTTTGGAATTCCAATTGCTTCTCCCTATAACACCGGTTGTTCGATTCTCTTACTGGTTATACTTGTTCACGCGCTTGTTCGAAGCACTGCTCTTAGGGTTGGCGCCGTTCCGCGCTGGATTCCCGCTCTAGACTTCTCGAACTCGACGGCCGGCTTATTCTCATCTTCGCTTCTCAGGAGGCTGTATGGTCTTAAGCAGTAAGCTGCGGGTGTGTTTAGGCATCTGCGCCGCGATTGTGATGTGTCTCGCAACGCCGCGCATGACCTTTTCACAAATCACCAAGGGTTCCATCTCGGGTGTCGTGCTCGATGCCCAGGGTTCCGTCGTGCCGGACACGGAGGTCAAGGCCATCAATAAAGACACCGGTGAAACCGCTACGACCAAATCGGATAATGCCGGGCTCTTCCGTTTGAATTCGCTCTCGATCGGAACATATAAAGTCGAAGTCTCAAAGCAAGGTTTCCGCAAGATCGTCCTCGACGGTGTCGGCGTTGACTCCGGCCAGGACAACGGCCTCGGCAACATCAAGCTCGAAATCGGCGACGTGGCGGTCACGGTCGAAGTCAGCGCCGCGGCCCCCCTCGTCGATTCCACCGAAGCTCAGATTTCCACCAGTTTCTCCACCTCCACGCTGAACACCATGCCCAGCATTCAAGCCAACCAGGGTCTCGATAGCCTCGCCCTGTATGTCCCCGGCGTTTCCAGCACCGGCAATCTCGGCTTCAGCAACACCAACGGTGCGGGATTCGCTGTCGAGGGCATCCGCGGCCGCAACAACGACCAGCAGATTGACGGTCAATATAACAACGACAATTCCGTCGGAGGTCCCGGCCTCTTCCTCAGCGACACTCAATTCGTTCAGGAATATCAGATCACCACCAACAACATGAGCGCCGAATACGGCCGCAACTCCGGTTCGGTCGTCAACATCCTCACCAAGAGCGGCTCCAATGCCGTTCACGGCTCCATCTATGGCACCGAAGGAAATTCCGGCCTCGACACACTCCAAACCAACCAGAAAGCCTTCGAAGGCCTTACCCAGGTTCCCCATTACAATGACGCGTTCGCCGGCGCAACCGTTGGCGGCGCCATGATCAAGGACAAGCTTTTCTATTTCGGCGGCTTCGACACCGAAATCATTCACCAGACCTCCGTCTACTCCTCTGGAAACCTCACTCCGACACCGGTAGGTATCACTGAACTGGAAGGCTGCTATCCCTATACCGACCCCAGCACGCATCTCCCGGGCATCGCACCCGCCATGCAGGTCTTAACAAAGTTTGGCCCCTTCGGAGTCCTCGGTGGCAATCCAACTCCCCAGGGCGTCGTCACTAAGACCTTCTTAAACCCGACAGTTAGCAACGGAGTTGTGACCAACCCCGATGGGACCACGACACCAGCCTGCTTCGTTCAGGAAAGCGGCGTCCAAAGAACCCTTCCCACTGGTTCCCATCAATACAACTGGGTCTACAAGATGGATTTCAACACCGCAAAGAACCGCTTCTATGGCCGCTACATCTTCAACCACGCCAACTTCTTTAACGCCGATCCATTCGGCACCGCCGCTGCAGGATATCCGGCCAGCGAGCCCGGATTCGCCCAGCAATACGCGTTCAGTTGGGTGCGCACCATCACGGACCGCCAGACCAACGAATTCCGCGCCAGCTATGGCCGCGAGAATTTCGGCTTTGGCGGAAACTCCATCGGCAACACCGTGCCTACGGCGACCTCGCTTACGGATGCGCTTGCCAGTGTCTCCATTGGCGCCGGCAACCTCACGTTCGGCCCTAACAACGCCTCCCCGCAAGGACGCATCGTCAACAGCTACCAGTTTCAGGACAATTGGACCTACATCCGTGGCCGCCACGCTCTCAAAGCCGGCGTCAACTATACCTATCAGCGCTCCCCCAACTTTTTCTTGCCCAACGTGAACGGCTCCTTCAGCTATGCGGATTACGCGGCCTTGGCTCAAAACACCGCGAAGTCAATCAGCATCACTGCCGGCAATCCCGTGCTGGACTTCCGCGAGCACGACTCCTTCCTCTATGTCCAGGACGACTACAAGCTCAAGAACAACTTGACACTCAACCTCGGCCTGACCTGGAGCTATTACGGCCAGCCCGCGAATCTCTTCCACGACAAGACCGTTCAACAACAGGCCAGCTCTCAGCCCTTCTGGGATCCCACGCTCCCAACCTCGGTCACCACTTTCCCTTCCACCTCGTCTCCGAAGGCCAGCTTTGGCCCCAACGTCGGCTTCGCCTGGACCCCGGCACTCCGCAACTGGCTCCTTGGGAACAACAAGACCACCATCCGCGGCGGCTATCGGCTTGCTTATGACCCGCCGTTCTACAACATCTATCTGAATATTGCGTCCGCCGCTCCGAACGCCTTGGCGCAGACGCTGACCCCGACTTCGATCGGTGGCCCCCTCCCGAGCATCCCGGTCAATCCGTTCGGTCCCACGGTCCGCTCGGCTCTCGGCTCGTTCCTTACATTTGGCGCAATGGATCCACGCACTTTCAACCAGACGAACCTTGCCCCTAACTTTGGGCCCCAGAAGACCAGCCGTTGGTCCCTCGGCGTTCAACGTGAACTCTCTCCCGCTGCTGCAATCGAGGTGCGCTACGTCGGCAATCATGCAATGGACCTCTACCAGTCGATTAACCAGAATCCCTTAATCGCCGGAATCGCAGCCGATTTTCCCAGCCTCCTGCCTGCGGGCGTAACACCGTGCACCACTCCCGTTGTCTCCAGTGCCTTGGGGCGCGTAAATTGCAACGAGGGCGTCGTTCGCCAGCGCACCAACAGCGGCTATTCCGATTACGATGGCGTGGAAACGGAATTCCGCACCAACAACCTCTGGCACCAGTTGTCCATGCGCGCCAACTACACCTACAGCAAAAGTACCGACAACGCCGACGAAATCTTCGGCACCGGCGGCACCGGCTCTGCCGTTGCCTTTTCTCAGAACCCGCTCAACTTCACCGGCGCGGAGCACGGCCTTTCCGGTCTTGATTTCCCGCACCAGTTCAACCTGCTCTTAACCGAAGAACTTCCGTTCTTCCGGGGCCAGCATGGCATCGTCGGTCACGTCGCCGGCGGTTGGGCCGTGTCGGTCGGTTATCATTTGGCCTCCGGTCAGCCCTACACCCCACAGCAATTTTCGTTGGCTACTTTTTCCGGCTCACCCTATGTTGATAGCACCTTCAACACCGGTTTCGCTGGAAACTTCGACGGCGGCACGCGGCCTTTCATCGGCAGCATGTCTGCTCCCGCAACCCAGGTCGGCATCTATGCAGCCGATGCCTGCAACAATTTCGGCTCTAGCGCAACTGCTGGCGGACCACTCGTTGGCCCAGGCTGCGGTTTGGCTCCCACGCAACTCATCAGCCTCAACGCCATCAACCAGGGAGATTCCGTGGGCACCCCTACCACCAAGAACGCCGTGCGCTACATCGCCAACGGATTCCAAGCCGACCAGATCTTCGGCACTCCCTTTGGCAACGCTGCGCGCAATTCGCTGCGCGGCCCCAAAACCAACAGCGTGAATATGTCCGTCATCAAGAACATCAAGTTCTGGGAGCGCGTCAACCTCCAGATGCACCTCGACGCCCAGAACGTCTTCAACCACGTTCAGCCCAACAACATCGATCCCTTCATCGACGACGCCGGCCTCGTTTCCGAATTCACCGGCTTCGCCAACCCTGCGGTGCAGGCCAGCCCGAATCGCACCGTTCGCATCGGTTTGCTGCTCACTTTCTAATACAACAACCAACGCCGTTCCAACCCACGCCGGTGGGCGACCCAAAAAGGTTCGCCACCGGCGCTTTTTTTTGCGCCGCCTCCTCAGTTCTTGCTCTGTCGCTTGGAACCGCCAACGCTCGTTCCTACAATCTTGGGTGCCGCACCCTGCGAATTTCAGGGTGCGGGTTCTCACTTATCTTCGCCGGGTGCCGCGGGATGCCCCTGCGCACCACGCCATTCGCGATTAGTCTTGACCCTATTTCCGCTTGGGATACTCTTCCCCCATGTCACCCACAACCAAGAAAGTTCTCCAAGCCGTCTTCTGGTTCGTGCTCGGCCATCTGAGTTGCGCCGTCATGCACCACCTCCACCACTTCGCCGGCAATTAGGGACGTGGCTCACAGCCCTGCCCCTCGGGTGACTTCCGCCACGGCAAATCCTCAAAGGACAACTCCGACTGTATCGAATTCCTGTCTCCAGTTGTTATGCGCGTAAAACAGCTATGAATCACAGAAAGGAAACTCAGATATCTTCAAAGCAGCGGCTGAGGACGTTAGGCGTGCGCCGCGACCTTGGCGGGCAAAGTGAACTGTAAAGTTGCCCCGCGCGGAGAGTTGTCGGCAACCCACAAGCGGCCCCCGTGCGATTCAACAATGGAGCGGCTGATTCGCAGTCCCATGCCAGTGCCGTGAGTCTTGGTGGTAAAGAACGCATCAAATATCTTGTCCGCCTGTTGTGGTGGCAGGCCCACGCCGGTATCGCTGACCGAGATCAGTACCTCGCCATTCTCACCGCGCTGCGATTTGATTGTAAGCTCGCGCCTTCCATCCATGTCCTTCATCGCATCGATGCTGTTCATCATCAGGTTCATCAGCACCTGTTGCAGTTGCACGCGATCTCCCATGACCTGAGGGAGGTCTGCAGCGAGTTCGGTCTGAATTGATACGGCGAATTCAGTGGCTTCGCTGTGCAGCAGAAGTAGCATCTCTCGAATAATCTCGTTTAGATCGACCAACTCCCGTTCCAAAGTGTCCTTTTGGAACAGCAGGCGGACATGGTTGACGATTTCGCTCGCACGCTTTCCGTCTTGTTCGATTCTTGACACGGCCGCACGCGCCTTCTCCAAATCGGGTTCATCGCGGCATAGCCAGCGCAAGCAAGTACCGGCGTTGGTAATGGTTGCCGCAATCGGTTGTTTCACTTCGTGCGCCAGAGAGGCCGTCAGCTCCCCCAAGCTGCTCATCCGGTTGGCGCGCGTGAGATCCGCCTGCGCTTGGCGCAATGTCTCTTCGGCCTGCTTGCGATCCTCGATGTCAGTGCGAGTGCCGTACCACCGAAGGACGCGCCCCTGCTCGTCCAGGAGCGGATTATATCGAATCAAGAACCAGCGAAACTCCCCGCCTTTCCCCCGTATTCGCGCTTCAATCTCAAAAGGGGAGCCCTCTGAACGTGCGCGCTCACGAATGGCTTCTACCTTCTTCAGATCTTCCGGATGGAATATTCTGGCAACCACGTCTTTTGACTGCACCTCTTGTGGACTAAGGCCGGTGAAATCGAGGTCTCGCCGGTTCGCAAAAAGGGGGCTCCAACCCGAGTCGTAAACAAAGACTTGCTGGGGAATCGCGTCTATGAGCTGTCGAAGCTCCCTCTCGGTTTGCCGTATCTTCTCTTCTGCGTGCTTTGCTAGGGTGAGGTCCATCACCGCCCCAATAAACTCAAGTCCGCCCGATTTATCTCTTGCGGCCTGACCCACGACATGGACATGTTTGACGGAACCATCCGGCATCACTAAGCGATATTCATGGTCAAAATCCTTCCCATCCCGCCACGCACGCTCCATCGTCTGTTTTACCAAGGTCGCGTCTTCCGGATGAACCCTTTGGAGGGCAAGTTCCAACGTAGGTTTCGTCGCTCCATCGTATTGGAAGATTCGAAACGTTTCCTCTGACCAGAGAAACTCGCCGGTGGAGGGCCTCCAGCCAAAGCTGCCACTGTGGCTTATGCTCTGCGCTTGAGCCAGGAAAGCTTCGTTACGTTGCAGCTTTCCCTCCTGCAGTTCCAAGGTCTCGGCAGCGAGTCGCCTATCTATCCAGGACGTCAGCAGAGCCAGCCCGAGGACGATAAAGGTGACGGTGGCAATTCCGGCCGTGCCTAGCGTGGAGATGCTTACTGCATAAGACAAATCCATTGGCGTGCTCGATGGCATGAAACTGGCGGCGGCCATGCCGGTGTAATGCATGACGGGAATCGCACCACCCATCACTACGGCCCCGGCTAATCTTTCCCAACCGATCCTCCTTTTCTCATCCCGGAAGTGAAACGTAATCCAAAGCGCGGCGAGAGAAATCAGAACCGCAAACACGACGGACAGTCCGACAAGAAAAGAATTAAACTGGCAGACGGCACGCAAACGCATGGCGGCCATGCCGATGTAATGCATACTCGAAATACCCGCACCCATCAAGACACTTCCGGCCAACGCCCGGGATGCATCCATTTCCTGTTGGCTTACTACGTATAGCGCAATAAAAGAGGCGAGAATGGCCGCAAACAGCGACAGCAGAACGGTCGGCCAATGATAGGCCACCGGAATCGGCAGGATGAACGCCAGCATCCCAATGTAGTGCATGGACCAAATGCCGGTCCCCATCGCCACGGCCCCGCCGAGCAGCCAGATCGAGCGGGTCCAACCGGTTGCGGCCGTTACCCGACCTGCTAGATCCAGAGCAGCGTACGACGCAAACGTGGCGATCAACACTGAAAGCGCAACGAGCGCGTAGTTGTAGGAACCAGTCATATTCACGGCAGCCATACGACCCCATCAAGTTTCGCGCGGAACGGTCGCGCCGCGTTTTAATTGAAAACTAACCGTCTCCTTAAAAGTCCATGCACGGGAACGCGCAGAAATTGTGATACTTACACTGTTCGTCGTCCCCAACAACCGCAGAGTTGTGCCGCCACATCGTCCAATGGCGCCTCGAATCTGAGCTTCATGGCGAAGAGCGAGGTTGGCATCCTTGCTTTCGCTTTTCCCAACTCTCTCGATAAGATCAGCGGGTCTTGGGATACTGCCGATTAGTTCGACTGGCATACGGTGTGGCGCAGGCCTGGCCATACTTGCCGCCTTACAGGAGGAAATTTAGCTCACTTCCACGAAGATTCACAAGCCCGGGTTTGCAGCAACCGCCTGAACAATTTCCGCTTTGCAATGCCCTAGTACCCGCTCCCCGCTGCCTTGTCCGACTACCCAGTTACCGCTAAAGTAGGAACTACCGTTTCCCGTGGTAACGGGAGAAAAATCATGATCCTAACTGCTGTCGTCGCCGTTGTCGGCTTGCTGCTCATTGGTCTGCTCCTGTGGATGCTCATCCAAGACTCCCAGGGCCAGAAAAAGAGCCAGATGCTGGAATCCCAGATGAACGAACTGCGCCGTGACCTGCTCAACCTTTCCACCACACAGGCGCAAAGCTCTACCAAGCTCGAATCTATTGCCGGCACCGTCGCCACACGCCTCGAAGCCGTCACCACCGCCCTCAAGGACGGCGTCAAAGACTCCGCGCAAATCACCTCGAAACTCACCGCCGAATCCCAGGCCGCAATGTCCCTGGAGCTGAAAAACACCCGCGAACAGATCAACCAGATCCAAAACCAACTCGGCGAAGTGCAGCAAGCCGGCAAGCAGATGCACGAAACAGCCAGCAAGCTGGAAGGCATCCTGGGCGGGGCGAAGAATCGCGGGACTTTCGGCGAGACCACGCTGGAGCGGCTGCTGGAAGACAGCCTGCCTCGTTCGCAATACACGCTGCAGTATGCCTTTCGCAGCGGAAAAACGGCCGACGCCGTAGTTCATCTTCGCGATCAGAAGATCATGGCCATCGATTCAAAGTTTCCTCTCGATGCGTTTCAGCGGCTGGAGGTGGAAGACGAGGAGGGACGCAAAGAGGCGCGAAAAGATTTCGTCAACGCAGTGAAAGCCCATGCCGACTCGATCGCGGAGAAATACATCGTGCCGGACGAGGGCACACTGGAGCTGGCGCTGATGTTCGTTCCGAGCGAAGCGGTTTACTACGAACTCTTGCGCAGCACGGATACGCGTAAAATGGCGGCGGACGCCTACTGCCGGAGCAAAAAAATCGTTCCGGTTTCCCCCAATACCCTGTACGCGCACCTGGCGGTAATTGCGATGGGATTGCGCGGAATGCAGATTGAAGAAAACGCCAAGCGATTGAGCGCAAATCTGGATGGTCTGCGGAAGCACATGCAGAACTTCAGCAAACCCTTCGACACGCTTGGCACCCACCTGAAAAACGCGCAACAGTGTTACACGGAAGCGGACAAGCGGTTTGAAAAAGCGACCAACACATTGGAGAACCTGCTGAATAGCGGCGACGTGCGTCAACTGGAACTGGAGGACGAACAGGGAGCGTTGACACTTCCGCCTCCGACCGCGGCGAAGAAGAGCGCTTGATAAAGGCCTCTAGCGCGGCGCTTGCATCGTATTCTTTTTGGCTCTCAAGTGCTCGTCCATCTCGTCGAGCGACTTCGGCCAATCCTCTCGCAGCAAACGGCTCAAAGCCCTATCCGCAAGCAGCTTTCCGCCCGTCTGGCATTTCGGACAATAATTCGTCTCATTCGATGCATAGCGGATCCGTTGAATCTTCGTTCCGCACCGCCGGCACGGCAGTCCATACCGTCCGTGAACGAACATCTCTTCTCGGAACGCCGTCACATTCTCAGGAAATTTCCCGCCTGCCTCTTTTCGCAGCGCATTGGTCCACGAACTCAGCGTCTCCCGTGTCGCCTGGAACAGTCGATCAATCGCCTCGCTATCCATCCGCCGAGTCAGCGAAACCGGCGAAAGCTGCGCATGAAAAAGTATCTCGTCCGAATACGCATTGCCAATCCCGCTGAACAAATGCGGATCGGTCAGCGCCCGCTTCAGAGTGTGATTTTCTGAAGTGAGCACCTCCGCAAACGCGTCGCGCGTCGCGGCAAGCACCTCAAGTCCGCCGGGATTGATGGCCTCCATCGCCGCCTCGTCCGCGAAAAGATGCAGCGAAGCCCGCTTCTGCGTTCCCGCTTCCGTCAGCGTCAGCGTTCCCGAGTCAAACTCAAACGTCGCCAGCGTCCGCCTGCCGTCCGGAACCACCGTCTTCGTCTTCCAATGCAACCTTCCCGCAATCATCAGGTGAAACACCAGCCACATTCCATTCTCAAACCCCAGCGCAATCCGCTTCCCGATGCGCCGCACCGCAACCACCTTCTGTCCTTGCACCGAATCGATCGCAGGCAAAGCTGTACGCAACAGGAACGGCCCCGCGATGCGCACTCGCGAAAGCACCCGCTCGAGCGCCCGCTGCTCCAGCGCCTCAAGATAGTTCACGATGTCCGGAAGCTCAGGCATCTTTGGATTCCCTCAAACAACTCGACGCTCTGGGGCGAGCAAATCAGTTGTGCGGCGAGCTGAGCGGCGCCACCAATCTGATTGAGATCACGAAATTCCCGCGCCGTTTTCCGACTAGCTCGAAGCTCGCAACGTTGTCCGCTCCACCTGTGGAGAGCACCCGCACCGGCGTGCCGCCTTGCAACTCCGCTACTTCCGGAGCCAGATTGCGTGCCTCCAGGCTCACCTTCGTGGTGGTTCCCTTCACCTGCACCCTCAACTTGCGATGCTCGCCGGGAGCCAGCGCCGCGTTGCCGGCTTCCAGTTCCAGCGCCACAAACACCACCGTAAAAGCAGGCGAACTCTTCTGGCCGCAGCTTACCTCCACCTGCGCCGGCCCGGGCTGCAATTCGGCCGGCGGAAGCACTGCAAGGTAGGCTGGCGAAGCAGCCAGCACAAGCCCCGGCAGACCCTGAACCAGCACATGGTTGGCATCGGCGTCCCCACAGAAGCCATGACCCATGAACTCAAAGCGATCGCTGAGTGAAGCGACGCGTGGAGCGAGAGCGACTTCCTGCGTCCCAGTGGGCGATTCCACCGAGGTAACAATCGTGCTGGCAACACGGCCTGTGCGCCCCTGAATGGCGGCATAAACCTTCCCGGCATTCAGCGGCGCCACAAAGATGGCGCGGCCGGTCGCGTCGGTCTTCAGTACATCTCCATTGGAGAACTCCACGGTGACGCCGGGAGTCAGGCGCCCGCTGATATCGAGCACAGCGAGGGTAGCGTGCTCGCCGCTGACAATCTTGCGCGGCATGATCACAATGCGCGCTCCGGTGGCCGGAGGCGGTTCTTGCGCCGACACCTGGCCAAGCCCTGGAAAAAGGGCAAGGACGAGCAAGGCTTTTTTCATGGGATTCGGGGAGATGGGCACACCGAGATTGTAGTGGAGATTGGGCGGCTACAGAAGGCCGGCAGGGCGCCTGGGCCCCTTGCAAACCCTTGCCATTCCCCGATAGGCTTCGAGTATTCTTGCAATTTGGATGTGGGGTAAGCGTTAGGTATCGAAAGGTAATCAGTTGGATGCAAAGCCTTTCCGAGTAGCAAGGTGTCTGCTAGCGTGGATGGTACAGAAGGACCGGGGTTTCTACGCCGGGGGTACCACTTGTGTTCACGGCAAGGCTTGAAGGAGAGGCTGTGCAGATCGTCAGCAGCGGCTTGTCAGACGTTGGGCGTGTGCGCACCAACAATGAGGACTCCTTCCGCATAGTGGAGGCTTTGAATCTTTTCATCTTGTCGGACGGGATGGGCGGAGAGGCACACGGCGAAGTAGCCAGCGCGATGGCCGTGGATGTTATCAACAAATTTTGCGCATCAGAGAAAGAAGATTCCGGGGCGACCGTGCTGGATGAGGCTCCGTCAAGCATCAGTTCCCAAACCCGCCGGCTGAAACAAGCGGTGGCGCAGGCGAATTTTCAGATTTTCCAGTCAGCGCAAAAGAATCCCGAGCAGCGGGGCATGGGCGCGACGATCACCGTTTTGTGGTTGAAAGAAACGTTGCTGAGTATCGCGCACGTGGGGGACAGCCGGGCCTACCTTTTGCGCAACGGGAACCTGCAGCAATTGACGAACGACCATTCGCTGGTCGCCGAACAGGTGAGGCGGGGACTGATAACGCCGCAGCAGGCGGAAGAGAGCGAAATGCAGAGCGTGCTGCTGAGGGCGCTTGGGGCTCATCCGGAAGTCGAAATCGACGTGGATGAGGTGGAGATTGTTCCGCGCGACGTGCTGCTGCTGTGCTCGGACGGGTTGACCCGCATGGTCACCGAACCCGAGATTGCCGGTGCGCTGCAAGCGGAGACTGTGCCTTCTGCATCGGCGGAACGCCTGATCGCGCTGGCGAATGAGAATGGCGGAATTGATAACGTAACAGTAATCGTCGTGCGTTTCGAGGACGACGCCAACAAGGGTTGGTTCTCCTGGATGCGTCGCGGCTCGGCCAAGAAAGACTAGCACCTCCTCGGAGGCGAAGGCATGGCGAAGCTCAGCCTGATGTTTGAAAACAAGTTAGTGAAAGAAGTGCCGATCGGCAGCCGCCCGGTGACGATTGGGCGCTCGCCGGACAACGATCTTCCCGTGGATAACCTCGCGGTATCGAATTATCACGCGCGGGTCTATTTCGAGGCGGGCCGGCTAGTCGTGGAGGACCTGGACAGCCTGAATGGAACATTCGTAAACGACTTGCGTGTGGAACGCGCCACGCTTCATGACGGCGACTCCATCTGGGTTGGGAAACATCACATCAAGGTGGACGCCACAGCCGACGCCGCGATTCCCTGGGACACCGGCCGCAAAACCGCCGCCCCGAAAATCAACGAAACGATGGTGCTGGATACCAAGGTGCGCCGCGAGATGATCCAACAGGCGGCCGCCATGGGCGAACGCGCGCAATTTTCTGCCGGGCGCATGAAGGTTGCCACGCTGGTGGTCCTTGGCGGCAATATCGACATCAAAGAATTCACCCTGACCAATAAACTCACGGTGATCGGGAAATCCCCGATGGCGACGGTGCGGCTGAAGGGCTGGTTCAAACCAAAAATGGCCGCGCAGATCAATCAACGCGACGATGGCTACTATCTCGGCACCGGCGACAAGGTCCCGACGGTGAACGGGGCACCGATTACGGGAACCGTTCGGCTGAACGACGGCGATTTGATCGAAGTCTGCGGCGTCAGAATGAATTTCATTTTCCGCGAATAGCCCTCTACCCGATGCCAACCGCGCCCGAAGGAGGCCGCAGGAGAGGAAGCGTGCATCGCTTCCGCGAACTCTTCGCCACCTGGTGGCAACATCGGGCGGTTTTCCTGATCAGCGTGGTGATCACAGTTCTCGCTTTGGGTGTGTATGTCTTCACTTTCATGGGCGAGCGAAACACGCCGCTGTTCGATTTCCTGAAACGTTTCGAGTACAGCACTCTGGACACCCGTTTCCGTTATCGCCCGGCAAAATATACACCGCCGGACCCCCGCATCGTGGTTGTGGCGATCGACCAGCGCTCTCAAGAAGTCTTGGGCAAATGGCCGTTTTCGCGAAAATATTTCGGAGAGATGCTGGACGCACTGCGGGAGGACGGCGCACGCGTGGTTTCGTTTGACGTGACGTTCGACAAACCGGATCAGACCGCTGCGCCCATCCGCGCGCTGTGGGGACAGATCGAACGCGACAAGAAGAATGGCAAACCTGCGGACAGGAAACTCGAAGCCCACGTCCTGGAACTCGCAAAAGAGTTTGACGCGGATTCACAGTTCGCCGCGGCGCTTCGACGATTCGGGCCGGTGGTGCTGGGTAATTTCTACCTGCAGGCAAATGAAATCCAGGGGATCGATGACGCGGCACTCAATAAATATGCCGAGATGGTGCAATGGTATTCGCTGAATCGCAACGCGTTGAAGCCGGCCACGGGCAAGGCCGACTTCGCTGCCCTCCTGAACAGTTACCAGAATGAGGGGACGCTGTTCACGGCAACCATCGCGAACATTCCGCAACTGGCCCCGCCGGAAAATGATGAAAAGACGTCGATCGGATTCTTCAATATTTCTTCCGATGCGGACGGAGTGCTCCGGAATGCACTGCTCGTGCTGCCGTTTGGGCGATCCAACAATCCGGATGACATCGACCTGTACGGCTCGCTGGAAGTGCAGACCTTGCGGCTGTACCTGGGGTTAAAAACCGAACAAGTCACTGTGAATTACGGGCCAACGGGCCTGGCCTCTCTGCAATTCGGCGATAAGTTGACCGTGAAGCCGGATTGGCTGGGCCGCGTGCTGATCAATTACCGCGGCCCCCGCGAAACGTATCCCTATTATTCCATCGCGGATGTGGTGAACCACAAATACAAGCCGGGAACATTTCGCGACAAGATCGTTCTGGTGGGCGCTTCGGCGACGGGAATCGGCGACCTGAGAACTCCTCCTTATGGAGGTATCGATTATCCCGGCCTGGAAGTGCACGCCAACGTGATTGACAACATGCTGAACAACGGGTTCCTGATCCGCGGCGCACCCCAGGAAATTCTGGATCTACTTCTGATTCTGATTTTCGGAATTCCGCTGGGGATCGTGATGGCGCTGGTTTCCCCGCGGTGGATGTGGTTTGGACTGGCGGTGCTGATCCCCTTCAGTTTTTTGATTTATGTATCGTTCTTGCGCGGTTATTGGCTGAATTTCACGCTGCCCGCGGGAACGCTGACGGCCAACGTGATGATGGTGTCCCTGTATCGAGCCCTGGTGGAAGAAAAGGAAAAGCGTAAGGTGCGCTCGGCATTCGGACAGTTTCTAAGCCCGGAAGTCATCCGGCGCCTGCTGCTGAATCCGCAGCTTGTGGAGCCCCGCAAGACGGAAATCACAGTAATGTTCAGCGACATCCGCGGATTCACGACAATTTCGGAGAAAATGGACGCGCAGGACCTTGCACTGTTCCTGAATGGCTACCTTTCGGACATGACGAAGATCGTTTTCGACACGCAAGGAACGCTCGACAAATACATCGGAGACGCAGTGATGGCGTTCTGGGGCGCTCCGATTGAGGAACCGGACCATGCCGCGAACGCGTGCAACGCTGCCCTGGCAATGATGAAGACGGTGCACGCGCTGCAAAAGCAATGGGAAGCCGAAGGAAAACCAAAACTGGATATCGGCATCGGCCTGAATTCGGGGCCGGTAAGCGTGGGCAAAATGGGCTCGGCGTTGCAGTACGGATATACGGCAATTGGCGACACAGTGAATTTGTCGTCCCGGTTGGAGGGACTGAACAAGGAATACCGCACGCACATCCTTGTGAATGAGTCGACGTACGCTGCTGTTAAAAATACCGGGTTCCTATTCCGGGAACTGGATGTTATCCGCGTGAAAGGGAAATTGCAGCCGGCAACGATCTACGAACTGTTGGGGAAGCTTTCGGAATTGGAGCAGGAGACCAGCTACAAGGAACTTAAACAACGTTTGCAGGATTTCGCCGCAGCGCGGCAGTTGTACCGAAAACGCGACTGGGAACAGGCACAGCACGCGTTTCAAGAAATTCTGGACTGCACGCCCGACGACGGCCCTTCCCGCATGTATTGGAAGCGCTGCCAGGAATACCTGTTCGACGAGCCGCCCGTGGGATGGGACGGCGTTTTCACGATGACACACAAATAGCGCCGGAACGCGCCTCGCGGAATTTGCGCGGAATTTCCAGTACGCTATGGCTTGGCAATCACGCCGCAGGCGATGCGCGGAGGCGCGCCGCTGCCGGTACCGCCGGCAACCGCGTGAATCACGATCGCCGTGCCGCCGTTGCTGAAGATGGAGTGATCGTCATCGCCCATCGTCACGTTCGGTGCGACCGTGGAGACGTGAGCCGTGCCATCTTTGCCGACGATCAAGGAGAAATCAGGAATGTCTCCCGCAGGCATGGAATCGTGGGAATGGCCACCCACGCTGAAATGCGGGCCCGCGGATTTGAAATCCGGCGGATCGCACTTTGCCATCTGGTGAATGTGAATGGAATGCTCGCCCGGAGGAAGCTTTTTGATATCCAGCACAATTTTGACGCCAGTCGCGGCGGGAGAAAGGGTAGCCGTGCCAACTGCTTGACCTTCGGCATTCATGATGTTCACAACCATGGGCTTTGAGGGAGACTGCTGGGCCAACACGGCTCCGGATAGCGAAAACAGCGCTGCTGCGCAGGCGAGAATTTTCATTAGCATCCTCTTCGGTTAGAAAATTGAGCGAATCCGACGGGAACCTGAAAACAAGCACTCCCACTCTACCGCAAACCTTGGGCAACGAGGATGAATTTGTGGATAGAGCGGCTTTCACTCCTACACACGACCGACATGCGAAAGTTTGAAGGATATATTAAGGACAATTTGGAGCTTGGCCGTCCATAATGGCCTGCTGGAAATCGCCCGGAATAATGTATTTTCATGAATGCGGTGAAAAAATCACATATGGAAGCTTGTTCAAAGAGTACCAGGAAGTCCAGCGGACATTTGAAGCTGTCCACGTACCCAAATCAGGGGTTTTGATAGTCTAATAGACGTTAATGACTTCACGAATCTTGAGCGCGGGAGTATCAGTGGTGGGTGTCCGCGCTGAGCAAGACGAAGGTAAACAACGCTAATTTATGTGGATAGTTCGCTTAGCTCTTTCCCGGCCTTACACCTTTATTGTCATGGCGATAGTCCTGATGCTATTGGGGGGCTTCGTCATACCGCGTACGCCGACCGACATTTTCCCGGAGATCAATATCCCGGTGATTTCACTGGTGTGGACTTATACCGGCCTGGAACCGCAGGAGATGGAGCAGCGGATCACGTCGAACGTCGAGCGCGGCGTGATGGTGCTGGTCAATGACGTCGAACACATCGAATCGCAATCGCTGAACGGCATCGCCATCATCAAGATCTATTTTCACCCGGGGGCAAACATTCAGACAGCCCTGGCCCAGGCGACGGCCATTTCGCAAACATTTCTAAGAAGTCTTCC
>DATHMM010000035.1:0-31318 GCA_035487095.1 Candidatus Sulfotelmatobacter sp.
TTCACCGTACGACTGGGAAGCGATTGCGGCTACAGTGCGCAAAACGCATCGCGTCGTCGTCGCATACGAAGACATGATGAGCTGGGGCTACGGCGCGGAAATCGCCGCGCGCATCGCGGAAGAACTCTTCGAAGAGCTTGATGCGCCCGTAAAGCGCGTCGCGGCCACCGACACTTTCTGCGGCTACCATCCGACGCTGGAAGATGCCATCCTGCCTCAAACCGACGACATCACTGCCGCGGTCACGAAACTTTTGGAGTACTAAGCCGCAATTCCAGAAACCGCGGACAGGAAAACCCAAGAGGGAGGGGCCAGCCCCTCCCCTACAGGATTGTAGGGACCGCGTTCCAAGCTGGGCCGCCCTCACTTGAAACTTTCCTTCCCCTCAATTCGTATCTTTGTTTAGAATGCGAGTTTGGAAGGCGGTTGGATACCTGTCTGTGGGGGTGATTTATGGTCTGCCCGAAATGTCAAAAGGAAGTCGTTGAAGGCTCAAAGTTCTGCTACAACTGCGGAGCTCAGTTGACCGGCCAAGACGCGGTGCCCGCGGGGGGCTACGTGGCTCCTGGCAAGCGGCTGATGCGCTCCAGCCGGGACAAAAAAATTGGCGGCGTTTGCGCGGGCCTTGCCGATTATTTCGATCTTGATCCGACTGTCGTGCGCATCATCTGGCTGCTTGCGGTCCTCTGCGCCGGCACAGGCGGATTGCTCTACATCATTCTGTGGATCGCGCTGCCGCTGGCTCCGGCGCCGCCTGTGCTGGCCGTACCTGGTTCACCTGCCCAGGTCTAGCGACGTGAGGCGCTGGCCGGGCGAATCTCTGCCGCTTTACGCCGATTTCCGTTTGGGTGCGCCGTCTCCCAACATCACATGATCCACGGAGAGAGTCCCCGCGCCCAGTGTTGCCAACGCGACGCATGCAGCGGCGAGCGTCAGCTCAAACTGATACTCGTTCACTGCGAAGACGCCGTGTACCATCTTCACCTTCCAGATTGCGATGGCCATCTCCCCTGCCAGCAGCAGGGCCGCCGGCCGTGTGAACAACCCAATCAGCAGCATTCCCCCGCCGATGCATTCCAGAATGCCCGCGAGACCCACGAAATAACTCGGAAATCCATGCTGCACGAAAAACTCCCGCATCATCGCGTCGGTTCGCACCAGTTTTGGATAACCGTGGTAAATGAAAATCAGGGCCAGCGCCACACGCAAAATGGCCAATCCCAGCGGCTGAAACGAATTCAGAAATTTCATTGCTACCCCCGATACCCAAAATAATCATCTCACTCCGTTGATTCTACCGGTTCTTCCGTTCGCTGTGTCGCCCCGGCCACGCCTCCGTTTCAGGTACAATCTTCAGAGTCACTCTTGAGGAATCATGAAACGCAAGCTACTGGTTGCCGTGCCGCTGCTGTGCGCTGTGGGGCTTCTGGCCTGGTTTTTCCGCCCCAAGCACGAATCGCTGAGCGAGGCCTATATCAGCGAGCGCAGCGTGACGCTCTGGAGCAGCGTCGCCCAGGTTCGGGAACAGCTCGGGGTGCTCCTTTACGGCGACCACGTGGATGTCCTTGCGCGTCATAATGAAAACGTGAAGGTTCGCACCACCGCCGGTGTTGTCGGCTGGGTTGACGGCCGCTACCTGATGGACCCCGACCTCTGGCAGCGCAGCGCCAAGCTGCTGAAGCAAGCCTCCGCCATTCCATTGCAGGCCCGCGGACGCACCAAGGTTCCCACCAACCTGCGCGTGCAACCCGGCCGCAACGAGGCGCGCCTTTACCAGTTCACCCGCAACGCGCCCGTCGAAATCGTGGGACGCGCCACCGCCGATTGGGTGCAGGTCTCCGACGAAAAGGAATCCGGCGAGCCCGCGGAAAGCAAGAGGGAAGACTGGTTTCTGATTCGCGGCACGGCCACGCGCCCGCCGGGGGAGGGGGTGGTCCGCAATTCCGCCATCACCAACACCACGCAACCCGGCGATCAGGCCGTTCCCATCGCGGGATGGGTTATCGCGCGATTCGTCTCTCTCGATCTGCCCGATCCGGTGCGCGAAGGAGCCGAGTCCGCCAACATTCGGGCGCTCGCCTGGTTCGAGCTGAATCGCGTCACCGATGGCGAAGGCGATCACCCGCAATATCTTGCCGCCGGATCGCGCGGCCCCGAAGGCCAGGCGTGCGACTTCACCACGCTGCGGGTCTATACCTGGTTCAGCCGCAAATCCCGTTACGAGACCGCCTTCATCGACAATAACGTTTGCGGCGCTTTTCCCATCCGTGTCTCGAACGACCCTAAGGGCGAGCCTGAATTTTTCTTCCGGGTATTTGGCGGGAAAGAGGAGCGGAAATATCGCCTGATCCAGACCGTCGTCCGCCGCATCAAGGACGAGACTCCCAGCGCTGCTTCCAAATCGGCACCGGGCAAGCCCCTATCAGCCGCACCCAAGAAATGACCATCACTCCATGACCCTGCACATTAACGAAGCCGAAGTCCGCGAACTTCTAACGATGCCGATGGCGATGGAGGCCGTCGAGGAAATCTCGCGTAAGCAAGCCGCCGGAAGCGTCATTCTCCATCCGCGGCGTCGATTCGAACTTCCCGCGGGCGGCGGATTCTTCCACTACATGGCCGCGATGGACACCGAAGCCGGCTTCATCGCCATGAAGCAGTACACCTATGTGAAGGGCGCTCTCCGCTTCCTCGTTCCGCTCTACGAAATTTCCACCGGCGCGCTTCTTGCCCTGATCGAAGCCGATTTCATGGGCCAGCAGCGCACCGGTGCCGCTTCCGGCGTTGCCACCAAATATTTGGCGCGTCAAAATGCGCGGACCGCCGCCATCCTGGGAACCGGCGGCCAGGCAAAAACGCAGCTTGAGGCTGTCGCCGCGGCGCGAAAGCTTGAGTCCGTCCGCGTTTACGGCCGCGATGCAGAACGCCGCGCGAGATTTTGCGCTGAAATGTCGCGGCGCCTCGGCATCCCCGTCCACGCCGCTGTTTCCGCTGCCGAGGCCGTACGCGGCGCCGACATCATCAATACCGCCACCACCTCCGCCAACCCAGTTTTCGATGGCCGCGACATTGGGGAGGGTGCGCATGTGAATGCCATCGGCGCGAATCACGCACACAAGCGCGAACTCGACGACATTGCTATCTCCCGCGCCGCGGTCGTCTTCGTGGATTCCATCGAGCAGTCCAAACAGGAAGCCGGCGACCTGATCATCCCCTTTGAGCAGCAACCAGAAAAATGGGACACCGTGCACGAACTCGATCAACTCGTCGCCGGCAAGGTCCCCGGACGCGCCAACGACAAGCAGATCACCCTCTTCAAGTCCAACGGCATCGCTTCCTGGGATCTCGCGGTCGCCGAAAAGGTCTACGCCCTTGCCAAACAAAAAAATCTCGGCAGGGAATTGCCGTTCTTTTTTTCAGGAAAGTAATCGTGGAAAGAACCAAATGCGGGGAATTTCAGGAGGGCGGGAAACCTGATGCCTCATTCCGGGAGCGGGGCGTTCGTCGGGCCCCCGGAATGAGGCTCAAAGCGCACTTACGAGTGCAGTGGCTGGGCTTTGCGGTTGGAGAGAGGCGCCTTCCGCATGGAAAGTGAATTGTGAGTCTTCAGAGTGTCGTTCTTGCGGTTGCCTGCGCTCTTCCACAACAGGCCGCATGCGATCAACAGGATACCGATTGCCAGAATCGTTCCCAGGGTGCGCGGAACGCCGACCACGTTGGCCTGTTCCTGCTGGTTCACGGGCATGATCGAAGCCTCGGATACGGCCGAATATTCGACCGCAGCCCGGTTTACCGCCTGGTTCGCGGCTGCCGCCGACGGCGTATTAAAATTTCCAGCGACTGACGTCGCGGGTGACTGGAAATTGCTGTTGTCGATTTCCTGCGCCCGAGCCGCGCTCGTCATCAGAAGCGAAACTCCCAAAGCCGCCAGAATGAGTTGCCATTTAATATTTTTCGTGAAGTTCATTGTCCACCTCAGTTTTTTTCTTAACTGCCCGACGCTTTTGGAAGAATGCACGGGGGATGCCATCTGCGCGACAATCCGCGAAGTTGCGTGGCGGTTTTTTGTATCCCACGAAGTTTCAACGGCATAGCCACGGAATTAATTCGTTGTGCATCGCGGAACCTTTGCCAGCTCGTGATTTGCTTCGGTTCCTCTCTATCTGAAGAGTGATTGTGGGCGTGGCAAGAGGAGGCGATCGGAAAGCTTTCCGCTTCCGAAGAAGGCCCGCTGGTGCTTACAAATTCCTCTATGCTATTGTCAGGAAACGGGTTAAATTGGTGGAGAAGTGGGGGCCTGGATACTTGGCGTGCTCGTCTCCGGTTTCTAATCTTTAAGATAGCCAAACTATCTCTTCGGATAGATTCTCCAGGTGTGGATTATCCAGGGTCGGCGAGTTAGAATACGCGCCCTTAGCTGAAACAAGCGCGAAGACCAGTCATCAGAGTAAGACAACGTGCCACCAAGACTCACCGTCATCAGCGGCCCCTGGAAAAACACCAGCTTCCCCGTGAACAGCCTCCTCTCGATCGGCAGCGATCCGTCCAACGACATCCGGCTCGAAGATCCCGCGGTTGCCGCGCAACATTGCTCTATCACGGAGACTTCCGGCTGCTTCACTTTGCGTGATCTCGACTCCCCCGCCGGCACCTACGTCAACGGGATTCCGATCTGCGAACGCGTTCTCTCCTTCGGCGACCAGATATCGATTGGCGACTCGTCGTTCCTGTTTCTGCCCGAGGCCGCAGCTGCCGTGGAGAGCAGTGCCGTAGAACTGGATGAGCAGTCCGTGTTCAGCCTCTCTGCCCAGCAACTCAAGCCCGAAGACCTTCTCTACCTGCAGCCCGAGTCGCTTGCTGCGCTTCCCCCGGCAGTCCGCCTTGCGCGCACTCTCTCCACCCTGCTGAAGATCAGCTCGGCCATCGGCTCCATGCGCGACATGGACGCGCTCCAATGGCAACTCCTCGCCATGCTTTTCGACGTAGTCCCCGCCGAGCGCGGCGCGATTCTTCTTCTCGATTCCAGCACCGGAGAGTTCTCGGCTCCCATCGCCTGGGATCGCGCGGCCGGCCCCGATCATCCCGTGCACATCGGCCGGGCCCTAGCGCGACGGGTTGTTGAAGAACGCATCGCGGTTCTGGATTACGAGCAGCCGCCGATTTCTGCTTCAGGCCCAGCGAACGTTTCGCCCGACGCGGGTCTTTCGCTTCTGTGCGTTCCCCTCGCCACTCCGGCGCAACCTCTCGGCTTGATCTATCTTGATACCCGCAATCCCGCCACTCGCTTCTCCAACGACGACCTGCAATTGCTTTCTGCCATCGCCGGCCTGGCCTCCGTGGCCATCGAAAATGCCCGCCAGTTCGAACGCCTCGGCAGCGAAAATCAGCTCCTTCGGGCCGAAGTTCAGTTGCAGCACGATATGATCGGCCGCGGCCCGCGCATGCGGCAGGTGTATCAATTCATCGAGCGGGTCGCGCCCTCCGACTCCACCGTGCTGATCCTGGGGGAAAGCGGCACGGGCAAGGAACTTGCGTCGCGCGCGATCCATCTCAACAGCCCGCGCAAATCGCGACCCTTTGTTGCTTTGAATTGCGCGGCTCTTACGGAGACGCTTCTTGAAAGCGAACTCTTCGGCCACGAGCGCGGCGCGTTTACCAGCGCAGTCTCGCAGAAAAAGGGCCTGCTCGAAGTCGCGGAAGGCGGAACCGTTTTCCTGGACGAAGTGGCGGAACTCCCTCCCACGCTGCAGGCCAAGCTTTTACGCGTACTTCAGGAGCGCGAATTCGTCCGCCTCGGCGGGACCTCTTCGATCAAACTAAACGTCCGTTTCATCGCCGCCACCAACAAGGACCTCCAGAAAGCTGTCGCCGACGAAAAATTCCGCCTCGATCTGTTTTATCGTCTCAACGTTGTTTCCATCACCATGCCCGCGCTGCGCGAACATGCTGAAGACATTCCGTTGCTCGCAGACCATTTCATCTCGCGTTACTCCGCACGATCGAATCGCAAAGTCCGCGGACTCTCTCCCGCCGCTCGCGCGTGCCTGGCCCAATACGATTGGCCCGGCAATATTCGGGAACTCGAAAACGCCATCGAGCGCGCCATCGTCATCGGCGGTTCTGACTTCATTCTTCCCGAAGACCTTCCGGAATCGCTTGCGGATCGCGCTTTGCCGATTTCCGAGTGTGCCGGCAATTTCCATGAGGCCGTGCGTGCAACCAAGAAGCAGCTCATCCTCAGCGCCCTCGAACAGTCACAGGGCAACTTCACGCAGGCCGCCAAACTTCTCGGACTACATCCCAATTACCTGCACCGGCTGGTCTCCAACCTCGATCTGAAAGCAACGTTAAAGAACGCCGCAAAGCGCTGAGACCGCTTTCATGCCAAATACCCACTTGACACCCCCAGCGAGTGGAACTACAGTTGTCGAACGAGCGTTCGAGATGCCAATGGCCCTTACTACTCCCATTCCCCGCGATTCCGAGGCTAAACTCCAACACATCCTTCGCACTGCCTCCCAAGTCTTTGCCCAGCATGGCTTTGAGGGAGCTTCTATGCGCGATATCAGCCGGGATGCCGGCGTTTCCTTGGCGGGACTCTACTACTACTTTGAGAACAAGCAACATCTCCTCTATCTCATTCAAAGCACGACCTTTACGTTCGTGCTTGAAAGCCTGCGTTCCCGGCTTTCGGGCGTTCACGAGCCTGCCGAGCGGCTTCGCCTGCTGATCCTGAATCACATCGAATATTTCCTTTCGCACCCGAACGAAATGAAAGTCTTAGCCCATGAAGAAGAGGCGCTCGCCGATCCGTACTGCGAAAAGGTCCAGGCTATCAAGCGCCGTTACTATGCCCTCGCTCGGGAAATCTTCGACTCCATCGCCGCCGACGGCCTTGCGCCGGGGATTCATCCACGCATCGCCGTCCTGAGCCTTTTCGGGATGATGAACTGGACCTACAAATGGCATAAGCCCGGTGTAGATCCGGACGCCAGCGAGTTGACTGCCGCCATCGCCGGATTGTTTCTTCATGGAGTGCTGCCTTCCGGCGCGGAGCCGAAACCTGTCTTTGCCGGCGGAATTACAGCAGGAGACCCGCGCTAAGAATTTTCAAGAATTTTATATTCAAGACGAAGGGACGAAAATTGATTATGGCCACCACAACAAGCATCGCAACAAAAGAACTCGTGAAATACCGAGTCGAAGATGGCGTCGCCATCTTTGAACTCGACGACGCCCCCGCCAATACCTATACCTACGAGATGATGCTCCAGCTCGACGCTGCCATCCTCAAGGCCCGGATGGACGAGAGCGCCCACGTGATCGTGATTCGCGGCGCCGGCGAAAAATTCTTTTCCGCCGGGGCCAGCATCCCAATGCTCACCAAGGCCGATCCCCAGTTCAAATACTATTTCTGCCTGCACGCCAACGAAACGCTCAGCCGCCTGGAGCAAACGCCCAAGCTGGTGATCGCCGCGCTCAACGGCCACACCGTCGGCGGCGGCCTGGAAATCGCGCTCGCCTGCGACATCCGCATCGCCAAGAAAGAGGGCGGCAAGATCGGCCTGCCGGAAGTGAATCTCGGCGTGCTGCCCGGCACCGGCGGTACGCAGCGCTTTGCCCGCGCCATCGGCCGCTCGCGCTCGCTCGAGCTTATGGCCACGGGACGCACTTTCAGCTTCGAAGAAGCGCTGGAAATGGGACTGATTAATTATCTCTACGAAAAGGATTCATTTTGGGACGACGTCCTCGCCTACGCCCGCCAGTTCTGCCCGCCCAACAAGGCTTCGCGCGCCGTCGGCCGCATCAAGCGCTCTGTCGTTACCGGTATGGAAATCCCCTTCGCCGAAGCCCTGGGCCTCGAACGCGAACTTCAGCAACTCCTGTTCACCAGCGAGGACGCCAAGGAGGGACTTGCCGCTTACGTGGAAAAGCGTGCCGCCAATTTCAAAGGGAAGTAAACTCATAGCGCACCCAGGAAAGTGCCACTCGAATGAAAACCCTCCCAGACTATCTACGCAAAGGAATGAAGCTCGTGATTGTGGGCTGCAATCCGACGGAATCTTCGGTTCGTGCGGGCCACTATTATGCCGGGCGCGGCAACCCCTTTTGGCCATTGCTCTATGACAGCGGCGTCGTTCCCGAACCGTTCGACTATCCGGACGATCGCCGGATTATCGAATTCGGGGTGGGCCTGACCGATCTGGTGAAGCGCCCGACCAAAACCATCGAAGAGCTGAAACGGGAGGATTTCGCCGAAGGACGCTTTGTGCTTTCGCGAAAGCTGGAGGAATACCTGCCGCGGGTGATTGCGTTCAACGGCAAGCTGCCTTACGAACAGTTCGCCCAGCGCAAATGCAGCTATGGCGTTCAGAAAGAACTTCTCTATGGGGCGCACGTTTACGTGTTGCCCACAACCATCGGCGCAACCAATCGCGGCAAAAGCGACCGGCTTAAGCATTTTCGCAAGCTCGCCGATCTGGTGAAGCGCACGGAAAAATCCCGCGAAGAGCAGACCCACTGAGCCGGCGCGCTCGAAAGGACGCAGTATGAGTCAAGCCCCACAAACCGCTTCCAGTTCTCCCGTTCTCCAAGAAACGCGCCACGGTTCCATCCTCACCCTGATAATGAATCGCCCCGACCGGCTGAATGCCCTCAATAACGAATTGACCAGCGCTCTTAACGAGGCGCTCATCCGCGCCGCCAGCGATTCTTCCATCCACGTGGTGGTGCTTACCGGTGCCGGCCGCGCGTTTTGCGCCGGCGGAGATCTGGGCGCGATCGGCAAGGGCCGCGAGCGTGGCGACTCCACGGAACTCGCCCCCATCCTTCGCTCCGGCATGCAGGCCGTCCTGAATATCCGCACCATGCCGCAACCCGTCATCGCCGCCGTCAACGGGCCCGCCGCCGGAGCCGGCATGAATCTCGCCCTCGCTTGCGACATCCGGCTCGCCGTGGATGGCGCCGTCTTTGGCCAGAATTTTGCGAAAGTCGGCCTATTCCCGGATTACGGAGGCACCTACTTTTTGCCGCAGCTCGTCGGCCCTTCCGTTGCCGCTGAAATGTTTTATCTCGGGGAAATGATCGATGCGCAATCCGCGCATCGCCTGGGCATCCTCAATCATCTTTTTCCCACCGACCAGTTCGAAGCCGCCGTTGCCGCCTTCGCCAAAAAAATCGCCGACGGGCCGCAACTGGCCATCCGCTCCGTGAAGCAAGCCATCTTCAACCGCGAAAAAGACGCGCTCATGGAAGCTCTTGAGCGCGAAGTGCAAGCCCAGCTGAAATGTTTCCATTCGCACGATTGCCTGGAAGGCATTCGGGCCTTCATGGAAAAGCGCCAGCCCAAGTTTCAAGGCAGCTGATTTTTTTTCGAGTGCCCAGCATTTCGACCAAAGGAGATTTCGCTCATGCCGGCAACGCGTCTTTCCACTTTCGATGACTGGGTAGATCTTTTCCGTGTCTGGCAAAAAGACATCGGCGTGGACTACCCGGAAATCACCGATTACAAATTTGAAGCCAAGTTCGGCCCCACACGTTCGAACGAAATCGAATTCGGGGCTTACAAAGGCCGCCCCAAATGGGAAAAGGTTGTCAGCATCCCGGACCAGCGGATGCGCGACGCCCTGCTGAATTTAATCGTCTATCAGGGCGACACGGAATTTGCGTCCGTCGAGCAGCAGCGCCGCCTGTTCGAAACGTCGCCCAGCGAGCACGACCGCCAGTCGCTCTGCCGCGTGGTGACCGAAGAGATGCGCCACGGCTGGCAGATGTGCCACCTGCTGATGAACCACTTCGGCTACAGCGGCCGCGTGGAAGCCCAGAAAATGCTGGAGCGCCGCGCCTTCGACCAGAAGCGCCTGCTCGGCGCATTCAATCAGGACGTTAACAACTGGCTGGACTTTTTCGTGTATACGGATTTCGTGGATCGCGATGGTAAATACCAGCTCACCATGCTCAGCTATTCCGGCTTCGCCCCGCTGGCGCAATCCATGATTCCGATGCTGAAGGAAGAGTCTTTTCACCTCGGCACGGGGCAGGACGGCATCAAGCGCATCGTGAAGGCGGGCGTGGTGCCCACGCAGGTCATTCAGAAATACATTAACAAGTGGATTCCCGTGAGCCTGGACCTCTTCGGGGTCGATCGCTCCAGCTCTGCGCATTGGTTTTACGTGTGGGGCTTGAAGGCGCGCTACGACGAGCCCACCGCCAAAGCCGCCGTCAACCTGGAACGCATGAACGAGCACAGCCGCGAACTTTACTACCAGGAGTGCATCAAGCTGGTAGAGATGATCAACAAGAACGTCCCCGCCGGTCAGCCGCTCCTCTACGTGCCCGACTTCAAATTCAACCGCTTCATCGGCGAACACGCCCGGAAGCCCTACAGCGTGCACGGCGAACTCCTCGCGGAAGAAAAATATGCGGAGCACCTGAAGGAAATGCTCCCGCAACCCGAAGACCTGGAACTGGTGAGCGAGATCCAGTCCGTCGAAAAACAATGGATCTCCCCCAAAGGCGCCATCCAGTAATCCGGTACAATTATTAGCGGACGGGCTATTGTCATCTAGCAGCCGCCTTCCGAGACGGGTGCTTTGGGTGCGAGAACGGCGCTCTCATTTTCGAGCACTAAGCCCCCACATCAAGCTTGCGGGACAAAACGAATGAACGATCTCGAAATTTCGGCGGTTGAACTGAAACAGCGCCTCGACAACGGGGAAAAGCTTGTCCTCGTCGACGTGCGCGAACCCTGGGAAAACGCCCGGTGCAGTATCGAAGGCGCTGTTCTGATCCCCATGGGCTCGATTCCATCGAATCTGCAAAAACTCGATACCGACGAGCCGGTCATCTGCTATTGCCACCATGGCATGCGAAGCCTCGACGTCGTGAACTGGCTCCGCCAGCAGGGCATCACCACCGCCAAATCCCTCGCCGGCGGCATCGACCGCTGGTCGATGGAAATTGATCCCCTGGTTCCGCGTTACTAAGCCTAATGCCGACAAAACTCATCTTCTACCAGAAACCCACTTGAACCACCTGCCGCAAAGCAAGAGGTCTCTTGCTGGAACTGAAGCTCGACTTCGACTCCCGCGATCTCGACAAACAACCGCTGTCCGAATCCGAACTCGATAAACTTATCGGCAACCGCGACTACAAACTTTTCCTCAACACGCGCAACGATCTTTACCGCGAACGCAAGATGGCCGAGAAGCCTCCGGCGCGCGCCGATGCCATCAAGCTGATGTCCAAGACGCCCAACCTGATTCGCCGCCCATTGCTGGTGGCCGGCTCGCAAATGATCATCGGGTTCGACGAAGCCGCCTATCGGATCCTTGCCCTTCGTTCCAACTCATAAAAAGCGCCTGCCCCGTAGAGTCGTTCGGGACGGGTAGAAGGCGCCCGCCTTCTGAGGCAGGCCGCTCTTCGTTACAATCTCTCCATGCCAATCAAAACCATCGCCGTTATCGGCGCTGGCCCCATGGGCCGCGGGATCGCCTGCGCTTCCGCCCTTGGCGGCTACACGACAGTCCTCGAAGACGTCTCGGACTCCATGCTCGCCAAGGCCATGGCCTGGGTCCGCGAGTCTCTCGACGAGGGTGTTCGTAGCCGTGAGGTCGAAGTCGGCGACCGCGCCGCCGCCCTCGCCCGCATCTCTACCTCTCAAGTTGTTGACGAGGCCATCCGCGACGCCGAGCTCATCATCGAAGCCGTCCCTGATGAACTCGAAATGAAGCTCGAACTCTTCACCATCTTCGATAAATTCGCCAAGCCCAAAGCCATATTCGCCAGCAACACTTCTACGCTTTCCGTTGGCGATCTCAGCGACATCGTGATTCACCGCGAACGCTGCATCGGGATGCGCTTTTTCGATCCTGTGCTTAAAATGAAGTCAGTCGAAATCATCCGCACTCCTTACACCTCCGACGAAACCGTCGCCGCCTGCGTCGAAGTCGCGACGCGGATGGGCAAGGAAACCGTCGTGGTCAACGAACCCCAGGCGCTATCCAAAGATCCTCAAAATGAAATGTAGGGGCGGCTTAAGGCCGCCTTTTGTTCTTTGCTTCTTCTTTTTCCGCTATCTGCCCGCGCCCTGCCTCCCAAATGTTTTAAACTACCAGCATGACCGCGCTAACCGACCGCATCCAAATCCAGCAGGGCGATATCACCGAAATGGACGTCGACGCGATCGTCAACGCTGCCAACAACGACCTTATGCTCGGCGCGGGCGTCGCCGGCGCCATCGCCCGCAAAGGCGGCGAATCCATCCAGCGCGAGTGCGACGAAATCGGCAGCATCCCCGTTGGTTACGCGGCCATCACCGGCGGCGGCAAGCTGAAAGCCCGCCACGTGATCCACGCCGCCAGCATGAGCCTTGGCGGCGTGCGCACGACGGCGAAAACCCTGCGCACTTCCACCGCACACTCCCTTCGCCTGGCCGCCGAACGCGGCCTCAAGTCGATCGCGTTTCCCGCAGTAGGCACGGGTGTCTCCGGCTTTCCCATGGACGAGTGCGCGCAAGTGATGCTCACGGAAGCGCTGCAACACTTGAAAGGCGAGACCTCTCTCGAAACCATTTATTTCGTCCTTTTCGACGCACGCTCTCGAGACATTTTTCAGGCAGCTTGGCAAGCTCTGCAAAAAGAAAATTCCTCCGGAGCCTTTTCCGCGTGACCCCGCTTGCCGCCCTTCTCGCCTCACGGATCCGCCGCTTCGGGCCCATCACCTTCGCCGAGTACATGCGCGAATGCCTCTATCACCCTGTACATGGCTACTATTCGCGGCCCGAAGCCCGGCGCTTCAGCGACTACTACACCAGCGTGGATGTTCATCCCATCTTCGGGCGTCTGCTCGCCCGCCAGTCTGCAGAGATGTGGGAGCAACTCGATCGCCCGCGCGAATTTCTGCTCGTTGAAGCCGCCGCCGGCACCGGGCGCCTCGCCGGGCATATCTTCGAATTCGCGCAGGCCCGCCTGCCCGATTTTTTCGGGGCTCTGCAATACGTTGCCATCGAACGCTCTCCCGCCCGCTGCGACCAGCTCGCCACGCGCCTCGCGCACTTCATCCGGAAAGGGAAGTGCCGCGCTTCCGTCGAAGTCCCCGCCAGCATTCCCGTTGGCTGTGTATTCTCGAATGAACTTCTGGACGCCCTTCCGGTGCATCGTGTCCTGCAACAGCGAGGCGCCCTCAAAGAAATCTTCGTCACGACCGACGGAAAGGTGTTCTCCGAAATCCCGCATCCGCCCTCAAGCTCCGCCATCGCTGATTATTTTGCGGAGCAGCAAGTCACTCTCGAGGAAGGCCAACTCGCCGAAGCGGGCCTGGAAGCTTGCGATTGGATCTCTGAAATTGCGCGCCGCATGGAACGAGGTTTCGTTCTCACCATTGACTACGGCCACGAGGCAGCCGATCTCTTCGACGCTCACCACAAGACCGGCACGGTCCTCAGCTATTCGAAGCATCAAGCCTCCCACAATCTCTACACCGCTCCGGGCGAGCAGGACCTTACCGCGCACGTGAATTTCACGGCGCTCCGCCAATGGGGCGCGCGGCAGGGCCTGGAAACTTTGGGCCTCCTCACGCAAACCGCGTTTTTGCTGGCTTTGGGGAAAGGAAATGACTTCGCTGACCTCTACGATGAAGGCATGGACGAACCCGCGCGCCTCCGCGCCCGCCTCCAACTCAAAACCCTAATCTACCCCGAAGGTCTCGGCGAACGCTTCCACGTTCTGCTCCAACAAAAATCCGTCCCCAACGCCCGCCTCGCCGCTCTCACTCCACTCTGATTGCAAAATCCACACAATGTTGGGCACAACTCAGCGCCGGAGGCGCGAAACAATTTAGCCCAGTGCGTGAGTGCTGGGTACGTGAAGCGTAGAGATTCCGAGCACCGGAGGTGGGGCACTTCCGGGTTCTGATATTCACTGGAACTTTAGAATTTAATCTGCGCGCGCGAATGACCATCGCACTCCAATCGAACTGCTATTCCACCCGCAATCCTATGGGCTCGGCCTCTTTAACGTCGGCTTCTCTCCCGACGCGGGCGAAGGCACATCCGCCTGCTTCCCCTTCGAAGGGGCCGCCGGCGTAGCTGCATCCGTGGGCGAGGGTGTCGGCATTCCACTCTCGGTGTACGGCTTCTTGATCAATGCCTCCGCCACTTCCTGCGCTCCGCCCGTACTGTCATTCGTCTGCCGCGCCTTGTTGTATTCGTTCAACGCGCGCTCTCGCTGGCCCAGAATGTCGAAAACTTTTCCGAGGTACAAATGGCTCCAGACCTCCGTCCACTTCTCGGACGGTTCGGGGACCGTGGCCAGCGCCTCGCGAAAGGCATTCGCCGAGGCCTGATAATTCTTCTGGTAGAAGAAGGCTTCACCCATGCGGAAGTTCGCCAGCGAGCGGCTGGGTTGAATGCTCAGCGCCCGCTGGTATTGCTGCACGGCGTCGTAATATTTGCCGACCTCAGCCAGTTCTTCGCCGCGGGCAATCGCCGCGCGCGCCCGCAGATTCGGCGTGCTCTTTAAAATTAAATTATTGGGATCGATCCGGATCCCGCCTGCTTTCGGGCGTCCAAACGTCTCTTCGGTGAACTGCGTCTCCAGCCCGGTCACGTAGATCGTCTTCATTTCCGGGTTTCCTTCGGTGTCCACGCGCAGTTGCACCGGCATGCTGAACGTATCCAGCGGCTGCTTTATTTTTCCCACGATCCGGAACCCCTTGCGCGTCCGGTAGACAACGTCCTCCATCGAAAATTCCGGGACGCCCGTTGAATTCAGCCACTGCGCGAAATACCCTTGCAGGTTCGGCGCTTCCTGCCCCGGTTTCACGCCGGCGTTCGCGGTCGCGATCGCCATGTTTTCGAAATCGAGCATCCTCGCCGTCTTGCCCTGATATTTTGCATAGAATCCATGCAACAGCGATTTGAACGCCAGGTCTCCCATCTGCCCGCGCAGCATGTGGAAGAGCATCGCGCCCTTATTCATCACCACCGAGCGGTATTCGCTCGAATAGGGCGCCAGACGGGCCGACTGCGCCACGGGCGCCGAGTTGTCGTACATCAGCGCCCCGACGGCAAATTCATCCAGCGCCCGCAGGCCGGCTTCCTTGCCGAAATTCTGTTCCGCGTAAAGCTCTTCCGAGTAGCGCGCCAGACCGTCGCTGATCCACACGTCGCCCATGCTTGCGGGCAACACCTGGTTGCCCCACCACTGCGTTGCCACCAGCCGGCTCAGCGTGCGGTCGCTGTATTTTGGATCCCACATGCGGTGGCTCAGCATCACCACGCCGGGCCCGGAAAAATCGCGCAGCGTTCCATCCGGCAGTTCCACCACGGTCATATCCGGATCGGGCAGCGCGCCGAACATGTCCGAAAAAATGACCACCTGATGGGCCACCACGTTCGCGAATTCCTGCACTTTGGCGGAATCGGCGCGCGGCGCATACACGGCCACGCTGATTCCCTCCGCCTGCTTGGGACTGAGCTGCAGCGGCCCCGCGACGAAGGAGCCGTTCGGTTCGCGCCGCTCGCAACGGAATGTGTACATCAGGCGACCGCCTTCGGCCGCCGAACGCGGCGTCAGGGGTTGCGGAGCCTCGGCCTTCCCCGTTCCCGCCACCGCCATCGTATCCGGCACGTTCAGCTTGAACGTCCCCGTGTATCGGTTCGCCGGATAATTCGTCAGCGGGAACCAGCGCGACGGCAGCAGCAGGTACGCCCAATCCTTTCCGATCGAAGCCACCCTCACGTTCGGCACCGGGCTGTTCTCTTCGTTGGCCAGCAACCCGCCGTACGCGAACGTCAGCGAAATTGTTTTGCCCGTGGCCACCGGCGCCGGCAGAGTTACCGTGAGATACAACGGATTATCCGGCTCGCGCTGGAACGAGAGGGGTTTTCCATCCGGCCCCTTCACTTCCCGCACTTCCAGATTCTCGTGCAGCTCCACGCGGACGATCTGCGAGACGTCCACGGCCCGGAATTCGACCTTGGCGATCGAATTGATTGTTTGTCCAGCTGTATCCAGGTAAGCGGAGAGTTCGTAGTTTTCGGCGAGAAAATTCGGGCCGCGCGACTCCTGCGCCGCCATCGAAGAACTGAAGATCGCAAGAAGAAAGGCCACGCCTGCCCAGTTCGCACCCCTAACATATGCCCGCCGCGTCATCGAGTTCCTTTCCGTCCACTTTGTAGGAGCCTGGCTTGCCTGCCCTGGGTTCGACCATTGGCCCCGACCCGGTCTGGGGGCCGTGCCCCCCGCCACACCCCGTCACCCAAGTCCATTCCCAATCCTTATGATGCGAAAGACTGGCTTTCCCGGTGAAAAATTCTGGCCAATGATGACGGTATATAGGATAGCAACCCCCTAGAAAGCGTTGCCAGTCGTCCTTTGTAACAAACAGGCAATTTCGTCCGCTGCCCGCTCCACCGCCCCCGGGGGGCCAAGGCGCTTCCGGACCTCCTCCAGCCCGCGCCGCTGCGCTTCCCGGGCGTTTGGTTCCTGCAGCAGTTGCAGCGCCTCCTGAGCTACGCGCTCCGGGGTAAACTCGCCTTGCACCAGTTCCGGCACCACCTTTTTCTCCGCGATCAGGTTCACCATCGCAAAATACGGAGTCCGCACCAGCGGCTTTGCGAGCGCTGCGGTCAATGGCGACACCCGGTAAATCACAACCATGGGCACATTCAGCAGGGCGGTCTCGACCGTCGCCGTCCCGCTCGAGACGATCGCCGCGTTCGCCGCAGCCAGAGCGTTGTACGTCTCGCCCTCCACCACGCGCACGGTCAACGCTGACGGCCATACCGCCTTCAATTGTTCCACATCCTGCGCACGCGCCGCGGCGATTACAAACTGTGCCGGGACGCGGCCGTTGATTTGCGCGCAGGCCTCCCGCAAAACCGGCAAATGGTGCGCCAATTCTCCCGACCGGCTGCCCGGCAGCAGCGTCACGATCGACCGGCTCGCGTCCAGCCCCAGGTCCTCGCAAAATTGCTTTCGGTCCTTCGTCGCCTGCACCGCGCCCACCAGCGGATGCCCGATGAACTTCGTGGGCACACCCGCGTCCGAGAAAAATTTCTCTTCAAAGGGAAAGATGCACAAAGCCTTGGCAAAGCGCCGGCGCACCAGGTTTGCGCGCCACGGCCGCCAGGCCCAGAATTGCGGGCAGATGTAGTAAACGTTTCGAATGCCCTTTGGCTTCAGCTTGCGCGCCAGCCGCAAATGGAATCCGGGGAAATCCGTCAGGATGGCCAGCGCAGGCCTGCGCTTCTCCGCGGTCACCACCAGCCGGTCCATCGCCTGCAGAAGCGAAGGCAGGTGCTTCACGATCTCCGTGATACCCACCACCGCCACTTCGGAATAATCCGTGACAATTTCCACGCCGGCCGCACGCATCTGCGGCCCACCCATGCCGAATAACTCCACGTCCAGGCGTTGCTTGAGCGCAGTCGCCAGACGCGCGGCATACATATCCCCGGAAGCCTCTCCGGCCGAAAGTAGTAATGGAATGGAAGGCATTAGCCTGACTATCTCACAAGTAAGGGACGGCTCGTAGCGGCCCCGACCCGGTCGGGGCCTCGCTCGCTTCTAGCGGGAACCTTCTTGTTAATCACTTGCCGGTGTAGGCGCCGGCAACCCCACCGTCCCCACGATTCCGCTCGTATCCGGCAGTTCCTGTTCCTTGTATTGCAACTGGTACAACCGGTAGTAGATTCCGCGCTGCGCCAGCAACTCTTGATGCGCGCCCTCTTCGCGCAACCTGCCTTTATGAAACACCAGGATGCGGTCCGCGTGCTGAATCGTGCTCAACCGGTGCGCGATCACCAGCGCCGTTCGTCCGCTCAGCAGCCGGTCCAACGCTTCTCGAATCAAAAGCTCCGTCTTCGTGTCCACGCTCGATGTCGCTTCGTCCAAGATCAAAAAGCGGGGATTGTGCGCCAGCGCTCGCGCGAAACTGATCAGTTGTCTTTGCCCAACCGACAGCGTCGATCCGCGCTCGTTCACTTCCGTTTCCACGCCCTGTGGCAGCGAATGGATAAAGTCGCCTAGGCCGATCTCGTCCAGCGCGTGCTCCACATTCGCGCGTGTAATTCCGGGCGTGCCCAGGCGGATATTCGATTCGATTGTTCCGGTAAACAAAAACGGATCCTGCAGCACAATCCCGAACTGTTTCCGCAATTCCTGCAGATCCAGCAGCCGGATGTCCACGCCATCCAGCAGAATCTGCCCACGCTGAATATCGTAGAAGCGAAGCAGCAGCGAAATCAGCGTCGTCTTCCCGGCGCCCGTGTGCCCCACGATTGCAAACGTCTGCCCCGATTGCATCTTGAACGACACGTCGCGCAGTACCCAGTCCTCATCCGCGGGTTCCGCCACGTCGCGGTAGGTGAACCACACGTTCCGGAACTCAATCTCTCCGCGTGGCGAAGTGATGTGTTTCGCATCCGCACACGACTGGATCGTGATCGGCTCATCCAATAGCTTGAAAATTCGCTCCGAAGCCGCCATCGCCGACTGCAAAATATTGAATTTCTCGCTCAGATCCTGAATGGGCCGGAAGAAGCGCTGCGCAAACATCGTGAATTCGATCAGCACGCCGAGCGTCAGCGCGTTGCCCAGAATCCGGTTTCCGCCCGACCAGTAAATCAGCGCAATGGTCGCGAAGCTCAAAAACTCCACCGCCGGATAAAACAGCGCGTAGGCGAGAATCGCGTCGCGCCAAGCGAGCATGTTCTCTTCGTTGCGTTGCTTGAATTGCAACCGGGCCTTATTCTCGCGATTGAAAAGCTGCACCACGGCCATCCCGGAGATGTATTCCTGCAAAAACGAATTGATCCGCGCAATCGCCGTGCGGATTTTCCGGTTGGCGTCCCGCACATACTTGCGGAACACCAGCGTCACCACGAAGATGAACGGCAGGATCGCCATCGCGTCCAGCGCCAGCCGCCAGTCAATCTTGAAGAGGAGTCCCGCCATCACCACAAGCAGGAAAAAATCGTTAATCATCGTCACGACGCCGGCCGCAAACAGGTCGTTCAGCGCGTCCACGTCCGTGGTTACGCGCGTCATCAGCCGGCCCACAGGGTTCCGGTCGAAGTAACTCATCGGCAGCCGTTGCAAGCGCCCGAAAATCTCCGTGCGCATGTCGTACATAGTCTGCTGCCCGACGCGCTGCATGATGCGGATCTGTATGTATTGCGCGAGGAAGTCGAAGACCAGCACGCCCAGGTAGAACAGGCTGATCAGGATGATGCCGTGCCACGCCTTCGAAAGCTCCAGCAGACCCTTCGACCCCGGCACAAGATAGTTGTCGATCGAACGCTGGAAAAGGATCGGCGGCGCAAGTTCCAGCGGCGTCACAATCGCCACCAGGGCCAGCGCAAAAATCACCCGCCACTTGTACGGGGACATGTACCGAAGCAGCCGCTTCATCAGCCGCGAGTCGTACGCCTTGCCGAGCGCCTCTTCTTCGTGGATATTGCTCATGCCCGTTCGAGCTCTTCTTCCAGCAACTGTTTCTGGTACAGATCCGCGTAATAGCCCTGCCGCGCGAGCAGTTCGTCATGCGTTCCGCGTTCGACCAATTCGCCGTCTTTCAGCACCACGATCTGGTCCGCGTCGCGCACCGTGGATGTCCGGTGCGCAATCAATATCGTCGTTCGGCCGTGCATCACGCCGCGCAGGCGGCTCAAAATCTTTTCTTCCGTCTGCGTGTCCACCGCGGAAAGAGAATCGTCCAGAATCAGGATGCGCGGATCGCGCACGATGGCCCGCGCGATCGCCGAGCGCTGCTTCTGCCCGCCGGAAAGCGTAATCCCTCGCTCGCCTACCATCGTCTCGTACTGCTTCGCAAAATCCTGGATGTCCCCGTCGAGGCTGGCGATCTCCGCCGCTCCCCGTACTTCGCTCAACTCGAACTTCTCCAGCCCGAACGCGATGTTTTCGCCCACAGTCTCGCTGAAGAGATACGTATCCTGCGGCACGTAACCGATGGCGCGGCGCAGCGTTTCCAGCGGCCACTCCTGAATCGGGCGCCCATCGATCAGAATCTGGCCCGCGGGCGCTTCCCACAGCCGCGCAATCAACGCAGCCAGCGTGGTCTTCCCGCTTCCCGTCGGTCCGATGATGGCCAGCGTCGACCCCGCTGGAATCTCCAGATTGATGCTCTTCAGGACGATCCGGGCTGCGTTGCCGTTTCCGTTTGCGCCCGACGCCGTGCTGCCCGCGATCGTCGTGGGATATTGGAACGTCAGATTGCGGAATTCGATTTCGCCGCTGAGCTTTGCGTCCTTTGGCGCCTTCGCGCCACGGTCGTCAACCTGCGGCTTCGCTTCCAGAATATAGTTCAGCCGGCCCATGGAAGCCGCACCGCGCTGGAAAATATTCGTCACCCAGCCCAGGGCGATCATCGGCCATACCAGAAAATTCAAGTAGGTAAAAAATGTGATCAGCGCCCCGATGGTCATTTGCAAGTGAAGTATCCGGTAGCCGCCCTGCCAGAGCACGATTAGAAACGTGGTCCCGCTCAGGGACATCAGCGACGGCATGAACATGCTCCAGGTCCGGATCAGCTGAACGTTTTTCGCGACGTACTCGCGGTTCGGCTCGTCGAATCCGCGCATCTCCGACGCTTCCTGCGCATAGGCGCGGATCACCCGCACGCCCGAAAGGTTTTCCTGCACCTTGGCTGAAAGAGTGGCCAGCGCGGCCTGAATCTTTTCGTACAGCCGGTGAATCACCTGCCCGAAATACCAGACTGAACCGGCCACGACGGGCACAGGCAACAGCACCCAGAACGTCAACGAAGGGGAAAGCTTCAGCATCAGGGCAATCGCGAGCACCATGGTTACGATCGTCGTCCCGCTGTACATGATTCCCGGGCCCAGCACCATGCGCACCGCGTTCAGATCGTTGGTCGCGCGCGACATCAATTCGCCCGTGCGGTTTCGCACGTAAAACTCCGGCTCCATCACCAGCAGCCGGTCCAGTAAATCGTTGCGAATGTCGAATTCGATGTCCCGCGAAATCCCGATTAGGATCCACCGGGTCGTAAACGACATCACGCCCTTGAGCGCCACGAACAACACCAGCAGCAGGGAGTAGATCTCGAGCGTTCGCCGGCTGTGCGGTTCGTAAAATGGCACCAGGCGGACCAGCCAGTCCGCCCCGGCCAGCGGCACCGCTTTTGCGGCCGCCGCCGATTCGAACGGATGGGCGCTTCCGGAAAGTGTGTCGACGATTATTCCCGCCGCCAGCGGCATTAGGTTCCCAACGAATCCCATCAACGCCAGGGTCAGCAGGCCCAGCACAATCGATCCCTTGTAGCGCCCCAGATACGGCCACAGCCCGCGCAGATTCTCCCGGGTGGACACCCCGGGCTTCTTCGGCCCGCCCGCGCGCAGGACTGCCGCCGAGGTGCTCATTTCAGCATGGACCTCGGGCTTTCCAGCGAAGGCACTTCGCTCAGAAAATGCTCGTAGGAACGATCCATGGATTGGTACCGCTTGGTCGCCGGATTCCAGGTCACGGCAATCGGCAGGGTCCTTTCACTGCTCCCCGCCTTCACCGGCGTGAAATAAATCGTCATCCCTTTTTCCGCGCTCTGCTCATACTGCAGTTTCCATCCGGTCACGGCCTGCAGTGGCGTCTGGCCCAGAAAGCCCTTCGCGTTTTTCAGGTATTCGTCGGCGCGCATCAGCTCCACCCACTTGCCGTCTTCCTGCTTTTCCGCCACCACGGCCCGCGTTACCACGGTTCCGGCAATCACGCTCTTCGGCGTATTCGGCACCACGTTGGCTACCAGCACTTCCTGCACCCCGGTCTTTGCCAGGTCGCCAAACAGCAGCACTTGCGCCTCGCCTCCCAAAAGCGCCTTCGCCGCGTCTTGCATCTCTTCGGGAACCGCCGGCTCCGCGGACTTCTTCTCGCTATCCGCGGACGTTTTTGCGCCTTCCGATCCACATCCGAACAGCACGATACTTGCCGCCATCACAAGGAGTAGGGGACGTTGCATTCCGGTCCTTTCTAGAGTAGACGTGCTTTCAACCGATGCGTAATCAAAGCCTTCTGGAAAAATCCGCCGTGCGCACTCGCGGAAGGCTTAGTTCGGTATACCCCAATTCTAGCGGCACCTCGCCCCTCGTGCCAGGACTCCTCGCTACCTCTGTCCCAGAATCGCATCCAGCCTGGCTTCGAAGTTCTCCTCACCCTCGCTCCACAACACGCTGCGTTCCACTGGCAACGCGGCCTGCACCGCCTCCACCCATCCGAACAATTTTTGGATGTTCTCCCTTGTCCGTTGGTGATATTGCTTCAAGTTCTCCCCGCTGCCCATCCACGCGCGAAACCTCTTTTCCAGAGGATGGTCCGAACTCTCGAACGGATTTGTCGCTGCCCCCGGCGCCAGCAATCCGGCGTGGCCGGTGAACAGATGCTCAAACCCCAGGTCCGCGATGAAATGCCCCTCAACCGCTCCCGCCCCCTCATCAAACGCTGTGCCCTGGCAAATCAGGGTCAGCGGCTGCGGCCCGTTTTCCCATTTCAGCGTCTCAATATCGAAATTCCACAGCTCCCATTTCGCTGTCACGATAAACGCCGTGTCCGCATTCAAATCCTGAATCGCCAGCGCCGCAATCTCTGCGGGGCCGTACTTTGCATCGCGCAAGTCCCATTCCACCTCGGACGGGATCGTGTAATCCACCGGCTGCACGGTCAGCATCTGGAACCCGTTCGGGCGTTCCGAAACGGGTGCCGTGGTCAAATACCGCGCAAATTCCGCGATCATCGTTTGTTCTGAAAAGTCGCGTGTCCACACGCGCAGATAAGCCCGGTTGGCCATGGTCGATAATCAAATTATACAGGTTCTAGCCGCTTCGTGTGGGTCCGCAGCCCGCCTCGCTGGGCGACCGCTCTTACTTTGGAGTGCGGCAGCGAAGCTGCCGCCTTTTGAGGTGTAATTCGCACTACAAAACTAAAATCCGCCCACGCACTTAAGCTTCCTGATCGCTGTTACCTGCAATCTGTTGGCGCAACCTTACCCACCCGCCTTGGCCCCGCGCCCCTTTTCGAATCCCGCCGCAATCTGCTGCAGCCTTTCCTTCAATGTTTCTCCAAAATTGGCGAACACTTCCGCCGACGCCTCCCGCAACTTTTCTTCCGCGGTCGCCGCGATCTGGGCAATCACTTCCTTCGATTGATGATTCAGTGTCGTCACCGTGGCCACCATCCAGGAGTTCGAAATATTCTCCAGCCGTCCGCGGAAATCTCCCACCACTTCGTCGCCAAGCTTGTGGAACCCGTTGCGCACTTCCGCTTGCTGCTCCGAGCTCATCTTCCTCCACGATTCCCACAGCGCTTCGAATTCTGCCCGCGCCTTCGCTTGTGAATCAGCGAGCCGCTGATCCGCCGTCTCGCTGATTCGCGTCTCAAATCGCCGCAAAAATTCGTCCTGCTCCAGCGTCAGTTTGTGGGCCATCTCTGCCCGCGCGACGTCCAAGCGTTCCCGCGACTCCTCCACTGTCTTCTGCATCAATTCCATGAAGCCTTCCAACTCTTGCCGCCCGTTGCGCTGGATCTCGTCGGTAAAAGCCGCCGAGGTGGTGTCCGCCGCTTCCGCCGACAAAATCCGTATCCGCTCGAACGCCTCGCGCACGGACTCTTCCATCTGCCGGTGGCTCTGCTCCACGTAGCTGCGGCTCGCGTGATTCAGCTCGCTCGCAAACAAGCTCGAAACTTCGCCGGCCTTTTCCCGCAGTTGTGTTCCGGCCTGCTCTACGAGCTTTTCCGTCGTGCCCTGCAGTTGCGTTTGCGCCTTCTTTTCGTACCACTCGGCGGATTTGAACATCTCCTCCATCGTGTGATGCTTCAGGTCTACGGCTTTGCCTTCGAGTTCCTCCAGATGCTTTGTGTTGATCCCTTGCGCCGATTCGCTCAGCACTTGCTCCACCGTTCCCAGATTTTCCCGGAAGCGCGCCAGAGACTCCGCAAACGCCTCATCCGCCGAATTCCGGATGCGGTCCTGTTGCATCGTCAACGCCGCATCCAGCAGCGAACGCCCTCCGGCCAGCCGGTGAACCGCCTCTTCGGTCCGCGTGATATGCGGCTGGACCATCGATTCCACGTGCTGCTCGAATTTTTCCAACGCCTCGCTGTTTGCCGCCTCAAAACTGGCTCGAATCCGCGCGTGAATCTCTTCGAACAAGCTGTCCGACTGCCGGTGCAATTCGTTCCGGTGCAAACTCAGGACATCGTCCAGTTGCGCCTGAAACCCGCCGATTGCCTGCTGCTGCACGCCTTCAATCCGCGCAGCAAAATGCTCCAGCCGCTCCGTGGTCTGGTTCGCCCGCGCCAGCGTTTCTTCCAGTTGACGAGTCTGCTCGCCCAGCGAACCCAGCACGGTCGCGCCCTGCGCCGCACTCTCTTGCTTCAATTCTTCCCGCAGCTGCTGCGTCTGCTCATGCAGCGCCGCCGCAGCCAACTGCTGCGCCGAGGTGACTTCCTGCGCCACCTGCTCGCGCATCGAGTTCTGCGCTTGCTCGAAAGTGGCCGTCACTTTCGCCTGAATCTCGCTCAGCACCGCGCCCAGCGTATCCTTCTGCGCGCCTGCCGCTTCCTCTCGCCGCCGTGCTTCCTCTTCCGCTTGCTGCCGCGCTGCTTCCAACCGCGCCGCCGCCTCGGACTCCACCTGCTCCGCATGCGTCCGCAGCTTCTCCGCCGCTTCTTCCGCTTGCGAACAAAGCGTCTGTAGCGTCTCCTGGGCAGTTGCCAATTGTTTTTCGTGCTGGTCGCGCTGCAGCGCGCCTTCCCGCGCCAGGTGTGCCATCAATTCATGTGTAAGCTGTTCGAGTTGCGGCGCGAGCCATCGCGGCAGTTCGTTCTTCAGCGATTCCGCGGCGGCTGCCTGAGCTGTTCGCGCCCGCACTTCGGTCTCTTCCTGAATCGTGCCGATGGCGTGCGCGGTTTCGCGGGCCACTTCTTCCCGGAATGCGGCGTACTTCCGCTCCCACTCTTCGGTGGACTGCCGGTGTTCGGCTTCCACCGCGTGTGCAGCCGCCTCTCTCGCAGCCGAGTGAATCTGCTGCTTCGCCTCCGACAGCAACCGCGCCACTTGACGCGCCAGTTGCAAAGACGCATCCGTCGCGCTGGCCGGGGCAGGGAACACTCGCAGATTATCCGGCGTCGCAACGCCCGGCTCTGCTTCCACGATCGGCAGCGGCGTTTCGCCGTGCTCCGGCATGCCGATGCTTGTCGGCAAATCCATTGGGGAAGCGGGATTCGACAAAATTTTATTTTCTTCGGGAAAGGCAAACCAGTCGTCGGGAGGAAACGCAATCCCCCACGCATTTCCCGGCGCTTCCAACTCCAGCGCCACCTGGAACAGTTGCCGCACGGTCCGCGGCCTCTGGATCCACGCCACTTTTCCGCGCACGCGCCGCGGCGGATGCCCCTGCTCCGGATGCGGAACCTCCAGGTTCACCCACATGTTTTTCAGCACGTAATGTTTCGATTGGTAGCGGCAGCCGTGGCAGTTGATAATCAGGGTCGAAGTGCGCTCCGCAAACGGCCGCCCGAGCGCGTCCACACCCGTCACCATCAGTGGCACGGCCTGCACGATACGCGTGCTCCGGCGTTTCCTCAGTTCTTCGCTTGTGTTTGCTGCGCCCTCTATCGGCATTTCGGTTGTGTCGTCCGTCTGTTCGGGGCCGCCTGGTTCTTCGTGCATGGTCGCCGTACCGCTCTCTTGGCTTGTCTCGTTACCCGATATCTATGGGTTCTTGGGTTCGGCAGTATTCTGCCCGCTGTGCGAACCGGTCACGGTATCCCAGATTTCTTTGGCGACCCAGATTGGCCCAACCAGCAGATACACCGGCCCCTGGAAAAATGCGGGCTTGTTACCCTCGATCCGGTGTCCCAGGAATAGGAGCACCCATCCGCCCACAAAACACCCAACGCCCCAGCGCCACCGCAGCAGCACCAGGAGGATCAAGCCCGCGAAAATCAGCGGAATCCCGATTCCGTGCAATACCTTGTTCCACGTTGAATGGTGTTCGTGGTCGTACTGTGCCATATAGTGCTCAAGACCAGCCATTTGAGCACCTCCTGACCCGGTTCCGTCCGGAACCAGCGCGATTGGCGGGGACTCCCACCGCAGGCCTGAACTCTATCCTGATTCGTTCCCCCTGCCTAGAGGACAATCATTCTGTACGTACTAGCTCCCCTGGCCCACGAGTTTAGCCCTGTAGGGGCACGATAAATCGTGCCCCTGGCGAGTCCACGAGCCGCTATCCGCTGGTTCTTTTCCCAAGTTCTGGCTTAATACGTTAAGGAGTTAAGCAGTTCAGAGGTTCAAAAAGAGGGCGGAAAGAGTCCTTCCCCTACGCCACCTCAAACAAAAAATCCCTGGAAAACCTCTCCAAGGATCAGCACGCCAAAACTTAAAACTTATAACTGAAAACTTATAACTCAAAACTTCTCACCCCCTACAACTCCCTCCGCCCCTCCATCGCTTTCATCATGGTCACCTCATCGGCGTACTCCAAATCCGCCCCTACCGGGATCCCCACGCCAATCCGAGTCACGCGCACCCCCAGCGGCTTCAGCAGCTTTGACACATAAATCGCCGTAGCCTCCCCCTCCGCCGTGGGATTCGTGCACACAATAATCTCTTCCACGCCCCCGCCCTTCAGCCGCTCGATCAAGCTCTTGATATTCAGCTGATCCGGCCCGCGCCCCTGCAAGGGCGACAGCGACCCGCCCAGCACGTGATACATCCCGCTGAACGTCCGCGTCTTCTCAATCGCCATAATGTTGTGCGCCTCTTCCACCACGCAAATCGTCCGCTTGTTGCGGTTCGCCCCCGTGCAGTAAAGGCACGGATCCGCATCCGTAATGTTGTGGCAGATCGAGCAGGTCCGGATCTTCTCTTTCGCGTCGCGAATCGCGTCCGCCAGCCCCAGCGCATCCTCCGCCGGAATCCGCAGCAAATAAAACGCCAGCCTCTGGGCAGTTTTCTGTCCAATCCCCGGCAGGTGTTTTAGCTCATCGATCAGTCGTTCCACAGGCGCGGCAAAATCAGGCATGCTCCTTAGTTAACACAAGCCGTCCCTCTCCGCAAATTCCAGGCGGCTTCTTACTTTCCGGTTAGGCGACTGACCAGGACTTGACCAGCCATAAGGCACCCGTGCGTGCTAGACTGCCGTCCTCGGTTACCCAATCGATACTTATAACAAGAGGGAGAAGCAGTGTTGAGGAACGCACTCCAAACCGTACTGATCAGTTGTGTGGCCTTGTTCATTCTGGCGGTGTATCCAATCCGCGGGAACGAGCCGGCGACGGAATCTGCCGAGATGTTGGCCCGTGCAAGAAATTTGGAGCATTTGCGGACTACCTTCGCCGCTCCCTTCCTGTTGGAGGCAGAAATAAGAGTAGAAATCGGCAAAAGAGAAATCCCGGGAAGCTATAAACTGTTGTGGTGGAGCCCGGACCGTTGGCAGGAGTCCGTGGTGCTCGGTGATTTTCGAAGAATGCGGGACGGCGTTGCCGACGGATACTGGCAGCTTCGCCCTTTAGATTATGAGCCCCAGATAATCTTCGACCTCGACCGGCTTCTGAACATACCTTCGCTGCTCGAAATTCACAGAGGAGAAGAGGCCAGGAAATCCCGGATGCGCAAGTTTGCTGGCATCTCGTTGCCTTGTGTTGAGATTGATCGCGCCGGTGTAGCGGCCAGGGACCTCTGCTTTGACCCCGCAACTGGTCTGCTGATTCACGCGGAAACGGCCAACCCGGGCTCGGATAAGACAGTTTTCGATTACTCTGATGCAATCGTAATTGCCACGAACCAGTTTCCCGGCAAATTGCGGCTGCAAAACGGTAAAGACCTTTCGATCGAACTATCTATCGGCCACCTACAGTCAGTTTCCGGTGTGCAGCCACCAGAGCCGATGTCTGGTTCCAAAGATTTTGAATTCTGGCACTCCTGCCAGGAGCCGACTCCTGCAATCCTGGAGAATAAGGTCGCACCAGATTACCCGGAGGCTCTGAAACGAGCGCATGTGCGAGGAACTGTGTCGTTCTACGTTCGCATAGAGCCCGATGGTTCGCTCTCCCATATCAAAACCCTGCAGTCCGCCTCGCCCTTACTTGATCGCGCGGCAAAAGAAGCGGTCGAACAGTGGCGATATAGACCCGCATCCTGCCAGGGAACACCGGTAGAGGCCGAAACAGTAATTGAAATTCATTTTTCGCTTTTGTGAATTCAGGCTTTCGCACATCCAGCGGATTGAAAGGGGCCGCGATGAAACCTCCGTAGCCGTAAATTCAGGCTCGAACTGGACACGCGGATTGATTTGGTAGTGACAAAAATGTCTATGGATTTCCCTTTGAATTCCGTCAATCCTCCTGCGTTGGTCCCCCAAGGACGGGATTCGCCTGTATAGAAAGTGTCGCCGACTTGGAAACAGAAAGCGATGTCGGGCATGGTGTGCCAGGGCGGACAATCCAGCCCCGCGCACGGAGGCAAATAGAAAAACTCAACGAGGACCGCGCTCTGTTTTTTCGGCTCCTCGGTTGCCAATACTCCATTTAGAAGGAGAAGACTGAGGAATACACCAAGACTGTACTTTCGCATGCTCTGTTTCTTCTGCCGTGCCAAGACAATCGCAACTCAATCTGTGCAATTGCAGCACCCAAACGGTTCCTCCTTTCGACATCGAATCACAGTCTCTTGTCGCTCGGCCCGGAAAGAAATGCTATCGGAGCGGAGCGTTTTCCTGTCAGTTGTCAGTATTTCGTGGCGAGCCCGACGAAAACAATCATGGCCGCCAAAAATCGGGCCAGCTCCTGGTAATCGCCGTACTCGGGGAAAAGGGACGACTTGTGATTGACGCTGGCAGAGGGGTGGCCTAGGCGCTGGAAGTCCAATCGGAAGGCGGGAACGCGATCCGCCAGAAGCTCGGTGCTGGCTTTGCGAATTCCACGGCGACAGTTGGCGGTCCCGTCAGATCCTTATTTACAGAGACCACGCGGCACTCCTGTTGTTCCCCGCTGGCCGTGTTTTGCAGGAGGAGTCTCTGCTTAGGAGCCACCATGCCCTTCAGGGCCACCAGAGCGCCGTGTGCGCTGACCACCAGCGTCTTCGTGTTCTCAGAGAACTGCGGGCCTTCGTTCCTGGGCCTGTGGACCACAACGGAAACGCTCAAGTCAATCCGCTGGCTGCGCCGGCCTTTCAGCCTTAGCGGTGTCTTGCTCGAATTTTGGTCGTACATACTATCAGGATAAGACGCGATTTCCCGTGCGCGGATAAATGTCCCGCGCCGGTTTCTAATCAGGCACAACCTGTCCATGTGTTCAGGTACAAGGGAGCGTTGCGCCTTCCTACTTTCCTTCGGTTCAACGCATGCTGCTTCCTGGCGAGTCTTCAACGCTTCGGCGAAATCAGTTTGACGACGTCGATGATTTGAGGATCTTGAACCTGCACGGGTGTATTGAAGAAACGGTTTCCCCTGATGATGTTTCCAGAGGACCCGGTCTCTTTCAGGATGCCGATTGCGGCCTCGGTGACCACGTTGTCTGTAACGACGTTGTTGTTGCCAGAGAGAAAGATGCCAGACTCGGCGCCATTAAGAATGTGATTCTGCCGAACGCGGGACTGATCGCCCTCCAACCGAATCCCATCGAACACGACTGAAGCGAACGTTTCGTTGCGCTCGATCTCAGCATTGTTGCCGTGCACGAAGACGTTGACCTGGCTGATACCGGCAGTGTTGCCGGAGACCTCGACGTTGTCGGATTGCGTGACCAGAATGTTGGTGGCAACCGCGGTGCAGGTGGAAACCGCGGTACACGGCGCCCAGACATTGTTAGTCACGACGTTGTCGAGAATCGATCCCGTGGCCCCAAAGCCAATCTGGACCCCATTCTGCGCCGCTCCGCTGGTTGGGCCGACGCCTGTGACAACGTTCCGGCGAATGATGGTGGCGGTGCCTATTTCGTCTGCGGTTATCCCGTTCTTTTGAAAGTCGTGGATAGTGCAGTCGTCGATTTCGACTTTCGAGACGCCGCCATTGCCGCTTTGCACAAAGATGCCAGTGCCGCTCTGGCAACCATTAAGAGCCGCAGCTAGCTTGAAATTGCGGACTGCAATGCGCTCCAGCTCTCCAGAAGCGTTTTGAAACGAAATACCGATAAGGTCGGGCGCGCACTCAGAAATGCCGCTGTTGATGCCGTCGACGGTAAGCCCGGAAATGGAAACACCGGTTGCATTGGCGACCAGCAGAGCGGTGGCGATCGGAGAAGCGTCGAAGAGGCTGGTAGTATTCGCCTGCATCGCGGAGGGCATCAGGATCACGCCGTTGTCGGCATCGATTGTCAATGACTTGCGGATCGCAACTTGTTCGACGTACACGCCTTTACAAATGTGGATCTGATCTCCTGGAGAGGCGGCGTCGACCGCGTCCTGGATACGAGTGAACCCCGCGTTCGGACACTCAACCTTGTCGTCATCTACTACCAGCTGGGCGCCTCGTACCGCCAGGGCTGCACCCGGGCAAACCAGAACGGAGAGGAGAATCACAGCCAGCGCCAACGGGGAAATAAGCTTGTTTTTCATGGTGATTTGCCTCGTTTTTTGAAGCTTAGGAACACGAATCCGCGTGAGGCTACAACGGCTGGAGGTTGCCTCCGAGGACTCGGCCCCTTTTTTGGACCACTCGCAAAAACATGAATTCGGGCTGGAATCCCCGGAATATAGCAAGCCGCTCCAGTGGGGGCAATAGACCGGGCGGGCAGTATCGGCTTCCTGATCGTCAATGGGCGCGCGCCGAGCTTCCCGGACAGATCGGTCTATGATTGCGCTAACGTCTCCCTGCTCCTCCCTCTCCTGTCCTCTTGTCCGGGTACTATTTAGAGTCAATCCGCACTGCAATCCGTCGTCCTGCCTGGCCCAGTCTCTATGATGGAAGCAGGGATTTCCCCCAAAAGTCTACCGTGAGGTTCAAAATGACAAAGACCCTTTGGATCTTGCCTTGCGCCTTACTCGCGATTCCCTTGCTCGCCGCTGGTCAAGACGTACAGCCCAAACCTGTATCCAAGAAGAGTTCTACCCCTCCCGCAAAGTCGACAAGCACCCCGGCTAAGGCGGCGCCGCCATCAGGCAAAATTGTTTACGCTGAACTAACCATCGGCGAGCTGATTGCCGAGGACGCAAATCGCTGGTCCGACAAAATGTCTGCCCACGCCGCCGTCAGCGGATTCATCACCCAGGTAGCAAAAGGGAACGACGGCGACACGGATGTCCGCATTTGCGAAAACCCCAAAATAGAGGGCATGGATCGCGC
>DATHMM010000036.1:0-31142 GCA_035487095.1 Candidatus Sulfotelmatobacter sp.
GCTCGCCCACTCAGCGGCCGACCCATCCGCCTACGCTACGCAACTCCTCGCGCGCCTCTGCCCATCGGTCCTGCCGTATGAACTGGACACGCCCGCCTCATTCAGCTTTGCCGCCTTCAACGGCCGCGGCCTCTGCGACGACGTAATGGACGTGATTCTCACGCTGGTCACGAACACGGCCCTCGGCGATGGGGTGGCGCCCGATATGCGGTTGATACGCCCGGATTTTCCCTATTTCGGCGAGCCGCACCCTACGGCGGCGAGTTCCGCAAAGCAGTGAGGGCGAAGGAGTGAGCGCACGGATGTCCGGTAGGCACGCCCTATCGGCAGTTGACCTTCAATTTTGACGTTCTCGTTGCGTGCCACTCGGCTGAAGTTATCGCGAGTTGACCCAATCGGTTTGCAGTGTCGGGGGTTGTACCAAGGTCTGCATAACGACACAATACTGCTCCGTCTTTTCTTGCAAACTGCGCAACTGCTCTTGTGTTGCGTTAGGCGCATCGATGTCGAATCGGAGTCGAATACGGTCGAAGCCAACGGGTACATCCTTTGCTATACCGAGCGTGCCTCGAAGATCCAAATCTCCTTCGACCGTCACCTCGATGCGTTCCGTGGGTATTCCCATGGCTGCGGCCACCATCTGGCAAGTAAGTTGTGCGCAGGCCGATAATGCGCCGAGCAGCAGATCGCCGGAACAAGCCGCGGTGCCCGCGCCACCCACCCCGGTGTGAGCTTCGGCATTATAGATGGCACGCCCGATCGCGACAGAGCAGGCAATGGGGGTTTCGGTTTGTCCGCCCTTAGCCTTAAGAGTGATCCGCGAAGCGGAGGGATCATTCCGGTAGCGGTCCTTCAACGGTTTTTGAACAGACTTAAGATCCACGACGACCTCCAAGAGGGGGCGAATGAAGACGGTATTGTAGCAAGTCTCCTGGCTTGCTAGCATTCCCGTGCGCGGAGGTTACCTTATGCCGAAGTTCGTGATCGAGCGAGAAGTACCAGGAGCGGGAAATCTATCGGATGCAGAACTGCAGGAGATCGCCCGAAAGTCCGTGGCAGTTCTCAAAGGAATGGGTCCTGAGATTCAATGGCTGCAAAGCTATGTCACCGGAGACAAAGTGTACTGCGTGTATCTTGCTCCCGACGAGGCCGCCATTCGAGAACACGCTAAACGCGGCGGATTCCCTGCGAATCGAATATCCGCCGTGAGGCGGCTCATTGATCCCACCACGGCAGAGTAATTTTCTGCCGATTCTTCCCGTAGGACCCGATCAACAGACTCGTCCAACAATCGCACGGCACGAACTCAATCCGCGGTTGTCTTCGCGCCTGCGGCGGGACGAAGCAAATCTTCAATGGCTTTCTCGATTGGCATCACCCAACCCTCCAACCACGCACTTCTGCCCACTGCGATGGGCAAAGCTAGCCGCGCCACCTCGAGACTCTGTTCCAACTTAAATTGTTCTGTGCGCGCAAGCCGCGCACCAATACTTTGCCGTAGCGCTGCCGCCGCACCTGCCAAACGCAACGAGCGCTCACATTCCGATTGTGCCGCCGCGGAGCAGGCAAACGATTCCAGAAGTCGCGCAATCCCTCGTTTATGCTCCAACTTCCGGAAAATCGCCAGGCTCTCCCGGTAAAGCGTATCTGCTGTGCGGTAATCCTGTTGTTCTCTCGCGAGGTTTCCCAAGTCCGCGAGTGATCCGCCGATTCCCCAGCTATCATTGAGCTCCCGAAAACTCGCCAAACTCTGTTCGTAAAGTATGCGTGCGGCAACGGAGTCTCCTTGGTCGCGTGTTACATCTCCTAGATGATTTAGCGCCCAGGCGTATCCCGCTCCGTCGCCGAGTTTGCTGAAAATCATTAGGCATTCCTGATTGAGAACTCCAGCGTAGGAAAAGTCGCTCTGTAGCTTCACGACGTTTGCGAGATTACTCAGTGCTCGCGCGACAGCCCGTAAATCATGCAGCTCTCTCCACAGTGCCAGACTTTCTTCGAATAGTGCCCGCGATGCCGGTAAGTCGCCTCGGTCGCGTGCATCGACAGCCAGTGCGTTCAACGAGACCGCGATACTCTGCTTGTCTCCTAATCTGCGCGCAATGTCTAAACTCTCCTTAAAAAGAGAGTCGGAAGCCACGAAGTCGCCTTGCTCTGCAGCCAGAACCCCAGCGGCGAATAGAGCCCGCAGCCGCGCGTTGCCCGACGCCGACGCACCTTCGAGTCTAAGCAGTTTTCCAAGCCGATCGCGGCCTTCGCTCAGGTACTCGCGCATTTCCCAGAAACGAAACAGGGCCACGCCTAAACGCAGACCCCATTCCGCGTGGCCGGTCTCGACAAGCCAGTCGAGCGCGGCACGAAAGTTGTCGTGTTCAATTTCAAACCGGTCCAGCGAAACGGTCTGGTTCGTACCTATATCGCCGGTAGCCCCCTCTTCTGCCAGCACAAGACAGTACCCGGCATGGGCACGCCGGGTCAGCGGCTCTTCGCCGCATTCCACCATTTTAAGAAAGGCATACTCACGAATCGTCTCGAGCATCACAAAACGCGGCTCACCGTCGGGTTGTTCTGTCTGCCGAACCAGGCTCTTGTCCACCATTGAGGACATGCCGTCGAGCACATCCACGCCGAGATCCTTCTTGGTGTCGCAAACCGCCTCCACAGCTTCCAGCGTGCATCCTCCATAAAAAACGGAAAGCCTCCTGAAAAGTGTTTGCTCGGCCTCCGTGAGAAGGTCGTAGCTCCAGTCGATCGCTTGCCGGAGAGTCTGCTGTCGCGCGGGCAAGTCTCGTGCACCGCCGGTCAAGAGCTGGAGGCGACTCGCCAGTCTTGCCCGCATTGCGGAGACGGACAGCAGTTTGATCCGGGCAGCGGCAAGTTCGATGGCTAGAGGAAGGCCATCCAGCCGCGCACAAATCTCCACCACGATAGGCGCATTCTCTTCCGTGATTTCGAAATCAGGCCTCACGGCCGCCGCTCGTTGAACGAATAGCGAAACTGCCGAAAACTTCAAGAGTTCGTTGGCGGAAACAACCGATTTGGCATCGGGCAGTGCGAGTGGCGGCACGGGAAACTCATGTTCGTTATAAACGTGCAGCGCCGCGCGACTGGTGACCAAAAGTTTAAGACTAGGGGCCTGCGCCAGAATTTCCGCGAGTAGTGGCGCTGCTTCAACCAGGTGTTCGAAGTTGTCAATCAGCAGAAGCGTCGCCGACCCTGAGGAATTGCGCAAGCGTTCCTTCAGCGCGTCCATCGGCGCTGCTCCGCCGGTCTCGCGAAGACCCAGCGTCTGAGCGATCGTCAAAATGATCAGCCCAGGATCAGTGATTGCGGAAAGCGGAACGAAATACACGCCCGAAGCAAACTGCTCCGCCAGATCGCGAGCAACCTCAATCGCCAGACGGGATTTGCCAATTCCGCCGGGCCCGGTGACTGTCACTAGCCGCACATCCGGACGGCTCAACAACTGTTTCACCGCGGTAAGTTCTTTGTCGCGTCCAACGAACGCAGTCGTTGGCACCGGCAAATTGCTCGGCCGAGTCTCCCTGCGGTTTGCGTTAAGGTCCGAGAGTCGGTCACGGATTGCGGCCAGGTCTCGCAGCAAGTCATTGGTCGAGAAATAACGTTGCTGAGGCTCTTTTGCCAGGCAGCGCTCAATGACCCAGCAGAGCGGCGGAGGCGCCTGGGGGTTCAGCGCGCCGATAGGTTCGGGCTCTTCATGGGAGATAGCCGAAAGCGTGTGTGCCTCTGTTGCCCTGCGAAAGGCGTGCTTTCCAGTAACCAATTCGTACAGCACGAGACCGAAGGCAAACTGGTCCGATCGAAAGTCGACCGAACGCCCGCTTGCCTGCTCGGGTGACATATAGCGCGGTGTTCCGGAGATTGAACCGAACTCCGAGAGCACCGTGGCACTGTCGCACGTGTCGTACTGTTGTTCGTTATCCAACTGAAGTTTAGCCAGGCCGAAATCCAAAATCTTGACCGCCTCGGCAGAGACAATGATGTTCTCTGGCTTTAAGTCTCTGTGGATGACGCCCATTTCATGGGCCTTGGCGAGTCCTTCGGCAATTTGCAACGCGATGGAAATCACGTGGCGAATTGGGGGGATGCCCTCCGCAATCAGCCTGCGCAGAGTCGGCCCTTCGACGAACTCCAGCACCAGAAAGTCGATACCTTCATCGTGCCCGATGTCGTACAGGGTGCAGATATTGGGGTGGGAGAGTTTGGAAACTGTGCGCGCTTCATGCTCGAGCCGCTGGCGGAGTTCTGCATTCTGCGACAGCCGTTCGGGCAAAACCTTCAGCGCGACAATGCGGCCCAGGCGGCAGTCACGCGCACGGTACACTTCGCCCATGCCCCCGACGCCCAGTGGGGAAAGAATCTCGTACGGTCCGAGTTTTGCGCCTGAAGCGAGCGGCATACCGTGCCTGATTATAACGCCACATGAGGATGGCCGGGCAAAGCCTGTTCCCTGAGGTCCCGATGAAGCGGAAACCGCAGAAGTTGCAACGGTTGATTAGATGGAAGTCTAGCTGCAAGAAAATACTAGCCCATGCATTTGGAATTTGCGGTTCTCAATCTGCGGTATACTCTACGAAGTTCCCAGCCACCATTTCCCTGAGGTGTCCACGTGAAAAAGGCTCTCCTCTTCTTCGCCGCTCTTTTGCTCAGTGGTTCGGTCGCCTCGGCCGGTCCCAAACCGCAGGCCGGCACGATCATCTCCCAGAACTCGGTCGGCTGCGGCGCAAAGAAATCCAAAAAACAGGACATCGACATTCTATGCCAGCAGTATGTAGTCCGCGCCGGCTCAACAGACTACACCGTACGCCAGCCGAAGCCCTCCAATCAGTCGCTCATTCCGATAAACATGCCGGTCGAGTTCACCCTCGACAAAAACAAAATGAAATTCAAGGCCGACGGGAAATCGTACGAGTTCCTCGTCGTCGCCCAGGCCGCCGCGCCTCCCGCTCCGTAAACTCTTCCCGCCCCGACCACTCGTAATTCGCACACCAATCCCCAGGCCTGGCAAAAGCACAAGGCCGTAACGCCAAAACTTCTCTGCGCTACCCGCGCATTTTCAGGGTTGAATCAATCCGCGCCGCACCGCGTAGCGCACCAGGCTCGCCGTCTCATGGATATTCAGTTTTTGCATCAGCCGCATTCGATGCGATTCGGCCGTCTTCACGCTGATGCCCAGCACCGAAGCGGTGTCCTTCGTCGACTTTCCTTCAGCGATCAGTTGCAACACCTGCCGTTCCCGCGCCGTCAACGGATCGGCGGGCCTTTCCGATTTGCTCCGGTAGGCTTCCATCACCGCCCGTGATATCCCCGGACTAAGATAAAACTCTCCCCGGCCGACTTGCCGGATCGCCTGGATCAAATCGTTCGCCACCTGGTTCTTCAGCACGTATCCTTTCACCCCGGCTTCCAGCGCTTCGTGGATGTACTGTTCCTCTTCGTGCTGCGTCAACAGAATCGTCTTCGTCTTCGGAGCGCTGCGGGCCAATCCGCGCGCCGCATCAATCCCGTTCAGAGTCGGCATGCTGATGTCCATGATCGCAATGTCCGGCTGGTGCGTTTCCACCAGTTTCACGGCATCCTGCCCGTCCGACGCTTCCGCCACCACCTGAAAATGCTCGCGCTCCAGCAAGGACTTCAGTCCCTGTCGAACGAGTACGTGGTCATCCGCGAGTACGATTCGTATTGGCATGGCTAGCCTCCAGTGGAAGTCGAATGGATACTTCAGTCCCGTGGCCGACGCGCGATTCGATCTGAATTGTTCCGCCGATGGCGCTCACGCGCTCGCGCATCGCCACAAGTCCCAGCCCTTTCCGGGGCGTCCCCGGGCCGCGGCGCATTTTGAAGCCCGCGCCATCGTCCCGGATCGTGCAGCACTGCGTAAGATCTTCACGCCAGGCGCGTATCCACACATTTCCGGCCTTCGCGTGCTTCACCGCGTTCGTCAACGCTTCCTGCACCACGCGATAGAGCGTCGTTTCCGTTGCGGTAGGCAGGCGCCCGGCCACCGTGGCGTCAATGTGGATCGGCAGGTTCGCGCGTTTCGAAATCCCGTCCGCCAGGAAGCGAACCGCGGGAATCCATCCCAGGTCGTCCAGAATCGTCGGCCGGAGTTCATGCGAATACCGGCGCAAATGTTTTTCCACTTCGTTCAGCAATTCCTTGATGCGCGCGAACTGCGCTTGCTGCGCGTCGGGCATTCCCATCGCGACTTCGGCCAGCGCCAGGTGCACGGCCACCAGCAGTTGCCCCGCTTCGTCGTGCACCGCGTACGCGATGCGCTTGATCTCTTCTTCCAGCGTTTCATTAAGCTGCCGCAGCGCCTCCACTGCATCCTGGAATCCGCGATGCGCCATTTCGTACGGCGAGACGCACTCGGAATGAAACTCTGCGCTCACCCGCAGCAACTCCTCTTTTTGCTCTTCGTTTTCCGCTCCGCGCAGCAGTTCAATCACCGCATGGTGGTGCAGCGATGCCAGTTCGACAACGCTCAGTTGATCCGCAAGCGCCCTTCTCCCAAGTTCGTAAGCACGCCCCAAGGCCAGCTCTCCTCTTTCCGCCGCGTAATCCCGCAGACAATCGCGGTACTCGTCCGCAAAACTCTCCGCCTTCCCCTTGCGCCGCGTCACGCTCTTCATGGGTTTATCCCGGTCAGCCGCGCCACCAGCACCAGCGCGTCGTCGTTTCCGCTTCGATAGAGGCTGAGGATCCTGTCGGCGGCTCTCTGCGGATTCTCTCTTCCGGAAAGGGAAGTGGAAAAATCGCTTTGGATCCCGTCCGATGCGAAAAACACCGTGTCTCCCCTGGAGACGGGCAGTACGCTCGCTTGCAGCGCCGGCAGTATGGATCCCACCACTCCCGCGCGAAGCAGCAGCGGCTCCTGCGCATTGGCGCTGGCCCCATTTGCGCGCACCAACACTCCTTGCACGTTGCCGACTCCGATCCACGTCATCATTTTCTGCTCGGGAGAAATAAACGCCACGCTCAGCACCGCTCCCCGCGTCCCCCTCAGCCTTTCATGGCATCGCTCCATCAGCGAGATCACCGGTTCGTCCATCGAGCTTTGCAGTAGCGCCCCGGCCGTCCTGGCCGCTTCGGCGGCTTCTTCGCCGTGCCCGATGCCGTCAATCACTGCGATTAAAATGCCGTTTTGATTGCAGCAAACCACATGCAGGTCCCCGGACTCGCCTCCGCCCACATGCGTACGCTTCGCTAAGCCGTACTCCACCATTGGTTCTTTTATTGTCTCCACTTCCTCACCGCCACCATGGTTCCCTTGCCGGGTTGGGAATTAATCTCAAATTCGTCCATCAGCCGGCGCACTCCCGGCAGGCCAAGTCCCAGGCTTCCGGACGTGGAAAACCCGTCGCGCAGGGCTTGGCGAATATCAATAATTCCCGGGCCATCGTCGGAGGCGACGACCAGGATGCCGATTCGGCTCGATCCGTGAATTCCTTTTAGCTTGATTTCGCCTTTACGCGCGTAGGACACAATGTTGCGCGCCAGTTCAGAGATTGCCGTGGCAATCAGCGTTGCATCACCCGAGGAAAAGCCAAGCTCGCTCGCCAGGATCCGTCCCTTTTGGCGGGCGATGACGATATCCTGGTCGGAGTTGATTTCCACGCGAATTTCCCCAACCGCCACAATCGCTCAACCTCGGTTCGTGATTTTGAACTTCTCGTTCAAGTACGCCAGTCCTTCTTCCAGGTCCAGCGCCGTCGCCACGCCTTCCAGCGTCAGCCCGAGCTGTACCATTGCAAACGCAACCTCCGGTTGAATCCCGACAATCACAGTTTCCGCTCCGCGCAGTCGGATCATATGGGCAATTTCCCGCAGCGTCCGCGACGCGAAAGAATCCATCACGTCCATCGCCGTAACGTCCACAATCACAGCCCGCGAGCGAAACTTCACCACTTGCTGCACCAATCCCATTCGCAATTGGTTCAAGTCGGCATCGGAAAGCGCGGCCTGGAACGTCGCAATCAGAAACGCTCCCTGTTTGAGAATGGGGACTTCCACGTGCTTTTCCCTCCGCCCGGTTTAGCGCTCTTCCGCGATTGACGCTACCTTGTATCCCAACAGTCTTTCCGCTTGCTCGATTCCGCCTTGCAGGTCGCCCACCGTGTTCATCTTGCCCAGGTCCACTCCGATCGTCACCAGCGTTTGCGCGATTTCCGGGGAAAGGCCGGTAACAATGACCGTCGCCCCCAGCAGCCTGGACGCTTCCACCGTCTGCACCAGGTGGTTTGCCACCGTCACGTCCATTGCCGCCACACCCGTGATATCGATCACCACGACTTTTGCGCGATTGGTGCGAATTCCGCGCAGCAGCTGTTCCGTTAATTGCCGCGCGCGCTGCGGGTCGATCACACCGATGATCGGCAGAATCAGCAGCCGTTCGCGAACCTGCAGCACCGGCGTGGAAAGTTCCCGGATCGCTTCCTGCTGCTGGCGGATAACGCGTTCGCGTTCCTGCACGAATCCCACCGCAACCGTGTTCGCAATGCGGTTTGCCGCCGGCTCGTAAGCGTCCAGGATGCGGTTCAACTTTTTGAAATCGTTCTGGTATTTCGCGAAGAGGGAACGGGCCAGCACGTCGCGCAGCAGCAGCACGATTCCCACAACTTCGTGAGTTTCAACGCCTCGGGGAATAATGCGTTCGGAGAGGTTTCGCGCGTAAGCTTGCAGCGCTTCGAATGCTTCCGTTTCCAGTGCTTCCACGTAGCTGTCGTACACCGACGTCGCTTCCGCGAAGATTTCTTCCTTGGTCATCGCGGTCAGCAGGCGCGTTTCCGAAATGCGCACCACCCACTCCTCGCGCAATTGTGTTCGATTCTGTCGAAGGTGGGCAACGAGTTCGCGAAGCAACTCGGATGGTTCTTCCGTGCGCTTCAGCTCGAGGTCCGTGGGAGTGTTATCTCGCTTCGCCATGAAGATTATCTCCTGGGCGCAAATTGCCCATTGCCGGGCGAATCCGCAGTCTGAATCCGTTGGGGACTCGATAGTGAATACCATCAGACACCTACACCCTCAATCAGGGAAAATACCCTAACACGACTCAGGTAAACACCTTAGTATTTTGAGATAGAAAAGTATATTTGAACCTTCAAATAGAAGATAACTGACGTGTTGTCAGTATGTTGCTGAATTGAGGCTCTCGGCAGCTGGACGTGCTCCAGGCTACGATACGGCCGCTTTCCCCACCGCTTGCGACGCCTCTTTTCCACGGCTCGTCGCCGGTTCCGGCCCGGCCCACTCCCGGCGCAGCTCTTCCGCCCGCCGGATCACCCGCTCGGTAAGCTCGTTCGCCGGGCGGACCGTCTTCGCCGACTCTTTTTTCGAGTTGACGGGGAAAATCTCCAGCACTTCCAGTTTCTCGAATACTTGCTTCATCGCCCGGTCTGGATTCCGCAAGAAGTCCGTCGCGCGAATCCTTGTGAACACCCAGCCCATGCGCTCCAGCACCGATTGCCGCTCCATGTCCTCTGGAATTTTCTCCAACGGATGGTAGCGATCCCCGTCACATTCGATCGCGACCCGCCGCCGATCTCCTTCCACGACCAGATCAATTCGGAACGCTCCGACCCGCCATTGCGGCAGCACGCGATATCCCGCCGCTTGCAGTCGCTTCATCACCTCACGCTCAAACGGAGACTGTGCTCGATTCTCTTTTTCCTCCAGCGCCCGCATCAGGTGGCTGGGATCCTGGGCATGCTCGATCAGTTGCCGCCGCAGGTCGTCGGCCTTCAAATCATTTTGCGGGCTCAGCGAATGCACCACCCACATCTGGTCCCGGGCGCGGCTCGCGGCAACGTTGAACCGCTGCTTGAACAGCTCCTGGTCGCGCAGCGAAAGCGGCCCGCGTTGTGCCGTATCCACCAGCGAGATAAACACCACGTCGCGCTCATCTCCCTGGAACTGCGCCGCATTTCCGCAAAGCAACCGGTGGTGCTCGCAAAGATCCGGCGAGATATGCTTGCGCAACAGGTTATCGATTTCCAGGGCCTGCTCGTCGCCAACCAGCGAAACCACGCCGAAGCTCGTCGGCTGCCCCGCCTCATTCTTCTGATATTCCGGCTGCTCCATCGCCGCTTTCAACAGCGACGCCACTCCAATCGCTTCCTGCCGGTTGATTTTGCCGTCCCGGCTGGAACCGCTCACCCGATAGCCCATCGTATGCGGGCGCACCTGCACCCGGCTCGCATCGCGCAGTGGCTTGATTCGCTGGTCATAGGAAATCATGTTGCTGAACTGAATGATCTCCGGCACGCAGCGGAAATGTTCCACCAGGCAAGTGGTGCCGCCGAAGGACTGCCGCGCCAGGTCGTAAATTGAAATTTGCCCATCGTAGAGATCTGAGTTCGGCACGCCCTGCAAGTACTGGAAAATAAGATTCTGGATGATGCCCAGATCCTGCCCCACCGCCGACGGGCTCACCTGTTCATGATCCCCGACAACCAACGCCGTCTTGCCGAGATAAAGAGCAACCAACGCCATTACGTCGCTCTGGCTGGCCTCGTCAATAATCACCACGTCAAAACGCGTGCTGCACGGATCGAAATTCTCCACCACGCGTGAAAGCGGCATCACCCACACGGGCACCGCGCTCCGGCATTCGGACATTTTTCTCGCAGCTTCCGTCCGCAGCAGGGAAACCCGGACCCCGTGTCCTTTCCCGATCCGGCGAATCGTGTCCAGCCACCCCACCAGCGCCTGCCGCTGCCGCGACGAAGTTCGCCGCGCCTGCGCCGACCAAGCCCGCGTGTCAATCAGCCCCACGGTCGCTCGCCGCAACTGCTCCCGCAACTTTTCGCTCTTTGCCTGCAAACTCTCGATGGAAACACTCGCACGCCGGTCCAGTTCATCGTTCAGCTGCCGCCACGTCCACGCCGACGCCGGATCGCGCGGCGGTTCTCCTTTTCCATGCGCCCCCGTCCGGTTGCGAATCGCTCCGGCCCACGCCGGCGCCGCGCTTTCCAGTTTCGCCAGCAGTGCGCGCCGCAGATCGAGGTCCGCCTGCTGGCTCTTCAATTCCAGCAAGCGCTCATAAGCCTCGCGGTACTCGCTCGAATCCTCGTCGATCACCGAGGAAAGAAGTTTCGCGGTCGCCTTCGATGCTTTCGCCGCGCGTGCGGCAAGCTTCAGCCGCGCTTTCAGGTCCCGCAGCTCTTCCTCGATTTGCAGCAGCTTTTGTTTCTTGATGCGCGATTCAAGAATTGGGAGCAGGGAATCGGTCACCGCCTTCCCGATTCTCACCAGTTCGCCGTGAGCCCCAACCACAGCGGGCTGCTCCGCCAGAAACTTCTCCCACTTGAAATCGAGATCCGTCAACTGCCCCTGCAAGGGAAGCCAGGTCTGTTCGTGCCATCCCAGGCAGTCCTCGAGCGCGTCGCAATACTGCATCAATGTCTTCTCGACTTCCGCTCCCATCTGCTTGGAAGCCGGCGTCCCCAGCGGCGCCATCTGCCGGTCCCAGCGCCCGCAAAGCTCCTGCCGCAATTTCTTCAACGCGGCCAGTTTCATCAACGCGGTGAAATGTTCCGCCGTCCGCGCTTGCGCATTGTTCACTTTCGCCGATTCGATGAATTGGCCCCAGCTTTTGTGCGTGAACAGCGTGAACGATCCCAGCTTCCCTCCGGTTTCCAGATGTGCCAGGATTTCCCCGGCAATTCTCTGCTGATCCTCATAAGCAGGAGTCTCGGGAAGCTCCGGCCCATACTTGACGAACGATTCCTGCGCATTGGCGGCCTCGCGGTGGACCAGCCGGACGAACTCAATTAACTGCTCCCACGGTTGCCGGTGCGCTCCTCCATATTTCCCGGCGTAGACCGCCTCGAGCTTCCATTTTTCTTTTCCAGTCAGCGGCTCCACGGCTTGCGTCAAGCTCCCCGCCAGCGCTTCCAATTCCTCCGGACTGCCTTCCGGCACACCGCTCTTCCACAAATCCGCACGCAGGTCCAGTTCCTCCATGTTCAAGCGGTTCCGCTCGTTCAGCGAAGCTTCAAACTCTTCCGGCCTCGGCAAATCGTGAAGCTCCGGCAAGTGTCCGGCTAGTTCAAGCTCGTCCTCGCGCGAAAGGGAAGTGTTCGTGCGATAAAGATCGGCCAGCTCGCCGGGGGTTAAAGGCAAAGGCGCCACCGCCGCAACCGGCCCCGGAATCCAGCCAAGCGACTCTTTATCCTTGGCCACATTGCGTGCCGCATCCGCCGGCGGCAACGTCTTTCCGGCAATCACAATGTCGCGGTATTCGTCCGCACGCGCCTCCGCGAGCTGCTTGCGGATCTCCTCCAGCTTCTTCAAAATCTCTCCGCGCTCAGACTCCAATTTCTTCGCTTCAAGTTCCAGCGAAATTGCGTCCGCGCGCGACAGTCGTTCTGCGATCGAGCCTACCGCGCTCTCCAGTTGCTTCCGGCTCTCCAGATCGCTTTCCAGCAGGCTGACGCACAGTGGCCGCAGCTCCGGCACGATGTGGTGCCGCACCATCCGCAACGCCTTGGTCGCCTGGCTCGTAACCAGGACGCTCTTTCCCTGCGCCAGCAAATGCCCGATCAGATTGCCGATCGTATGCGTCTTTCCCGTGCCCGGCGGGCCTTGCACCAGCACTCCACCGTGCAATTCCAGTTGTTGCGCGATTCGAATCTGTTCCGGGTTCGCCGGTTTGCTCAGCAGGACCTCTCCCGCGCTTTCCGACGCTTCCATTGCGGCCGGCTCCGTTTCACTCTCCGCTCGAGTGGGCGATTCCTCTCCGACAATATTCAAAAGAGACCATGGAAGATCTTCCCGCGTCCGCAGGTCCGCAAGGATGCCTTGAATCGAGGCTGCGAATCCAAGAGTTCGCGCGCGCAAAAACACCAGGGGGTCTCTGCCGATGTTCGGGTCGCCTTGCTCTTCTGCCGGCGCCCCGTCCTCAATAAACTCACCTCGCGGCGAAAGCTGGATCACCAGCCGCTTCAAAAATCCCGACGTTGCCCCATTCACCAGCGGATGAAACCCTTCCTGCTCCAGTTCCTCCCGGCAACGCCCGATGGCGCGCCCATCCACGTCGGTCATCGATTGAAAAAGCGCCGAATACAATTCGACCGGATGATCCGCTTCGGAAATCGTAAACTCCGGCACTGCGGCGTTAAAATTAAGCTGCAGCCGCTGCAGCAGAATCGGGTGATATATATTCCCCTCGGCCCGACGCCAGCTCAGGATGCCGTCCCCCAAAACCAGTTCCACGCGTTCGGCCTCGCGCTCGATCCGCCCATAAAGCGCGTAAAACGCCTCGAATACCTTCATCGCTGCGCGAGCAGGCCTTTCGCTCTTCGCCCACTCATCGCGCGAAACTCTCCACCGTTGCAGCGCTGCGGTTCTTGCCTTGTCCTCTTCAAATCGGATAACGCGCGAATTTCCCGAATCTTCTCCCTCCGTCTGCGTTTCCTGCAAACGTATTTCTTCCGAAGGATTGTCCCAGCCGCTTTCCAGCCACTCGGCGATCTCTCCCGGCGGCTCCGGCGGGCGCGTTAAGACGGGGCGCTGTACCTTCAACAGAAATTCCGCTCCGCCATCCAACTCGCCGGTTGCGGTTTCCTTCGAACGGCTCTTCGAAGCATTGGATTTCCCCGCTCCGCGCTTGATCGCCGGATGATTCGGCAGCCCATGAAGCCAAAGGCTCCACGGTTGCTCCCGAATTTGCCGTTTGGCGGGATTGCGGTGTTGGTTCAGCGCTTCCAGGTATCGGAACACGCGCGTAAGTTTGTCGCGAGCAATGCGCAGTTTATCGGAGTCCATGTCGGCACGCCTTTTAAGGACACGTGTAGAAGTTAAATTGGGCTGTGGAACTCTCAGAGTAGCAACGTCCCGCCAACTTTCTCAATAGAACTTCACTAGTACTGCCCCTCCAACCGCTTTAAGCCTAGAAAATCAACGGCTTGGGTGTATCAGCAAAACTTTTTTCAGCCCTATATTTTTCCTGCGCGCAGCATCCCTTTGGAAATAACCGGGCAGCGTGCTATTGGGAGAGTTGGCTTTCATAAGCCAGCCCGCTGTCCCGGAAGGTGCACTTATCCCGATACTTAAAACCGGCCCTGAACGAACCACTGGAGGATCAGGATGCGCACAGCGACGGCAGCAGCAATGTTTTTTGCGGTAGCTATGCTGGCCCAGGCCAAAGAACCGCCCGCCTATGAAAAAGCAGTGCTGGTGCAAATGGATTCGTCGGCGTGCGGCTATACAGAGAAGGACGGCAAGACGGTCGCCGGCGAAATTTTCGGAACCGATGGCCAGCACAAAAACACCAAGCAACTTCTCTGTCAGGAGTACGTACTTCAGACCGATCGAGTCACCTACCGAATCCAGCCTAAAGACGACAAGCACCCCGTGCTTTTGCCCGTCGGCGAAACGGCTCAATTCCGCATTCATAAGGATAAAATGTTGCTTCGCGTTCCCGAAGCGGACGGCAAGGAACGCGAATACATCGTGGTCTCCATGACCCCACGCACGGATGTCGCCGCCAATCGGCCGACCACCGCCGCGGCCGGGGGAACTCGCTAGAAGTCCTCTCACAATGGTCTTCAGGGTGCCGGAGCTTTAACTCCGACATTTGGGCGCTTCAGGCGGGAGAGCACACCACCCGCCTTGTCATCCCGAACCCCGCTTGCCCTGAGCGAAGTATGCGATGGGCGCTTTTTGCGGGTGAGGGATCTGCTTTTCGCTTGTGGGCTGCGTTCTGGCAAGGATGGCAACAGAGCCAGACCGGTTCTAAGCTTCTTTTCGTAACGTTCCCATCTCAAGGTTCATAGGCAATTGGGCCGACACAATTTGCCTATATGGGGTTGTAGGGATTCCACCCTCCGGAATCCCTGCCGTCCTCTTCCAGATACCTGCTTTCCCATCTTGAATCGAGCGAATTACCTTTGGTGCGCGGCCTACGACGTTTCCCTTGTCCCTCCCCTCTTCCTGCCTCAACATAATTCGCAGTGGGGGGTTGGCCGCTTGCGGCCGCGCGATGGCGTCCGTTCTAGATGTCCAGAGTCTCCAAGTTTCTTATAGCTCGCGCGAGGTCCGCCCTCGCCCTGTTTTGTCCGGCGTAAGTTTTGACCTACGGCCCGGCGAAATTCTCGGCGTTCTCGGCGAATCCGGCTCGGGCAAAAGCACGCTCGCGGCTTCGGTTCTACGGCTTCTTCCTCCGAACGGCCACATCGGAGGCGGCGCCGTACTCTTTGAAGGCAAAAATCTTTTCCAGGCCAATTCCGAACACCTCCGCCAAATCCGCGGCGCCCGCATCTCTCTTATCTTTCAAGAGCCTTCTCTAGCGCTCCATCCCACCATCCGTGTCGGCGAGCAGGTTCGCCAGGTGCTGGCCGCGCACCAATCCGGGGCGAAATCCGCTCTGAACGAAAAGACGCGAGAGATTTGTGCTCAACTTTTTCCGCAAGATTCCGACCGCATCCTGCGCTCCTATCCCCACCAGCTAAGCGGAGGTCAGCGGCAGCGCGTCCTCATCGCCCAGGCCATCGCGTGCAATCCCGCGATTGTCATCGCCGATGAGCCGACCGCCGCGCTCGATCCCGTAACCCAGATGGAAGTTCTCGCGATCTTCCGCTCGCTCCGGGAAACCCTCGGCCTCGCGATGATTTTTATCACTCACAACCCGGCCCTGCTCAGTGATTTTGCCGATCGCATCCTGGTTCTTTACGCGGGACAGGTTGTCGAATGGGGTCCGGCGCATGCCGTGCTTCGATCGCCGAAACACCCTTACACCAAGGCGCTTTTCGAATCTCTTCCCGCAATCTCCGTGGAATACGAAAAAAGCCGGAAGAATCAGCTGCCGGTTATCCCCGGCAATTCGTCGCTCTCCTCTTTGCCTCGCAAAGGCTGCTCGTTTGAGCCGCGATGCCCGCTGAGAATGGACGTCTGCACCGAACTCGAGCCTGCATTGGTGAATTTGGGAGAGTCGCGCCTAGTTTCCTGTTTCAAGTACAAGGATTGAGCCCACTCTGAGCGACCGAATCATGGAACCCATTCTAAAAGTCGAAAACCTGGTCAAGCGCTACGCGAAGCGAAACCTTGTCGGCCCGCCGCAAGAGTTCCTCGCTCTCGATGGCGTCTCCTTCGCCGTCTTCTCGCGCTCCACCCTGGCCATCGTCGGCGAATCCGGCTCCGGCAAAAGCACGCTCGCATCCTGCATCGCCTGTCTCGAACTGCCCACGTCAGGGAACCTTTGGTTCGAAGGGAAAAACCTCGCCCAATCCCCGGAAAGCGAACTTCGCAATATTCGTCCGCAAATCCAACTCATCTTCCCGGATCCCGCAAGTTCTCTCCATCCTGGCTGGAGCATCCTCGATATCGTCGCTGAGCCATTGATCTTGCAACACAAGCTTGGCCGCAAAGAAAGGGAACTGCGCGCTTGCTCTTTGCTCGAACGCGTCGGTCTCTCCGCGGAAATTGCCGCGCGCTCTGCCTCCACATTAAGCGGCGGCCAGCGCCAGCGGTTAGCCATCGCCCGCGCACTCACACTGGATCCCAAAATTCTCATCCTCGATGAAGCGCTCTCTGCCCTCGATTGTTCCACGCAAGCGCAGATCGCCAATCTCCTTCTCGAACTCCAATCTTTTCTCGGCATGACCTTTCTCTTTATCACCCACGACCTCACCATGGCCGCGCATCTTGCCGATGAAATCGCGGTGATGTCCGCGGGCCGCATCGTCGAGCTTGGCCCGTCCGCGGAAGTGCTCCGCAATCCCAGCCACGAAGCCACCCGCCAGCTCATTGCAGCGGTGCCGCAGCTTCCTCGCTCATCGTGGCCGGCAATCCAACAATGATGCGTTACCTCCTCCGCCGCCTTGCGCACTCCTTCCTCCTGGTATTCGGCGTCTCCGTTTTGGCATTTCTTTTCACTGCCCTCGCGCCGGGCAACTACTTCGACGAGATGCGCCTCAACCCGCAGATCGCTCCCGAAACGCTGGTGGCGCTGCGTGCCCAGTATGAACTCGACCGCCCGCTGCCGCTGCGTTATGCCTCCTGGCTGAATTCCGTCCTCCACGGACAGATGGGCTTTTCGTTTGCCTACAACAGCCCGGTCGCCCCGCTCTTGCTCGCCCGCGCAAAAAACACTCTCCTGCTGACCGTCACGGCAACGCTGCTGGCTTGGGCGCTCGCCCTCCCGCTCGGTGTCTGGAGCGCCGAGCGTCTCGGGCGACTCCCCGATCGCGTAATCTCCTGGGGCACGGCGACGCTCCTGGTCATCCCCGATCTCGCGCTTGCGCTGGGTCTGCTTGTGCTCGCGGTAAGAACTCACCGGTTTCCCACCGGCGGCATGGTGTCCCTTGATTTCGATTCGCTCACCGCGTCAGGCAAAATTCGCGATTTGGTCGCACACATGGCTCTCCCCGTCGCGGCGCTCATTCTTTCCGCCCTGCCACTTCTTGTCCGCCACGTCCGCGCCGCCGTTGCCGAGGTTTTGCACGCGCCCTTTCTCCTGGCCGCCGAAGGACACGGAATTCCGCGGTTCACACTCCTTTTTCGATACGCCCTCCCTGCCGCCGCAAATCCGCTTCTTTCTCTCTTCGGCTTCAGCATCGGCGCGCTCCTGAGCGGCTCTCTTCTCATCGAAGTGGTGATGAGCTGGCCCGGGCTTGGCCCATTCCTACTGGAAGCGATTCTCGCCCGCGACATCTACGTCGTAATCGGCGGCGTCTTGTTCTCCACGATTTTCCTGGCCGCTGGAAATTTTCTCGCCGACATGCTTCTTTACTGGCTGGACCCGCGAATCCGCACAGAGAGCGCCTCCCGATGATCCGCCGCCGCAAACTCGCCATCTGGTTGCTGATCCTCGGCGTCTTGCACGCCATCGTCCTCTGCGCCGGATTTTTCGCCCCTTACAATCCGGTCGAGCAGGACCGCAAAAATCCTTACCTGCCCCCGATGCGGGTGCATTTCGTGGACACTCACAATCATCTCCACCTTCGTCCCTTCGTCTACGCGTTCCAATTGCGCCCCGGCACATTCGACCAATACGTCGAAGACACCACGCGGCAGATCCCGCTCCACTTCTTCATCGCTGGTGCCCCCTATCGCCTCTTGGGATTTCTTCCCGCGCGCATCCATCTTTTCGGCGCCGGCGACGAGCGAATCTATCTGCTCGGCACCGACGCCTTCGGTCGTGACCAACTCTCCAGGCTTCTCTTCGGCGGCCAGGTCTCTCTCCTCGCCGGTCTGCTCGGCGCGGGCTTCACTCTCCTCATCGGTTGGTGCATCGGCGCCGTTGCTGGCTACTTTGGCGGCTGGCAAGACGATGTGCTGATGCGCCTCGCCGAACTTTTCCTCGCCTTGCCGTGGCTCTACCTCCTTTTTGCCGTCCGCGCCTTTCTCCCTTTGTCGGTAAATCCGCTCCAAGCCTTCTTCCTTATCGTCGCGGTCATCGGGGCCGTTGGTTGGGCGCGCCCCGCGCGGCTCGTCCGCGGTATCGTTCTCAGCGCAAAAGAACGCGACTTCGTCCGCGCCGCCCGAGGTTTCGGGGCTTCCAACATCTACCTCCTTCGCCGCCACATTCTTCCAGAAACCTCCAGCGTCCTGCTCACCCAGGCTGCAATCCTCATCCCGCAATATGTACTGGCCGAAATGACCCTCTCCTTCCTCGGCCTCGGCGTTCCCGAGCCCGTTCCCAGTTGGGGTAATCTCCTCTCCAATCTCCAGCAATACAGCGTCCTCGTGTCCTACTGGTGGACGTACCTGCCCGCCCTCGCCATGGTGCCGTTCTTTCTTGGATACCTCGGCCTAGCTAGCGCATTGCAGGAACGCGCCGACCCGTACAAGATAGAAAGGAGGAGTCTTGGGAACCTGGCGTGAGAAACTGCCCCGCTACGGTCGCGCGCTGCCGGATTCTCGTCCGGCTGTTTCTCTCTTTTTCCGCACTCATTTGCAGTCCCGCCTTTGCGCAGGCGCAACAAAATAATTCCCACGAAGAATTACTCCAAATCCCTGGCGAGATCGGCCGTCCCGGCGGACGCCTGGTTGTTTCTCTTCGTGGCGAACCAAAAACTCTGAATCCCCTGATCGCCGCCGACGCCCGCTCGCGGGAAGTCATTGGCGTCATGCAAGCCGACCTCATCCACATTAATCGCGCCACTCAACTCACAGAGCCCGCGCTGGCCAAATCCTGGAAGATCTCTCCCGACGGCCTCATTTACACACTGGTCCTGCGCAAGGGCCTGAAATTTTCCGACGGCCAGCCGATGGACGCCGACGATGTTCTCTTCTCCTTCCGCGTCTATCTCGACGAAAACACTCACGCGCCACAGCGCGATCTACTGATTGTCGGCGGCAAGCCGATCGCCGTTAGTAAAATCGATTCCCAAACGATCGCCTTTCAATTGTCCAAACCGTACGGCGTCGGCGAACGTCTCTTCGACGGACTCGCGATTCTTCCTCGCCATCTTCTCGAAAAACCGTTCCAGGAAGGCAAACTCGGCCAAATCGGTTCCCTGAATGCCGCGGCGAATCAATGGGCTGGCCTCGGCCCGTTCCGTTTGAAAGAATACGTCGCCGGCCAGCGCTTGGTTCTCGAACGCAATCCCTATTACTGGAAATCGGACGCCAAGATCAACCGCCTTCCTTATCTCGACGAACTCGTCTTCCTCTTCGTCCCTAACGCCGACGCTCAAGTTTTGAAATTTCAATCTGGCGAAACCGACATGATCAGCCAGTTGGGCGCCGAAAACTTTTCCGTTCTTTCCCGCCAGCAGAATGGTTACACGGTTGCCGACGCCGGCCCCGGCCTCGAATACAATTTTCTCTTCTTCAATCTGAATGACCTCGGCGAGAAGCCATCCGCGGACCTGCAACGCAAACAAAAGTGGTTCCGCGAAGTGAAATTCCGCCAGGCAGTCTCCGCGGCAGTCGACCGCGAAGCCATCGTCCGCCTCGTCTACCAGGGCCGCGGAACTCCTCTCTGGGGTCTGGTCACCCCGGGCAACAAGCGCTGGAACGACGCGAATCTCCCTCATCCGGTGCGCTCACTCGACCGCGCTCGCGCTCTCCTTAAAGAAGCCGGCTTCTCCTGGGCCACCGGGCCAAACGGCGAATCCACCCTTCAGGATTCCGATGGTAAGCCGGTGGAGTTCAGCATCCTCACAAGCTCCACCAACGCCGACCGCTCCAAAATGGCCGCGCTCCTCCAGGACGATTTGAAGCAGCTCGGGATGCGCGTCCAGGTGGTTCCGATGGAATTTCGCTCCCTCCTCGATCGCGTCACACAATCCAAGGAATACGATGCCTGCATCATGGGTGTCGCCAGTTACGATGCCGATCCGAATTCCGACATCAACGTCTGGCTCTCCAGCGGCGGCACGCATCTCTGGAATCCTTCGCAGCCCCACCCCTCAACTCCATGGGAAGCGGAGATCGACCGCCTGGTGGAAGACCAGATGTCGGCGCGCACCTTCGATCAGAGAAAAAAACTTTACGATCGCGCGCAGGAAATTCTTGCTGAAAACCAACCCATGATCTTTCTGGCCAGCCCGGATATCCTGGCCGGCGCCAAAAACTCCGTCGGCAATTTTCATCCCGCCGTTCTCGAGCCTTATGTGTTATGGAATGTTGAGCAGCTCTATCTGAAAAATGGCAGGGAGAGCCCCGCTCGATGAGCCCAACCCGCAGCAAGGTGCCGGAGAAGGCGTCAGCCAACCCCGCATCCAATTGGAACGACACGCGCCTCGTAAAAGAATGTCTTTCCGGCAACGAAGCTGCCTGGGCCCGCCTCATCGACAAATACAAAGCCCTCATCTATTCGATCCCGGTGAAATACAACCTCCCCCCGCAGGAAGCCGCGGACGTCTTTCAAGCCACTTGCGTCGAACTGCTGGTGCGCCTTCCGGAATTACGCGAGCCCCGAGCTCTCCCCAAATGGCTCATGCAAGTCGCCCACCACGAATGCTACCGGGTGAAGCGCCTGAGCCAGCGCGTGGTGAGCCGCGACACCGACGAAGACACGCCGGAGCCCGAAACCCCGCCGATCGCAGAAACCCTCGTTCAACAGACTCAGGAAGAGCAAATGCTCCGCGAAGCCATGGCCACACTCACCCCACAATGCCGCCGCCTGGTGGAGATGCTGTTCTTCGAGTCTCCCTCGCGTCCCTACGCTGAGGTTGCCCGGGAGCTTGGCCTCGCTTTAGGCTCGATCGGATTCACTCGTCAGAAATGCATGGAACGCCTTCGCCGTCAGTTGGAAGAACTGGGTTTTTCTTGATGCCCGTCGCCCGCGCCAAGAATTCGACCGAGACTCTCGTCGCCGAACTCGGCCAGTTAACGAGCGATGCAGCCCGCCGTATATTTCTCTCTAAACACAAAAAATTGGTCCGTCAGGCGACGATTGAGCAGCTCGCCCAGCTCGTTGTCCAGCGGGTCCGCGTAAGCGCAAAAGAAGCGCTCTCCCTGGCCGAGGCTGCGATTCTCATCGCCAAGCGCCTGCGCCGCAAACAAGCCCACGCCCTCGCCTTGCGCGCCATGGCCAACGCCCTTTATTCCAACGGCGATTATCGCGCCGCAATCGAGCACCACCAGCGCGCTATCCAACTCTACGAGTCCATGCGCGCCTGGAAAGAACTGGCCAGGACGCTCAGCAGTTCCATCCAGCCCATGATCCTCGTCGGCGAATACGACCAGGCCTTCCGTGCCGTCGAACGCGCCCGCGAAATCTTTGCCCGCCTCGGTGACCGATGGCGCCTCGCTCGCCTCGAAATCAATGCCGGCAATATCTATCACCGCCAGGACCGCTTCGAAGAATCCATCGCCAGCTATGAAGACGCCTACCGAAACTTGATGCCTTATAAGGACGCCGAAGGCATCGCAGTCGTCCTCAGCAACATGGCCGTCTGCCTGATCAGCCTCAATGATTTTCCCCGCGCGCTCGCCACTTATCAGCGCGCCCGCGCCTTCTGCCACGAAAACAACATGCCGCTCCTTGTGGCCCAGGCAGACTACAACATCGCCTATCTCTACTACCTCCGCGGCGAATACAGTCATGCCATCGAAGCCCTCTACGCCGCGCGCCGCGCCTGTGAATCCACCGGCGACGCCTACCACTTCGCCCTCTGCCACCTCGATCTCTCCGACATTTATCTGGAACTCAATCTCAGCGAAGAAGCCCGCGAAATGGCTCACGAAGGTTTCCTGCGTTTCGAAAAGCTGGGCATGGGCTACGAAGCCGCGAAAACTTTGGCGAACGAAGCCACCGCTTACGCCCAGCAGGGCAAAACCGTGCAGGCCCTCGAACGCTTCACGAAAGCCCGCGAAATGTTTGGCCGCGAAAAAAATCTCGTTTGGCCCTGGCTCATCGACCTCTATCAGGGCCTGTTGCTCTTTCATGAAGGCCGCTACTTCGAATCGCGGCGCCTGTGTGCCGCCGCGGCTGATTTCTTTGATAGCTCCGCCCTTCAAGGCAAGGCGGTCCTCGCGCATCTTCTGCTCGCTCGCATCGCTTTGCAGGTTGGGGATCCCGCCGAAGCGCAAAAGGAAACGGAGGAATCACTCGCCCGTCTGGCGCAACTGCAGACGCCGGTCCTCGCCTATCAGGCTCATCTGCTTCAGGGGCAGTTGGCGCAGGCTCGCAATGATCGTCTCGCCGCCCTGCGCGCATTCCTCGATGCAAAAGATTCGCTCGAAACCATGCGCAGCCGCCTGCATGGCGAAGAACTGAAAATCTCTTTTCTCAAAAACCGGATGCAAGTCTATGAATCGCTGCTTGATCTTTTCATTTCCGGCGACGGCTCGGACGCCTCACCCGAAGATGCGCTCTCCTGGATGGAAGCCGCTAAATCCCGCAGCATGATCGAAATGATTTTTCAGAGCGGCCAGAGCCTCCCGCTCGGGGAAACGGGCCAGAGCGATCTGGTTCGCAGGATTCGCGACCTGCGCGAGGAACTCAACTGGTACTACCACCGAATCGAACTCGAACAGCTGCGCCCCGAGGAAAAGTCCGTTGAGCGCCTCGATACCCTACAGAAAAAGGCGCAAAGCCATGAGAAAGAGCTGCTGCGCACCTTGCGTGAACTTCCCGCCCGCGACCGCGAAAGCACCACGCTTGAAGCTCCCGCGGACCTTTCCGCCGCAAAACTGCAATCCGCCCTCCCGCCCGGCACAACTCTCCTCGAATACTTTTCCGCCGGCGACAGCCTGATTGCCGCCATCATCACCCGCGAGGAAATCCGAATTCTGCCGGTCACGGTCCTCGCCCGGGTCACGCACATTCTGCAACTGCTCCGGTTCCAACTCTCCAAATTTCGCATGGGCAGCGAGTATGTCCGCAGGTTTGAAGAACCGCTTCTCCGCGCCACGCAAAGCCACCTCGAATCTCTCTATGTCGAACTGATCGCCCCCCTCCGCCAGTATTGCCATGGCGATCGCCTGGTCATCGTGCCTCACGGTCCCCTCCATTTCCTTCCTTTCCACGCCCTCCGCAACGGAGAAGAATATCTCTGCGACTCCTTCCGGATTTCTTATGCCCCCAGCGCCTCCGTTTTTTTTGCTTGCCAGGAGAAGCCCGCCGGCGCCAACACTGGCTCTCTGGTCTTCGGCATTGCAGACGAGCGCGCCCCGCAAATCCTCCAGGAAGCCGAGTCGGTCGCCGCGCTCCTCCCGCAATCCTCTCTTCGCATCGGGCGCGATGCCACCTCCTCCTTGCTCCGCGAACAAGGCCCGCAGACGGGTTTGCTGCACATCGCCACCCACGGCGTCTACCGGCAGGACAACCCGATGTTTTCTGGGATCCGCCTCGGCGACGGCTACTTGAATTTGTTCGACCTCTACCAGATGCGGCTCAACGCCAACCTCGTAACCCTCAGCGGGTGCGCCACGGGCATGAACTTCGTCGCCGCCGGTGATGAGCTGCTCGGTCTCCAGCGCGGCCTCTTCTACGCCGGCGCTTCTACCTTGCTGCTATCTTTGTGGGACGTCCACGATCAAAGCACCTCCCAACTCATGCAATTCTTCTACAACGAATATCTCCGCACAGGTGAGACGTCCGGCGCATTGCAGCACGCCATGCAACAGCTCCGCCAGCAGAATCCCCACCCCTATTTCTGGGCACCCTTTGCCCTGGTCGGCAAACTCACTGATTCCACAGAACTTAACTAACCGACAATTCTCTATATTTTTTCCCCGTCTCTCTCCCCTTATCCAACGAGGGTACTTATTTCATCCCGTCCACTGGGGAGTGCGCGGGGTGCCGAGAGGATTCTGGGGGAATGATGGAACACTTTAACGTGGAGAAATGGATCGACTTTGTGAATCAGGCCGTCACCACTAACGAGAAAGTTCGCATGGACAAGCACCTCGAACTTGGTTGCCTGTCCTGTCAGGCAACTGTCTCGCTCTGGCAGCGCGTTCGGGCGTCGGCGGCTCTGGAAGGGAATTACCAGCCCCCGGAAAGTGCCGTAAGGATCGCCAAGGCAGCGTTTTCGGGCATGGCTCTCGCCCAGCAGAAAAAAGGTTTGGCCGGGTCCGTCAAGCTTTTGTTCGACAGTTTCTTGCAGCCGATGTTGGAAGGCGTCCGCTCCGCCGGCACGGGCACGCGGCAGATGCTCTATCGCGCCGATCCCTATCAGATCGACGTGCAACTCGAGCTGAAGCCGAGCGGCAACCGCATCGTCGTCACCGGCCAGCTCCTGAATTTGAGCAATCCAAAAATCATCGCCGCCGGCACGCGCATCCTCGTTTCCAATATGCAGGGAGACGTGCTGCACGTGGTTGCAAACCAATTTGGAGAATTCAGCGGCGAAGTCAAAAACAGCGGCGACTTGCAGCTGACCTTCGCCACGCCTTCCGGCGAGCCGATCGTGATCTCGCTCCGCGAAGCGCTGGGCCGTATGCCGGAGGAAAAGGCATGAACCACGGCCATATCAAAGAGTTTCCACGCGTCCCCAGCCTGGTACGTAAGTACCAGGCGCGATGGGAAGTTTGTTTAGACAGAAAGACGTGCTCGTACCATTGGCCCGAAATGTCCTCCCTTGGAAACTTATTGGGAAACGCTTCGCGCCAAACTAGCGAGTAATCCACTTGTGGGAGAACCCCTTAGGGGTTGCAACTATGAAACGATTCGCCCTGATCGTCGCATTCTTTATCCTCATCCTCGGTGTTCCGAAGCCTGCCCCCGCACAGAATCGGTACATCGTCCGTTCCACCGGCGGCTTGTCCTCCGTCCTCAATCTCTGCAATCTGCTCCAGTGCCAGGTGCAAGGTGGCCTTGACGGCTCCGTCGGCCAGACCTTTCTGGTCACCTCCAGCAGCAATCTCCTCGTCAATCTCGTGAACGGCACCCTCAACCTGGTTGAGTCTCTGCTCGGAATCGTCAGCGTGGAGGCGGATCGTCTTCTGCCCATCCCGCAACGTCCGCTTCCCTCAATTCCCTCGGGCCTCTACGACTCCGCCCCGGTCAATTACTACGGCACCGTCGTCTGGCATGGTTACGCCGCTCAGCCTGCCGCGCAGATTATCCGCCTCCAGGACGCCCAGAACGGTTTTCGCATCAGCGGCACTGGTATCGTCGCAGTCATTGATACGGGCGTCGACGTCAATCACCCGGTCCTCCAGGCTGTACTGCTTCCGGGTTACGACTTTACGCGCAACCAGCCCGGCGCCTCCGAATGGCTCGACGTCAGCAGCTTGCCGAACGGCGAGCTAGACACCAACTCCCAGGATCAGCAGCCTGGCTATGTCCAGCAATCCACCGCAGCCGTGCTCGATCAGTCCACCGCCGCTGTCCTCGATGGCCCGGACTACACCGCGTTCGGCCATGGCACAATGACCTCCGGCCTCGTCCATCTCGTCGCGCCTAAGGCACAGATTCTTCCCCTCAAGGCCTTTTCCTCGAATGGCACCGGCTATCTTTCCAACATCGTCGCGGCTCTTTATTACGCCGTTCAGCACCACGCCAACGTCGTGAATATGAGCTTCGATCTTTCTTCCAATTCGCCGTCCCTCACTCAGGCCGTCTCTTACGCCAACAAAGCCGGCGTCGTCCTCGTTGCTGCCGCCGGAAATGAAAACACCAGCGCGGCCGTTTATCCGGCTGCATTGAACAACGCCGTGGTGGGCATTGCTTCCACCACGAATTACGACACCCGCTCCTCCTTTTCCAACTACGGCTCGGTGGACGTATTGATCGCTGCGCCGGGCGAGAACGTCGTCAGCACCTTCCCTGGTGGAACCTACGCCAGCGCTTCCGGCACCTCGTTCAGCTCTCCACTCGTCGCTGGCACCGCCGCACTGATGCTCAGCGCCAGGTCCTCTCTGCATCAGAGCCAGGCCGCCAGCTCGTTGTCCCACGCGGTCCAACTCACCCCGGACCTCAATCACGGTCGACTCGACGTTTATCAGGCTGTTTCCGCCTGGGTGAATAGCTCGGGCTCCTCCGGCTCAGGTTCCGGCTCCGGCACCTGCCTCTTGTTCTGCAATTAACTCCTATGTCGAAGCACCAGACTCCCGGGCCCTTGGACGGTACCTCGGTATCCGGGGCGCTGGAGTCTCTCCGCATCAAGCAACTCGAAGAGCAGTCTGCCGCGCTCCGCAATTCCGTCATCTGCGCCTTCAATCAACTCCTGGACCTGAAGGATCTCAACACCGGTGTGCACAGCACTCGCCTCGCGGAGTGGGGCATGCGCGTCGGCCAGGAACTCGGCCTGGAGGAATCCGAACTTCAGAATCTCGAAGTGGCCGCGCTGCTCCACGACATCGGCAAGGTCGGCATCCCCGACGCCATCCTCCGCAAACCCGGGCGCCTCGACCCCGACGAGTACACCCTGATGAAGAAGCACTCTGAATATGGCTGGGCTGTATTGCGCATGCTTCCCGGCTTCGAACGCGCCGCGCTCGATATTCTCCACCACCATGAATCCTTCGATGGCAAAGGCTATCCCGCGGGGCTCAAAAATACGGAAATTCCCGTCGTCTCGCGCATCGTTTGCGTGATCGATGCCTTCGACGCTATGGTTTCCTCGCGTCCCTATCGAAAGGGCCTGCCCTACGAAGAAGCCGTGCGCCGCCTCAACGAATCCAGCGGCACTCAATTCGATCCCGCTGTCGTCCGCACCTTCCTCTCCTTCGCCCAAGCCGAAATGTCCACCGTCTTTGCCGCCGCCGGCACTTCCGTTTTCTCAGCCTTATAGCGGCGTTTTCCGCCTCGTGCAGTTGAATTTCAGCCTCAGGTGTTTCCCTTAGGGATATCTCAGTATTTTCCCGTCTAGAATTTCCCCGCGTTTTCGTTTTATCTATCCCCATCCTGGGGTATGTGTGCGCAGAGATGGCCTGCGTTCGCGCAGTCGTCTCTTTTTGCCAACCAAAAGCGATTGTTCGTAATTGATTTCAAACCGCTATCGCACCAGGGCCGGACGCACACCGGGAAGGGAATTGGTCAGGAGGAAGAACCCAGCCATGAAACGCCATCTGTGGTTCGCGGCCGCGCTACTAGCTCTACTCTCCACCACTCCCGCCCTGGCGGATAACCGCTTCATCGTCCGCTCCACCCTGGGCAACACCGCTCTCACGGAACTCTGCGTGTTGCAGAATTGCACGGTTGCGACCTCCATTGACGGCGCGCTGAACCAGGTTTTTCTTCTCACCACCCCGTCTGTCATCGACCCGACCACCTTCCTCAATCTTTTGCGCAGCACCCCGGGCGTCCTTGACGCCGAACTTGATCAACTGATCAGCCTGGTCGGTGGCCTCAATGCCGTCACCACCCCTCCCGCCGGGCTGACCGACAGCACTCCCGTAAATTATTTTGGCACTACGGTCTGGAATGGTTACGCCAATCAACCGGCCTCCGGCATTGTCCACGTTCAGGACGCGCAGAACACTTTTCAAGTTTCCGGCAAGGGAATCGTCGCCGATATCGACACCGGAGTTGACCCCAATCATCCCGCCCTGAAAAGCGTTCTCCTCGCCGGTTACGATTTCACGCGCAACCAACCTGGCGGCTCGGAGATGACAGATTTCACTTCACCCGCGCCTTCCCCGTGTCCCAGTTGCCAGCCGGCTATCGTGAATCAATCCACGGCCGCCGTCCTCGACCAGTCCACCGCCGCGGTTCTCGACGGCAATGTTCAATACGCGGCGTTCGGTCACGGCACCATGGTGATGGGCGTAATCCATCTCGTCGCCCCCAATGCCCAACTCCTGCCGCTTAAGGCGTTCCAATCGAGTGGCACTGGCTACCTCTCCGACATACTCCGCGCCATTTACTACGCCGCGCAAAATAACGCCAACGTCATCAACATGAGTTTCGATTTCAAAACTCCGTCCCAGGAACTCTCGAGCGCTCTCGATTACGCAAACAAGCTCAACATCATTTGCGCCGCATCCGCGGGCAACGATGGCGCCATCGAGACGGTTTATCCGGCAGCGCTTCAAACCGATGTGATGGGGGTTGCCTCCACCAGCGACCTCGACACGCGTTCCACATTTTCAAACTATGGCGACGCCGTCGTCTGGGTCGCCGCTCCCGGCGAAGCGATCGTCACCACCTATCCGTTCAGCACCTACTCCGCCGGCTGGGGAACTTCTTTCAGCGCGCCTTTCGTCTCCGGCGGCGCTGCCCTCCTGCGCGCGCTCAGAACCGACATCAACCAGTCCCTCGCCTCTGCTGCCATCGCCCACGCGCAATTCGTCGGCCCCGATATGGGCAACGGCCGGCTGGATTTATTGATGGCACTCACCGCATTGCCAATGGGATCCGGTTCGCCCGATTACAGCGTCGCCGCTGCGCCCTCCGGCGCAACCATCACGGCCGGACAAACGGCAAACTTCTCAGTTTCCGCAGCCCCCTCCGGCGGTTTTAATCAAACAATAGCGTGGACCTGTGCAGGTGTGCCGATGGCCTCGACATGCGCCGTCTCGCCCGCGTCGTCTCCCATGGACGGCTCGAGCGTCGCCAACGCAACTGTATCTGTAATGACAACCATGCGCTCTGGCGCTATGCCTGCCGATCGCCCGCGCTTTACCGCGCCGCCGCTCCCGTGGCCAGTTCTGCCGATAAACCTCGCGTGTCTCCTGGCCGCGTTGCTCCTCGACAAATGGAAGCGTGCCGGACGTGCCGCGCGGTTGCTTGCCGCATCCGCCTTCCTCGCTCTCACCGCGTTTTGCGCTTCCTGCGGCTCGGGCACCAGTTCCGGCTCCAGCTCCGGCCCCGGCCCCGGTCCGCCACCTGTGCAAGGTACTCCAGCGGGGACCTACACGATCACGGTAACCGGGACTTCAGGCAGCCTCAGCCACTCCGCCTCATTCCAGCTCGTAGTTAAATAAGCGGCGCATCCCAGCCCCGCCGCCCCTCGTCCAACACAATTTAGATTTTGCCCAGCGCCTCTTTGGCTCCTCGCAGCGTTTCCGGGTGATTTGCCAAAACGATTTTCTCCGCTGCCTTTCCTTGCTCGGCAATCGCCCTCATCGGGTTAAACTGGTGCACGCGTTTTCACGCGCAAGGAGCAATCCGATGAGCAACGGTGGCGGCGGACGTTCCGCGGGTGTCGGCGTCTGGGGATTCGGAAGCATGCTCGCAATCACATTATCCTGGAGCGCTCATCACTCCATCCTCTGGATGATCGTTCACGGCATTTTCAGTTGGTTTTACGTTGCGTACTACGCGTGGATGAAGTGAACTTCACGCGGCCAAAATGACCAGCAACCCAACCCACGTTCCGCCCGGCCCCAAAGGCTTGCCCATCCTTGGCCTAGCGCTCGACGTCCGACACGATGCTCTCGGTACATTGCAGCGGCTCGCTCGCGAGTACGGCGACATCGTGAGCATGCCGGTGCTGCGCATGAATCGCATCCTCGTCAATCGCCCCGACTACATCCAGCAACTCCTCATCCTCGATCACGCCAAGTTACACAAAAGCACTCTGACAAAACTCGTTGTCGGACCCCTGCTCGGCCAGGGCCTTCTGATCAGCGAAGGCGACTTCTGGCGTCGTCAGCGCCGTCTTGCCCAGCCCGCTTTCCATCGCTCGCGCACCAACGAATATTCTCCGGTCATGGTCGAATGCGCGCTCCAGCACATCAGCCAATGGCGCGGCGGTGAAACGCGAAACATTGCGGAAGAAATGATGAAGATCACGCTGGAGGTCGCGGTCCGCACTCTCTTCGGCGCCAGCCTCGCCGGCAATTCCACCTCGATCGGCAACGCCATGACCTTCCTGATGCGACACCATCTTCGCCGCGTACGCACTCCCTGGCGCATCCCGGCAAGTTGGCCCACGCCCGCAAACCGCCGCGCCCGCCGCGAAGTCGAATACATGGATTCGCTCATCTACGGCATCATTTCCGACCGCAAGAAAGACACTCGGCCCCGCAACGATCTCCTGTCGCTCCTCCTGTCCGCCATGAACGAAGACGGCAGCCAGATGACTGAGCGCCAGGTCCGCGACGAATCCATGACCCTCTTCGTCGCCGGCCACGAAACCACCGCTCTCTCCCTGGCCTGGACCTGGTATCTCCTCGGCGAAAACCCCGAAGCCGAAGCGCATTTGCACGAAGAACTCTGTTCTGTTCTGGGCGGCCGCCCCGCCGAAGTCTCCGACCTCGAAAAGCTCCCTTACCTCAACGCAGTCATTCACGAGTCGTTGCGTCTCTACCCTCCGGCCTACATGATGGCCCGCATGAACGTGGAATCCATCCATCTCGGCGGCTACGATATTCCTCCGCGTTCCACGCTCCTCGCTTCGCAGTGGGTGATGCATCGTGATGCCAGATTTTTTGAGCAGCCGGAGAAATTCATCCCCGAGCGCTGGCTGGACGGCCTCGAGCACCGCTTGCCCCCAGGCGTCTACTTCCCATTCGGCGACGGTCCCCGCCGCTGCATCGGCCAAGGCTTCGCTCAACTGGAGACCGCCCTGGTAATCGCAGCCATCGCCCAGAAATTCCGTTTCCGCCTGAATAAGGGATTCCCGGTCGTTCCCGAGCCCTTAGTAACCCTCCGCCCAAAATACGGAATCGAAATGACAATTCAACGGCTGTAGTGGCCGGTCTTTAGACCGGCCCTGTGGCACAGCCATTCCTGGCTGTGCTCCTGGGTTTTGTGGGAGAAATAATTCTGAATGGTCTTCTTGCACACCGATGTAACCGCTCCCTGTGGAATCGCAAAAAAACGCGAAGTA
>DATHMM010000037.1:0-5679 GCA_035487095.1 Candidatus Sulfotelmatobacter sp.
ACGCCATCCCCGTTCGAATCGAGTCCCGTGGTCACGTTGACGGGCTTGCCGGAGTACGCCTGAAGCGCAACGCCGAGGCTGAAAAGACTGGAAGGCTCGAAAGTGCCAAGCAGATCGAATTTATTGCGCCGGTCATTATCGGAGCGCGCCCAATCGAGATTCGGAAAGTTGCTGTTGCCGGGAAAATAGTTGATGCCGCTGGTGTTGTTGTACGACTTCCCAAGAATGTACTGCGCCTGGCCGGCAAAATATTTGGATGGCTTCCCGCGGAATGTCAGTTCCAGCGAATTGCCCTTCTGGTAGCCTTCCGATTCGATCTGGCGAATCTGGCCGAAGGCAGAATCGGGACGCGCCAGATAATCCGGCACGAGCGGCGCGTTGATGTCCCGCGAGGTGAACAGATCAATGCCGCGCGTGCCAACGTAGGTGGCGCTGAATGTGCTCTTCGAGGTGATCTGCCGCTCGATGCCAAAACTATATTGAACAATGTAAGGAATCCTGGCGCGCGGGTCGAGCTGCACCAGGCTGGTGGGGACGCCCACAAGGTCCGCAGAAGTGACGGGATAAGGAACGAAGACGCCGGGCGGCGGCGAAAGGATCTGCCGCAGGAGAGTTTGCCCGTCGTAATGCAGCAAATCCGCGATCGCGCGATTGCCGGAGCGGTCGTAGAAAACGCCGGCGCCGCCACGGAAAACGAGTTTGCCATTGCGACGGGGCGCCCAGGCAAACGCGAAGCGGGGCGCAAAATTATTCGAGTCATCGTTGAAATAGTTCTGGAAGTAGTAGCGCACGCCGAGAGTCACGGACAAATTCGGCTTGATCCGCACGCTATCTTCGATGAAACCGGAAACGATGCGTTCCCAGAAAACAAGATGCCCGTTGCCGGTCTGGATTCGGAAACCGGAGGGCTGCAGCGCGTTGTAGGCGTTGATGTCGGCAAACGTGTAGGCACCTTGTTGGTACGTATTGTCATCGCTTCCGCGTCGGCTGAGGTCGGGAATGTCCACGCCGAAAACCAGCATGTGGCGGCCGCTGGTGTAACTTAGAAAATCGGTGCCATCAAAGTGGGCTTCCGTGCGGTGGAGATCGGCTTGTGCGCCGCCTCCCGTAAAATAGCCCTGCACTACAATTTGCGGCGCGGCGACATTGCTGGTGGTGGGATTATCGTTGTGGCCGAACAGAAAGCGGAGTTGGTTCACCCACTTCGACGAGAAAATGTGGCGATAGCTGACGTTGACCTCGTGCTCTGTGAATCCGGTGGTGTAACCGGCCTCGGGGAGCACTGTTCCGCCCACGCCCTGATTCTTTGACAGCTGATCCTCGTAGGAATACCCGATCCAAAACTGGTCGCCATTGTCGAAATCGTGGAATGCGCGGAAAGAACCGAAGAAATGGCGCTGCGGGGCCGGCACATTTTCGTCCAGGATAGAGGTGGGAGTAGGCAAACCAAAGGCGTGGACGACGGCCTGGAGATTGTCGTTATCCTGCTCCAGCGACAGAAGAAACGTGTTTCTCTTGTCGTGACCCAGCGGCCCCGTGAACGAGCCCTCTTCCATGTAGCGGCTTTCGGAAGGCTTGGTGGTGGCGAACGCATTGCTGGCGTCGAAAACGGAATTGCGGGTGAGGAAATTCACGGTGCCGTGGTAGGCGGGCGTCCCGCCTTTGGTGGTGATTTCGACGCGGGCGCGGCCGGGGCGTGCGAACCGAGCGGAATAGGGATTCTGATTAATCTTTACCTCCTGCACCGCGGAAGCGGAGACGCCGGGACCGTTGGCCTCGACGCCATTCACAACCAGGGAGACGCCGCTGGTGGCAATGGCGTCATCACTCAGGAAGCGGGAGAGCAGGGTGATGTAGTCGAGATCGAAGACGGGAACGCGATCGAGCGCGTCGCGGGTGATGTTATTGGCATTGAGATTTTCGGACGCGTCGGAGGAAGTCTGAGGGACGTTTTCATCAGCAGTAACGCTGACAACCTCGCTGACCGCGGAGATGGCCAGCGTGATGTGGAGAGGCACAAGCGCTTTTGCACCTACCGTGACTTCAACCAGGCCGTCTTTGAAACCGGCCGCATGGATGCGAAGGCGATACTTGCCCCGGGGGAGATCGTCGAAGAAAAAATAGCCGGTGCGGTCGGTAGTTGTGGAAGCCTGGGCGGAACCGTTGGAGGTCAGCAGGGTGACTTGGGCCTCAGCTACTTGGGCGGAAGAAGGATCCAGCACCGTGCCAGTAAGAGTGTGGGCGGGAGGCGAGGGTTGTGGAGTCTGAGAGAAGAGCGCGGTGGGGAGAACGAGAATGAGAAAAAGAAGGAAGAACTCGCAATTGGCGCAAGGCGCTTGGACTGGCGGATTGGATTTCACAAATTTCATTTGGCCCGTGGGCGTCGAGCGGCCCAGTGAGACTTGCAAACGCGACAAAGGGCAAACGGAGAGGCAGCCCCCTTCTTAGGTAGCAAGATACAAAAGCCAACCTAAATGGAAGATAAAAGTTGGGAGGCGCTAGCCCTTCGCTTTTTGCAGCTCTTCGGTAAGCGCGGGCATCACTTCGAAAATGTCGGCGACGATGCCGTAGTCGGCGATTTCGAAGATGGGCGCATTCTGGTCTTTGTTGACGGCGACGATGGTCCGTGCGCCTTTCATGCCGACAACGTGCTGGATGGCCCCGCTGATGCCCAGCGCGAGATACAGCTTCGGCGCAACAGTCTGTCCGGAACTGCCAATCTGGCGCTCCATCGGCAGCCAGCCTTCGTCACAGATCGGGCGGGAGGCGGCGAGTTCGGCGCCCATGGCCTTAGCGACGGCTTCGGCCTGCGCGATATTTTCGGGCGCCTTGATGCCGCGGCCAATGGCGACGATGAGCGGCGCCTGGGTGAGGTCCACGACGGATTTTGCTTCCTTGAAAAGCTCCAGCGGCTTGGTGCGGATGTCGGCGGCGCTCACAGTAACGTTAACTGTGTTAATCGGGGCCTTGCCGCTTGGGTGTGCCGCGAGTTGGTCGGCGCGGAAGGCGCCCGATTGAAACGAAACGAACCAGGGCGCGGCGCCGATGAAGGTGACGTCCGCGGCGGTCTTGCCCTGAAACATCTGGCGCACGAAAACTAATTTGCCGCCTTCGCTTCGGAAGCCGACGCAATCGCCGACCATTCCCTTGCCGAGCATGGCGGCGAGTTTCGGCGCGAAATCGCGCACCTGATAGGTGTGGGGAAAAAGAACGAGATCAGGCTTGGCCGATTCGATGACTTGCTTGAGCGCCGCGCAATAGCCGTCCGGAGTGTAGGAATCGAGCAGGTCGTGCTCGACAAGGAGAACTTCCGAGACGTTTTTGGCCGCGAGTTCACCGGCTAACGCGGCGACGCCCTTGCCGATCACGGCGGCGCTAACTGTTGCTGAGGCAGCGGCGGCGATTTGCTGGGCCGCGACGAGCGTCTCAAAACTTGAGTTGTTCCACTTGCCTTGGCGCTGTTCCGCAATGACGAGAATTTTCATGGTCAGATCACCCGCGCTTCGAATTTGAGCTTTTCGACCAGCTTGGCCGCGGCTTCCTTCGGCGTGCCGGTGAGGAATTCCGTTTTCTTGGTTTTGGTGGGAACGTAGATTTTTTCGATTTTCTGCGTCGGCTCGACGGTGACGCCGAGCGCTTCGCGAGTAAGCGCGGCGATCTCTTTTTTCTTTGCCGCCATGATGCCCTTGAGCGTGGCGTAACGGACTTTGTTGATGCCGGACTGAATCGTGAGCACCGCGGGAAGCGGGCACTCGATCCACTGGAACCAGCCGGCCTCCAGCTCGCGTTTGAGCTTCATTTTCCCGCCCTGCACGTCAATCTGCATAATGAGCGTGGCGTGCGGGAGATTCAGCAGCGCCGCAAGCAGAACACCGGTCTGCCCAAAGCCGTGGTCGTCGCTCTGCAGGCCGGTGAGGACGAGATCCACTTTTTCTCTGGCGATTGCCGCGGCGATCACTTTTGCGGTGCCCAGCGGATCGAGTTGCGCGAAATTGTCGTCGGCGATGTGGATGCCCCGGTCGGCGCCCTTGGCGAGAGCTTCCTTGATGGTTTGTTTCACGCGTTCGGGGCCCAGCGACAGCGCGATCACTTCGCCACCGTGCTTTTCCTTTAGGCGGAGCGCTTCTTCGAGCGCGTAGGAGTCCGGCTCATTCATTTCGAAGCCGATGTCCGATTCCTTGATCCAGTTGCCGGCAATGGCGAGGGGCGCGTCTTTGGCGGGAACCTGTTTGATGCATACGAGAATGTTCATTGCGTTGCCTTCCTATCTAAACGGCGCCCGCCTCGGAAGGCGGCCGCTACAAAGGCGTGTTGAGACTGGCGCGGGGAGCGAGGGTAAATTTTGAGGCGGCTAAATTAAATTGTAGTGGCCGACCTTCAGGTCGGCCACCCCAAGTTGCCGGAGAAATTATTTCCCGGCCCAGCGCTTGAAAATCAGGGCGGCGTTGGTGCCGCCAAAACCGAACGAATTCGAAAGCGCGTAATCCACCGTGGCCTTCCGCGCGACATTGGGAACGTAGTCCAGATCGCAGTGGGGATCCGGCGTGTCCTGGTTGATCGTGGGCGGCAGGATCTGATCGCGCAGCGCGAGAACGCAGATGCCGCCTTCCAAACCGCCCGCTCCGCCGAGGAGATGCCCGGTCATGGATTTGGTGGAACTGACCGGCAATTTCTTGTTGATGGCGCGCTCGCCGAAGAGGCGCTTCATTGCCGTGGTTTCGATAGCGTCGCCAAGCGGCGTGGAAGTGCCATGCGCGTTCACGTAGCCGATGTCGTCGGGAGTGAGCTTCGCATCCTTCAGCGCGGCTTTCATCACGCGATAGGCGCCGTCGCCATTTTCCGCGGGCTGCGTGATGTGATACGCATCTCCACTCATGCCGTAGCCGACAATTTCCGCAAGGATGGGAGCGTTGCGCTTCTGCGCGTGCTCCAGCGATTCCAGGATCAGGATGCCCGCGCCTTCGCCCACCACGAAGCCATCGCGGTCCGCGTCAAACGGGCGGCTGGCTTTTTCCGGCGCATCGTTACGCGTGGAGAGAGCGCGCATGGAAGCGAATCCGCCGATCCCCATGGGCGTGATGGTGGCTTCGGTGCCGCCGCAAATCATCATCTCCGCCGCGCCGCGCTCGATAATCTTGAAAGAATCGCCAATAGCGTGGGCCGAAGCAGAGCATGCCGTGGCGGTAGCGGAGTTCGGTCCGCGCGCCCCGTAGCGAATCGAAATGTGCCCCGATGCAAGATTGACGATGGCCGAAGGAATGAAGAACGGAGAAATTTTCCCGGGGCCGCCCTGCATCAGCTTGATGTGCTCGCGTTCGATGATGTCGAACCCGCCGATGCCGGACGCGACGTAGACGCCGACTTCATCGAGGTCCGAATCTTCCGGCTTCCAGTTGGCCATCTTGACGGCAAAATCCGCGCCAGCCAGGGCCACCTGGATGAACCGCCCCATCTTTTTGAGTTCTTTTTTCTCGATCCACTGGAAGGGGTCGAAGTTTTTCACTTCGCCGGCGATCTTGCAGTCGAAATCCGCGGTATCAAAATGCGTGATCAGGCCGACGCCGCTCTTGCCGGCGACGAGGTTCTTCCAGCTTTCCTCCGTGCCGACGCCCAGCGCACAGACCAATCCAACTCCCGTAACGACAACCCGGCGGGTCAACTTTCTTGCTCCTTCAATCG
>DATHMM010000038.1:0-10715 GCA_035487095.1 Candidatus Sulfotelmatobacter sp.
CGCCATGTCTCCCTTGATGCATGCACTGATTACGCTCACTCGCTGCAGTTCCTTCTGACTCAACGTGAATGTCTCCTGTCTCATGGGGTGACATTTTCACGTTGCCGTTAAGGGGTGACAGAATTATGGAGCTAAGACAAAGGGCCAATGCGGGGTCGCATCGCAAGGCAAACGCACGTAAAATAGAGGGATACCCTTAGATCGGTAAAGCGGCTGAAGGGTGTCCCCAAACGAGGAACTGAGTGCGAGACCTGAAACAATCGGAAAAGGCGCTGAGGGAGTTGCTGGCGGAACGAATCCTGGTGCTGGATGGCGCCATGGGTACGATGCTGCAACAACGGGACTTAACGGCGGCCGATTTTGGAGGGGCAGCGTTGGAAGGCTGCAACGAAAACCTCGTGCGGACCCGTCCGGACGTGGTGCTGGACATCCACCGCAAGTATTTTGAGGCTGGGGCGGACATCGTTGAAACGAACAGCTTCGGAGGCACGCCCCTGGTGCTGGCTGAGTATGGCCTGCAGGAGAACGCACTGGAACTGAATAAGCGGGCGGCGGCGCTGGCGAGACAGGCAGCGGAGGAATTTTCGACCCAGGGCAAAGCGCGATTTGTGGCCGGGTCCATGGGACCGACGACGAAGGCGATTACGGTGACCGGCGGGGTCACGTTCGAAGGGTTGCAGGATTCTTACTATGTGCAGGCGAAGGGGCTAATCGAGGGCGGGAGCGATCTGCTTCTGGTGGAAACGTGCCAGGACACGCGAAACATCAAGGCCGCAATCCTGGCGATGCAAAAGCTTTCGACAGAAATCGGGATGAACATTCCGTTCGTCGTTTCCGTGACGATCGAGCCGATGGGGTCGATGTTGGCGGGACAGACGGTCGAGGCGATGTGGGCGTCGCTGCGGCATGCGCACCCGCTGGCGTTTGGGATGAACTGCGCTACTGGGCCGGAGTTCATGACCGACCATATCCGGACTCTGAGCACGATCACCGGGGAGTTTGTGTCGTGCTATCCCAACGCCGGCCTACCGGATGAAGAAGGCAAGTACCTGGAGACGCCATCCTCGCTGGCGACACAGCTGGAAAAGTTCGTAAATCACGGATGGCTGAATCTGGTGGGCGGGTGCTGCGGGACAACCGAAAAGCACATCCGGGCGATTGCGCAGATGGTGGAGGGAAAAAGGCCGCGCGTGCGGCCGACGGAAGCGCACCGCGCGGTGTATTCGGGAATCGAGACGATTGAAGCCGATGATTCGACGCGGCCGCTGCTGGTGGGTGAGCGGACGAACGTGATCGGGTCTCGCCTTTTCAAGAACCTGGTGGCGGAAGAAAAATGGGAAGAGGCGACGGAAATCGCGCGGCGGCAAGTGAAGGGCGGGGCGCACATCGTGGACGTATGCTTGCAAAGCACGGAGCGCGATGAGAGGAAGGATATCGAGCCGTTCTACGAGAAGCTGATCCGGAAGATCAAGGCTCCGGTGATGATCGACACGACGGATCCGACTGCAGTGGCGCTCGCACTGACATATTGCCAGGGCAAAGCGATCATCAATTCCATCAATCTGGAGGATGGAGAAGAGAAATTCGAGAAGGTAGTGCCGATTGCGCATGATTTCGGCGCAGCGATTGTGGTGGGATGCATTGACGAAGACCCGCTGCAGGCGCAGGCGTTCACGCGGGAGAGAAAACGCGAGATCGCGAAGCGGTCGTATGAGCTGCTGACGACAAAATACGGGATGGCTGCAGAAGATATTATTTTTGACCCGCTGGTGTTTCCGTGTGCGACGGGCGACGAGAACTACATTGGCGGAGCAGTGGAAACGATGGAAGGGATCCGGCTGATCAAGGAGGCGCTGCCGGATACGCGGACGATTCTGGGGATTTCGAACGTTTCGTTCGGACTGCCGGCGGGCGCGCGCGAGGTGGTGAATTCGGTTTTCCTGTACTACTGCACGAAGGCCGGGCTGGATCTGGCGATCGTGAATGCGGAGAAGCTGGAGCGGTTCGCATCGATTCCTGAGCATGAGCGGCGGCTGGCGGAGAATCTGCTGTTTCAGCACAAGCCGAAGGATCTGCCTGCAGACCATCCACGCTCCGAACTTTTGAGCGATGTGCCCGAGGACTGGCGACAACAGAGTAAGGAACAGAAGGCGGCGATCAATCAATATCACATCGCGGCGATCACAGAACATTTCCGCACGACGAAGAAGAAAGAAAAAACTGCAGGGGAAGTATTGCCGCTGGACGAGCGGCTGGGCAATTACATCATTGAGGGAACGCGCGACGGCTTGATCGCGGACCTGGAGCTGAAACGGGCGGAGGGAGCGCCACCGCTGGACATCATTAACGGGCCGCTGATGACGGGAATGGCGGAAGTGGGAAGGCTATTCAACGCCAACGAATTGATCGTGGCGGAGGTGCTGCAGTCCGCCGAAGCGATGAAGGCGGCTGTGAGTCATCTAGAACAGTTCATGGAGAAGGCCGACACGGCGAAGCGCGGCAAAGTGGTGCTGGCGACCGTGAAGGGTGACGTGCACGACATCGGGAAAAACCTGGTGGAAATTATTTTGAAGAACAACGGGTTTGACGTGGTGAATCTGGGAATCAAGGTACCGCCGGATGAATTGATCAAGGCGTTCCAGGCGCATAAGCCGGATGCGATCGGGCTCTCCGGCCTGCTGGTGAAGAGCGCGCAACAGATGATTATTACTGCAAGCGACTTGAAGGATGCGGGGATCGACGTGCCGTTGTTGGTGGGAGGCGCAGCGCTGAGCGCGAAATTTACGGAGCAGAAGATTGCGCCGAGTTACCAGAGCGCGGTGTGTTACGCGAAGGATGCCATGACCGGCTTGCGCCTGATGAACGAGCTGATGGATCCGGCGACGCGTGCGCGGGTGATCAGCGAACACACGAGTTCCGGCAACGGCGTGAGTGTGGCGACCACCGTGAAGATTGTGGAGAAACCGGCGGTTAAGCATTCTCCGAAGGTGCGGCGAGATTTGGCGATTCCGGAAGTAGCAACACTCGAGCGCAAGGTGCGCCTAGTGCCCGACCTGCACGAGCTGTGGAGCTATATCAGTCCGTTCATGCTCTATGGGCGTCACATGGGTTATCGCGGGGACTTCGAAAAGCATCTGGCGGCGCGCGAAGCGAAAGCGGTCGAGTTGTACAACGAAATGGAAGAGGTAAAGAACGAAGCCGCGGGATTCATGAAGGTGCGCGCAGTCTGGCAATTCTTTGAGGCGGAGGCGGAGGGCGAGACGCTGCACCTCTTCGCGCCCGGCGCAAAAGAGCCGCTGCTGGCGTGGAAATTCAAGAGACAGAAGACCGGCGACCAGCTTTGCCTGAGTGATTATGTGCTGGAGCCCAAGGACGGAAAACGCGACCACGTGGCAGTGTTTGTGGTCACAGCGGGCGAAGGAATCCGCGAGCGCGCCGAGAAGGCCAAGCACGACGGGTACTACTTCAAGTCGCACGGACTGCAAGCGCTGGCGATTGAAAGCGCGGAGGCTTGCGCGGAATGGCTGCACCGGAGAATCCGCGAGGATTGGGGCTTCCCGGACCCTCCGGAGTTGACGATGGCGCAGCGATTCACTTCGCGTTATCGCGGGAAGAGATACAGTTTCGGCTATCCGGCATGCCCCGACCTGGAAGATCAGGCGGGCATCTGGAAGATTCTGCGTCCGGAAGAGATTGGCGTGCAGCTGACGGAAGGATTCATGATGGACCCAGAGGCGAGCGTGAGCGCGCTGGCATTTCACCACCCGGATTGCACGTATTTCAGCGTGGGAGAGAGCCCGGACGGAGTCTAAGACAGCCAATGGCCAGGCGATAGGAAGATCGCTGGCAATTCCGCAACGAAAATACATTTTCAGCTCTCAAGTCGGGTATACTTGCGCGAATTTGGTGGGCACGAACGAGCAGCCAGAAATAAATTGATCGGGGCGTGACCGAACGTCACGGAAAACGGATGAACCCAGGCTCACCGAAGCTCTCTATCGTCATTCCATCCTTTAACGAAGAGAAACGCTTACCGGCGACGCTGGAGCGAATCGCGGCTTATATAAATGCGTCCGGGCAAAAGACGGAAGTGATTGTGGTAGACGACGGTTCAGCGGATGGCACTGTTCGTGTGGCCGAATCATTCCGGGGGAAAATCGAAGATATCAGGGTGGTTTCGAACGGGCAGAATCGGGGGAAGGGGTACAGCGTTCGCCATGGTTCCCTGGAGGCGCGCGGCGAGATTGTTCTGTTTACGGATGCGGATCTTTCCGCTCCCATTGAGGAAGCGGACAAGTTACTTGCGAAAATGGACGAGTACGACGTGGCAATCGGCTCGCGGGCGATGAACCGGAAACTGATCGAGGTGCACGAGTCCAAATTCCGGGAACTTGCGGGAATTATCTTCAACAGGATCGTCCGAATAATTCTGTGGTTGCCATTCGTGGACACGCAATGCGGATTCAAGGCGTTCCGGCGGGAGAAGTGCAAAATCATTTTTGAGCAGCAGACCATCGAACGATTTGGATTTGATCCGGAACTGCTCTATCTTGCGCGGCACCACGGGCTGCGAACCGTCGAAGTTGCGGTGCGGTGGGCGCACTCACCGGCGACCAAGGTGAATATGTGGAGAGACAGCGTGCAGATGTTTCTGGACGTGGTGATTATCCGTTGGAATGCGCTGCAGGGGCGCTACCGGACTGCTCGCACCTGAGGATGCGCCATTCAGTTACTTGCGGTCGCGGCCGGTGCCTGGGCCGACTCTGAAGCGCGAGAGAGCCTCGCCGAGGTTCTGCAGGAACACTTCCGAATTATAGACATCCGAATCGATCTTGGCTGCGCCGTTCGGGGCAATGGGTTCGACCTCATCGAGTTGAAACTCGTGCGCAACTTCTTCCACAATTTTGGGCTGGATTGGCCGCTGCTGCTCGACAAAGCCGTTCACCAGGGAATGTTCGCACAAAAGATTGACCACGCGCGGAATTCCCAGGGAATAAACATGGACCGCCTCGATCGTCTTGGGGCTGAAGATCGGGTCTCCGGAAGCGCCCGCGATCCGGAGGCGTTCGGCGATGTATTCCCCGGTCTGTTCTTCCGAGAGCGGGGTGGTCCGGCAACGGAGCATGATGCGCTGGCGGAGTTGACGAAGTTGCGGAAGCTTGAGCTTTTCTTCGAGCTCCGGCTGTCCGGAGAGGACGATCTGCAAAAGCTTTTCGGTGGAGGTTTCCAAGTTGGTGAGAAGCCGGATTTCCTCCAGAACGGGGTAAGTCAGGTTCTGAGCTTCATCAATGATCAGGACGACGGTTTCGCCGTCACGATAGCGTTCCAAGAGCCAGTGATTCAGCTTGAGAAGCTGTTGACTCTTGGATTTGGACTCACACTGGATATCGAATTCCGCCAGAATGAAATCGAAGAGTTGGCTGGAATTCATCCTGGAATTGAAGAGGAAAGCGGTGCGCGCGCGGCGATGATGCAACCAGTCCAGAAGGCGGTTGATCAGGGTGGTCTTGCCGGTGCCAACTTCACCTGTAAGGGTGATGAAGCCTTTGCGGGTCTGAATGCCGTACATCAAGCCAGTCAGCGCTTCCTCAATCTGCTTCGTTAGGAAAAGAAAGCGAGGATCGGGGTTAACGTTGAACGGGTTTTCTTTCAGGCCGTAAAAGCTTTTGTACATTATAACTCTCGTTCCCTTTCGAACTACCATTTCAGCCGCGGTACGTTTCAATGCAACTTACGGCAAAATGAACGGGCGCGTGTGCCACTGAAAATTGATAGTGACGTATTGGTACGTCTGGTTGGATGTGCAGGCAACGCCCACGCAACCACCCTGACCGTAGTCCGTAAGGTCAGCGTTATAGGCGATGGCGAACGTCCCATTCCTGCCCGCAGGACGATTGAAGCCGCCGCCAACTGTCCAGGTATTGTAGCTCTGTAAAGTCCCCGGCAAACTGATGGTGAGAGGCGTGGTGTGAGCGAACCCCGCGTTGAGTTGCCCACTCCAAATGCGAGTGAGCTTGTGGTTGGCACTGAAATTGAGTTGGTCGCCCGCGGCCCCGGTGAGCACTCCACTGCCCCCGGAAATGCCATGGCTGTAAGAGGCAGTCAAGGAGCCGTTCTGCTTCGCATAGGAAAGCGAACTGCCCACGTTGACGCCGTACATCAAGGAGTTTCCCGTCGTGGTGATACGCGAGGTAGTGAAATCGGGACCAACATAGAGTTGGAGGGCTAAGGAGCCCGTAAGTTTGCGGCTGTATGCAAAATTGACTGAGTGGTCGCCGTTCGCTTGCGGTTGGCCCGAATAGTGGTACGAGGAGAAACGGTAGAATGCGCCGATGGAGTCCTTGGCGCTAAGCGTGTAATTGTAGCCAATGGTCCCTGTGGTAGTCTGATTGTTGACGTTGCCAGCATCCACAAAGTCCAGGAGACCGTAGGAACCACTCATGGTGATGGAGCCTCGCGGCGAGGTCGTATACGTCAGTTGCACCACTCCAGCATTGCTATAGCGGGGGCCGAGAGCGGAATAAATACTTTGGCTGGGAACATAATTGCTGCCGAGTCCCGGAATAACGGGCCCGACGGTTCCCCCGACTCCCGGAGCGCCAAGGCCGGTGCCGCTGCCGAATCCCAAAGAGGTTTGGGGCAAATAAGAAAACTGGTCGTTCAACTGAATTAACCAGCGATTCCACTGAAATGTCTGAGAGATAGAGAGTTGCTGAGAGTAACCGTTTCCCTGCGTGCTGTCCGAGGAAATGAAACCTCCTGCGGAGTAATTCACGGCAAGCTGAGACTCCCGCCAGACTTTCAAAACGCTGAGATTCCCCATGAAATAGTTGTTTGCCACCCAGCCGGAATTCTGCGGCTGATTGTAGCCGTTAGATTGGAAGGATCCTGACCACTGAATGCCGGGCGCCCAATAGCTGTGCCGTGTTTCGGGCATGCCGAGCGTCGGAGTCAGAATGCCGGTCAGCGGGGTATTGTCCGGCCGCAGATTCAGATTGTTGTCGTCGGGCTGATTTTGCAGGTCGCCCGGGGTCGCCAGGGGTATCGGAGTGGAGGTTCCCGCAGGTTTTGGCTTGTCTTCCGTCGGGGGTTGCGGCTCGTCTTGTGCGCGCAAGGCTGCGCTTCCGCCAAAAAGCAGGATGGCGAGGGTGAAGCCGGCGAGAATGGATTTGCGCGTAGTTATAAGCACATTCGAACCTCAGGGAACTACGATGACATCGCCGGGCTGGAGAAGAATATTCTGCTCGGCAAGGTTTCCCTTAACCACTTCTTTGTAATTAAACGGATGCTTCACCTGTTTTCCGTTTTCCGTTCGAAGCACATAAATATTCTTGACCTTGGCAAACTGCGTGAAACCACCGGCGCTGGACAACGCCTGCAGAACGGTCATGTTCGGCAAGAGCGGGATGGCGCCGACGTGGGTTACTTCTCCAGTGATGTAGACACGGCGGCTGTTGATTTCGGTGACCGTTACGGTCACTTGGGGACTGGTCAGGTATTTCGAGAGGTTTTCGCGGAGCGAACCGGCAAGCTGCATGGCTGTGAGTCCGGCAGCCTGGACATCATTTAGCAACGGCAGGGAAACCTTGCCATCGGGGCGGACAGGAATGGTGCGGGAAATGTCGGGCTCTTTCCAGACGTCTATCCGGAGGACGTCCTGAGGGCCGATCTTGTAATCGGCGTCGACCGCCGCCGACGTTACTGCGGAGGGCTTTTGAGAGGTGTCGGGTTGCTGGGCGGGTGGAGTCTGCGCGCAGGCCAACGGAACGCAGAGCAACACGGCAGCCAGCGAAGTATGTCGAATTCGAGCGATCATTGATCCTCCCTCAACTCTCATGCTTCCCGTTGGAAATCCCAATCTGTTTAATCTTGTAGAGCAGCGATTTGTAGCTGATCTGCAGTTCGCGCGCAGCCCGCTTGCGATTCCACCGCGTGCGCTCGAGAGCCCGCATGATCAGTGCGCGTTCCGCTTTCTTGGAAGCGGTACGCGCCGCAACCTTCAAGGAGCCGCCCAGCGAACTTTCCGGTGCGGCATAGTTCGCAATGCTCGCAATCTGCAGATCGTTGAGGGCAATCTGAACGTCGCCAAAAACCACGAGTTTCCGCGCCAGATTTTCCAGTTCACGAATGTTCCCCGGCCAATGATACGCCGACATGGTCTGAATGGCTTTATCGTTGATTGGCGGCGCGACTTTCTTGAGCAGCACCGAATGTTTATTGACGAAATAATCCATCAGAGCCGGGATGTCATCTTTCCGTTCGCGGAGAGGTGGAAGGCGCAGGCACACGCCGTTGAGACGGAAATACAGTTCGCGGCGGAAATGGCCGGCTTCGACCTCCGACTCAAGACTCGCGGCGGTAGAGGAGATGAAACGAACCGAAGGCTCCTCGTTTGAATCGAGGCTCTCCCCGTCGGGGAGATGGGAAAGCAATTCCCGCTGACTCGCCGAATCCATCTCCTGAACGTTATCCAGATAAAATGTTCCATAAGAATCAGTTTGAGGGCCGGCGTGTCTGGATTTCCGCGGATGGCCAAAAAGATCGGCGGGATCGAAGGAGGCACAATTGATCTTCTTGAGGCGAGACTCACCCTTGAAAGAAAGCCGATGGATCAGTCTTGCATAGGCATCCTTGCCCGTGCCGCTTTCTCCCACAATCAGAACGGGGATATCAGTCCGCGCAATCTCGCCCGCCATGTCATTCAGGGTTTGCATGGTTGCGCCAAGCCCAGAGACGAAACCGGGAAGCAGGGGCTCTTGGATGATGGTGGCGTCGTTTTGGTTCATGGCAAAAGCCGAGATTCGCCCAACCGAGAAAACAGTTATCTCTCGCCGCAGTTCGGACCAACTGGGTAAGAATGCAACTGGGCTTCCAGCAGGTGGAGATTTCGGATCAGCGCGGAAACCAACAATCTGTTCATAATCATACACTTACGGCGATGTCGGTGCCGGGCCCCTTGCTCCGGATTCCAGCAGAGTCCGCAAGGAGTTCCACATAGTGGCAATTTGTTACCTCTGTTTCCATTAATCGTCCCAGAGCGTTTTCGGGGGGCTCGCATTGCACAGATAACAAAATGGTTATTTGCGGAACGACCTGGAATCAGTGTTGCCTTTCACTATGCCCACCGGAAGATGGGATTTTGGTGCTATTGGCAGGTCATTCAGCTGTGAGTGGTCCGAAAAGCGGCGCCATTCTCAAGAGACTTGGCGGTAACCGCTTCGATTCGGCCAGATCGCGAAGTTACGACGAAGAAAGCGCCGTGGGGAACGGTCAGTTTGATTTGTTGCGGGGATTGAGGGGATGCGCCTGAGCGAACTCTTATTGATTCCCTTCCCGAATTCCCTGGCCTGGCTGTTTACACATGTGACGAGCCTCCTGGGATTCTCATTCAGAACTTCGGAACAAAAGACGGCCTTTTGCGAAGCAGTTTACTTGGGCGGGATCCCAAACTGGGGTATACCCGGACTGGGCCCGGTGATTTCGGCAGCAGAAAAGTTGGTTAAGCCGAAATCGCTGTTGTTAGCTATGGTTCCTTTTTGATTGTAAAACCCAATGCCCGGACTGCCTCTGGAGTAGGTGCTATCCGTCGCTTGAATAATTGGGACTCCATTGACGTAGCTGGTGAGCGTATTTCCAACCACAGTTGCCGCGATCACATCTCCGTTATGGAGGCCGGGACCCATAGCGTCATCCAGGAGGGTGAAATTATTTAATCGACCGTTCCATCTGACGATTTGCGCGTGTCGTGATCCGTCCGCCGTACATTGAAAGTAAAACTCGTAGCCGGTGATGCTGTGCGCGGTCACGGTAGTGCGAAGACGAATTTGCACTTCCTCAAATATGGCGCTGTTCTGATTGACGGTGCGGACCGTCGCCTGGGCCATTTGGTTTGAGGCCCATGTGCCTTCAAGAACGGCGGTTGAATCGTTATAGGGTGGACCTCCGGATACGACAGTACCAAAAGCAAGTCCGGGTGAAGTCTGCACATTGCCCCAATCGAGTCCGACAGTCCCTCCGTTGACCCAGTTCCCCTGTTCAGAAATCGGATTCTCGGTGAGCGGGAAATTGGTGCTATATGACTTTTGCGTATGAGGTTTGATCGAAGGCGTGGCGGGATTTGCGATTGGATTTCCGCCCGGTGATGAATTGCAACCAACCGCCAGAAGGACTATGCACAGCAAGCCGGATGCAAGTAGGAAGGAGCGAACGGGGAACCTCAAGCAAACTCCTCTCCGGAAAATTTGTTGGCGAATTCTTAGGCTCGCCGGAGCGCGAAACGATACACCCATCAGAAAGGATGGCCTTGTTTCGGCTTGGTACGGCGCCAAACCGCTTGCTGATATTTCCTTGCAGCCACTCCGCTCCAGACTCTCTGCCTGCTCAAAGGGCTAGCTTGAGGCTCCCAAGGCTCAGTCGACCGTGCTGCAACTCCTCAGTTCCCCGCGCTCAGAGCACCGCCACTGAACGTCAGGATCTTTACCGTCGGTCCACCAAACACCGAATCCGCTATCCCCGGCTGCCCGCTCGTGTATGTCGAGTCGCTGTAGGTCAGCATCAGCGTCCCGTTAAAATAAATCCGGTGCACGTTCCCTTGCGACTCCAGCCGCAACCGCCGCGGCGCCGTCCCCACGTTCACATCCGCCGACGCCAGAAATGGGAAGTTCAACGAACCGTTGTCATCCGCCCGGTAGAGACGCACTTGTCCGGCATACGCA
>DATHMM010000039.1:0-2838 GCA_035487095.1 Candidatus Sulfotelmatobacter sp.
GTGAGTAGCCGCCCGTGGCCTCCTCGATCAATCGGTCGGCAGCGTTGCTGGCACCTGGAAAACCGAATCCCACACAGCAGGTGCCGTCGCTGTTTAAGGTAGCGTTCTTCTGCGCGTACAGGCCGCTGTAGTAGAAGTACAATCCCGTAGCCTTGTTCGGTGCAAACTCGAAACCGCTAACCCACGAATACGAATGGATTGGCGAAATGCTGCCATCGGCCCTGACGATTACGTCGGGAGCCAAGCCGCCGATGTAGCGACCCGCACCGTCACCGGCAAAACCGTCCAACACCCAGCGCACGCCCTTCTTGACCTCAACGTTGAAGTTGGCGCTGACGCCCCAACCAAAGGCATAACTTTTTCCCGAAGCGCTGGTCCCATCCCAACTGCGAAAAGTTCGCATCACCGTGCCGATATCGAAGTGAATTACGCGACCGCCCATGACCTTGTTGTCGAACGAGCCCTTCAGAACGAAATCCGGAGTCATGTTCGGGACATTCAGTCCGCTGCCACCGTTGTTGTATTGCGTTGTGAGCGTGCTACTCAGCGCGGCGGGGAATACCACACTATTTGACACCTGCTGCTCAGGGTTCTCGACCGAAAAACCGAAGGCCATCTTCTCAGATGGCCGATAAACGACCCGGAATTGCGGATAGCGCCCAACCACAAACCCAGCGACAAAGTTGAGATCAATCACCTGGGGAGCGGCTATATCGCCCGGCCACGGAAGAATATCTTCCTTATTCGGTGTCATCAGCGACCACAACTGCCCGCCGGTCATCTCCCACTTTCCTTTGCGCCAGTCCAACCAAGCCTGACGAATCCGGAACGGATAACCGGATTGCGACACAAGATTTCCGCCGACGGGCGCACCGACAAAATCCGTTTCGAAATATCCAGCGATTTGGCTGGATTTCAGGTCGGCGTCCACGCGCAGCGCCAGGCGCGTGTTCTGCGGCGATAAACGGAATTCGCTGGTCGTGCCTGGAACCGTATTGTCGTACAGGATGTTGTTGAAGTTGGTGGCCACGTTGCCGCCGTTGTTGTTCGATCTCCACACCGAGGTCAGTGCAGGGTAGCCGATTAGACGAATCTTCGCAGGGCCTAACTGGAGGGCGGGTGTGGTGGGCGTCACGTCGGCAATTTCCGGACCACGCTGCAACTCTTCCTCGACTTGCGTCTGCTGGGGAGTAAGCGGCTGCTGTTCACTTGGAACGGAGGATGGTGCATTTTGCGCTTGCAGGTGGTTGTCCGTCTTGGGGTAGATGAGCGGATTCGCCGTATCACTGCTCGTCGCTCCTCGCACCAGGCTTACCAGCATCTTCTTTTGTTCCGTCAAGGCGGACTGCAGCGCCTGGATTTGCGCTTGTTGTTGCTCCAGCGCTTTCTGTTGCTGATCGACAATTAACTTCAGGTTTTCAATTTCGGCGCTGTTGCTCGAATTCTGAGCCATCGCCGAAAGGGAAGCGACTGATAAACTCCCAAAAACAGCGGCAACAGGAACAATGAGCTTCATAAGAAGACGCATCTTCTGACTTTTCATTACACCCCTCCATGTTCTTCCCCCGCGGGCCTTTGCGCGGAGCCCCGGAGGAAATGCACGGATTCTATACCTCTGCTCAGCGTCTAAACTTAGGAATTGAAAGATGCATCCAGTCTTATCCGCGAAATGCACTCCCTCGTGGTCCGTTAGCCGATTTATCGCGCCAAGGTCCTGGTAAACGCGGTAACCGTCCATGTGGGTACTGGAACGAACTTGTCCCGTAAGCCGCTTACCAGGACTTGGGAATTGCTTCCTTTCCATTCCAAACTTGAAAAATCTTCCGATGAGGTTGAGGATGTCAAGGATGATCGCCCCATAAGGCCCCTATCCGAGCGATCGACCTTTTGGCCTCGCATCTAACCCTTTAGGAGAAGATTCGCCATGTCGCACCATTTCGATACGCCTACCGCAAAAGAAGATCCCCGCATCAACATCTGCGACTTCTACTTGTTTCGCGGTCGCCCGGGCACAACGGTCATGGCTTTGACCGTGAATCCGAACGCCGGCGTCGCCGCTCCAGACACCCTCCGCGACGAAGGTCTCTACGCCTTTCGCTTCGACACGGATCGCGATCTTCGCGAAGACGTCGCCTTCAAGGTCCAGTTCGGCGCGCCCGCCCACGCCGATGGCGGCGAGCACCGGCACGTTCAGACCTTCGAGGTGCGGCGCGCCACCGGAGCGGACGCTCTGAAGGGTGCCGGGGGCGAACTCATCATTTCCGGGAATACGGGACGCGTCGTGAAAGCGGATCAGGGCTGCCTGGCGTACGCAGGCCTCGCGCCCGATCTGTTCGCCACCAATGGCGTCGGTTTCGGCGCCTTCAGAAAAGCTCTGTGGTCTGAAAACAGGTTTGCCCCGGAGTCGTTCCAGAATGGCCAGAGCTTATTCGCCGGCAACAATATCAGCGCCATCGTCCTCGAGCTCCCCAGCAGCCTGATCGGCCAAGGTGTGGTGCACGCCTGGGCCACCGTATCGCTCTACGGCCACGCGCCGGAGGTGCAGGTGTCGCGGTGGGGCCTGCCGATGATCACGCACTTCCTGCTCTCCGATCCTTCGCTGCACGACGCATCGGAAAAATACAACCGCGCGGTCCCGGCGGACGAGGTGGCGTTGTTCTCCAAACCGATCCGCGACTTCGTGGAAAAAGTCACCGTGCTCGCCCACTCAGCGGCCGACCCATCCGCCTACGCTACGCAACTCCTCGCGCGCCTCTGCCCATCGGTCCTGCCGTATGAACTGGACACGCCCGCCTCATTCAGCTTTGCCGCCTTCAACGGCCGCGGCCTCTGCGACGA
>DATHMM010000040.1:0-23447 GCA_035487095.1 Candidatus Sulfotelmatobacter sp.
CGGCGGGCGGCTCAACGTCGACGGCTATTCGTTCTCCAAGGATGGCACCCTCGCGGCGACCATCTCGACCACCGACCGCCCTTACGAAGTGTTTACCATCCCCGGCGGAAAGCTCACCCGGCTGACGCACTTGAACGACGACTGGCTGGCCCAGCACAAAGTGGTCAAGGGCGAATACGTTTCCTTCAAATCCAAGGACGGAACCCTTGTACACGGCTACCTTTATAAGCCCGTCGATTACGTGCCCGGCCGGAAGGTGCCCACCATCCTGCGCCCGCACGGCGGCCCGGTCGAGGAGTACGAGGACGAGTTCTTTGACATCGCGCAACTCTTCGCCGCCAACGGGTACGCAGTGCTCTTGCCCAACCCGCGCGGCTCCACTGGTTACGGCCAGGATTACTGCAAGGCCATTTACGCCGATTGGGGCAATAAGGACTTTCAGGACGACATGGCGTTCGTGGATTTCGCCCTGGCTCAGGGCTTGGCGGACCCGGATAAGCTGGGAGTTGGAGGCTGGTCCTACGGCGGAATTTCTACCGATTTCATTATCGGCCAGACCAACCGTTTCAAAGCGGCCATCACCGGCGCCGGCGCGGCGAATTTCACCAGCCTCTGGGGACACGACGAATACCAGCGCGAATATGTGATCGAATTGGGCTACCCCTGGGAGAACAAGGCGCTTTGGGATCGCATCGCCCCTTTCTACAGGGTGAAGGATATCCTCACGCCCACGCTCTTCGTCGGCGGCAACATCGATTGCAACGTCCCTGTCCTTGGCGGCGAGCAGATGTACCTCTCCCTGAAGGAATTGGGCCGCGAAACGCTGCTGGTCGTCTACCCGGATGAGTATCACGAGTTCAAGACGCCCTCCCATATTAAGGACCTGAATGAACGCTACCTTGCCTGGTACGCGCACTACGTCAAAGCCGACGGCACCCCCTCCCGGCCCGCACCAGCCAAAGAAAAACAGCCTGCCGATTGAAATTGCGGCAGTTACTCGGGCTGGCGGCCGGGAGCGAACAAGTTTTGAGTGCGGAAGCGAAGCTTCCGCTTTTACGGTTGAAACGCTGGCTTTCAACCGAAGCTCGACTTCGAACCGAACACCGTAAAAGCGGCTTGACCAGGTCGGGCCGCTCTCAAAAAGGGCTCCCGCCCTTTCTTAAGAAGAACTAATGCAATTCCCGCTTCTCTGGAACTCCTCCTGCACATTCACTCCCGGGTTTCCCGTGTCAGCGTGCGAACCCCGGGTTAGCGAAAACGGAGTTTCGATGGCAACGCCCCAGATCGTCCAGGACATTCTCGAACAGGCGGAAGCGCTGTTCCACCAGGGGCAATTTGTGGCTGCCGCCCAATTGCTCTCAGACGGAATCTCCCAGGCGCCATCGGCAAAGCTTTGGAACGACTGGGCCGCGGTCCAGGTCTCTTTGAAACAATTCCAGGACGCGGAGCGCGGCTTTCGTGCCGCACTTCAGCTCGATCCGTGCTCCCGGCTGGCCGCCGAAAATCTGGGTACTTTGCTCTTTGCGCGCGGCTGCCATGCCGAAGCTGCGCCGCTCCTCCGTCAGTCCCTTGCCGGCGCTTCGGCGCAAACGCGTCCGATCATCGAGCAGATTCTCACGCAATGCGACGCCAGCGGCCGGCAAGCCGGAGGTGTCACTCCCGGGGAATCCGTTTCCAATATCGGCACCCCGTCTGCATCATCTCCCGCCACGGCTGGGCAGCCAGCCCGAACCTGGGACAGTTCGCTTTCCTATGAGGATTGGTGCCGCTCCGTTTTTCGCCAGCATATCCCCGCTCCTGGGGTCCGCGTCGCCTGGAGTTGGGCCGAAGACACCGAATGGGGCCAGCGCGCCCATAGCGCACTTGTGCAGCTTGAGTGCGAATACGCCATGAAGCTTCTTGCGGAAATTCGCGATAAGAACATCGCAGGGGACATCGCGGAGTTCGGCATTTATCAGGGCTGGTGGATTAATTTTCTTTACAGGACGACGGAAGATCTGGCGCTGACACGGCGCATCTACGGGTTCGACAGCTTCGAAGGGCTTTCCGACCCCCATCCCGAGCACGATCAGGCTTTCTGGAAGAAGGGCCAGTATGCTTGCTCCCTGGAGCAGGTTTCGAAAAACACCCAGGCGGCGTTGCGGCCGCGGCTCAAGTTGGTCAAAGGATTCTTTGAGAAGAGTCTGCGCGGCCCGGAAGCGCTTGTGGCCGAGAAGTTTGCCTACGTTCGCATAGATTGCGACATCTACCTGCCGGCTCTCGATTGCCTGCGTTATCTTGGCCCTCGCCTGGCCGACGGCGCCATCCTGATATTCGACGACTGGCCTCACATCCGCGGCTACGGCGAACAGCGTGCCTTCGAAGAATGGCTTCCCACCGTGCCGCATCTTGAATTTGAATTTCTCTTCTACGGTTCCATCGGCCACTTCTACACCCGCGTCCACCACAGGAAATAAAAGCGTCGCACATTTTGCCCAATACCTGGCTTAGACTGGGAATCTAGCTCCATTCTCAGTCAGCTTTGAATCAGGGTGCGCTGCAATGAACACCTTTTTGCTTGAGCCTATCGGCTGGATTCGGTCCGAACTCAAAAACACCAAAGACGCCCCGCGTTTCTATACCGACGGCGCGCCCAACGCCCGCCTCGAACTGGATCCGCGCGTTCTGGATGCTCTCGACGGCATAAAAGTCGGCGACGACATCGTGGTCATCACCTGGCTTCATCTCGCGAACCGCGAAATTCTCAAGGTCCATCCGCGCGGCGATCTCTCTCGCCCCAAACGCGGAGTGTTCTCCACTCGCGCGTCCCATCGCCCGAATCCCCTCGGCCTCCACCGCGCCAAGGTGTTGGCGATCGAACAAAATGTCCTTTCCATTGGCCCCATCGAGGCCATCGACGGCACGCCCGTGGTGGACATCAAGTCTGTCGTCAAACCCTTGCCCGACGACTAGAACTTATCTGAGTCCATTGACTCCCCTAAGTTCCCACGCCGCTGTCATCCCGAAACCCCGCTTGCCCTGAGCGAATGTTGCGATGGGCGCTTTTTGCCGTTGAGCGCCACCACCCCGCGCATGTCATCCCGAACCCGCGCTTTTTGCGGGTGAGAGATCTGCTTTTCGCGTGGACTGCGTATCGGCGGGCAAGTCAACGGAACCGGCTAGATGCTTGTTGTGGGATGTTCTCTCTCTATGAGCGAGGCGGCACCCTCCGCGCCTCTTGCGATCAATTCCGGATTGCGCTTTGCCAGCGGCCGAAGCTCGCGCTATCCTCCATACGTTCCTGGAGGAACTGGATGCGACCGCCCGTGAAAATCACCGCCGTTCTTTGCCTGCTGCTCGTTGCCTTCCCGGCTCTTTCCGTTCGCGCGCAACAATACGATCCGAACCTTTACTCCGAAATGCGCTGGCGCTGCATCGGACCATTCCGCGGCGGGCGCACCGTGGCCATCAGCGGTGTTCCTCAGCAGCCCAATGTTTTTTACATGGCCGCGGTCAACGGCGGCGTTTGGAAGACCACCGACTTCGGCAACACTTGGCTCCCGATTTTCGACGAGCAAACATCCGGCTCCGTCGGCGCGCTCGCCGTTGCTCCCTCCGATCCCAATATCCTCTATGTAGGAAGCGGCGAAGGCCTGCAGCGTCCGGACCTTGCGATCGGCGATGGTTTCTACAAATCCACCGATGCCGGCAAGACGTGGGCGCATCTCGGCCTGCGCGACGCCCAGCAAATCACCGCCATCGTCGTCGATCCCCGCAATCCCGACCGCCTCCTTGTATCCGTGCAGGGCCACCCTTATGGACCGAACGCGGAGCGCGGCGTCTTCCGCTCGCTCGACGGCGGGAAAAGTTTCGAGAAAGTTCTCTACAAGGACGAGAACACCGGCGCGGCCGACCTGGTGATGGATCCCGGAAACTCCCAAGTTCTGTTTGCGGCTCTCTGGGCAGCACGTGTTGCTCCCTGGGAAATCCGCAGCGGCGAATCCTTCGTGATTCCCGGCGGCGGTCTCTACAAGTCTACCGACGGCGGCACCACATGGAAGCAAATCACCACAGGACTTCCAGGCCCCGACGATCTTCTCGGCCGCATCGGTATTGCCTTTGCTCCAGGCAATCCGAAGCGGATGTACCTGACCGCCGAGGCGAAAAAGGAACCCGGCATCTATCGGTCCGACGACGGCGGCGAAAGCTGGCAGCACGTCAACGAAGATCACCGCATCGGCGGCCGCGGCCCTGGCGCGATGGGCATCGCCGTTTCGCCGGAGAACGCGGACACAATCTACGTCGCCAATACCTCAACCTGGAAATCCACCGACGGCGGAAAGACTTTCACCGGATTCAAGGGCGCCCCCGGCGGCGACGACTACCAGCGCATCTGGATCAATCCTGCTAACGGGCAGATGATCGCGCTTTCCAGCGATCAGGGCGCGGTGATCAGCGTCAACGGCGGCCAGACCTGGAGCAGTTGGTACAACCAGCCAAGCGCCCAGTTTTATCATGTCACCACGGACAATCGCTTCCCCTATTGGGTCTATGGCGCGCAGCAGGAAAGCGGCAGCGCCGCCGTGATGAGCCGCAGCGATATGGGGGAATTGACTTTTCGCGAGTGGAGCCTGCCCGGCGTCGAAGAGTACGGTTACATCGCCGTTGACCCGCGCGATCCCAACATTCTCTACGGCGGCCGCATCACGCGCACCAATCAGGAACTCAACGAGTACGCGAACGTCGCTCCAGAGCCCATCCGCACCGGCCAGTATCGCTACAATCGTTCGCTGCCGATCGTTTTTTCGCCCCTCGACCCCGGCACGCTTTATTTCGCCGCCAACGTTCTGTTCAAGACCACGGATGGAGGCCGCTCCTGGCAGGCGATCAGTCCGGACCTGACGCGCGAGTCGCCGGAAATTCCCGCCAACCTCGGCGCGTTTTCCGCTGGCGACCCGGAAAAAGGCAAGCATCGCGGCACCATTTACGCCGTCGCCCCTTCCTTCAAGGAAGTCGGCACGATCTGGGCCGGCACGGACGATGGCCAGATTCAAGTCACCCGCGATGGCGGCAAGACCTGGAAAAATGTCACTCCCCCTCAGCTGACTGCCTGGAGCAAGGTCTCCATTCTGGAGGCCTCGCACTTCGACGCGGGAACCGCTTATGCCGCCGTCAATCGCTTCCGTCTGGATGATTTGAAACCCCACATTTACCGCACCCGCGATTTCGGCGCAACTTGGCAGGAAGTTGTCGTCGGGCTCTCCGAAAACGCCCCCATCAATGCCGTGCGCGAAGATCCCGCGCGCAAGGGATTGCTCTTCGCGGGCTCCGAAACCTCGGTCTATGTATCCTTTAATGACGGCGACTCCTGGCAGCCTCTCCAGCTGAATCTGCCACACACCTCTATGCGCGATCTCGCGATTCATGGCGATGACCTGATCGTTGCCACGCACGGCCGCTCGTTCTGGATCCTCGACGACATCACGCCTCTTCGCCAGTTGAGCGATCAGATTGCAAAAGCCCCGGCGTTTTTGTTCCAGCCGCAGGAAGCCATGCGTTGGCGCTGGGATCGCAATCCAGACACGCCGCTGCCTCCGGAAACCCCCGCCGGGAAAAATCCCCCCGATGGCGCCATCCTCAATTACTACCTTGCCTCCGCCGCAAGCGGTCCGGTCACGCTTGAAATCCTGGATTCCACGGGCGCAACCGTCCGCCGGTACTCGAGCGCGGACTCGCCGCTGCTTATGGACAAAATCGCCGCCGAACATCCGATTCCCATGTACTGGGTCCGGCCCTCGCGCATTCTTTCGGCCGCCCAAGGCATGCATCGCTTCGTGTGGGACCTCCACGCCGCGCCGCCCAAATCGCTCAACAAGGAATTTCCCATCTCCGCGATTCCTCGCGATACGCCGCTGCTTCCGTTGGGTGCCAGGGTGCTGCCGGGGAACTACACCGTCCGCCTGACGGTCAACGGCACGCAATTTAGCCAATCGCTGACCGTGAAAATGGATCCCAGAATCAAAACTCCCCCGGCGGACCTCCAAGCGCAGGCCTCGCTCCAAGCCGGCGCTGTCTCCGGCATGAACCAGAGTTTCGATGCCCTCAGCCAGGTGCAGTCCGTCCGCGCACAACTGAAAGAATCTTTAGCAAAGGCAAAAGGGAAGTTGGCCGATTCGCTCGTAGCTCTCGACAAGCAGTGCGCCGCCTTGGCCGGCGCAACCGCCAGTAATTTCTTTGGAACGCCGCCCAGCGGCAAGCAACCAGAAAATTTCTCTACCCTCAACCAGCACTTCGGCCAGTTGCTGGCCATCGCCGATTCCTCGGACGCGGCTCCAACCACCCAAGCCGGCAAGGTTTACGCTGAGCTAGCCGAACAATTGGATTCACTCCTCAAGCATTGGAGTGACCTGAAACAATCCACCGTCCCTCAACTGAGCAGCGAACTTCGGAAAGCAGGCCTTTCGGCCATTGACGCGAGCAAACCCGTCGATCACGACCTAAGCGGAGTCGATGACGGCGACGACGAGCCATAAACAGCTTCGTCTAGACTCAATTTAAATGTATGAAATATAAGCGTTTATGTTATTTATGGACCATGGTCGGACTATAGTCTGACCATGGTTTGACTATGGTCTAAATCCATGCTATCCTTCCTCAACTTAGGAGCAGCGCCGTGGAAGAAATCGCCATCTCGAAATTCAAAGCCACCTGCCTTGCCGTCCTCGAAAAGGTCAACAAGACCGGCCAGCCCGTCCTCGTCACACGCTTCGGCCATCCGGTTGCACAAATTGGCCCCCCGGCCCCCGCCAAACATGGTCCCAAGCTTGGTACTGGCGTGGGTTCCATGACGATTCACGGAGATATCGTCGGCCCCATCTCGGACCTTTCGGATTGGGATGCCGCGGGTGACCCGGAGGAAGAAAAATAGATGCGATTCTTGCTCGACACCCATATCTGGTTGTGGATGTTCCGAGAACCGCACAAATTGAGTTCAGTTGTCCACCAGGCGGTAACTGAACCCTCTAATGATCGCTACCTGTCCCCGATCAGCATTTGGGAGGTAATGATTCTTTTGGAAAAGAAAAGAATCTCGTTCCATGAGGACTTCGCCGTATGGTTCGCCCGCACGTCTCAGGATTTGGAGTTGGAGGAGGCGAACTTGACCTGGCAAGTGGTTCACGAGATGCGTTACATTTTGCCCAACCACAAAGACCCCGCGGACCGTTTTCTTGCGGCCACCGCCATCGCCCACGATCTGATCTTGGTTACTTCAGATCAAAAATTGATCGGCGTACCTGGACTAAAGGTACTCGCCAACGTCTGAGCCGCCCCGCCAGTCTCCAAATCCCCTAGTGCAGATACTTCTGAAAGAAAGCCGTGATCCGCTGGTTCGAGTCCGCCGTCGCCTCAGGACGGTACCCCTGTTTGTTGTTCGGATTCTGATACGCGTGGCCCGCGCCCTCATAAATCTTGATGTCCGTCGTCTTACCCGCGGCCTTCATCGCGGCCTCGAACGCATTCACATCCTTCGGGGGGATGCCCTGGTCGTCCGCGCCAAAATTTCCCTGCAAGGGCGCCTTGATCTTGGCGATCAATGCCGGGTCCGAAGGTAGCGATCCGTAATTCACCACGCAAGCGGCCAGCTTTGGCTGGTCCTCGGCCAGCTTCAGGGACCAACCGCCCCCCATGCACCATCCGATGGATCCAATCTTCACGGTATTCACGTCCGCCCGTGAAGAGAGATACGCAAACGCCGCCTCCAGGTCGCGCAGCCCGCGGTCATCCGGCAATCCGCGCATCAGGATGTGCGCGTCATCGGCATTCGTCGCCACCTTCCCGCGATAGAGATCCACTGCCAGCGCAACGTACCCCTGCGCCGCATATTTCTGTGCCTGCTCCTTCACCCAGTCGTTCAACCCCCACCATTCGTGAATCACGATGATCGCCGGGTGCTTGCCCGCTCCGTCCGGCAGCGCCAGATAGCCGCTGACCGTTTCATCGCCGCTCTTGTAGCTGACCGTCTCCGTTTTCGGCGCTCCCGCTCGCAGCGCCAACCCGAATGCCAGAATTCCCAGTGCCACTATGGGCAAAAAAATCTTGCGATTCATATCTGCACCCTCCAATGAAAAAGGCTCCGAAATTTTAGCTTATCCCGGAGCCCGAAACCACCGCCTGGGTTGCCCTGCCCTAGCTTGCCGCCTTCTGCAGTTCGTCCAGCGACGCCAGCACGTCGTCGCTGTGCGTTTTCACATCCACGCTTGTCCAAACTCTCCTGACCACGCCGTTCGGATCGATCAGGTACGTGTGCCGCGCCGAAAGCTTTGCCACTCCCAGATTCATCACCGAATCGTAATCCGCGGAAACTTCCTTTTTCGTGTCCGCCAGCAGCTTGAACGTCAAGCTCTCCTTCGCGCAAAACTCCTGGTGAGACTTTTCGTCCTGCATGCTCACGCCCAGGATCACCGCCTTCTTCGCGTCATACTTCGCCAGGTCCCGTTGGAAATTGTGCGCCTCGATCGTGCACCCGCTGGTCATATCCTTCGGGTAAAAATAGAGCACCACCCATTTGCCCTTGAAATCGTGCAGGCTGACGGGCTTTCCCTCCTGCGAATTCAGCGTGAAATCCGGCGCGGGCGTTCCCACGGCCGGCGACTTGTCCCCGCCGCGCAGATTTGCGCTGATCGCCGCAATCAACGCCGCTGCGGCAAGGATTCCCGCAATTGCCATCCACATTGGGTTTTTCCTCATGAATCCCCTCGGCTGAAAATACCAAAAATCGGCGCAGTTCGCCCAGTGAAAAAATGTCTGGAATCGCGGGTGAATGTGAAGCGACGAAGAGTTGCGGGGAATTACGTGCGCGCAGCGCTACTTCTTGGCTCCGGGATCCTTTGCCTGTGCAGGCGGCACGGAGATTGGGCTGGCGGCGAAGCGCTTCGCTTCCGGGCTCCGTGTGCTCCAGTCCGTCGGAGGAAAAGAAACTCGCCAAAACCGCGGATTGGGCTGCGCGAACTCCACCCCAATCTCCGCCAGCCCGTTTGCTCCCGGGCTCAAATCCACCACCGTGCACAGCGATTCTTCCCCCGTGACCATATTTCTTATGTTCAAGTTTTGACCGCTTCGCACTGGCTCCTCCAATTGCAGCAGCGCTCCGTGCGCGTTCACGATCAGCGTCTTGGTGTGCTCCACGAACGGCGTGCCGTTCGCCCTTTTTCCGGAAACTCGCAGCGGGACCGACAACAGGATCCTCTGGCTGCGGCGTTGGTTGGCCATCTGCGTGGGCCGAATGTTAGGTGTGCTCATGGGCCTGCGTTCCTCTCTATGGTTGTCGGCATGCATGAGGGGAACCATTAGGAAGGATAGAGAAAAGAAGCCTGAGGAATTCGCTTCCCACACCGCACTTTCCAACCTCTTGCGTGCGTTTCCGTGGCGAATTGCCCTTCCTCAAATCGTCGCTATCGCGAACAAAATGAACCTCGTTAACCCAAGGCAACCTGCGGCCCCGTTTCATCCGCCGGGCATCGTTCGAATACGGGCATGGTTGCGTATCGTTGCAGAATATTTTTACCACCTTGCTTGCAATCCGCACTGTTCGAGACTGCTGCAAACTGTTCCATCTTGGAACCATCCTCCTCGCGCTCCTCATGCTTGCAGTTCGCAACTCCCTCGTCCATCCATTCGTTTCCGCCCATGAATCTGCGCCCCAAAATGCTCCTCGTCTTCGCCACCACTGTCGCTGGCGGAATGGGTATTCTCTATTTTCTTTCCCGGGACCTGCTGCTTTCGAGCTTTCGCCACCTCGAAACGGAGCAGATGAATCAAAACCTCGAATACTCTCTTGCCGCCCTTTCGCAGGAATTCGACGCCGTCGGCCGCACCACCAACGATTACGCCTACTGGGATCGCACCTACGAGTTCGCGAAGCATCCGGAAAATGCGGAGGGTATCGCAGACGAATTTCAGGACGCCAGTATGGGCGGACTGGAACTGAATCTCGTTGTGGTTCGCGATCTTCATGGGAAAAACATCTTCGCCAAAGCCTACGACACGGAAAAACATGAAGTGGCGCCCGTGCCCTCTGAATTCCTTGAGAAGTTATTCAGCCGTCCAGAATTGGAACTTTTGCTCGTCAGCCGAGCTCCCCGCGACGGCCTCGTAGCCTTCCCGGATGCCGCATATGTCGTTTCCGTCAGGCCCATCCTGAATTCGCGCCGCGAGGGCGAGCCGCAGGGCATATTCCTTGCCGCCCGAAAGTTCGATGAAACCGGTGCCACCCGCATAAGCGACCTTACGCGCACTTCCACCACCTTCGAACGCATCAATTCGGCCAGCCTTCCGCGTGACTTCGAGATTGCAAAAAAAGCGCTGATGCCCGACCCGGACGAAACCCAGGTTCTTCCCCTCGGTGAGGACTCAATTGGCGGATACGCGATGGTTCGCGATATGTTTGACGACCCTCTCCTGCTGTTGCGCGTGGACACGCCCCGCCCCATCTACGAGCGCGGAAAGCTCAGCCAGTTCTACCTTTTCGCCACCGTCTTCGCCGGCGTGGTCATTTCCACTCTCCTGATCATTTTCTTTCTCCAGAAATTTGTTCTTGCCCGGTTGAGCGGCCTCAGCCGCGAAGTCGTAAGCATCGGCAAGCGCAACGCTTTGGCCGAGCGCGTTCAGGTCACCGGCCGCGATGAACTCTCCAGCCTCGCCGCCAGCATCAATGGAATGCTCGACGAACTTGAGCGCACCCAGCAGCAATTTCTCTTCCTCACCGAAAACATCCACCAGGTTTTCTGGATCAAGGATGCAAAATCCGGCCGCTACACCTATGTCAGCAGCGCCTTCGAACGGATTTTCGGCCTCCCCACAGCAGACCTCTCGGAAAATCCCGCCGCCTGGCAACAACTGATTCACCAGGAAGACCGCGATGTCGTTGCACGCGTCCAGGATCTTCAATCCCGCGGCAAGCCGACCGAGGCCTACTACAGGATTATTCCCGCGGACGGAAATCTCCGCTGGCTCTGGCAGCGCTCCTTTCCCCGACTCAGCTCCGACGGCGAGCACACGCAAATTACCGGCCTGACCGAAGACATCACCGACTTCAAGCGCAACGAAGAAGCCCTACTCGCCGCCCAACTCGAGCTCGAAGAACGCGTTGCCTCCCGCACCGCCGAACTTGCCGAGCGCGGCCAACTCGTCAAGCTGCTCGTTGATTCCGCTCCCGGAGCCATGTATGGCATCGACGCGGATGGAAATTGCACCTTCGTCAACCCTGCAGGCCTTCGCCTCCTCGGTTACGGCCATGCCTCCGAAGTCCTTGGCAAGAACGCGCATTCGCTGCTCCACCATACCCGCCCGGACGGCACCCCTTACCTTTGGCAAGAGTGTCCCGTCTTCCGCAGTTTTCACGACGACCACGATGCCCACGTCGAGGATGAACTGTTCTGGCGCAAGGACGGCAGCAGTTTCCCGGTCGAATACAACTCCCGGCAAATCCGCCGCAACGGCAAGGTGATTGGCGCGGTCGTGTCCTTCGAAGACCTCACCGATCGCAAGCGCCAGGAAATGGAGCTTCGCCATAGCCAGAAACTCGAAGCCGTCGGCCGCCTCGCCGCCGGCATCGCCCACGAAATCAACACCCCCATCCAGTTCGTGGGAGACAACACCCGTTTCCTCCAGAATTCCTTTCGCGACGAGATTCAGCTCATCCACAAGTATCAGGAACTCCGCGAAGCCGCCGAGGGCGGCCACTTCAGCCGCGACCTTCTAAACGATATCTCCGCTCTCCGCGAAAAAGCCGATTGGGATTACCTCGAAAAAGAAATTCCCCGCGCCATGGATCAAATGCTCGAGGGGCTTGCCCGTGTTTCCACCATCGTTCGCGGCATGAAGGAGTTTTCCCACGTCGACCGCACCAACGAAAAAGTTCCCGGTGACATCAATCGCGCCCTGGAAAGCACCCTGATCGTCGCCCGCAACGAATTAAAGTATGTCGCCGACGTCGAAACACATTTTGCCGACATCCCTCCCGTGATCTGCCACCTCGGCGACCTGAACCAGGTGTTTCTGAATCTGCTGGTCAACGCCGCACACGCCATCGGCGACGCCATCAAAGGTTCGGACTCCCTCGGCAAAATCGTTGTCAGCACCCGCACCGAAGGTAACTGCGTGGAGATCGCCATCTCCGATTCCGGCACCGGCATCCCCGAGGAAGTCCGCGACAAAATTTTCGATCCCTTCTTCACCACCAAGGGGGTTGGAAAGGGCACCGGGCAGGGACTCGCCCTCGCCCGCGCCATCGTCGTCGAAAAGCACGGCGGAACCCTGACTTTTGAAACTCAACCCGGAAGGGGCACGACTTTTTTTATTCGGCTTCCGCTTTCGGCGGCCGCTCTGCGCGAGGAGGCGCTGGTGCAATGAAAAGAATCCTCTTTGTCGACGATGAAATCAGCATCCTGGATGGATTGCGGCGCATGCTGCGTCCGATGCGCGCGGAATGGGACATGGCCTTTGCCCCCGGCGGGGAACCCGCCCTCTCGCTCCTCGAAGAGTCTCCCTTCGACGTAATCGTCACCGACATGCGCATGCCCGGCATGGACGGCGCCACCCTGCTCGAAATCGTCCGCGAAAGGCACCCGGGCACGCTTCGAATCATTCTCTCCGGTTACACAGAGCTGCAAGCATCGCTCCGTGCCGTGCCCGTCGCCCACCAATTTTTGCTCAAACCGTGCGACCCGGAAATGCTCCGCGCCGGCATCGCCCGCGCCACCAGCCTCGGCGAAGTTCTCGACAGCAAAATGCTCGTCAGTCTCGTCGGCGCCCTGCGCGATCTGCCGTCGCTGCCGCGCGTCTTCTCGGAATTGAAAGTTGCCCTGGCCCAGCCCAACGTTTCCGTCGACCGCATCTGCCGCATCGTCGAGCAGGACGTCGCCCTCAGCGCCAAGCTTCTGCAACTCGTCAACTCCTCCTTCTTTGGGCTGGCGCGTGATGTCACCAGCGTGAAAACCGCCGTAACTTGCCTCGGCGTCACCGTCCTTCATGACCTGGTACTCACCCTTGAAGTTTTCCGCGCCTTCATGCCCAATGAGTTCGTTTCCGTGGAATACATCGAGGAGTTTCATCGTCACGCACAGCTTACCGCTCGGATCGCCGCCGCCATCGCGCCGCAGGCACAAGCCCCTCCTTCGCTCGTCCTCGCCGCACTGGTCCACGACGTCGGCAAACTGGTCATCGCCGAACGCACCCCGGCGCATTTCGGCCGCGCCCTAGAGCAGGCCCGCGCCGAACGCAAACCCCTCCATGAAATTGAAGAACGCCTCAGCCATATATCCCATGCCGAGGTCGGCGCCTACCTGCTCAGCTTGTGGGGACTCCCTTACCCGGTTGTCGAAGCCGTCGCCCATCATCATCATCCGCAACGCGTCCCGCCCAACGGCACGGACATGGCACTGCTGGTTTACGTTTGCAATCTGCTCGCCCATGAACGAGAAGCGCTCGATCATGGTGTCGCCCCTCCGGCCTTCGACATGGAACTCCTTCACCGGGCTGGCATCGCGGACCGCCTGCCCGAATGGAGAACCATTGCCGAAGCCACACCGGCTAGCCACGAACAATTAGTCGGCTGACTTTCGCCCGCTATCCACTACAATGGAACTCTGAATCGCCCATCGGCAATTCTTATCCGGGTGATTTCCCGACTCTTGATGGATTCCTCCGTTCCCACCTGGCTCTCAGAGCCCTACGTCACGATTCTCCTCGCCTCCGCTTTCTTACTGGCCGCCATCTTCATTCCGCGCGGTTCGGAACGCTTTTTCGGGCAAATCGAGAAGTTCTTCGCCGCAATTGCCGAGCATAAATTTCTGGCGGTCGCGGGATTGTTCCTTTTCGTGATCGCCTTGCGCCTCGCCCTCCTCTCGCTGCTCCCCGTTCCCAACCCGGGCATTCACGATGAGTTCGGCTACCTCCTGATGGGTGACACTTTTGTTCACGGCCGCATGGCAAATCCGCCGCACCCTCTTTGGAGAAGCTTCGAAACGTTCCACGTTCTCTGGTTTCCCGCCTACGCCTCAAAATATCCTCCCGCGCAGGGGCTGGTGCTGGCATTCGGCCAGTTGCTAGGCGATCCATGGATTGGCGTGCTTCTCAGCGCCTCCGCCATGGCCGCGGCTTTTGTCTGGGCCTTGCAAGCGTGGATGCCGGCAAGATGGGCTTTGCTAGCCGGCGTCCTGGGTGCTCTTCGCCTCTGTGTCGCTTCCTACTGGATGAACAGTTATTGGGGCGGCGCGGTGGCCGCCATCGGGGGAGCGCTCGTCCTCGGCGCCTTCGGCCGCATGAAACGCCGCCCATCGCTCGCCTTGGGAATTCTCCTCGGCCTCGGCGTGGCCATCCTCTTCAACAGCCGCCCGTACGAAAGTGTGTTCTTCTGCGTGCCCGTCGCGATTGCCATGCTCCTCTGGCTTCGGCGTGAATTCCAGCACCTGGAAACGCGCCGCTCCGTTCTGCGGCTAATCATCTTTCCCGCCGCCATCATCCTGCTCATCACCGGTTGCTTCATGGCTCGCTATAACTGGCGCATCACCGGCAACGCGTTTCTCCCGCCCTATGCCTACGATGAACGCCTCCACGTTCGCGCCGCGCTTTTCCTGTGGCAGGCCCCCAGGCCCCCGCTTCATTACAACAACGCCCAGCTGGAAACTTTCTACAACCAGTACGAACGCCTCAACTACGATCGTTCCTGGTCCACATTCAAGTTCGTCTTCCACGACAAGTGGGATCACTGCTCGCCCGCCTTCCTCTGGCCGGCATGCTGGTTGCTCGTGCCCGGCCTTTTCTTTCTCTACCGCGACGCGCGATTCCGCCTGCCCCTTCTCACTCTTTTAGCCGTCTTGTTCGGCTATTCCCTCGTGGTCTGGCCGGGACCCCACTACATCGCGCCGGCCGCCGCCATTATCTTCGCTGCACTCGCCCAATCGATTCGCCACTTGCGCACGATGCGCATTCTCGGTCGACCTGTCGGCGCCGCTCTTTCCCGCGTGGTCCTTCTCGCGCTCGTGTTCGATGTTTCCTTATTGGTTGCGCAGCGCCTTGGCGATCCGCAAGGCTGGGGCGGCTGGGGACTTTCCGATCGCGCCGACCTCTTGCACGACCTCGAATCCAAGCAGGGGAAGCACGTCGTTCTCGTGCGCTATGGCCTGGAGCATAGCGTGCACGAAGAGTGGGTCTTCAACGGTGCCGACATAGACGGTTCGAAAGTCATCTGGGCTCGCGATCTCCCCGGGGAACTCAACGACCAACTTCTCCGCTACTATCCCGAACGCACCATCTGGCTGGCCACTCCCGATGACAATGAAGTCTCGCTGCTTCGCCCGCCGCTCAACTCCCACTAGAAGCAATCGAATAAATCGTTTCAGGAGGTCGGAGCTTTAGCTCCGACATTTGGAGCCGTAAAAAATCGGGCTTTAGCCCCTGAGGACACTCTTCCCCAATCGGGGCTCCATTTATGAGTTAAGTTCTAGCCCGCAGCGGCTGCCGTTTCCCCCAAACTTCTTTTGCTTTCCCTCTGGCAGACGAAAAGACATACTAGCGGCACCGGCTATGAGCGAACACTATCGCTTCTCTGATTTGCGCGAGCTTCTCGCAAAGGCCAACGAGGAAAAATCCGGCGATCAACTCGCGGGAATCGCTGCGGCCTCCGAACGCGAGCGCGTCGCCGCCAAATGCGCCCTCGCCGACCTTCCTCTCATCGACCTGCTCAACAAACCGCTGATTCCTCCAGAGACCGACGAAGTTTCCCGCCTCATCCTCGAAACTCACGATCCGTCCGCGTTCGTGCCCCTCCGCAGCATGACCGTCGGCCAGTTCCGCGAATTCCTCCTCGACAATCAAACTACCGAGGCGGATCTGAAGTCTCTCAAATGGGGAATCACTCCGGAGATGGCCGCGGCCGTCGCGAAACTAATGAGCAACAAGGATCTCGTCATCGCGGCGGCAAAAATCCGCAACGTCACCCGCTGCCGAAACACCATCGGCGAGCGCGGCGTCCTCGGCATTCGCCTGCAGCCCAATCATCCTTCCGACGATCTCGGCGGAATTTTGCTCTCGGCGTTCGACGGCCTTCTCTACGGCTGTGGCGACGCCGTCATCGGAGTCAATCCCGCCACCGATTCCGTCGAGCAGGTCGGCGCCATCCTGAAAGCCCTGGATCGTCTGATTACTTCCTTCGCCATTCCAACCCAAGCCTGCTGCCTCGCCCACATCACCACTCAGTTGGCATGTTTGGATCGCGGCGCCCCGATCGATCTGTTGTTTCAATCCGTCGCCGGCACCGAAGCGGCGAACACCAGTTTCGGCATCAATCTCGCCATGCTGCGCGAAGGCCGCGAACGCGTCTTGGAGCATCACCGCTCGCGCAACGTCGCCTGGGCCGGCGACAACGTGATGTATTTCGAAACCGGGCAGGGAAGCGCCCTCTCCGCCGAAGCTCATCACGGCGTCGACCAGCTAACGCTCGAAGCCCGCGCCTACGGCGTCGCTCGCGCGTTCGATCCGTTCCTCGTCAACACCGTCGTCGGCTTCATCGGCCCCGAATATCTCTACGACGAGCGCCAGATCATTCGCGCCGGCCTCGAAGATCACTTCATCGGTAAACTGCTCGGGCTTCCGATGGGCTGCGACGTCTGCTACACCAATCACGCCGTCGCCGACCAAAACTCCGCCGACAACCTCATGCTTCTGCTCGCTGCCGCCGGCTGCAACTACTTCATGGGCGTCCCCGGCGCCGACGACGTCATGCTCAACTATCAGTCCACCAGTTTTCATGACGCTCTCGCAGTCCGCAAAATCTTCGGCCTCCGCCCCGCCCCAGAATTCCTCGCCTGGCTCCAGCAAAACGGCATCTACCGCAACTCCGAGCCCGCCGCCCTCGAACCTGCCAAACGCCAAAAACTCCTGCAAGGCCTCGAAGGCCTGTTGTCCGCGCCCGCCTCGCAATAATCTCCGTGCGGCCGACCATCCGGCAACCACTCCATTAACGGTCACAAACTCGTTTACCGTTACCTATCTGGTGGAACTTCCTACAATCTGATTTCTGGACCGGACAAGTTTCCGAGGACGGCGCGATTTACCCACGATTAGCACACGGGTGGCGTCGAGAATATCTCCCGTTGGCCAACCATTCGTTCTCAGGCTAACAGGTTGTGCTTCGTGGCTCCGCTGCATAACTTCGTAATGACGCCGGTTTGGTCTCTTCAATAATTCTTCCATCGAAAAGATGGACGGTGCGCTCGGCGTGGTTGGTGTATCGAGGGTCGTGGGTGACCATGCAGATGGTGGCGCCGCTCTGATGGATGTCGCGGAGAAGGTCCATGACCGAATCGCCATTTTTGGAATCGAGGTTTCCGGTGGGCTCATCGGCCAGAAGAATCATGGGGTCGCCGACGAGAGCGCGGGCGACGGCGACGCGCTGCTGCTGCCCGCCGGAGAGTTGGGCGGGGTAATGCTTGGCGCGGTGGGCCATTTCGACGCGTTCGAGGGCGCGCTGTACTTTTTCCTTCCGTTCGGCGGAGGCCATGCCGCGATAGGTGAGGGGCAGTTCGACGTTTTCATAAACAGTGAGTTCGCCGATCAGGTTAAAGGCCTGGAAGATGAAGCCGATTTCCCGGTTGCGGATGCGCGAGCGGTCACCGAGCTTGAGAGTGGAAACGGGCTGGCCGTTCAGCAAGTAATCCCCTTCCGTGGGGGAATCAAGGAGGCCGAGGATGGCGAGCAACGTGGATTTGCCACATCCGGAAGGGCCGGAAATAGCGAGATATTCACCTTTCTTGATTTCGAGATCGATGGAGTCCAATGCATGCGTTTCGAGTTCGTCAGTGAAGAAGACCTTACTGACGCCGTGCATTTTGATGAGCGTACCGTTTGATGAAGTCATGCGAGCAGCCTCCAAAGTGAATATCCCTAGCGCAATCGGACACGGTCAACGGCATCCCAGGCGGACATGTCGGAGAGGATTACTTTGTCTCCGACTTTCAAGCCCTGGAGAATTTCGACCGTGTTGACGGAACTTTTGCCCAGCTTGACGTTGACGCGAACGCCTTCCGAGCCGTCTTCGACTAGTTTGAACAAACCGATGGTGCTGCTGGATTGGCCGTGAACGGGACGGCCGACGTAGAGGACATCCTTGAGATTCTCGAGTTCGATGGTGCCATCGACGCTGAGATCGGGTCGCGCGCCGTTTGGGAGCGGTTCGGTGAACAGCACGTCGACGGTGACGGTGCCGTTTTGCACGGAGGGATCGATGCGGGAGACCTGGCCTTTGACGATGCCGTTGCGGGTGTCGACGGTGGCGGGCTGGCCAATGGTGATGTCTTTGGCCTGGGTTTCGGGGATTCTGATTTCGGCCTTCAGGTGCTTGGGATCGGCGACGCGCGCTAAATTGGTGCTGGGAGTGACGTGCTGGCCAACGTCAACGGGGACGAGCTGCAGAACGCCGTCGATGCTGGCGCGGACGTGCAGGGAATCGAGTTCGCTGCTCTTGAGATCGTACAGGGCGCGCTGCTGATCTACGTGAGATTGCTGTGCCTGCAGACGCGCTGCCGCGGAGTCCTCGGCGTTTTTGGTGCGATCTTCCTCGAGCTTGAGGCGGATGGCAAGCTGTTCGGCTTTGACTTTGGAAAGTTTAGCGGTGACTTCCGCCCCGATGCCTTCGACGCGAAGTTTTTCATCGACTTCGTGCTGCAGCTTGGCCTGCTCGTAATCGCTGCGGACCGCGGCGGTGAACGATTTTTGATTGAGGAGTTCGCTGTTGATCTGGACCTTGAGATTCTCGAGGTCGGCTTGGGCGGCTTTGAGTTGATATCCTGCGTCGAGAGTTTCGCGCTGCAGGATGGGGTCGCTGAGTTCGAGGATGATGCTGCCTGGCTTGACGATGGCGCCGGGACGCAGAACGATGCGCTCGACGCGGGAATCGGTTTGCGCGGGGATCCAGCGGATGTCGACGGGAACGAGAGTGCCAACCCCGCGAACGTCCCGGACCATGGGGCCGCGCTTGACTTCGTCGGTCCAGATGGTGGCCTTGTCCACGGCGGGAGCAGCGGGGCGGAGGCGGGTGACGCCGTAGGTGACGCCGGTGATCGAGACGAGGGCCACGGCGGCGTAGAGGATGCGGCGGATTCGCTTGGCGCGGGCGTTGGATGGTCGTTGGATATCCATGGTGTGTCGATCCCTCGTGTGTTACTCAGCGCGAAGAGCTTGGATGGCGTCCACGCGAGAGGCGCGCAGTGCTGGCAGGGCTGAGGCAACGACTGCGGCGACCAATAGGATTGCGGCTGAGGCGATCAGCGGCAGCGCGCCGGGGAATTGGAGTTCGGAAACGTATTTGCCGATTACTCGGGCGAAGACGGTGCCGACCAGAACGCCTGAGCCCACACCAATGGACGCGATCACCAAGCCATCTTTGAGGACGTCGGCCAGGAGGCTGGCGGGCTGAGAGCCCAGGGCGAGGCGGATGCCGAATTCGCGGGTGCGGCCGCTTACGGAAAAGGCCAGGACGCCGGCTACGCCTACGACGGAAATCAGCAGCGCCAGCGCGGCGAATCCACCGAAGACAATGGCGTTGAGGCGGTTGGGAGCAAGCACTTCGCCGCGAACGTCTTCGAGCGTGGCGGGACGCTCGACGGGTTGATCGGAAGCCATCTCGTGAATGGCGCGCGTGATCGTGGGAACGAGTGCGTAGGGATCTTTTTTGGCGCGCACAAACAGGCGACCGTTGAAGCCCTCCTGCGCGGTGGGTTGATAGACCGTTATCATTGGCGAGGGAATGATGTTTTCGTCGTCGAGGTCAGGGACGACACCGATGATGCGGCGGGGTTGGTCGCTGACGCCGATGAATTTAATGACGGGGTCGGTCCACGTCAAATGACGGTTGACGGGGTCCTGGCCGGGGAAGAAACGCTGGGCGAGGCTTTGGCTGACAACGACTACGAGTTCCGAGCCGTCGCGATCGCTGTCGCGGAAGTCGCGGCCCTCGACGATGGGAATACCCAAGGTATCGAAATAGCCTGCGGAAACCGAACGAAAATCTGCGCGGGTGTCGTCTTCGGGGTTTTCCTGCTTGGCACCTTCGGCAGCGAAAGCCAGGGTGATGGTTTGCAGGCGGGAATCGCGCCAGGGAACGCTGAAACCGTAGGAGACGCGCTCGACTCCGGGAAGGGTGCTGAGGTTGCGCTGAACGTTGCGATAGAAATCCTTGACCTGTTCAGGGGTGCGGCCATCGGTCATCACGGGCAAGTTCACGGCGAGAACGTGCGCGGTGTCAAAGGGGGCTTGAGTTCTCTCGAGTTCCAGGAGAGTTTTCACCAACGCACCCGCACCGGCCAGCAAGAGGAACGATGCGGTGATCTGCGTGACAGCGAAAATGCGGAGACGTCGGCGGCTTCCTCCGGTAACACGCAGGCTGCTGCCGGATATTCCGGAGCCAGCCGATGCGTTGGGCAGCCGCGGAACAAAGGCCAGGAAGACGGCGGAGACCAGGGCGAGCGCCACGCCAATCCAGAGCAAACTGAAATCGAGAGTCAAGCCGGCAGCGCGCACGGAGAAACGCGCGGCGTAACGCGCGAGCACGGCTACCATCGGAGCGGCGATAAGAATTCCTGCCAGCGCGCCCATGCCGCACAGGAGAAGGCTTTCGGCCAGGAGTGAGCGGCGAAGTACTTGGGTGGTTGCGCCCAAAGCCGAGCGCATGGCGAGTTCGGGTTCGCGACGTACAGTCCGAGCGAGAATCAGATTGGCGACGTTGGAGCACGCGATTACGAACAGCAGGCCGGCGGCGGCGAAGAGCACCCAGAGAATGGTGTTTGCGTTGGAATTAATTTGGTCGTGCATGCGCGTGACGCTGATCTGGAAGTGATCGTTGGCCTTGTAAGTCTCTGGATGCGCGGCAAGCATGCTGGCGTAAACGGTGCTGAGTTCGGCGCGGGCGGAGTCGAGCTCTGCGCCGGGAGCGAGGCGCGCGAAGACTTCGGTCATGCGATGCGAGCGACCCGTGACCATGGTGGCGGAGAGGTGATGCGGGCTGGTGACAATGTTGGCCAGGATTTCGGTTTCAACGGGATAGGGGACCGACGGTTCTAAAACGCCGACTATGGTCGCGGGACGCGTACCTTCTTCACTGCCGAGGCGGATGGTTTTCCCCAGCACGCTTGGATCGGAATGCAACGAGTTGGTCCAGAAGCGATAGGTGAGGACGGCCGCGCCGGGGGCGTTGGGACCATCGTCGGCGGGATTTAGCAGGCGGCCCAGGACGGGTCGGAGACCGACCACGTCGAAATAGTTGCCATCAACCACACCGCTGCGGATTTCGCGCGGCTCGCCTAATCCGACTACGGTGAAGTCCAGCGCGGAAAGAGTGCCCAGTTCCTTGATGGTTTTCAGGCCGGCGCCGATGTCTTTGATTTCAGGAACGGAGAAAGCCGCATCCGCCTGGCCGATGCCTGGGGCGCTTTGGCGGACATAGAGCAGACGGTCTTCGTCCTGATTGGCAAGCGGGCGGAGGAGCACGCCGCGCACTACGCTGAAGATGGCCGCGTTGGCGCCGATGCCGAGCGCCAGGGTGAGGACGGCGATGGCGGTGAAGCCGGGGTTCTTGAGAAATGTGCGCAGGGCGAAGCGGAGATCCTGAAAAAAAGATTCAAGGAGTGGAAGGCCGCGGGAATCCCGGTGATTTTCCTTGGCCTGTTGCGTGCCCCCGAATTGGATTAGGGCTTGGCGGCGGGCCTCTTCAGGGGACAGTCCCTTCTTGAGATTTTCTTCGACGGCCAGATCGATGTGGGTGGAGATTTCCGCGGCGAGGTCGCGATCGAGATCATCCTGGCGGAAGAGATTCCTAAGACGTTGGAAGAACGAGAAGAGAGAGTTCATTGAGGGACCTCCTGGAAACGCGATTCATGATTCGTGAGCGGCAATTCGTGGAAGAGAAAAGCAAAAGCGTCCGAACAAAAGCCAGTTCTGCAAGGAAGAGTCAGCAGAGAAGAGCCAAGAGCACAGACAATAGCGGCTGGGCTACGCGACCCGAGAGCAAACCGCCCCGGAAGGCACGAATTGTGGTCGCGGCAGGGCATTAGTTGGAGCCTTCGTCGTGGCCGGCCGTGGAGAGGACTCGGGACATCACCAGCGAGAGGCGTTGCCAGTAGGCGGCGTCTTCGGTTAACTGTTTGCGGCCGCGCTTGGTGATGGAATAAAACTTGGCTTTGCGATTATTGTCGGAGATCCCCCATTCGGCGGAGATCCAGCCGCGTTGTTGCAGTCGTACGAGAGAGGCGTAGATCGTTCCCTGGTTAAGGAGGACTTCGTTGCCGCTGGTCTGCTCGATGCGGCGAGCAATGCCGTAGCCGTGGAGGGAGCCCAGCACGGCAAGTGTTTGGAGGACCATGAGATCAAGAGTGCCCTGAAGCAGGTCGAGTTTGGAATCACCCATAAGGTCTCCTGTGCGATAGCCACATGAGGGTAACATGAGTTGTGTGGTTATGCCACAGGAACAATTGCCGTACATCCCGCCACCTTTTTGCCCTCGCCGAATTTCCCTGGCTCGATGTATCCCAACAGATGAATTTCATCCATTCCTCCTTGTTTCCTGGGACTCAAGGAGCCGTAGCTCATCGTTCTGTTATCAGATAGTCGTTCGGGAGACCGAAAATCGACAGCTACTGCATACTTTTTTAGCCTCGTCGCGGGGATTCGTGGGTCACTGATGCGTTCGAATGGCGGCTGGAAGTTGAGCTGCAGGTGCCCTGTCTTTGCGTTTTTTGCTAGGGCGGGTAGGTAACGAGAAGGCTGCTTGCTCTAGGAGCGCTCGACCTTGGGCGTCGACTGAGATCCTAGCGGTTCGCGGAAAGGATCCATCGGAATCGGCGCGTACTCGACGTCGATGATCTCGAGATGCTCCGTCTTCGCTGGCGCGCGCAGGTCCACGCGGTCGCCGGGGCTCGCCTTCATCAGCGCATTGGCGAGAGGCGAGCGCCAGCTGATGTAGCCGCGGTCGAGGTCCACCTCGTCGATGCCGACGATCGAGACGACGTGTTCGAGGCCGGCGGCGTCCTTGTAGGTCACGGTTGCGCCGAAGAAGACGCGCGTAGCGGCTGATCCCGGCCGCGGAGCGGCGGGATCGACGACCACGGCCGCATCAATGCGTTTCGTGAGAAAGCGAATCCGCGAATCGATCTGGCCCAGCCGTCGCTTGCCATAGAGGTAGTCGGCGTTTTCACTGCGGTCCCCGTTACTGGCAGCCCACGCGACGACCTCCACCAACGCGGGGCGCTCGCGAATCAGCAGGAACTCATGCTCGTCTTTCAGCCGTTGCAATCCGGCGGGAGTGATGTAGTTCTTGAGGATCGGCCCCGCTTCCTCACGCACCGGCTCACGGAGCGGCCGTTTTGTTCGCATTTGGCAATCTCCCATGGGAGCTCACGTTCGTCACCGCGCGAACT
>DATHMM010000041.1:0-3693 GCA_035487095.1 Candidatus Sulfotelmatobacter sp.
GGGGCTGCCGGCGGCGGCGCAGAATTTTGCGCAGAAGGCATGGTCGTACGCGTGGGTGTGGGTGCCGAGAAAGCAGTTCGCGTCGGCAAGTTCGCCGCGGAGACTTACGGAGTCTCCGCGAACGGACTGGCCGGCGAGGAGTTCGAGGTTCCCCTCGCCGGCCATTTTTTGAGCTTTGGGCAGATCGGAGACAAGCCGCCGGACCTGAGCGAAAGGCAAGTTGTTCAGGCCGTTGTTATCACCGAACTGGAATGCGCTCAACGCGAGAACCGCGAGCAGGCACACCGCTGCGATCAGGAATTTCCTACCTGGAAACGCCCTTTGTGGTGTCGTTGGCATGTTTTTGTCCCTCGGCGCTCTTTTGCGCGTTGCCACCCGTGTAAATGACGCGCCAGATGGAGTTCGAACCGTCATCGGTTACGAGGAGGGAGCCATCGGTGGCAACGGTGATGCCGACGGGGCGTCCCCAGACATGGCCGTTATCGACCGCAAAACCGGTGATGAAATCTTCGTACTCGCCACTGGCTTTGCCGGTCTGGTGCATCGGCACGCGGATCACTTCGTATCCGGCGCGAACGCCGCGGTTCCACGAGCCGTGCTGAGAGGAGAAGATGTCGCCACGATATTCGGCGGGAAACTGGGAACCCTCATAGAAGATCATTTCGAGCGAAGCGTTGTGAGGCTGAAGGAGGACGTCGGGGACGATGGTCTTGTCTTTCAATTCGGGATGCTTGCCACTGTGGCGCGGGTCCTGATGGGCGCCGATGTACCACCAGGGCCAGCCGTAGAAGCCGCCTTCCTGAACATGAGTGATGTAGTCAGGAACAAGATTGTCACCCAGGCCGTCGCGCTCGTTGACTGAACACCAGAGTTCATTGGTGATTGGGTTGACGGCCAAGCCGCCGCCGGCGTTGCGGATGCCGTAGGCGTAGACGCGCATATCGCTGCCATCCGGGTTGAACTGCAGAATGTCGGCACGATTTTTTTCCGCGGGGGTCGTATCGGTGTCATCCACGTTTGATGCGGAACCAACGGCGACAAACATTTTCTTGCCGTCCGGGGTGAATTGGATGTCGCGAGTCCAATGGCCGCCACCGTGGGGAAGATCCGCGATGTGCTGCGCGGCGCCGGAGGCTTGCAAGTCTCCGTTCTTATAAGGGAAGCGGACGACGGAATCTGTGTTGCCGATATAGATCCATTGCGGGTTGTTGCCCGGAGGGTAAAAAGCAATTCCATAGGGGCGGTTGAGTCCCGTGACGAAGACGGAAGTTTCGGCGGGTTTGCCATCGGCCGAGACGCCGCGGAAGATTTTGATTTTGCCGGAGCTGCTTTCCGCCAGGAAAATATCCCCGTTGGGCGCGGTGCGGAGCAAACGCGGATTGTCGAGTCCGGTTGCGAAGAGCTGGACGGTGAAACCCTCCGGCGCCTTAGGCCAGGCACCTTCGGGGCGCGCCACGAGTTGAGGCCCATTGTTCGCCGAGCCGGTCAGGTACGGCGCGGGAAGGTTTTGGGGGGAAATCTTGCGGGTTTTTCCGGGCGCTTCCACGCGGAAATCGGTGAAAGGAGGATCGGGGAGCGGCGCATTTGTAACCGTCGGGGTAAATTTCACGGGAGGAGCGCCGGACTTGTTCTCTGCGGCGGAGTTCTTCAGCGATCTGAGAAAGGAGACGATCTGCCAGCGTTGCTCTTCGGGAAGGCTGCCCCAGGCAGGCATGCCGTTCGAGGGCGAGCCTGTAGTGATAAACCAGAAGACCTCGCCGTCGGGGACGGACTGCGTGGGCCCTTGGGAAAGCGCGGGGATGTTCCCGGTTCCCTGCGCTGTAGCTCCATGACAGCCCGCACAGTTCGTCGCGTAGAGTTTTGAGCCAGCCGAGACAGCGGCAGACTGCCCCGCGAGGGGGTTCTGCTGCTGAGCTGTGGACGTGGGGGCGTTGTGAAAATGGGCGTCCTGCGCCGGGGAAAATACAGGGGCAGCACAAACTGCCACTACAAAAAGATACGAGCGATACCTGAAGTTCAAATTATCCTCCAACGAATTAATTGTAGTTCGCGGCCAGTAAATTAGATTACAACAGCGGACAAAGCACCGGCCACCCGCGCTCCCACTTCTGCGACTGAAATGGAGCCAGGAGGTTCCTTGCAGCTAAAGCGCCATGCCATGCGCAACCGGCCGTCCAATCGGCGGGATGTTGGCACGCTGACGTGTCATGACTTTTGCCATGCCACTTCGCACCCGATTTACAAAAGTTAATCAATTCATTTTACGAAGGTTAAGCGAGCCAGGAGAGCCGCAGAATCTGGCACGAGGGGTGCATGAATGACGCCAAGGAGGAATATGGGGGTAATTTCCGAAGCGGGGTCCGACCTTCGCCGGACGGCGGGGACACTCGATCAGCCGGTCGTTGTGCCCTCGGTCAGGACGGGCAAGGCGGGCGGCTGGATTTCGCGCGCAGGCGCTAGCGCGATCGGGACTCTGACGACCTCGACGTGGTGGGCCATTCTTGTGGTGGCGCTGGCAATCGGATGCGTCGCATACGCCGACAACATGGGGGAAGGAGTTTCGCTCGGCTACCTTTATATTCTGCCGCTGTCGTTCAGCGCAATTCTGCTACCGCGGCGATTGACGTACGGAATTTTAGTTCTTTGCATATTCTTCCACGACCTCTTTGGCCCGCCGATCCGCCACATCCAGGGACGCATACTGCACAATCTGGCGGCACTGGTGGGATTCCTTTTCGTGGTGCTGATCCTGCAGTGGTTTGCGGCGCAGCGGAATGCCCTGAATGAATTGACCCGGCGGCAACGGGACGATCTGCTGAATGAAGTGGAACTGGCGGCCGAAGTACAGCGTTTGTTTCTGCCGCGAAGCGACCCGGAGGCGGCGGAATTCGAAATCGCCGGCGCAATGCATCCCGCCCGGGTGGTGGGAGGCGATTATTACGATTACCTTCCAAGACCAGATGGAAGAATGAGGCTGGTGATTGCGGATGTTTCCGGGAAGGGGGTCGCAGCGGCGTTGCTGATGTCCGCGACCGCCGCGGCCGTGCAATTGGAGACCAACGAACCGAGAAAGTTGTGCGATGTTGCCGACCACTTGAACAATGAGTTGCTCGCTTTGCAGGACAACGGGCGATTTGTGACCGTACTTCTGGGGGAACTCGACCCTCGTTCGGGGCAGCTAAAATATGTCAATTGCGGCCACAATCCGGCACTCGTGGTTCGCCGGGAGGGCGGAGAAGCGGTTTGGCTGCATGCTTTTTGCATGCCCGTCGGGATATCGCCACAGATAGGATGTTCGCTGGAAGAGATCAAACTGGCTCCCGGAGACGTCATGGTGTGGTACACGGATGGGTTGACGGAGGCCAGCGATCGTGATGCGAAAGAGTTCGGCACCAAGCGATTGCTGGAGTCGGTGCGATCCCATTCCGAAGGCACCGCGCGAGAAATTTGCGACCGGATCTGGCGTGATGTCAACGCCTTTACACAGCGAGATTCTCTGGACGATGATCTGACGCTGATGGTCGTGAAGATGAGGAACAGTCCTGAACCAAAAGCATTCCCTGCGTTCTCTGATTAACCGAGAGGCTGCAGCCTGAACGCAGCGCAGGCACCGCCTGAAGATGGAAATTCGCTGATAACACCGGTAACTGCAATTTGGCACCGGGGGTCGATCGGGAAGCGCGAGAAAAATGC
>DATHMM010000042.1:0-11741 GCA_035487095.1 Candidatus Sulfotelmatobacter sp.
CCGAACACGCCGGCCACACTTTCTTCGCGCGTGCTGACGGACGTCCTGCGCAAGCAACTCGGATTTCAAGGGCTGGTGGTCACCGACGCGATGGATATGGGCGGAATTACGGTCCGCTATGCTCCCGGAGATGCCGCCGTGCGCGCCTTTCTTGCGGGCGCGGACGCACTGTTGATGCCGCCGGTGCCCGACGCAGCCTATGAAGCGCTGCTGGCAGCGGTGCAGTCCGGCCAAATTTCGCAGGAACGCCTGGACGCCTCCGTGCGGCGCATTCTTCAAGCCAAGGCCCAACTCGGTTTGCAGAAAAACCGGCTTGTCGACATTGCCGCGCTGAATGACAAATTCGGCCGCGTGGCCTGGCAGGCGGAATCGCAGGAGATTTCCGACCGTGGAATCACGTTGCTGCGCGATACCCCGCACCGTCTGCCTCTGGATGGCACGAAGCCCGGGCGGGCGTTGCTTGTTTGCCTGTACGCAGACCCCGAGCCGTACCCGGGCGAAGATCTGGAGCGCGAACTGCGCAAGCGTTTCGATTCCGTCGTCACTCTTCGCGCGGATACGAAATTCGCCAAAGCGGAAAATCTGAAGCTGCCGCCGCCGGATTCCTACGACGTCGCAATTCTGGCGCTGTTCGTGCGCGTCAGCGACCGCAAGGGCGACGTGGACGTCCCCGCCGACCAGTTCCCCCTGATTCAACAGATTTTCAAAACGGGCAAGCCGGTAATTTCCGTTGGCCTCGGAAGTCCTTATCTGATCGAACGGTTCCCGCAGGCGGAAACGTGGCTCTCCGTGTTCGGGATCGCCGACGTGGCGCAGATTTCCGTGGCGCGCGCTTTGTTCGGTGAGATTCCGATCCGTGGACGCATGCCGGTGACGATTCCGGGCGTAGATCTGAAGGCAGGCTATGGAATGCAGGTGCAGGCAAACCCGATGACGTTGCAGCCGATGGACGTGCGCGGCGAAGCCCTGCTGAAGCCAGCGTTCAACGTGATCGAAAAGGCCATCGCCGACCGTGCGTTCCCCGGCGCGACGCTGGCCGTCGGCTATCGAGGCAAGTTGAGCGTGCACGCCTTCGGCCAACAGAAGTACGACGCGAAATCCCCGGCCGTGAATGCCGACACAATGTACGACATCGCCTCGCTCACGAAAGTGGTAGTGACCACAACGCTCGTCGAAAAGCTCGTGGAGGGTGACTTCCCTTCTCCGCTGAATCTGGACGCGCCGATCGAGCGCTATTTGCCGGAATGGCCGAAAGGGCCGCAGCCGGAATGGCGCCACAAAGTGACCGTGCGCAACCTGATGACGCACACTTCCGGGCTTCCCCCGTTCAAGGAATACTGGCGCACCTCCACCAGCAAGCAGGAGACGCTGCGAAGAATCTTCGCCGAACCGCTGGAATACGAGCCCGGAACGAAAGTCGTTTACTCTGACCTGGGAATCATCTTGATGGCGGAAATCATTCAACGGCTTACCGGGAAGCCGCTCGACGCGCTGGCCAACGAGAATATTTTCGGCCCGCTGGAAATGAAACATTCGATGTACAACCCGCCGAGGGCGATCTGGCCGGAAATTGCTCCGACGGAATTCGACAGCCAGTTGCGCCACCGCATGCTGCAAGGGGAAGTCCACGACGAGAACGCGTTCGCGATCGGCGGCGTTTCCGGGCACGCCGGCGTTTTCAGTACCGCTGGAGACCTGGCGGTCTTCTGCCAGATGCTGCTGAACGGCGGAGTGTACGCACACCAGCGGATTCTGAAACGCTCAACTATTTCGGAATTTACGGCGCCGCAACCGCTGGCGCAAAACACGCGCACCCTGGGCTGGGTGGTGCCGACCGAAGGCAGCTCGAGCGGTCACTATTTTTCTCCGCACAGCTACGGCCATACGGGTTTTACGGGAACGACGATCTGGATCGACCCCGACCGTCAACTCTTCGTTGTTCTGCTGACAAATCGCGTCCATCCCACGCGCGAGAACCACAAGATCGCCGAAGTTCGCCCGGCAGTTCACGACGCGGTCATGAAGGCGCTGGGGCTTGCAGTTGAAGCGGCCCCGGTCAAATAACAGCTTCTAATAAATCAATCATCTCAAGGATTCCATCAGAGACGCTCGCCTTTGGCAGCCTGGCCACTCGAAAGGAAAGTTTTGGGATACGGACCGCGGCCGCAAATTTTGAAGGAACCAAAGTCCTTGTACCAATCTCCCTCCGGCACTGTGGGGTGCGAATCAATCCAAAGCCGAAGTTGATTCAGGTCGTCCAGGGAGATTGCTCAGTCGCGCATGCGATCGAGCAGGTGCTGGCGCACATTTGCCGAGAGGTCGCCCCAGTTCGCAATCCTGGGCATCAGCCGCCAAAAACCATGCGGCCCAGTTTGTCACCGAGCCGTTTTGTCTCTTCCGGATCTGTGGCGTTGCGAAATTTCTCGGCCAGTTCAAAGAATTCCTGTTGCCTGCGCTTCTCCGCCTCGATGCCATTCTCGATCAGTTCAACCAGCATGCGGTTGGAACTCAGCCGACGATTTCTGGCCAGGCTGCGGACTTGAGCGGCAACCTTTGCAGGGAGGCTGACGCTCTGGCGGACAGTCTTATTAGCGGGACTCATTGCATCAGTGTGCACCATAATGGTGCTTTTTCACACAACATTCTGGGCCGAGACGGTCGACTAATTATGCAAGGTCCTGCTCGGCCTGCCGCAGGTCCTCGAGTTTCCCGAGGTCGCGCCAGTAATATTCGTCGGCGCGGAAGGCCATGATTTTTTCGTCCTGGCCGGCCAGCCGCAGGTACGTCGCGATGATCGAAAAGACGCCCGTTTCCGTCATGTTGCCAAGCAGGCGCGGCGAAATCACGTGAATGCCGGAAAAGGCCAACGCCTGCAAGTCTGGGGAGGCCCGCACGAGCTCCGGCTCATGGTCGCGGCCAATTCGCCTGCCGCACAGTTCGCCTTGCTCGTCGAAAAGCAGGTAGCGGGAACTCTCCCGCTCCTGAACCGCCAGCGTCGCCAGTGCCCGATGCTCTCTGTGAAAATCCAGCGCGCAATTAAGATCAATCGTGCTGACCACATCCACGTTGTGAAGAATGAACGGCTCATCCAACCGGTTGGCGTCCTGCAGGAAGAACCAAGCCGCTTTTTTCAGCCCGCCGCCAGTGTCCAACAATAATTCTTCCCGCGAAATTTCCACGTTCAAACCGAAATTGTCTTGTGATTTCAGATACTGAATCACCATTTCGGCGAAGTGGTGCACGTTGATAATCACGTCGCGCACGCCAAAGGAAGCCAGTCGCGTAAGCGTCAGTTCCAAAAGTGTCCGCCCGCCGAGTTCAACGAGCGCCTTGGGCCGCTCATTCGTAAGCGGGCGCAATCGCGTGCCCAGGCCGGCGGCCAGAACCATGGCCCTCATCGGCCCATCTTCTCCAGCTCCAGGTGCCGAACTGCAACCTCGATGCCGCCCTGCCCGCGCAAACGTTTCGCCAGGTGCTCCGCGAGAAAAACCGAGCGGTGTTGCCCGCCGGTGCAGCCAAACGAAACCATCAAATTCTTGAAGCCCCGCTGCTGGTAACTCGCGACGCTGGCCTCGACCAGCGAGATCGCGCTGGCAAGATACTGGTGCACGCCTTCCTGCTGGTTCAGATAGTCGATCACCGGCGCGTCTTTTCCCGTCAATTGCTTATAGCGCTCTTCCCGGCCGGGATTCGGCAGGCTGCGGGCGTCGAAAATAAATCCGCCGCCGTTGCCGGAGTCGTCTTTCGGCAATTCGTGGTGGAACGAAAAGCTGAAAATGCGCACCGCCAGATTTTGCGTTTGCGATTGCGCCACCGGTGAGAGGCGCTGCAACTTCTGGGAAGCCAGCATGTTCTGGAACGCGCTCATCAGCGTCGGCAGCTCCACGGGCAGCTTCGCATTGTGCAGCAACCAGCGGATATTTTTCAGCGCATAGGGCACGCTTTGCAGAAAATGCGCCTTGCGCTCGTAGAAGCCACGGAATCCATAGGCGCCGAGGGCTTGCATAATCCGAACGTAGACGAAGGCATAGTAATAGCGGAGGAAGGCCTCGCGATCGAGTTTGATGTGCTTTCCCAGTGCTTCAAGATAGGCGTCCAGAAGCAACTGACGAAGATCCGGCGGCAGGTCCGCCTTAGCATCAAAAAGCAGCGAGGCAATGTCGTATTGCAGCGCGCCCTTGCGGCCTCCTTGATAATCCACAAAATATGGCTGCGCGCCCTGCAACATGACGTTCCGTGATTGAAAATCCCGATAGAGAAAGAAATCCCCCGGCGCTTCAAGGAGAAGATCGGTCAGCCGGTCGAAATCGTCTTCAAGCGCTTGCTCGTTGAAGGGAATCGCGGCCAGACGCAAAAAATAATATTTGAAATAGTTCAGGTCCCAGTTGATCGACTGGCGGTCGAAACTCCCGCGCGGATAGCAAACGGAATAATCCAGATCGCGCCCGGCTTCCACTTGAAACCGCGGCAACTCCGCCACGACCTTCCGGTAAAACTCCACCACGGGCGGCGGAATCGAATCGCCCGATCGGTTCAGTGTCAGAAAATCAAAAAGGGTGGTGTCCCCAAGGTCTTCCTCAAGGTACGCGCCGCAGTCTAGATCCTCGGCGTAAATTTCCGGCACGGGCAGCCCCTGGCGGCGAAAATGGCGCGAGAAGGAAAGGAACGCGGCATTCTCTTCGCGCACCCCATACAACACCCCAATCGCGGACTGATTGCCCCGCGAAAGCCGGATGATCTGGCGTCCCGAACCGCCAAGCTCTCCCTGGAGCGGCTGGATGCGCTCCGCAGGGGCGCGGAAATGTTTTTCAAACAGTTTGTTCAATACGTCCATGAAATAGGTTCCAGCTCATTTGATTTAACGAAAGTTATAACGCTGATTCTTTTCTATCATAGCTGTTCCTCGCCACACCCGTTCAATTGTGAGAGAGTTGCTGTTCCGGGCGTTAGGATAAGCGAAACCTGCGCGCGGCCCCTTACTTGAACGCGGGGAGCCCCGCTATACTTTAGAAATGCCCTCGACCAAGGCGGTGCGGAACCCTCGGCCAAGACGGATCACCGAAGAACGAAATGCCGCGTCGAAAGACCTCGACCGGATGACCTCGCTGGAAATTATCCGGCTGATGAACCGCGAGGACCAGAAAGTCGCACCGGCAGTCGCCCGCGCCATTCCAACAATCGCGCGGGCGGTAGATGAGATTGTGGCGAGGATGACGGTGGGCGGGCGGCTGATTTACGTGGGCGCGGGATCAAGCGGCAGGATCGGCGTGCTCGATGCTTCCGAACTCCCGCCGACTTTTGGCGTCTCCGCGAATCTGGTGCGCGCTCTGATTGCCGGTGGGAAAAAAGCCGTGACGCAATCGGTGGAAGGCGCGGAAGACCGGCCCCAGGACGGGGCGCGCGATCTGCGGCTGGCTCGCCTTTCGAAGCTGGATTCGGTCGTAGGCATCGCCGCGAGCGGCACCACGCCTTACGTGCTAGGTGCGATTGCATACGCAAAGCGCTGCGGCGCGCTGACGATTGGTGTGGCCGCAAATCGCCACTCGCCCCTGGCAAAATCCGCGAGGATCGCCATCACCCCGGATGTGGGACCCGAAATTCTCGCCGGCTCCACCCGCCTGAAAGCCGGCACGTCGCAAAAAATGGTTCTGAACATGCTCTCTACGGCCGTGATGGTTCGCCTCGGTCATGCGTACGACAACCTGATGATCGACGTCGGCGAGGCAAATGAGAAACTTAGAGAGCGTGCCAAATGGATTCTGAAAGAGGCCAGCGACAGGAACGCGTCAGCGGTTACACGGGCATTGCGTCAAAGCGGACACGACCTTCGTCTGGCCTTGATCATGTTGAAACGCGGTGTATCCGCAAAACAGGCCCGCACCATCCTGCAGCAGTCACGCGGGAATTTGCGCAAAGCGTTGGGAGAATAGCCGAGCCGCTAGTCTCGGCAAATTTCGAAATGGATAAATTCAGGATACGCGGCGGAAAGCCGCTTCACGGAACGGTGAGAATCAGCGGCGCGAAGAACTCGGCTCTGCCCGCCATGGCTGCAGCGCTGCTTACTTCCGACCCGGTAACGCTGCACAACATTCCCAAAGTGCGCGACATCATCACCATGAGCAAGCTCCTGGCGTTCATGTCCGCGAACGTTTCCGCGCACGAAATCCCCGCCGAAAGCTACACCATCGAAACGAAATCCATGAACGATGCCGTTGCCCCATATGAATTGGTGAAGACCATGCGCGCTTCGATTCTGACGCTGGGGCCCGCGATCGCGCGCTCCGGCGTGGCCCACGTCTCCCTGCCGGGAGGTTGCGCCATCGGCGCGCGGCCCGTGGACCTGCATCTTGCGGCCCTCGAAAAAATGGGCGCGCGCATCGCCACCGAACACGGCTACATCCAGGCCAGCGTGCCAAATGGCGGCCGGCTCAAGGGCGCGCACATTGTCTTCGAGAAAATCACCGTGACCGGCACCGAGAATATCCTGATGGCGGCCACGCTGGCCGACGGCGAAACAATCCTCGAAAACGCCGCGCGCGAACCCGAAATCACCGACCTGATTCACGTCCTCCGCAAAATGGGCGCGGAGATTCACGGTGACGAAACCTCAACGCTGCGAGTTCGCGGTGTGCCGAAACTTCATGGCGCCTCCCATTCCGTCATTCCCGATCGCATCGAAGCCGGAACTTTCCTCATCGCCGGTGCCATCACCGGCGGCGAACTCACCATCACCGATTGCAATGCAAGCCATCTGGGCGCCGTGCTTGCAAAGCTTGAGGTCGACGGCGTGCGAGTAGAGCGGCTCGATCACTCCACTTTGCGCGTTCATCCCGCGAAAAAACTCGTAGGTTCCGACGTGACCACCGAGGAGTACCCCGGCTTCGCCACCGACATGCAGGCGCAATACATGGCTTTGGCGACGCAGGCCGAGGGCACTTCCGTCATCACTGAAACTATTTTCGAAAATCGTTTCCTCCACGCCAGCGAAATGATGCGCATGGGCGCCAACATTTCCGTTGACGGCCGCCGCGCCGTGGTCCGGGGGCCGGCGAAACTTTCCGGCACAACCGTTCAAGCCTCCGACCTCCGAGCCAGCGCCGGGTTGGTCCTCGCCGCCCTGGTCGCCGAGGGCGAAACCCTCATCGATCGCGTTTACCACATCGATCGCGGCTACGAAGGCATCGTCGAAAAGCTCCAGGCCCTCGACGCCGACATCGAACGCCTCCACTTCTCCTGATCCCCAGCCTCGCGGCAAAAATCCGGGAACTCTGCTACAATCCCGCAGTGCTTTTTGGTTGGCTAAGCGCGCGTGCAGCGGCTTCGCCGAACGACCATAACCGGAGGGACCATCATGCGGAATTCCGAACTCTTAGACAAGATTGACGCCGCGATTGCCGAAAAGAATCTGCTGAAGCATCCCTTTTATCAGGACTGGCAGGCGGGCAAGCTGAGCCGGGAAGCGCTGCAGCTTTATGCCGCCCAGTATTACCGCCACGTGGAGGCTTTCCCGAAGCACCTGCGGGTGCTGGCCGCGCGCACCGAAGGCCCGATCCGCGACATCATCCTTGAAAATCTGGCCGAGGAAGAGAATCCTTCGCGTCCGCATCCGAAAATGTGGCGCGAGTTTGCCGCGGCGCTCGGCGTGGGCGAGGACGACATCACCTGCTGCCCTGCCCTGCCGGGAACGCAGGCCGTAGTCGAAACGTTCCGCGAGATTGTCGGCGACCGGCCGGTAGCAGAGGCGGTTGCGGCGCTCTACGCTTACGAAGCGCAGGTTCCCGAAATCGCCACCACAAAAATCGACGGCCTGAAAAAGTTTTATGGCGTGAAGTCGCCCGAAGGCCTGGGCTATTTCGAAGTCCATGAAGAAGCCGACAAAGCCCACCGTGAAGCCTGGCGAGGCTGGCTGGCCGAGCACGCGGAAGGCAGCGAAGCGGAGATTCTCGCCACAACGAACGAGGCGCTGGACGCTCTCTGGGGCGCCTTAGACGCAGTTCATTGCGCGCCAACACACTAGAATTCTCTTCAATCATCCATGCAGTGCTGGTCCTTCAAGCCAGCTTTATCAATTTTCCTTGTAGCGGCCGCCTTCCGAGGCGGGCGCCTTTGTAACATGAAAAAGGCCCCCGGCAATCGCCGGGGGCCTTTTGGTTTTGAATTTGAATTGTCTTAGCTGGCTTAGTTGCCTTCGCCGCCGGCACCCGCTGCCGCCGCCGGGGCTGGCGTGCTGCCGCCATCTTTCTTCGCCTGCTTCTCGCGGGCTTCCTTGATGAGGGCTTTGCGCGAAAGGCGAATCTTATTGCCTTCTATCGCCAGCACCTTCACCAGCACCTGGTCGCCCAATTTCAGCTCGTCGCGAACGTCGCGGATGCGGTGTTCGGAAATTTCGCTGATGTGCAGCAAGCCATCGGTTCCGGGGAAGAGTTCGACGAAAGCGCCGAATTCCGCCAGGCGCACCACCTTGCCGAGATAGGTCTTGCCGATTTCGGCACTGGCGGTAACGTCGCGAACCATCTGCAGCGCCTGATCGCCTCCGGCGCCGCTGGTCGAAAAAATGTGCACGGTGCCATCTTCGAGGACGTCGATTTTCACGCCGGTCTGCTCGATGATGGACCTGATCTTCTTGCCGCCCGGCCCGATCAGATCGCGGATCTTGTCCGTCGGGATGCTCAACTTGTACAAACGCGGAGCGTAGAGCGAAATATTTTCGCGGTGGCTGCTGAGCGTCTTCTCCATGATGTCGAGAATCTCCAGCCGGGCCTTCTTCGCCTGAGCCAGAGCTTCGCGCATCATGCCGATGCTGATGCTGGTCACCTTGATGTCCATTTGCAGCGCCGTGATGCCTTCGCGCGTGCCGGCAACCTTGAAGTCCATGTCGCCGTAATGATCTCCCGCGCCGGCGATGTCGGTGAGGATGGAATAGTTGCCGCCCTCAACAACGAGGCCCATCGCGATACCCGCGCAGGGCGCCTTCATGGGTACACCGGCGTCCATCATGGCAAGCGAAGCACCGCAAACCGTGGCCATGGAGGACGAACCGTTGGACTCCAGAATGTCGCTCACCACGCGCATGGCGTAAGGGAACTCAACTTCCTGCGGAAGCAGGTTGGCAAGCGCGCGCTCGGCGAGAGCACCGTGGCCGATTTCGCGGCGGCCTGCGCCACGCAACATCTTCACTTCGCCAACGCTGAACGGCGGAAAATTGTAGTGCAGCATAAAGCGCTTGAAGGAGTCCTGCTCGAAAAGCAGGTCCAGCCGCTGCATGTCTTCCTTGGTTCCCAACGTCAGCGTGGCCAGAGCCTGTGTCTCGCCGCGAGTGAAGAGCGCCGAGCCATGCACGCGCGGGAGCAAACCGGCTTCGCACGTGATTTTGCGAATCTGGTCGAACGCGCGGCCATCGGGACGCCGCTTGGCCTTCAGCACTTCCTGGCGGAAGATGTCCTCGCGCATGCGTTCGAAGGCCCGCTTGGTCAGCGCCAGCTTCTCTTCGTCTTCTTCGGGAACGGCTTTCAAAATCTCCGCCTGGAGTTCATCGACGAGGTGGTAGCTTTCCTTCTTCGGATGCTTTTCCGTGTTCAGCGCGTCCTGCAGCTTGGCGCCGTGGGTCTTCTTCATGCTGTCGTAGATAGCCTGATCGAACGGCAGCGGAGCCACGACGACCTTCTTCGGCTTGAGCTGGTCGTGAAGCTGCTTGATCCCCGCGACAATTTTCTTCACCTGCGCGTGGCCGAATTCCAGCGCTTCTACCACTTTCTCTTCGGAGACTTCGAACGCTCCGGATTCCACCATCACAATGCCGTCAGCGGTGCCGGCGACAACGATATTCAGCTTGCTGGTCTTCTGCTCGGCAACCGTCGGGTTGGCGACCAACTGGCCGTCGAGGAGTCCCACGCGAACGGCGGCGATGGGATCGGTGAACGGCAGGTCGGAGATGTAGGCAGCGGCCGACGCGGCAGTCACGGCGATGACATCGGGGTCGTTGTCGCTATCCGCGGAAAGCACCATCGCGATAATCTGGGTTTCGTTGCGCCAGGAATCGGGGAACAGCGGCCGCATCGGGCGGTCAATCAAGCGGGATACCAGAATCTCTTTTTCCGTGGGACGGCCTTCCCTCTTGAAAAATCCACCCGGAATTTTGCCCGCGGAGTAGGTGTTTTCGCGGTAGTCCACGGTGAGGGGAAGAAAATCGCGGTCGTTCGGCTTGTTGGCCATGCACGCGCTCACGAGCAGAACAGTGTCGCCATAACGGGCGGTCACGGCACCGTTGGCTTGCTTGGCGATTTTTCCGGTTTCAAGGATAAGGGGACGTCCCCCGACTTCAATGGATACCTGAAAGGGCGCTGGTGTGTGATTGTTCTCGGACATAAGTGTTTTCCTTTAGCTCTTCATCTGAGGAGCGTTTCTGGCAGGCAGTGCCTGCTTGCATCTTGAAGAAAGTGAGGAGGTTCAGCCGAGGACAGGCGGCTTTGATTCTGGTTACACCAATGCAAACGCCAACAAGCCCGTAAAGACAGGCTTGGCACATTCACGTCCGGCCGCAACTCGGCCAGGCGACAGACTCCGCTGGGAATATGTTCGTTCGTGAAGGCACAAGCAGAGCCGCATTTCCTGCGGCTGACCGCTACTTGCGCAAGCTAAGGCGTTCCACAATCTGGTGATACCGATCCGGGTCTCGCCGGTTGAGATAGTCCAGCAAACGGCGCCGCTTGTTGACCATCATGATCAACCCCCGGCGTGATGCATGGTCTTTGACGTGCGACTTGAGGTGCGTCGTCAAATAGTTGATCCGCTCGCTCAACAGTGCGATTTGCACTTCTGGCGATCCCGTATCCTTGACATGTGCCCGGAATTGTTCAATCAACATAACTTTGGCGTCGCTCAAGTGCCCCCCACCGTCGTCCCTTGAAATTTCCTCTTTTCTTCGACTCTCTTAAACTAACACATGTGTGTTCAAAGTGTAAAGCGAGCGAAATGTTCGGCAGTGGATCAGCTTCCGGTTAGCCCGTCATCGAGCAGTTTCTGCGATTGATTCGCACAAGCCGACTTGCCGAGACCCATCGCCGAAAGGCTCCTCAATCTTCATAGGGGAGCGCACCAGCCACATTCACGCCTAAGCGACTAGCAACACGAGGCGCCGGGCAAGCAGGAAAACAACGAGCAGCGGAACACGGATCCCAGGGCGGCGCATCGAATTCGCGATTTTGGACTCTAACTCAAGGTGCTTCCATCGAGCGTCTGGATCCCGCGGAGTAGATTTGATAACCCGCGGAGGGCGACCGGCATCTACTTAATATCAGCCCTCCAATTCAATAAAGGATAGGGAGGAGCTTATGTAAAAAACGAGGCAGGGGTTATCAGCTTTGCACTGCAAAGTACTTGACAACGGCGAGTCCAGTGCTATTCTTCCCCTGTTCCTGCTTTGCATTTCACTACGGAGCCACCTGATGGACACTCCCCTTTCCACCGGAACGCCGGCGAACCTTCGCGGCCTGCTTACCGACTCGCTTCGCTATTGGGAACTCCGCCGCCTCATCTACAACTTCGTACTTCTTGCGGTCGTCGCGGCCTGGGTCGCAACCACCTGGCCCCACTTCCGCCCCATGATTGAGGTCCATTCCCTTCTGCTACTCGCGATTCTCGCCCTGCTCGCCAACGCCTGTTATTGCGCCGCGTACCTGGTGGACATTCCGATGCAATGCTCCGCACTTAACGGCTTGTGGAAACGCCGGCGCTGGGTCCTG
>DATHMM010000043.1:0-85607 GCA_035487095.1 Candidatus Sulfotelmatobacter sp.
CCGCAATTTCCATCGCGCTCGCCGCCGAGGGCGCTGCCGTCGTCGTTAATTACGCTTCCAGCAAGGAAGGCGCCGACCGCGTCGTGAAAGAAATCACCGCCAAGGGCGGCAAAGCCATCGCCGTCCAGGCCGACGTGTCGAAGCACGCCGACGTCACCCGCCTCTTCGCCGAAACCAAGAAAGCCTACGGGAAGGTAAATATCCTTGTGAATAACGCCGGCATCTATCAGTTCGCGCCGCTCGAAAGCGTCACCGAAAAACTCTTCCACGATCATTTCAATCTCAACGTCCTCGGCTTGCTGCTCGCCACCCAGGAAGCCGTGAAGTTGATCGGCCCCGAAGGCGGCAGCATTATCAACATCGGCTCCGGCGTCAGCACCATCAACCCGCCCAATAGCTCCGTCTACACCGCCACCAAGGCTGCCGTTGACTCCATCACCGGCGTGCTCGCCAAGGAATTGGGCCCGCGCAAGATCCGTGTAAATTCCATCAACCCCGGCATGATCGAAACCGAAGGCACTCAAACGGGCGGGTTCACCGAAAGCGATTTTCGCAAATGGGTGGAAGCGCAATCGCCCCTCGGCCGCATCGGCCAATCCGACGACATCGCGCCGACCGCGGTCTACCTGGCTTCGTCCGACTCCAAGTACCTCACTGGCGAAACCATCCGCGTCACCGGCGGCATCTACTGACAAACGCGCCGCGCGCTATCCGCGATTCTTCCGATGGCAAAGGAACGGGCCGCATTCGCGATTTACAACGCGGCCTCAGCGTTTCCCTTTTTCGTACTCCCTGAACGCCTCGCGAAGCTCATCCAACAAGTGCCCGTTCTTGATCTTGCCGCCTTCTGTCTTGTGCTGGCCCGACCAGAGCGCCTGCCCGGTCTTCGGCTGTACCAGCGAAATACGCGTGTAGCCGGGGGGCACCGGATTCTCCACGGGCGCAGTGCTTGCGGCTGGAAGGTACTCGCCATCGGGAACCTGGCGCACACGCGAGCTGCCGTCCAGCCTGATGATCAAGTCGGCTTTTTGGCGGCTTTCCGCCATTTCAAAATGCCCCCACTTGCTCAACTCCAGAATCGTCGCGTACTCCAGTTCGACGAATCCGGTCTCATTCTGGATGAACACCGTATGCGCGTTGACCACCGCTTGCGGCAGCACGGCCGGCTGTGCCCACGCGCTCCAGCTAGCCCAGCACAGTACGAAGATAGGTAGGGAAATTCCCAGTCCCGGGAAAGAGTTCTTCTGCATCCGAACCTCCCCGACTTCTGTAAATGGATGCAAGCAAAGTAGTGCTCCGGCGCTCCCTCCGAAACTGTCCCGAAGCACAGAATTCGGCCAACTGGCCGCGCTCTCTAGAGGGCACCCGCGTTTCAGTCGCCTCTCCTTCCCCTGTACAATCTTTCGGTGCGCGTTCTCCTTCTGAATCTTTACTACCCGCCAGACACCTCGGCCACGGCGAAAATGGCGCAAACCGTCGTCGCGGCCCTCGCGGATAAGCACGACGTCACCGTACTCTGCGGCCGGCCCTCCTACGATCCCACGGAGCGGCTTCCCTGGCGCCTCTATCAATCCGAACAATCCGGCCGCGTGCGAATTCTTCGCGCCGGCTCCTCGGATTACCCGCGCTCGCAAATGAAAAAGCGCGTCTTCAATTACCTCAGCTATGTGTTCCTCGCCGTGCCTCGCGCGCTGTTTCACCCCTGTGATGTGATCCTCGCCATGACCGATCCTCCGTTCGAAGGGATCGTCGGCGCTTTCGTCGCCATGTTGAAAAACAAGCCCTATGTCTATAACATCCGCGATCTCTATCCCGACATGGCCGTCGGCGGCTCCATCGTCACGCCCGGCTTGCTCGCGCGCGTCTGGGAAAAGCTGCATCGCTGGGCGCTGCGCCGCGCCACGCGCGTGGTGGTGCTTGGCGACGACATGCGCAATCGCATCCTGTCCAAAGATGTCGATGCCGCCAAAGTTGTGATTGTCCGCGACGGCGCGGATATCGCTCCGACGGCTGCGCCCGCTCCCACGCTCGACTCCGAAGTAATCCGTGCGATTCGCGGAAATTTCCGCTTTGTCCTTCTGCACGCCGGCAATCTCGGTTTTTACGGCGCGTGGGACACTTTACTTTCGGGCACCGCCTCTCTCGCCGCCGATGGCGTCGGCCTCGTCTTCGTGGGCGACGGCGCGCAACGCCTCCGCCTGGAAACCGCCGCCGCGCAAATTCCTAACGTCCGCTTCCTTCCCTTCTTTCCCGGCAACAAAATCTCCTCGGTTCTCGCTGCGGCCGACGCCCATATCATTACCATCAAGCGCGGGCTCGAGGGAGTTGTCGTCCCCAGCAAAATGTACGGCATCCTCGCCGCTGGAAAGCCGATCCTTGCCGTGGCACCCCGCGAATGCGACGTCGCCTCCATTGGCGAGGCAATGGGCTTCTCGATTTCCGCCGACCCCGACGACCCCGCCGGCTTTGCGCAACTCGTCCGCGAACTTTCGCACAGTCCAGCGAAGCTCCAAGAAATGGGCCAGGCCGCTCTCGCCGCCGCTCCGGACTACGAGCGCTCTGCCGAACTTCGCAAACTGGTGAACATTCTGGATGAAGCGGCAACCAGCGGCCCGCATCGAAAATAACTTTCCCCTCAATCCTGCCTGTTTATATTGTGGTTACGACTCTGTTCACGAACTGGTTATCACAACTCGTCGCCCTCAATTTTCAACTGGCGGTTCGCATTCTTTCGCGCTAATTTAATTACGCTGCGTGGGGCAGCACCGGCGGCTCTCTCTAAGCCGTCATCCATGAGCGTGACTTGGGAGCCGGATCCCAAACCGGCAACGTCTCTGTGAATCACTGGCAAAACAGCCCACTGCCAGTTTCCTCAGAACGAGCAATGAGGATGAATGAGTGCGGGCCTGCTCGCTTTTTTGATCGCTTCGTCGGCATCTCTCCTTCTTACGTTACCCGTCCGGGCGCTGGCCATTCGCGTGGGCATGGTGGATTTGCCCGGGCCTCGTAAAGTTCACCTGAAACCCATCCCGCTCCTCGGCGGCCTGGCGATCTATGGCGGCGTCATGCTGGCCATTCTGATCGTTTTCGACGGCGCCGCGCGCGCGCAGGTCGTCGGCATCGTCAGCGGTGCCACGCTTGTCACCGTCGTCGGCTTCCTCGACGACCGCGGCTGGTTGCATCACCAGATAAAACTTTTTGCCGCCATGCCTCTGGCCGCGGTCATTCTTCTCCTCAGCGGCATTCATGCGCAATTTTTCAGTCTCTTCGTTCAAGGCAGCGTGGGTTATTGGCTGGACGCCGCCCTCACCATCGTTTGGGTCGTCGGGATCACCGCCTCCTTCAGCATTCTCGATCACATGGACGGGCTGTGCGCTGGCGTCGCAGCCATGGCCGCTGTTTTCTTCGCCATTCTCGCTTACCTCAACGGTCAGACGCTGGTAACCACCCTGGCCGCTTCCGTCCTCGGTGCTGCCGCCGGCTTCCTGCGTTGGAATTTCAAGCCGGCCAAGATTTTCATGGGCGACGGCGGCGCGATGTTTCTCGGTTTTCTGATGGCCACCCTCTCCCTGAAACTCCGCCTGGACCACGCTTCTTCGTTGGCCACCTGGATGGCCCCGGTGCTCGTTCTCGGCGCCGCTATCTTCGACACCACTCTTGTCACCATCTCTCGCTCTCGCCGCGGCTTGCTTCCCTTCGCAACGCCGGGAAAAGATCACTCCGCGCATCGTTTGGCAAATCTCGGGCTCGGCCAACGCGGCGCCGTCCTGACGATATACCTGATAGGCGCAATCAGTGGAGCCGTCGCTATTTTCGTCGCGTATCTTTCCAACCGCGCCGCTGCTTTTGCAGGACTCGGCGTGCTCCTCGCCATGCTCCTCGCCGTCGCCTGGCTGGAGCGCGCTCCTTACGAGAAGCAAGCGCCGAAAGCCAACGCTTAGGAACACCCAATCGCTCTCTCAGCGACGGAACTTTCCGCCTCGGCCTGTGTTTGGTGTGCGCAGGGGGATTCGTTATAATCTTGTTTGCTTGCCCGCCTGTTTTGCCTCCCTGGCTGGTGACGCAACAGTTCTGGCCTGACGGCACGAACGAAAGAACTCTCCTTTAACAGGATTGCGCGCGTTGCTGGAAGACAAAAAATCCAGGTCCCTAAAAACTGGGGACACCGAAGATGTAGTTGTCATTGGCAGCTCGGCGGCCGGGCTTTATACCGCCGCTCGCGTTGCCCGGGGCGGCCGGCGCGTCAGCGTGCTGGAATCGAAAGCAACGCCCGATCCTGCGCCGCGCACCCTGATTGTCACCGACTATTTCAAGAACCAGATCAGCGCCGCCGCTCGTTCCAGCATTCTGAATGAAATCCGCCGCTTTGAACTGTTCACCGACGGGCGCTCGGCGCAAGTTACGCTGAAGCAACCCGACCTGATCATCGAGCGCTCGCGCCTGATTCGCTCCCTGGCACAGGAAGCCGTGCATGCCGGCGCTACGCTTCGCTACGACACGCGCTTTCTGGATCTCTCGCCCAACGCCTCGGGCCTCCACGTCCACGTGGATCAGGCCGGCAAGCGCGAAGAACTTCACGCCGCCAGTGTTGTCGGCGCCGATGGCGCCACGAGCCGCGTCGCACGGTCGGCCGGCTGGCCCCCCGTTGAAACCGTTCCGCTGGTTCAAGCCGTCGTGAAGCTTCCGAAGGATTGCCCCCAGGACACCACCCGCGTATGGTTCATCCCCGATGACACTCCTTATTTTTACTGGATGATCCCTGAATCCGCGGAACGTGCCGCAGTCGGTGTCATCGGAGAGCACGGCCGCTCCACGAAGCTTTTCTTCGACCGCTTCCTGGAAAAAAAAGGCTTCGAGCCGCTCGAATGGCAGGGCGCGCGCATTCCCGTTTACAACCGATGGGTCCCCGTTCAACGCACGGTCGGAAAGGGCGAAGTCTATCTGGTAGGCGATGCCGCGGCTCAGGTGAAAGTCTCGACCGTCGGCGGAATCGTCACCGGCTTTCGCGGCGCGCACGGCGTGGCCGACGCCATTCTGCGAAAAGGCGGCTCCGAACTTCGCACGCTTCGCCGGGAACTCGGCACCCACTGGTTGATCCGCCGCGCGCTGCACCATTTCAAGCAGGCCGACTATTCGGAGCTTGTGGACCTGTTAAACGATTCCACTCGCGAGTCCCTCGGCGAAATCAATCGCGACGAATCCACGCGGCTTCTCTGGAACGTCATCCTCCGCCAGCCGAAACTCGTCCTTCTTGGCCTTCGTGGACTTCTCCTCGGCAAGCGATAATGGGCACGGTCTGTTGCTATCATTTTCCCCGGGGCGCGAATTTAGGCATACTGAGACGGCAATGCCCAGGGCGACACGCAGTTCAACCGGCCTGAAAATAAAAAGGAGACACGCAAGTGCGATTGACAGTAATCGGGTGTGGCTACGTGGGTCTGGTAACTGGAGCTTGCCTCGCCGCTGCGGGTCACGAAGTCTTCTGCACGGACATCGACGAAAATCGGATTGACCAGTTGAAAGCTGGCAAGGTTCCGATCTACGAGGAACACCTCGACGAAGTCCTTCAGCGCGGCGCTAAAGAAAAGAAAATCGTATACACCTCCGACGCCGGTGAAGCCATTCGCGCGGGGGAAGTCATCTTCATCTGCGTTGGCACTCCTCCGAAGGAATCGGGCGAAGCCGATCTCTCCGCCATCGATCACGTGGCGCGGCAAATCGCCACCGAGGCGCGCAGCCCGAAACTCGTCGTTGAGAAAAGTACCGTCCCCGCCCTCACCGGCGTCCAGTTGCAGAAAGCGCTGGCGGCTTATTCCCCGGACGGCGGCGCTAAATTTCAGGTCGCTTCCAATCCGGAGTTTCTGCGCGAAGGTACCGCCGTCGAGGATTTCTTCCATCCCGATCGCATCGTCGTCGGCGTCGAGGACGAAAAAAGCGCCGCCACCCTCCGCGAAATTTACTCCCCCATCCTCGAAAAGAAATTCCATTGCCCGGTCCATGCGGGCAAGTGCCCGGCGGGGGCGGGCGGCGAACTCCTGGTCACCACCATCAGCAGCGCCGAACTCATCAAGCACGCTTCGAACTCGTTCCTCGCGCTCAAAATCAGCTACGCCAACGTGATCGCCGACCTTTGCGAGCGCATTGGCGCCGACGTCGAAGAAGTCACCCGCGCGATGGGCCTCGATCCCCGCATCGGCGCGCAGTTCCTGAAAGCCGGCCTCGGCTTCGGCGGCTTCTGCTTTCCGAAAGATATCCAGGCCTTCATTCACCTTTCCGCCACAGTGGGCGTCGATTTCGACATGCTGAAAGCCGCCGAGCGTGTCAACAAGCAGCGCATCGACCGCTTCTTCGAGAAGGTGCACAAGGCTCTCTGGGTGATTCGCGGCAAGCGCGTGGCGGTTCTGGGTCTGGCTTTCAAGGCGAACACCGACGACATCCGCTTCGCCCCCGCGCTCGAGGTGATTCGCCGCTTGCTTGAGGAAGGGGCGCAGGTGAACGCCACTGACCCGCAGGCGATCGCACGCACGAAACATTTCTTCCCCAATGTTTCCTATTTCGATGATCCCTACGAAGCGCTGAAGGGCGTGGATGCCGCGCTGGTTTGCACGGAGTGGCCCCTCTTCCGGAAGCTCGATTGGGAAAAGGCCGGCCATGTGATGGCCCGCCGACTGGTGATCGACGGCAGAAATCTCTACAGCGCCAAGAAAATGCAGTCGCTCGGCTTCGACTACTACTCCTTCGGCCGCTCCTGATCTAATTGCCCACGAAAATGCCATGCTGAGGGGCATCCGATAAGGATGCCCGAAGGACCTCAACTGTTGAGTTCTGTAAGGTCTACGTGGCGAGGAAAAGCCGCTAACGCGCCTGCGTCATCTTCGCATACTGCTCTTTGAAATATTTCAGTGTGTGCCGCAAGCCCTCTTCCAGGCTCACTCTCGGCTCCCAACCCAGCAGCCGCTTCGCTTTCGAAATGTCCGGCCGCCGCTGCTTGGGATCGTCCTCCGGCAACGGCTCATAAATAATCTTCGGCGCATTCGGAAATTCCGTCCGGATGCGTTCCGCGAACTCCAGGATCGTCAACTCCGCCGGATTCCCAATGTTCGTCGGAAAGTGTTCTTCCGATTGGCTCAGCCGGTAAATCCCGTCAATCAGATCCGATACGTAACAGAAACTCCGCGTCTGCTTCCCTTCCCCATACACTGTGATCGGTTGCCCGCTCAGCGCCTGATAAACAAAATTCGGCAGCGCCCGCCCGTCATTCAACCGCATTCGCGGTCCGTAGGTGTTGAAGATCCTCACGATGTGCGTGTCCGCGCGATGGTGCCGGTGATACGCCATCGTCGTCGCTTCCGCAAAACGCTTGGCCTCATCATAAACGCTCCGCGGCCCCACCGGATTCACGCGGCCCCAATACGACTCGCTCTGCGGGGAAACTTCCGGGTCTCCATAGCATTCGCTCGTCGAAGCCAGCATGTATTTCGCTTTCTTCTCCAGCGCCAGGTCCAGCGCGTGCATCGTCGCGATCGAACCCACCTTCAGCGTCTCGATCGGAAATTTCAGATAATCCGGCGGGCTGGCGGGCGACGCAAAATGAAATATGTAGTTCACCTCTCCCGCAACGCGCAGCGGTTCGCTGACGTCCTTTTTCTCGTACCGGAATTTTGCATTGCCCCCAAGGTGGGCGATGTTCGCTTCGCTGCCCGTAATCAGGTTGTCCAGCGCCAGCACTTCCCAGCTCTCCGCCAACAGCCGGTCGCACAGGTGCGACCCAAGAAATCCCGCTCCGCCAGTGACCACCGCTCTCATTCCGCCTCCACGTCGCTCCAAAAATCCTAAGTGTAGCCTGCTCCGGGGAGCCTTTGCCAATCGACTTCCAGAAACGACCGGGAACCCGCGCAAGCTTTCACCTTGCTGGGTATAATCTCCATATCCCAATGATCTTTGCGACCATTCTACCCAACGCCGTGGCCCGCAAGCCGCGCCTTTGGCTTTCGATTATCGGCTCGATTTTCTTTTTCGTTTTGCTCGCCTTCCTCAGCCTCGGCCGCTGGCTCGACAAGGAAGATCCCCCTCAAAAGGCCGCCGCCATCGCCGTTCTCAGCGGCCGCATGCCTTCCCGCGCGCTCGAAGCCGCTCGACTTTACAATCTCGGCTACGCGCCGCAAGTCTGGCTCTCTTATTCCGTCGAACCCGGCGCCACGCTCGAAAAATATTCCGTCCCCTACGCCGGCGAGGAATTTTATGACCGTCTCCTCCTCCTTCATCAGGGCGTTCCGGATAGCGCCATCCACGTTCTTGCGCCCCCTATCGTAAACACCGCCGACGAAATGCGCACTTTCGGGCAGGCCCTGCGCAAGGAAAATCTCCATCGCATCATTCTCGTAACTTCGAAGGTTCACACCCGCCGCGCAGCCGTCCTTTGGCAACATCTCTCTGCCAGGGATGGCGAGGCCATCGTGCGTGGCGCTTCCGGTGAGGGGTACGATTCCGTCTTTTGGTGGCGCACCAGCGGCAACGCTCTTGACGTTGTGCGCGAAGTTCTGGGCTTGCTCAATGCTTGGGCGGGACTTCCCTTGCAGCCGGCCAAATCCTGATGCCCGGAATTTTCAGAAAAAAAAGAACCGCTTCTTCTTGCCCCGCCCTTGATTCGAGGCGACTTCCGGCACGTACGGCAGCGGCTCCCCTTCAAATGCCGCCTTGGGATTCTCCACCAGCAGGGCTTCGGCCAACTCCTTGCCGCATTCCCTGGCGATCGCCTCGTACGCAAACCCCAATTTCACAGGGCGCCTCGCCGTGTTGTGGCCATCGCTCGACACAAAATGCACCAGGCCCTGCCTGATCCAGGCCCAGGCATCCTCCTGCGGCCCAACTCCAAAGACTCCCGTCAGTGAGCCGGCGGTCACCTGCGCAAAGCATCCCAGTCGCACCCAACTCAGCAGGCGCTCCGGCTGGGTCCGCAGAATTCCGTTACGCTCCGGATGCGTGATGATCGGCCGCAATCCCATGAGATGCAATTCGTGCAAAGTCTGATCCATGGCCGGCGGAATCGAAAACTCGTTGAATTCCAATAGAAGATAATCTTTCTGGTTGATGCAGAAAGGCGCGGCATTGTCTCTCAAAGCCAGCAGATTTTCCGGGTTCAGGTGAAAATCGCAACCGGTCGCGATCGTCAATCGTCCATCCAGCCGCGTTTGCAGCTCGTCCCGGGCAGCCCGCACCTTCGCGTAATCAAAATGATATTCCGTGCTTGCGTGAGGCGTTGCCACCACATGGCTGATGCCGTCCCGAATGGCATCTTCCGCCATCGCTAATGAATCTTCGATTGTCTGGGCCCCGTCGTCGATTCCGGGCAGAATGTGGCAGTGTAGGTCAACCATGTTCAGGTAGTATGCGTCATCCGCGCCATGCGGAAAAGACTTGCCAGACTCCCAGCAAGAACATCAGCCCCGCGAATACTTCCCCCATCCGCCGGGGGTTCAAGCGCCGCGCCATCATTCCGCCCAGAATTCCACCCACAAATACCCCGGGGATCAGCAGCACGCCAGTGTGCAAATCCACGTAACCCGCCTTCCAATAGGCAAGAAACGCCAGAAGCCCTGTCGGCGGAATCAGCGCGATCAAGCTCGTGCCCTGCGCCCTGTGCTGGCTGAACCCGAAGAACAGGCTCAGCAAAGGCACGAGCAATACCCCGCCCCCGATTCCCACCAACCCCGCGGCAATTCCGCAAATTCCGGCCATCACAAAAATCCCCAACGCCCACAATGGATTTCCGGCGTGGGGGCCTTCCTTTTCCAGAACCGTGGAGTTCGCCGTGGAAGATTTCCGCCACAGCAGCACCCCCGACACCATCAGGAAGCACCCAAAAATCAGCTTGAGCACGTTCGTCGGCATCGGCACCGCAAGCTTTCCGCCGCCGTATCCCCCGATCAAAAACCCCAACGCGCAATAGATTCCCGCGCGCAGATCCACTTGCCCATTTTTCCAGTATTCTCTCAGCGCGCCCAGCCCGATCGGTGGCAGCAGGATGAACAACGATGTGCCCTGCGCCATGTGCTGGTCGTAGTGCAGTAGGTAAACCATCGCCGGCACCAGCACCGCCCCGCCTCCGATGCCCAGCAGGCCCACCAGGATTCCCACGGCAAGACTCAGCAGAATGAGGGGAACAATCGTCATCTGTTCAAAGGCATGGCAACACTCGGCAGAACTCTGCCTTCTCTCCAGTGGATCATGCGCCGTCTATCTTGCCTTCTCCTCCCCCCGCATGGCAATTCGCTTCCCCTGCGGGCAGGCTTACCAAATCGTGAAAATTTGAGAACATTTCCTTCTCCCATTCTGGAGATGCCTGGGAAACTGCTATATTAAAAGGGCATTCCGGCCCGTTGGCCTTCGGGCCCTCACCTCTTTTTAAAGACTAGGAGCTTGTTTCCCCTCATGGCTACGGACAGACGCCCCGAATTCTTCAAAGGCGGCCAACTCAAGGTCGCCATCATCGGTTGTGGCTATGTCGGCCTTCCCCTTGCACTTCGCTTCGCGGAAGCGGGCCACAAGGTGACTGGATTTGACACCGATCCCGAAAAAGTCCGCATGTTGAATGCCGGCAGGTCCTATATCGAACACATCCCGCAGACGAAGATTCAGCAATTCGTGAACAGTCGCCATTTCAACGCGGCCACGGACTTCTCCAAGCTCGCCGAAGCCGATGCGATTATCATTTGCGTCCCCACACCCCTGAACGAATATCGCGAGCCGGATCTAAGCTATGTCGAAAACACCGCGAAATCCATTCAACCTCATCTCGTCCGCGGCCAGCTCGTCGTTCTAGAATCCACCACCTATCCCGGCACCACCGAGGAACTCGTCCTCCCGATTCTGGAAAAAAGCGGCCTCCGCTGCCCTATCGTTACCGGCCCGGAAAACGAAAATGTCCCGCTCGATTTCTTCCTTGCGTTTTCCCCCGAGCGCGAAGATCCGGGCAATAAGCAGTTCGGCCTCGCGCAGATTCCCAAAGTCGTCGGCGGCATCAATCCTCCTAGCGGCCGCGCCGCGATTTCTCTTTACGGCCAGGTCGTTGCCCGCGTCATCCCGGTCAGCACCACCCGGGCAGCGGAAATGGCCAAGCTCCTTGAAAATATTTTTCGCTGCGTCAACATTGCGCTTGTCAACGAACTGAAGCTTCTCTGCCTGCGCATGGGCGTGGACGTTTGGGAAGTGATCGACGCGGCCTCCACCAAGCCCTTCGGCTTCATGCCGTTTTATCCGGGGCCCGGCCTTGGCGGCCACTGCATCCCGGTGGATCCGTTCTATCTTTCCTGGAAAGCGCGCGAGTATGATTTTTCCACTCGCTTCATCGAACTCGCCGGCGAAATCAATACCTCCATGCCTTACCACGTCGTCGATTCCGTCTCCGAAGCCCTGAACATTCACAAAAAAAGCCTGCGCGGCTCCAAGCTGCTCGTTCTCGGCGTCGCTTATAAAAAAGACGTAGACGACCTGCGCGAATCGCCAACCCTGAAAATCATGGAAATTCTCAAAAAGCGCGGCGCCGATTTCGATTACAACGATCCCTACTTCCCGCAACTCCACAAAATGCGCCACTACGACTACTCGAACATGAAGTCGGTGCCCCTGAATGCGGACACGCTCGGCAAGTACGACGCCGTCCTGATCGCCACCGACCATTCCAGCTACGACTACGGCGCCATCGTGGATGCAGCGAAACTCGTCATTGACACGCGCAACGCCACGCGCCGGGTGATCCGTCACCGCGCGAAAATCGTGCTCTGCTAGGACTGCATGTCCGCACACATTGAAGAAATCCGTCGGCAGTTGGCGGAAAGCGCCCGCGTCAAGCAAAGCTTCTCCGACGCGCTCGTCGCCCGCATCGCTGAGTTCGCGATGCGCTCCGCCGCCGCCATCCGCCACGGCGGCAAGCTCGTTTTCTTCGGCAACGGAGGTAGCGCCGCGGACGCCCAGCATCTCGCCGCCGAACTTGTGGTTCGCCTGCGCACGGAACGGCCTGGCCTGCCCGCCCTCGCCCTCACCACCAATACTTCCGTCCTCACCGCTGCTGGAAACGATTACGGATTTGAACGCATCTTCTCCCGCCAGATGGAGTCGCTCGTCGGCCCGCACGACATCGTCGTTGCCCTCTCCACCAGCGGCACCAGTCCGAACATCGTCAAGGCAATGGAGACGGGACGTTCGCGCGGTGCATTCCTCGTCGCGTTAACGGGAGAAACCGGCGGCGCGCTCGCCGGCAAAGTGGACATCCTTCTCGACGTTCCTTCGCGCGATCCCCAGCGCATCCAGGAATCGCACATCACCATCGGCCACATAGTCTGCTCCCTCATCGAGCACCTCGTAGCCGCCAACTAAATTTTCCTTCATTTTCTATCGGGCTTGCATTTGTAGCGGCCGCCTTCCGAGGCGGGCGTCTTTGCTTGTAGCGTCCACCTTCAGGTGGACCAGCCTACCCACCCCGTCAGGCCCCACCCTACCGCGCCTTCACCAACTCCACCCGTGCCGTCGCCACCGGCAACACCGCTTCCAGCAACACCGGCAACCGCTCCGGCCCATCCGCCAGGTACAGCAAAAAATGAGCGTCCTTCATCTCTGTCCCGTCGTCTATCACGTGAATCTCGATCTTCGTCGTCGTAAATTTCCCCGCCGCCACCGTAACGCTCTGCGACTTCCCCACCAGCACCGCGCGCACGTCGTACAATTTATGACCGTCAAACACGGGCGACTTCACTTCCTTCGTCTTGCCCCAATCCACGCCCCGCAGGTACATCAGCATCCCGATCGGATCGCGTGTCCCGGGCAGCACGCGCGCCGCAACCTCATTTCCCGGGGCGGGTTCACGGCTCGACGGTGTCAGCCGCTCCACCGTATCCATCTTTTGTCCCCGCTCGTTCAGGTGCATCTCGTACTTCGTGCTGAATAAATTCGAAATTTCGCTGTACGAATCGAACTCGTCGTCCAGCTCAAATACCATGCGGTAGGGATTCTCCGTATGCGCGAACGCTTGCAGGTGCCACACATCCTTGCCCGCCACATTGCGCCGCTCGCCCACTTTCACCTTCAAATTCGCCACCGCGCTGTTGAGCTTCGGCACATTCGCGATAAAGTCCAGCGTCTCCCCGGTCCGCGGCTGAAATACCGCCCCCTCGCCGCTCGCCGCCGTATTCGCTACAGGCTCTTTTGTGATCGACTCGCCGCCAGCCGCCACATTGGGGGGCTCCGTCCCACGGGGCGCGACCACGTTAGCGGCTTCCCCTGGAAACAGGGTCACCGGTCGCGTCGCTTCGTACCTCCGATAGGTCCAAACGCCCGCCGCCAGGCAGGCAACCACCAGCAGCCCCAATACAATTTTCTTCCCCATACCGTTTGTGCGACGCTCCCGATTTTCGGCGTATCCCTCCGCCGCTCCCATCGTACAATAAGATGAGTTTTGCGGTAGGAGGCGGATTGTATGCGCTACCTGGTTACGGGCGGCGCCGGATTTATCGGCTCGAATACTGTGGATGAACTTGTACGCCGCGGCCACGGCGTCGTCGTCCTCGATGACATGTCCTCCGGCAAGGAGGACAATCTCGCCGAAGTCCGTAGCAAAATCACCTTCATGAAGGGCTCGATCACCGACATCGAGGTCGTCCAGAAGGCCATGGTCCAGGCCGATTACGTGATTCACCTCGCCGCGCGCACTTCCGTACCCCGTTCCGTCAAGGATCCCGTTGACACCAACCGCATCAACGTCGACGGCACCCTGAATGTCCTAGTCGCCGCCCGCGACAACAAGGTGAAGCGCGTCGTCTTCGCCGCCTCTTCCTCCGCCTACGGCGATACTCCCACCCTTCCAAAATCGGAAGACATGCAGCCGATTCCCATCTCCCCTTACGGCGTCTCCAAGTACGTCGGCGAACTTTACGCCCAGACCTTTGGCCGCTGTTACGGCCTCGAAAATGTCTGCCTGCGCTACTTCAACATCTTCGGCCCCCGCCAGGACCCGGACTCTCCTTACTCCGGCGTGCTTTCACGCTTTTCGACCGCCTTCCTCGACTCCACTTCCCCGATCGTCTTCGGGGACGGCGAGCAAACCCGCGACTTCACCTATGTCGAAAACGCCGTCCAGGCCAACATTCTCGCCTGCGAAGCCCCCAGCGCCTCGGGCCGAACCTTCAACGTCGGCACAGGACACGCGGTTTCGCTCAACCAAGTTCTCCAAATGCTCGGGAAAACCTCCGGCAAAACGCTGGAGACAAAATACGAGCCCGCTCGCGAAGGCGACATCCGGGATTCCCTCGCCGACATCCGTCTCGCCAAAGAATTCCTCGGCTACGAGCCGACTGTCCTCTTCGAGGAAGGCTTGGAGCGTACCTACGCCTGGTATCAGGCCAATCACGCCAAAAATGTACCCAGTTAGCACCGTACTTCAGCCTTCGCTCCTCCCAAGCCCATCTTTGTTTCCCGCATCCCTACAATTCCAGCGAACCCCATGCTAGGCTAGCATTTCATTTTGATGGACTGATTCTCCGCGTGAACCTTTCTCTTTCCATTCCCGCTCCGGGACAACTCTTCCGTTCCTGCTCGCCCTTTCTCGTCCTCGCTCTTTTTGCCGCTCCCGCCTTCTCCCAACAACTTCCTCCGCAGCCGCCCCCCGGCAGCATCGCGGAAATTACTGCTAAAGGCGCGCAACGCCGCGTCGGAAGCACCTACATTGCCGACGACGACGTGGACATTTCCTACGGCGGCATGCGGCTCCGAGCCGATCACGTCGAATACGACGACACGACTTCCCAGGTCAAGGCTCGCGGCCATATTATCTTCGACTTTGAATCGCAGCATATCGAAGGCGAGGAAGCCGACTACAACGTAGCCACCGGCAAGGGCGTCTTTAAAAAGGTCCACGGTTTCCTTAAGCTCGAGCGCCGCCCCAATCCCCGCCTCCTCGTCTCACGCAATCCCCTCTACTTCCAGGCCGAAGAAGTCGACCGCCTCTCCGAACAGGTCTACATCCTCAAGCATTCCTGGATCACCATTTGCGATCCGCAGAAATCCACGTGGCAGTTTTTCGCGCCGAAGGCCAAACTCACTGTCCAGCAACACGTCGCCATGGTCAATTCCAATTTTCGCCTCTACCGCATCCCGCTGGTCTGGCTGCCCTACGCCACCGCCCCCGCGGGAGAGCATGTTCGCGAATCCGGATTCCTCCTGCCGCTCATCGGTAACAGCACCCAGAAAGGTTTCGTTTTCGGCGACGCCTTTTATTGGGCTCCGCGCACTTGGTTTGACACCACACTCGGCTTCGATTACTTCAGCAGCCGCGGCACGGCGCAGCGCGGCCAGGTTCGCGCCCGCCCCTTCGAGGGCACAACCATTCGCTACGACTATTTCGGCGTGATCGACCGCGGCATTCCGCAACCCACCGGCCCGCCAATCAAGCAGGGCGGCCATCAGCAGACCCTGGAAGTGCAATCCCTCTGGCATCACGGCTGGCGTTTTGTCGCCGACGTTAACCAGCTTTCTTCCCTCACCTTTCAGCTCGCCTTTGGCGACACTTACAGCGACGCCATCAATTCCGAAATTCGCAGCGCTATCTTCCTGACCAATAATTTCCATGGCTTCAGTTTCAACGTGGCCAGCCTCAGCGATCGCAGTTATCTGGAACTCAGCCCGCCCAATAACGTCTATCTCCGTAGCGAACCGGAGGCGCGCTTCAGCTCCGTCGAGCAGGCCCCCTGGCAGAAGTTGCCGGTCTATTTCTCTTTCGACTCCTTTGCCGGAGCGGTCCATCGCGAAGACCAGTTCCTCGACACCCCGAATTTCGTCGCGCGCACGGAGTTCGCTCCCAAACTTACCATCCCCTTTCATTTCCGCGACCTCTTCGGTCTCACCGCCACCGCCGCCTTTCGCACAACCTATTACGGTGATTCGCTCAACGGCGATTCCGTCCTTACCGGAAACTCCATCACCCGCAATACGGGCGAATTCGCCCTCGAATTTCGCCCCGCTACGCTTGAACGCTTTTTCGACCGCCCGCGCACTCATCACCGCTACAAGCACACCATCGAACCGGAAGCCACCTACCGTTACGTCACCGGCGTTCACAACTTCGCCGACTTCGTCCGCTTCGACAGTAACGCCACCCTCACCGACACCAACGAAATCGAGTACGGCATCGTCCAGCATCTCTTCGTGAAATCCGGCGACGACCAGCCCGTCGATTTCCTCTCCTGGCGCTTGGTCCAGAAGCATTATTTCGATCCCACATTCGGCGGCGCGCTCATTCCCGGCCAGCGCAATGTCTTCGAAGCGCTCGATTCCATCACAGCCTTCGCTTTCGCCTCCACTCCCCGCAACTGGTCGCCCATCGTTAGTGACGTCAAGCTAACCCCCGGCGGCCGCTACGATGCCGAGCAGATCCTTGAATACGACACCCAGCTCCACAAGCTCACCACCATCGGCACGCTCCTCAAGCTCAAGCCCTACCGCCAATATTTCTTCACCCTTGCGCATTTTCGCCTTCAGGGCGATCCCATCGTCCAGCCCCTCACCCAGCAGATTCGCGTCATGATGGGCTATGGCGAGTTGAACAGCAAAGGCTTCAACGCCTCCACCGGCATCAGCTACGACATCAACAGTGGAACCCTGCAAAACCAGTTCGTCCAGCTCGGCTACAATGGCGGCTGCTGCGGACTCACCGTTGAATACCGCCGCATCAATCTCGGCACCGTGCGCGATGAAAATCAGTTTCGTGTCGCTTTGATCCTCGCCAACCTGGGCACCTTCGGAAATCTCAGACACCAGGAACGGATTTACTGATGCCTCTCGACGCGGGCCTCGCCTTTTCTACGATTGCTGAAATTGGAAAGCTCTATCGCCGCCGCAAGCTTTCTCCCATCGAACTCACCCGATTTCTTTTGGATCGCATCGCTCGCCTGAATCCGCGTTTAAATGCGTATCTCGCGCTCAATTCCGAAACCGCCTTGAAAGACGCCGCTGCCGCCGAAGCCGCTCTTTGCACGAAATCCCGCCGCAAAAGCACAGGCGATCTCGGACCGCTTCACGGCATCCCCATCTCGCTCAAGGACAATCTCTACACCGCCGGACTTCGCACCACGGGCGGCTCCGGCTTCCTTCGCGATTTTCTTCCTCTTCAGAATGCCGCGGTTGTCGCTTCGCTGAAAAATGCCGGCACCGTCCTCCTCGGCAAAACCAACCTCCACGAATTCGCCTACGGCGTTACCAGCAACAATCCGCATTTCGGCCCGGTCCGCAATCCGTGGGACCTCGACCGCATCCCCGGCGGCTCCAGCGGCGGATCCGCGGCTGCGCTCGCCGCGGGACTTTGTTATGGCAGCATCGGCACCGACACAGGCGGCTCCATCCGCATTCCGGCCTCTCTTTGCGGCATCGTCGGTCTGAAACCCGGCCTGGGCCGCGTCAGCGCCGAAGGCGCGATTCCCCTCTCCCCCACGCTCGATTTCGTCGGCCCCATGGCGCGCACCGTCGCGGACACGGCCTTGCTCTTCGATACCATCCCCATTCCGGATGGAGTCAAACGCCGCCCACGCGCCGCTCGCGGCCAGCAGTTTCGTCTCGGCATCCCCAAACATTTCTTTCTCGACATCGTCAGCCCGGAAATTCAGCACGCGTTCGAGAGTTCTTTGGTCACTCTGAAAAAATTGGGAGCAAAGCTGAAGGAAGTATCCCTGCCGTATCTGAAAGAAACCGAGCAGGCCGGGAATCAGATCGCCTGGGCCGAAGCGACTCACTACCACCAGCAAGCCGGCTGGTATCCTCTCCACGCAGCCGAATACGGCGAAGACGTCCGCTCGCGCCTCGAAATGGGCGAAAAGGTTTCCGCGCTCGATTATCTGCGGGCGCTCGACCTGCGCGAAAAATTCATCGCCGGGTTCCACCTCACGCTTCTCGAAAACGAAGTGGATGCCCTCGTCACGCCAACCACGCCGATCGCCGCCCCGCTCATCGGCGAAGAAACTATTTCCATCGCCGGCAAGGACCACTCCACGCGCGCCCTTCTACTGCGCCTCAACCGCCCCGCAAACCTCGGCGGCATCCCCGCCATCTCAGTTCCCTGCGGACTAACACCCGCCGGTCTTCCCGCTGGCCTGCAATTCGCAACCAGCGTCCACGGCGAATCCCTCCTCCTAGAACTTGCCGCCCGCTTCGAACAATCCCATCCCCTGAACGCCCACCCCGACCTAACCTCGCTGGAATAACCGCCCCCCACGCGTAGCGGCCACCTTCAGGTGGCCCAGCCATTCCTGGCTGGGCTCTTGATTTCCCCTGCCGTCGTAGGGGCGGCTTTATGCCGCCCTCCCACTTTTTCCCGCATTTGTAGGGGCGGAGCTTGCTCCGCCCTCCTGGGTTACTCCCGCCTTTGTACCGACCCCGATCCGGCGCGGGCCACATTTACTCCCTCTCAAAAACTAATCATCCCCGCACTATCCGTCGTCACCGCCCTCTTCCTCTCCATCACCCAACTCCCAATCACATAACCCAACGTCCCCGTAACCATCCCCCCAAATATATCCGCGACATAGTGATACCGTCCCCAGATCGTTGAAACGCACATCAAAAAAACCAGTGGCGCCATCACCCAGAACAACCACCGCCGGAACCTCCACGCTCCCCACAACACCGCAATCGATCCCGCCACATGCTCCGAAGGAAACGCCGCGCCCCGCACTCGCCCATAATGCTCGATAAAATTGATCGTCGCCGTGATCGGCCCCCCGTCCAGCGGCGCTTTCCACATTCCCGCCATCGAAAACCATGGGCTCTCGATGGGGAAAAACATCGCGATGATGTACCCGATCGAATAGCCCACCATCGAGTACGTCATCACCGACCAGTACGCCTTCCACTCCCGCCGGAAATACAAAATCCCGCCCAGCACCAGCAAATATACGAAATACGTCAGGTACGCCAGCTGCATGAACTCATTCCGCCCCGGCGTCACGAACTGCTCCATCCAGATCGATGGGTGCACGCCCGTCATCCAATAATCGAACGCGATCAATTTCGCGTCCTGCCAGTTCGGCGTCACCAGCGTCATCAAGTGCGCCAGCTCCTCGAAACAAAACAGGAAAAACAGGTGCGGATACCAATGCCGCCAGAAATGCCACCACTGCCCCGCCCACGATTCGCCGCGAACGCGGCTGCGCTCCGCCGAGCGCGCCTGCAACCAGCAAAGCAGCAGCACCACGCAGACCACGATCGCACGTACACCCAGCAACCGCAGCGGGTGCCGCAAATGCTCCGCGAACAGCGCGATCGGCACGCTCGACACGCCAAAATACGCGAACGCCGCCCGTTCAAACGCGCCGCACGCCGCCCACGCCGCCGCCGCTTCTCTCCGCAGCAATCCCGGCGCACCATCCTCTATTCCCTGTGCCGCTCCCAAAAAACCCGCCTCTCCCTCATACCCATCGGAAACCGCCAAAATTTGCGCGGCTCCCCGCGTTTCCAACGCCCTCATCTTCTCACCGTTCATAGATGTGTTCCGATCGTTTGGAGTTTTACCCTGTCCTTCAGCAAGCTCTCTGAAGCGAACTTTTTCTCCTGGTGCCAATGCCAGATCGCCCAGTCGCGCAGATTCGCCGTCGCCGCCAGTTCTTTCCCCGGATTCACGGCGTGCGCGTGCCCCACGGCGCCAAGCATGGCCCGGTCCAGCAAGGTATTTCCGTACGCATGCGACTCCCTCAAATTGATCTGCATCGCTCGTGCCACCACTTCCATCGCTCGCCTCTTTGCCTCCCCGTAATTCGCTTCGCCCAGGACGCTCCCCGTGAAAATCCCCCCACTTTCCTCCAGCCGCGTCGCGCTCACCAGCACTTCGCGGTCCAGCCCGCGCGCCTCCAGTTCGCATTCCAGCGCCATCGCCACCATCCTCGCCAATGGCTTTACCATCCCGCTCACCAGCACGATCACGTCTCCTCGCCGCGCGTGCCATTCCACGCGTGCCACTCCTTCTTCGAAAAACGCAATCGGCTCCGCCGCCTTCAGAATCTGCTCCGCCCGCAATCCGCGCAGGTAACGCTTGTTCCCATGTGCGGTCGCGGTCAGCCCTCGCGGCAGGAGCCGCGCCGCTTCCGCTCCCCAGTGCAGGTAATTCACCCACGGTATCGCGCCCGTCCGCTTCAACTCCCGGAATAATCTCCGCTCCAGCGACGGCTCCGGCACCAGCGTCCCGTCAATATCGAAAAACGCCCCAACACGCCGCGCCTGCTCCACTTCGCCGCTCATCCCGCGTCTCCCCGCGCTTCTTCTCCCGCGCTCGTCACGGACAAGTTGCTCGCCAGAAATCTCCATCCCTCCATCAGCACCGGCAGCCCGCGTATCACGCAAAACGCGCCCGTCATCCACGCCAGTGTTTGTGCCCCCGCGCGAATCGCCGTGTGCATGTCCAGCGACACCGGACCCAGCAGCGCCACCGGCCCGCGCGTCAACGCCAGCTCCAATCCCAAATAACAAAAACACGCGCACTTCATCGCCGCGTACAATCCCCGGCTCCAGCGCGAAGCCACCAGTGCTTTCGCCCAACCGCTCTGCGCCATCGCGTTCGTGCCCCATCCCGAATACCCAGCCTTCATCGCCAGCCCGCGCAGAAAATCCGTCGCCGCCCCGCGCGCAAAAAACAGCATTGGCAGCCACAGTGACACCATCCCTACCACCGCGAAGTACGTGAAAAACATGTTCTCGATCACGCGATCGCCCAGGATGTCCAGTTGCGCTCCCACCGGCGTCGCCATCTTTTTCCGCCGCGCGATGTGTCCGTCCAGCGCATCCAACGCAATCGCCGCCACCGTCAGCGCCACGCCCAGCAGGTTCATCCACGCCCCATGGCCAAAAGAGCTGACCGCCAGAAATCCCACTGCCACTCGCAACAGCGTCACCTTGTTCGGTGTAAAAACCATGCGCACCTGCCGGGAAAATTCCTCTCACAACGTTCCAAGCAATGACCGGCCCATTCACAATCCGTGCAACCTCCTCTTTTTCAGTAGCCTGCAATCCACCCTTCGCCCCCACCGCCAGCTAATTCCGCCACTTGTCCCTGTAACCTGTCTCCACCTCCCTTACTCCAATTGCTGCGTCTAACTCATCTGCATGCAGACGCCTCTCAGACGCCTCTCAAACATCTCACTAGCGTTTTTGTGCGAGAATAGAGAGGCAGGTAACTCAGGGCCCGCCGCTCCGCGCACGGCAACTTTCGAATGTCACTGACACGAGTCTCTCAACCATGACCGACGTCTCACTCGCAGGAGCCTTTCTCGCGGGACTTATCTCCTTTCTCTCCCCGTGCGTGCTTCCCCTCGTTCCCGGCTACATCTCGATGCTCTCTGGCATCGGCGTCGAACAACTTCGCCAGGGTGAAACACCGAAGTCCGGCCTCTTTTCCTCAGCGCTCTCTTTCGTGATGGGTTTTTCAGTCGTCTTCATCGGCTTCGGTGCGTCCGCAAGCGCTGTCGGTGGATTTCTGCGCCAGAATCGCGCCCTGCTTGCTCCCGTCGCTGGCGCGCTCATCATTCTTTTCGGGCTTCACCTGCTCGGCGGCCTGATGCGCATCAATCTCCGCGCCGGCCTCGTCCTCGGCGTGGTGCTCGTCGCCCTGGGCGTCGCCTCGCTACTGCACCACGGCCCGCTTTTCGCCGGACTCGGCGCCAGCCACTTCTTCTCTCTCTCCATCATCGGCTTCCTGGGCCCGCAGCTCGCCCGCTGGCTCAACCGCGACGTCCATCTCCGCAATCAGGACACCAAGCCCGGCATCTTCAGCGGCTTTCTTCTCGGCTTCGCTTTTGCCTTTGGCTGGACGCCCTGCATCGGCCCGATCCTCGCCACCGTTCTCACCCTCGCCGCCGCCAGCGAAACGGTATCCCGCGGCGTGCTCCTCCTCGCCGTCTATTCCGCCGGACTCGCCGTTCCCTTCCTTCTCACCGCCGTCGGCCTCGGCGCCTTCCTTCGCTTTTACAAAAATTTCCGCAAATATCTGCACGCCGTGGAACTCTTCAGCGGCGCGCTGCTTCTCTTTGTCGGCGGCCTGGTCTTCTTCAACAAGCTGACCTGGCTCTCGGGTAAACTGACTTTCTTGAATCGATTCTCAATGTAAATTGGTGGAATAAATCCTTATGAAAAAAGTCGCACTGATCGTTCTCACCGTCGCCGTCCTTATCGGCATCACCATCTACGCGGACAAGGCCACGCGCGTTTCCGGCGCTGGCGCCGTTCGCATGGACGCCAAGGTCGCAGGCACCCCCGAGCCCGAACTCAAGCTGAAAACCGTCGACGGCAAAGACCTCTCGCTCGCCGACTACAAGGGCAAAGTTGTTTTCGTGAATTTCTGGGCTACCTGGTGCGATCCCTGCCGCGTGGAAATTCCCTGGCTCATCGCCATGCAGAATAAGTACGGTCCCAAGGGTTTCACCGTCGTCGGCATCGCCATGGATGAAGAAGGCAAGTCGGTCGTCGCGCCGTTCCTCGATAAGGAGCGCTTCGACGTCAGCGGCCAACAGCTTCCCATGAACTACCCGATTCTTCTCGGCACCGATGAAGCGGCCGACAAATTCGGCGGCATCCTCGGCTACCCAAGCAGCTTCCTGATTTCGCGCGATGGCAAAATCGTCACCAAATTCCAGGGCCTCAAGAGTGAAGACGAACTCACCAAGGCCATCGAGTCGCAACTCTAAAAGGGCGCCCGCGCATGCTCTCCGAACACGACTTTCAAAAAAAGGCCGACCTCGCCTTCGAAGACTTGAAAAAGCGCCTGCTGAATCTAGGCGATGAACACGGCTTCGACGTCGAAGGCGAAAGCGGCAAGCTCGAAGTCATCTTCGAGGAGCCTGAGGCAGCCAAGTTCGTTATTTCTCCTAACACGCCGATCCGCGAAATCTGGATTTCCGCTCTCTCCACCAGCTTCAAGCTAGGCTGGTCCGAAACCCGCAACGCCTTCGTTCTTGAAAAAACCGGCGAGGACCTTCACGCCGTCATGAGCCGCGTTGTCTCCCAGCAACTCGGCTCGCAGGTGACCGTGTGAACCACTTCATCTCCAAATTCGCGGTCGCGCTTCTCTCCGCCGCGCTACTTTTCTCTTCTCCCGCCGGCTCGCAAACTCCGTCCGGCAAAGATGTCGTCGCTCCCGAAGCCTACGCCTCTCACGATCCCGTCGCGCGCGGCATGTCCTTCCAGGTTGCCGTCGTCCTCAAAATCCGCAACGGCTTCCACGTCAACGCCCGCGAAGTTACCGAGGACTACCTGATCCCCACCGACCTCCGCGCAGAAGTCCCCGCCGGCTTCAAGCTCGGCACCGTCGCTTATCCAAAGGGCGCGCTGCAAACCTTCACCTTCTCCAAAAACAAAAAGCTGAACGTCTACACCGGCAGCGTCACCATCCTCCTGCCGCTCACCGCGCTCGCCTCCGCCCCGCTAGGCCCCCAACACATCCCAATGAAGCTCCGCTACCAAGCCTGCAGCACCGAAATCTGCCTCCCGCCCGTAACCAAAGACATCGACGCCACCCTCAACGTAGTCGCCGCCTCTTCGGCCGCCAAGCCCGCCAACCCCGAAATCTTCTCCCCCAAATAAAATTCCCGTAGCGTCCACCTTCAGGTGGACGCGCCTTCCCTCGTTGCGTCCCTACCTACAGCGCGCATCCACCAAACGCGGCTTGTCCCGACTGTTTCGCCTCACCAGCGGGCGCCGCGCGCCACGTCTACCCCCACGCAATCGACAGCTCGGCAAACTCCCCGCCTTGCTCGATCGGCACGGTGAATCGCAGCGCCACGTCTTTCGCCCCCGAAATCTCCAGCGCTTTCTTGAAAAATCCGATAATCGCAAATCCCATAATGCGGTGCTGCTTTTCAAATCCCTTGTATCGGACCACCGCTTTCCCCGGCCCCTGCACGTGCACCTCAATCGGAACGCCCTGAAAGTATGTTTCATGAACCGCCGCGATTCGCTTGATCACAAATTCCGGCGAACCGAGTTTCACAAATGCCTTGTAAATTCCACGCAACTGCTTTTCGATCACCGCTTCGGAGCCTCGCGTCACCATCTCTTCCTTTCCGTCAGCCAGCACCCTGATTTCGACTTCAAGAAAACGGGTGAAAAGATCAAGGGGATACCATGTTGAAGAATAGATCTCACCCTGGCAGACCTTTAAGGTTTCTTCGTCCAAAAGTCCAAAGATTTTCTGAAGCGCATCCTCGCCGGAGCGGGCCTTGATTTGGTTAATTGTTTCCTTGATAGCCGATCCCTTAATCTGCACCATACCGGGGCACCTCGCAGGGCGACCTTTGCGGCGCGGCCCTCGTTAGACGGTACTATGTATCGCCGTGGCTCAATCCGCGACTTGCCCTAATCAGAACGATGGGTAATTCCTCCGCCACGTACGCCAGCAACCCGAAATCAGCCCCGCCGTGCCCCGTAGCGTCCACCTTCAAGTGGACGCGTCCTCCGCTGATGCCCCCAAATAGCCAAGCCAGCCATTCCATCTGCCGGATTTGTGGCAAGATGCGCGCCGTGAACCTATAATCCCGCCATCCCTGTGCTTTTCTCGCGATACCCCTGGCGCATCGTGGCCATCGCGGCCATCAGCCTGATAGGAAATGTCTATCTGGGCTACTACCTGCTCTTCGGTCTGGCTTCCGACGGCGTGGACATCGGCGAACAATCCGGGCGCGTGGTGATCGCGGATGTGGAGGAAAACACGGCCGGAGCACGCGCCGGTTTTCAGCCGGGCGATCAAATCTTAAGCGTAAACGGACAGCCAATCGGAACTGTAGTGGACTGGCTGGCGCAACGAATGAATTTTCAAGCCAACCAGCCGGTGGCGATCCGAGTGCAACGAGGACTGAAGACTCTCTACCTGACGCTGGCCCTCCACGGAACACTCTGGGGCGAGCGCAATGACACGCTCCGAGCCTCCAACATTATTTTTCTCGCCTACAAACTAATCACGCTGATGATTGGATTGTTCGTCGTGTTCAACCGCCCGCGGGATTTTGTCTCGCGGCTGGGCGGCTGGGTGCTGGTAGTGATGGCCACGGTTTTTGAAGGCTTCCAATGGGGGCTTTCGGCCGCCACAAGGAATTTGCCGTTGTTCCTGGCAGTGCCGGTGATGCTCGTGTACGTCAGCGCCGCATTTCGCACCCCGTTGCTCGCGGCGTTTTTCTGCTTGTACCCGAAGCGCTTGTTCGTGAACCGCTGGTTGTGGGCCGCCTTTTGGGTTGGGCCAATCGCCGCGACACTCTACGCGCTTTACCTCTTTGGCCTGACGATCTACAACCCGGATCATTTGACGGGCCTGACACCTCCGTGGGTGTTGCTCGTGGTCGGCGTGCAGAGCCTGGCATATCTCGCCGCGGTGCTGGTGGTATTGCCGCTGAGCTACTGGAAACTGGAAACCGTAACGGATCGGCGGCGCTTCCGCGTGCTGGTGTTCGGCGCGCTCGTCGCGATGGTCTTTTATCTGCCGCGAGTGATCGGGACCTCGCTGATCCATCTCAGCCCGGGGTTCTACCAATTCTTCGATTCGCCCTACGTGTACATGGCGTGCACCGTGGGCATGTTGATCTTCCCCATGTCCTTTGCCTACGCGATCCTCAAGCAGCGATTGTTCGACGTGCGGGTAATCATCCGGCGAGGCGTGCAGTATGCCCTCGCGCGAAGGGTCCTGCTGGGGATTCCGGTGCTGGCGATCGGCCTGCTCGTGGGAACGCTCGTCGCCCAGGGCAGGCAACCGCTGTTTTCCGTGCTGAAGATGCATGCGGGGAGCTATGTGGCCATCGCCGCGCTTGCGGCCCTGGCATCCACGCAGCGGCAGAAATGGCTCTCGGCCCTGGACCGCAAATTTTTCAGGGACAAATATGACGCGCAACAACTCTTCCGTGAAATCGTGGAAGAGGTTCGGCGCGCGGAGAGCGTCGAAGAGGTCGCGTACCAGATCGTGGGCCGCATAGCGGAGGCATTGCATGCTCAAGGCTGCGGGTTGCTGGTGCGCAAGCCGGGAGAAAACGCATATCGCATCGTTGCCGCGGCGCCGCCGGGCTCCCTCTCCACGGACTTGCCCGCGACGAACAAATTAATACCGCTGGTGCGGATGCTGGAGTGCCCCGTGCCGATCACTCAAGCAGGAACTGGCTGGCTTGGCCAGCAACTTCCCCAAGTGGATAAGGAATTCCTGCAGAAGGCGCGCATCGAATTGCTGGTGCCGGTTGCGCTGAAAGAGGGAAGCACCGAGGCTTTGCTCGTACTGGGAGGAAAACTGTCGGAGGAACCCTACAGCGCGGAAGACACCGCGCTGCTGGAAAACGTGGCGGGCGCGCTCGCCCTGTTGTTGATGCGAGGAAGCGCGATTCAGCCGGGGCGCTCGTTTGAGGAGTGCCCCAGTTGCGGGAGGTGTTACGACACCGGAACGACGCGATGCGACAGAGAAGGCACGGCCTTGACGCTGGTCGCAACTCCGCGGATGTTGGCGGGCCGCTACCGCCTGGACCTGAGGTTAGGGCAGGGCGGCATGGGTAAGGTCTACCGGGCCACCGACATGTCGCTGAATCGCGAAGTGGCCGTGAAAATGATCCGCGATGAATTCTTCGCCGACCGGAAGGCCATCGAGAAATTCCGCCAGGAATCGCAGCTCACCGGAAGCCTCGCTCATCCCAACGTCGTCACCGTGTATGATTTCGGCGTTGAAGCCGGTCAGCGAATCTTCCTCGTGATGGAGCTTTTGCAGGGGATCACCCTTCGGCAGGAGCTGCAAACGAAGAGACGCCTGGATGCGGCGAGAGCGCTGGAGCTGTTTGAAGGAATTTGCGCCGGAGTCGGCGCGGCGCACGCGCGTGGCCTGATCCATCGGGACCTGAAGCCGGAAAATATCTTCCTCTCGCACAAGGACGTGACTGAGGTCGTGAAGATCACCGACTTCGGCATTGCCAAAACCCTGCCGCTGTCCGCCGACGAAACGCGAGACACCGTTACGGGCGTGGTGGTCGGCACCATGAAATACATGTCGCCGGAACAATTGCGCGGCCGCCAGCCTTCGCCCCGCTGGGATCTGTGGTCGCTGGCCGTGATTGCGTATGAGGCGCTTTGCGGATGCTCTCCGTTTGCAGGCGAAGATTCGATAATGTTGCAGGCCGCAATCATGGGAACGAATTTCCGCCCGGTAACGGAACTCCTGCAGGATGCGCCGCTCCAGTGGCAGAAATTTTTCGAATCCGCGTTTGCGCATGACGAGGACGAACGCGCTGAATCGGTCGCGGCTTTTTGGAACCAATTGCGTGACTGCCTGGAGGGCAGCAAGCCGTAGCGGACACCTTCAGGTGGCCCCGGATTCCTCTGTGGGGAGGGGCTCGCCCCTCCCTCTTGCCTTTGTATCCGTATGAGCCCTTTCGGCCCCGTTTCGAAATCCGCCGCTCCTACTTCACCGGCGGCACGTACGGAATCGTCCGCGCAAACAACCAGCAAAGAAAAAACACCACCGGCACGTGCACAGCCAGCTGCAGCATTCCGTATCCCACAATGTCTCGCGCCTTCAATTTCAGAATCCCCAGCAGCGGCAACATCCAGAACGGATTCACCAGATTCGGCAGCGCTTCCGACGCGTTATAAATCTGTACTACCCACCCGAGATGCACCTGGTGCAAATTCGCCGCTTGCAGCACATACGGCGCCTCCACGATCCATTTGCTCCCGCCCGACGGAATAAAAACGCCCAGCACCGCCGAATACACCGCCACCAGCAGGGGATACGTGCCGTGAGTGCTGATCGTCGCGAACAGATTCGCCAGCGCCGGCGCCACGCCCGTCCCCACAATCATCCCGAAAATCACAGCGTAAAACGGAAACTGGATCAGCACGCCGCCCGTGGCTGGAACGCAATCCGCCACCGCGCGCATAAATCTTTTCGGCCTCCAGTGCAACAAAAGCCCAACGGTAATAAACATCAGGTTGTACGTATTCAGATCCAGCGCCGCCAGCGCCCCCTGCGGCGAAGTGCGAAACACGTCCACCAGATACCAGCACAGCAGTGCCGCAACCAGAACCGTCAGCACTGGGCTGTACTCCAGCCACTCGCCCGGCTTGCTCCTCACTTCCAGGCTCGCGCGAATCGGCTCGTAAGCAATTCCGTATGATTCCGCCGTCCGCGCGTTCTCCGGCGACGGCGTCGACAGATATGCAATCGCAACGGACAGCACAATTAAAATCACCGTCGTCGCAACGCTCTGCCACAAGAAAAGCGTCTGCGTCAGCGGAATCAGCCCGCTGATGCTGAACAATGACGCCGGCATCGCGCTCTTCGTCGCCATCAGCATCGCCGCCGATGACGAAAGCCCCATCGCCCACACCGCGCCCAATCCCAGATACGCCGCCGCGCCTGCCGCCCGGTAATCCATCCCCTTCACGCGATGTGCCAGTTCCCGCACGAACAGTCCGCTGAAAATCAGGCTCAAGCCCCACGAAATCAGCGAAGTCAGCATCGAAAACAGCGCTACCATCGCCACTGCTCCACGCGGAGTCTTCGGAATTCCCGCCAGCGCCTGAATCGCCCGATACACGATCGGCGTCGACGCCACCACATACCCGCCGATGATGATCATCACCATCTGCATCGTGAACGGCACCAGCGTCCAGAAATTCTTCCCGCCCTGAATCGCCAGTTTCGCGGGACTCTCCCGCAGCAACAATCCCGCCACAAACACCACCACAATTCCAATCAGTGCAAAGATCAGCGGATCCGGAAACCACCGCTCGCTCCAGTTCGCCAATCCCAATCCAAACCGCACCAGTCCCTGCTCCCGGACTACCCCCTGCTTCTCTTTCGCCTCGCTCATGCTTGACCACCTCGGTTCGGCAGCGCCTATCCACAAATCGCAATCCTTTCCGCGTCGTGGAAGTCCTTCGAGCCTGCCGCTCAGTGCCCGCATTGTAGCGCGTGTTTTGTGAAAATGAAGTCTTCATGCCAGATTTGTGGCTATCTGTAGGGGCGGCGGGAAGGCTTACTCCAGCGTGATCGGAACGTACAGCAATTTTCCGTCTCGTTGAATTTGCAGAACCATGGGAGCACCGGCGGCCATAGCTTTCACGGTGCTCCGCAGGCGGTCCAGCGTGGTCATCGGCTGCTTGTTCAAACTCCGGATTACATCACCGGGCTGCAGCGGCACTTCTCCGGTCGAACCCGTCACCCGCGCCGTCACCACAATTCCGTATGGGTCGCGTAGCCCGCGAACCATCGCCGCGGTCTTTTTGTCCAGTTCCACGCCCACAATCCCCAACCCCGGCACAAGATTCTTTTCCGGATCGGCCATCGAGATGAGCTGATCGATATCTTGCCCTTCCTCAACGGGCGCGACGCTGAATGTCTCCTGGCCGTTTTTTCGAATCACAGTGATCTGCGCTTTATCCGAAGAGTCCCGTAAAAGGAAATGGTAGTTCACGCTGGGCAGATTATCCGCTGGCTCTCCATCAATCGAAACGAGCACATCGCCAACCATCAAACCCGCCGCCTCCGCCGGCCCTCCCGGCAGGACATCGGAAATAATCACTCCGTAATTTCTCTTCAGCCCAAGCCCCGCAGCCATCGAGGGAGTGATGGTCTGAATCCCCACGCCGATCTCTTGCCGCCGCAGGTGCCCGAACTCCTTCAATTGGCGGTAGACCGTCCGCACCGTCGCGCTCGGAATCGCAAATCCCAATCCTTCATTGCCGCCCGACTGCGAAAGGATGAAAGTGTTCACTCCGACGACCTCTCCATCCATATTCACAAGCGGGCCGCCCGAATTTCCGGGATTGATGGGAGCATCTGTCTGAATATAGATAAGCGGCGAATCGGGATCCAATTGCCGCGAAACCGCCGAAATCACGCCATGGCTGATCGAGTTCCGCAATCCCTCCGGGCTTCCGAACGCAAACACCGCGTGGCCTTGTCGCAATTCCCGGTACGAGGCAAGCGCCAAAGCAGGTAGCTTTGTGCCCTCGATTTTCAGTAATGCCAGATCCTTCTCTCTCGCCACGCCGACGATCCGCGCCGCAACCACATCCGTCCTGGACGAAAGCGCAGTGGCCAGCGATCCGTCGGGGTTTGAGGGCGGCAGGACCACCTGCACCCGCTGCGCGCCGCTCACCACATGCGCGTTTGTAATAATGTACCCGTCCCCATCGATGATGAACCCGGAACCACTCGCCCGTTGCCGCCCCAGCACGACGCCCGTATTCCCGCGCCCTGTCTCTTCCAGCGGCGCATAAGCAGTCACGATAATCTGCACCACGCTCGGCGATACCTTTTTGATCAGCGTATCCACTGCCGCGTCGAACGGATTCGCGGATTTTGCGGGAATTTGCGATTGGCTATAGGTCGGAGCCGCAAGCCCGAAGAATCCGGAACACAGGAATAATGCGATTCCACCGAAAACATGAAAAACTCTTTCGCGCTGACGAAGAATAATTGGCATGTGGCAGTTCCTTCCCGACCGGCCCGATCGCTTCGATGGCCTCGCATGCGGCTTGGTCTGTCCATCGTATTCCCGCCTTTGGCTATGGATACATTGTCAAAAGTACCGTACGCCTGCGCCGTGGTTCTGCGCGCAAAACACCGCGAGTCCCGGCCAAACTCATATTCCATAAACTTCGGTTTGTCCCGATCCTTTTACCTGTCAGCGCTTGGCTTTCGATTTTCGATTTTTCCCCAACACTTCGCGCTGCGGTCGCGACGCCTGAATGAACGGCTCCACATTGACAGCCACGCGATCAACGTGATACGACCTCTTGCATCTCCGCGCGATACGACGAACAGAAAGGGTGTATTCAATGAATCGACTTTCCAGAAATGTGTATGTGTGTAAGTTGTTTCGGATGCTCTTGCTGGGATGCCTAGTAGTTCTGGTATCCTCAGCCGGCGTTCGAGCTCAGGACGATGACGCAAACGCCGCAGCCACCGTTGCCGGCGCCCACCTCAAGTTCACGCACGTCGGCCCCCACACCGCCAAAAATGGGATGGCCCACGCGCGCTTCGGACTTCCCAACGTAGACTCCGTGGCGAATTTCAACGGGCAATACTTCACGGCAGGCCAGGACTCGAACGGGAATCCGCAGAATCACTGGTACTTCAACACGCTTGGTAACCCGCCGCAACAGGGCGGAACGACAACGTTTAATGCTCCCATCATTCCGGTTTCGCTGGACCTGCGCAACGCAGACGGCTCGCCCCGCTTCGTTAAGGTGGTCGGCCGCAACGTCATCACCTGCGCAAATCCCCCGGACCCAAGCTGCCACCCCCTGATTTTCGACGCGACTCCGTTCATCGAGCCAATTCTGGAGTCGCCGGTTTTCTCTAACGCCAATTACACCAGCAGCCCCGTCCCCACTCAATTTGCGGACGCCGTTGCCCGCGCCGAGTACCAAAAGGCCAAACCGGACTGGCATACCCTCCTGGCCCCGAGCGTAAAGACCACTCGCACCATGGTCCTGCTTCGCGGCACGTACCAATTCACGCTGAACCCCGACGGCACTTGCTGTTTCTTCGTGCTCCTCAACGTCAACGCATTCGAGAATGCTTTTTTCCCCTCCACCAGCACTTTTCCTCCTGACAGCAGCACACCCATTGGCGCGGCCGAGAACTCCGGGGACATTACCACCAAGGACGTCTCCACCTTCTTTTTTCCTCCGGCATATCTCTTTATCCCTAATCCAAATGGGACGATCAGCTGCTGCATCGGGGGATTCCACACATTTGATTTTGAGGGCGGGGACGCCAGCAATGGAAACGTACCCAGGTTTTTCGTGCTGAACTATTCCACCTGGGACCAGCCGATTTTCCTGGATCCCACGATTCTCGACGTCACCGGATTGAGCCATGAGATTTCCGAAACCTTCAACGATCCTTTCGTCGTCGAGGACGGCGTCCACAATCTCACTCCATGGTGGTTGTCTCCCAACGGTAATTGCCAAAACGACCTGGAAGTTGGCGATGTGGTCGAGGGACTCCCGCGACAGGCGTTCCCGATCACGATGCCGAATGGGTTCACTTATCATCCGCAGGTCGAAGCACTCTTGCAGTGGTTTGAGTTCGAGTCGCCTTCCAGCGCCATCAACGGCGCCTACAGCTACCCTGACATAACCACCCTGACCGCGCTCTCAGCCCCGCAAAAGGCCGGCTGCGCGCCCTAGTCCACATCCCTATGAAAACCAAAGGGGCGGGGATAATCCCCGCCCCTTTGGTTTTCGGTACGCCAATCCGCGTTCCGAAGCTGTTGGCTGTCAACTGCAGACTGTAGGTTTCCTATTTTCTATCTTCCAATTTCGCTTTTCCAATCTACTTCTTCCATTCTTTCAACGATTCGCGCAGCCGCCGCACCACGCGCTCCTGCCCCAACGCCACCATCGTGTCAAACAGCGGTGGCGCCACCGCCTGCCCCACAATCGCCACGCGCGTCGCGTTGATTAGCAATCCTGCCTTCACGCCGCCCTCTTCCGCCACCTGGCGCGACGCGTGGTCGCACGCATCGTGATTCCACTCCGGCAGCGCCGCCAGCGCGTCCGCCAGTTTTGCCAGCAGCCCCGGCACCTTCTCGTCTTTCCAGAATTTCGCCTTCGCCGCCTCGTCAATCGGAAATTCTTCGCTGAAAAACGCCCGCGACCAGCTCGAAAAATCCGGCAGCAAACGGATCCGCGGCCGCAGCAAATCCACTGTCTTCGCAAACCACTCGTGGCCGGCGCCCGCCGCCCACTCTTCTTTCCACAATCCGTCCTGCTTCAACTGCGCTTCCACTTCTGGCAGCAAATCCTCGATCGGCAGCTTCTGGAGATATTGCGTGTTGAACCATTCCAGCTTTGCCCTGTCGAACACGCCGTTCGTCCGGCTCACGCCCTCCAGCGAAAATTTCTCCAGCAATTGCGACGTCCGCAAATACTCCTCATCCCCGCCCGGCGACCAGCCCAGCAGCGCCAGGAAATTCCGGAACGCCTCCGGCAAAAATCCCTCGCGCTTGTACATGTTCACATCCGTCGCCCCGTGCCGCTTCGAGAGCCGCGACTTGTCCGGCCCCAGGATCAGCGGCACATGCGCGAAAATCGGCGGTTCCGCTCCCAGCGCGCGATAGAGCAGCACCTGCTTCGGCGTATTCGAAATGTGGTCCGCGCCGCGTATCACGTGCGTGATCCGCATATCGATGTCGTCCGCCACCACGCTCATCTGGTACATCGCCTGCCCGAACTCCTCGCCCTCTTTCCCGGAGCGCAGCAGCACAAAATCCTCAATCTCGTCGTTCGAAAATTCCCGCTCGCCAAACACCGCGTCGAAAAACCTCGTCGTGCCCCCCACCGGCACCTTGAAGCGAACCGCCGGCTTCGTCCCCGGCGTGGAAGGCTTTCCATCGCGGCATGTGCAGCGCGTAATCCGCCGAACCTTCGTCCCCTCTGCTCCCTCTTCCGCGTGGTCCCCGCCCACATATTTTTCCGGTGGGCAATAGCACAAAAACGCGTTGCCGTTCGCCAGCACCTTTTTCCCCATCTCGCGGTAAAACTCCGTCCGCTGCGACTGGTAGTACGGCCCTTCGTCCCAATCCACGCCAAGCCACTTCAGCCCTTCAAGAATTCCAGTCAGCAGCTCCGGCTTGTTCCGCTCCGCGTCCGTATCCTCGATGCGGAGAATCATCACTCCGCGCTCTTTGCGCGCAAACAGCCAGTTAAACAGCGCCGTCCGCGCCCCGCCCACATGCAAATAACCCGTCGGCGACGGCGCAAATCGCACCCGCACGCTTCCCGCCTGTGTTTTCCCCGCGTCTGTCATGATCGGTAAACTCTCGCTCTCTTCCTTAAAACGTCCAGTTTACCGGAACCCGCCGCGACCCGTCCAACCAGTCCGGGTCCGGGTGGCAGCTTCAGTTCCGCGGACGCGCTATTCGGGCGTGCGACCGCAGCAAATCGCAAGCCTCGACGGAAAAATTGCTGGTCGTTCGACTTTCAGCTGGTATGATGAGCCCCGATAAAAAGGGAGAGGGTTCTCTCCTGGATTTGAATTTCAGGTCAAGCGCGCTCACTCATCTTGGTTTTCGCAAAGGGGGATGCATTGTCTGAATCGAACAATAACGCCTTCAATCGTCGAGAGTTCATCCACGGCGCGCTCGCCGGCGCCGCCTTCGCCGCGTTGCCGGCTGCGGCTCTCCCTGCGGACAATCCCGACCTTCAGTCGGTGCTGAGCCAAATCCCGAAGATGCATGACGAGAACGTGAAGCGCCTGCAGGACTGGATTGCTTTGCCGTCGATCGCGGCCGAGAACCGCAACTATCCGCAGGGCCCTGAGTATATGGCGCAACTCGCTCGCGACGCGGGATTCGCGAATGTCGAAATTGTGCCGACGTCGGGCAAGCCCGGAGTCTTCGGCACTCTGGATGCCGGCGCGGCAACCACAGTAGGCATCTATTTTATGTACGACGTAAAACAGTTTGACCCTTCGGAGTGGTCTTCGCCGCCGCTCGAAGGGCGGATCGTCGAAAAAGAAGGCTTAGGCAGGACTTGCGTTGGTCGCGGCGCTGTAAACCAGAAGGGTCCTGAAACCGCTTTTCTGAGCGCCCTCCATGCCTTCAAGGCAGCGGGGAAAAAGTTGCCCGTAAATCTCGTGCTCGTCTGCGAAGGTGAAGAAGAGATCGGTTCGACCCACTTTCCGGAAGTTGTCCACCAACCCAAGGTCACCGCCGCGTTGAAGAAATGCATGGGAGTGTTCATTCCTGAAGCGGGCCAGGACGCGGATGGAGGAATTCAGATATCGCTCGGGGCCAAGGGCGTAGTTGAGCTCGAACTGGTTTCCAGCGGAGAGCGATGGGGTCGAGGTCCCAAGCATGATGTTCACTCCAGCCTTGAGGCGCAGGTGGACAGCCCCACTTGGCACCTCGTGCAGGCTCTCAACACGCTGGTCGAGTCCGATGGACACACGCCTGCCGTCGCGGGCTTCTTTGACAGGGCCAAACCGCTTACTCCCGCACAGTTAAAGATGATTCAGGAAGCCGCCGCTCATCGCAGTGAAGCGATCGCCAAAAAACAGCTGGGCGTTGAGCATTGGGTGCACGACACAAACTGGCTTGACTCGCTCGTGCTCCTCGAATCCAAGCCCACAATCAACATCGAGGGCTTGGTCGCTGGATACACGGGCCCCGGTGGCAAGACGGTCCTGCCGCATCGCGCCGTCGCGAAGATTGACATGCGGCTTGTTCCGGACATGACGGCCGCCGGCACGCTTGCGCTTCTGAAGGATCATCTTGCGAAACATGGCTTTGGCGACATTGAAGTCAATATGACCGGTGGCTACGATCCAACGCAGACCTCCCCGGATTCGAAGCTCATCCAGGCGCAGATTACCACTTACCGCAAGCTGGGTCTCGATCCCGTCCTGTGGCCTCGCTCTGCTGGTTCCTGGCCGGGATACATCTTCACTTCCGAACCTGTCAATCTTCCCGCTGGACATTTTGGAATGGGACATGGGACCGGAGCGCACGCGCCGAATGAGTACTATCTGATTGATTCGACCAACGCGAAGGTAGCGGGGATTGACGGAGCTGTGCGTTCCTTCGTCGAATATCTCTACGCGTTGGTTTAGGGCTGAGCGGGAAAGTAATTCTCGCTGTTCGAGTCTCTGGCCACGCGATCAACTCTCCGGGCAATTAACCCGGAAAAACGTGCCACTAATCCAAACATAAAGGACGCGAGCTCACGCCTGGAATCCACATGCACCCAACCATTCTCGCCGCATTTTTTGAAATCTCTCGCACGGCGGTTTCGATGTCCATCGCCGGCATCATGCTTTTCCTTGTTGCGCTGTGGGCTGCGAAGGCCGATATCGCGCGGGCCGGCGACCTCGAGAAGCTCGTAGCCTTGAGCAATTTGTGTTTCGCCATTCCACTGGCGGCTTTCGGCGCGGAGCATCTCTCCGGCGCGAAATTTATCATGCTTGGCGTGCCTTCCTACATGCCATGGCGCTTGTTTTGGGCGTATTTCGTGGGCTTTGCGTTGCTGGCCGCGTCTTTGAGCATTGCCACAAAAATTCAGGTGCGCTGGTCCGGCCTGCTCTTTGGAATCATGATGTTTCTTTTTGTGGCGATGATCCATATCCCGCGGGCTCTCGCCAGCCCTACGGACAGGATTCCCTGGGTGATTGTTTTCCGCGAAATGTCATTCGCGGGCGGGGCCTGGATTCTTGCCGGAAGCGCGATGCGCGGCCAGGGCAAAAGCAAGCTCATCACCGTAGGCCGCGTCTTGATCGCGATCGCCTCCATATTTTTTGGCGTTGAACATTTTCTGCACCCCACGGGATGCCCTGGCGTCCCACTCGAAAAACTGACACCCGCGTGGATTCCCGGGCGCTTGCTTTTGGGCTATCTGACAGGCGCGATTCTTCTGGTTGCCGGGGCAGGCATCCTGCTGGCCAAGAAAACGCGGATGGCGGCCACTTATCTCGGTGCCTGGATTTTCCTGCTGGTCTTGTTCATCTATGCGCCGATCCTGATCGTGCAAATGTCCGACCCGAGCACCGCCGTCAAAGTGGAGGGGCTCAACTACTTTGCGGACACACTGCTCTTTGCCGGAGCGATTCTCGCCCTCGCCAGTGCCACCCCACGCACGGATTGAAATCCCGCCTGTCACGAAACTAGAACCACCACAGTGACGTTCTCAAGTTGGCGCATGGTTGTACACGCGTGGGCTCTGCCTCGACTGCCTCTTTCGCTGCAATCACTTTCGCAATTTTGCCGCTCATTATTCCCCTGTTCAGTGTCCTGAACCTGGAATTCCAGCGGTACGCCCGCAACGCTCCAACATTCATCTGCCAAAATTCTGCTCATCAAGAATCCCGGTAAACAAAACAGCGGCACTTGTGATATGTTCACGGCTCCCGCCGGAACGAACGTCACGCACGAATGGGGACAATGCGGCTGTTCTGCATGAGATCGAATTCGACTGGCCAGGGCTGGCGGGCCGCTGGGTCGCAGGCGAAGAGCTGCATTCCATCCTCATTGGGAAATTAAATCCAACGAAAACACCGGGGCCCCCATGTTCAGCTCGAAGCTCATCTCGAAAAGAGCATTTTTTCTTCTTGTCATAACGCTTGCGGCGGCTAACGCAGCGCATTCGCAACAAGCCGACTTCCATCTCCAGGAAGCGACGATCGACGACGTGCATCGCGCCATCCACGATGGCCGGATCACCTGCAAAGGTTTGATCCAGCTTTATATCAATCGCGCCAAAGCCTACAACGGGGTCAGCAACGAGTTAATCACAAAAGACGGCGCGCCAATCCCACAAGCGCCCGGTGTGGTTCGCGCGGGCTCGCCGCTGAAATTCCCCACCCAGACAATTTCCATCTCCAGCCTTCTGCCCAATTTCGATCAGTACGCCGGACCGCCGATCGAATTCGGCCGAATGGAATCCACCGCCTCCGATCCCACCGTGCAGCAACAGTTCGGCATGACCATCGGCATTCCCAATGCCGGCCAGCTCAACGCGCTCGGCACCATCAATATCCGCGGCGAGCGTTCTGTCACCTGCAAAGGCGACCGCGACCGGCGCCCCTCCGACGGTCCGCTGCCCTCGGGCTCCCCCGCTGTCTGCGAGGAATTCCGCAAGCAACCGGATGCCCTCGAGCGCGCTGCTGAACTCGATGCGCAATACGGACGCAATCCCGACTTCGCGAAAATGCCCCTGTACTGCGTCGCGTTCTCCTTCAAGGACTCGTTCGACACAAAAGACATGCGCAGCACCGGCGCCGGTGACGCGAACTATGACATCGATTTCCCCGCCCGCGACCAGACCCTCGTGGCGCAGCTTCGCAAAAAAGGCGCCATCATCTACGCCAAAACCGCCAACACCGAATACAACGGACGCCCCGTCCCCTCCACCCGAGGCGGCGCCGGCCCGGAGCGCGGCTCAAACAAGCCCACTAAAGTATTTGTCTCCGTCCAGGGCTATCAACGCAGCACCTGGTCCGGAAATCCCAGCGATGCGTACGACACCACGCGCGCCGCCTCGCTCGGCTCAAGCTCCGGATCGGGCGTCTCCGTCAGCGCAAACCTTGCCGGCTGCAGCATCTGCGAAGAAACCAGCTGGTCCTGCCGCGGTCCGTCCAATCACAACGCGGTGGCGCTGATCCTCCCTCACAAATCGCTTCTATCCTTTCTCGGCGGCGCCATCGGCGCGGACATTTACCTTGATCGCTCCGGCATCGTGTGCCGCACGGTGAAAGACGCCGCAACAGTCCTCGATGCCCTCAAGGATCCGGACAACGGATATTACGATCCGCGCGACATCTTCACCACGATTCCCCGAACGAGCCTCTTGGACAAGACTTACTCCGTCAGCGTGGCCGCAGCAGGCGCACGCGGTTCCCTGCGCGGAATGCGCATCGGGATCGTCCGTGAATCCATGCTCACTTTCCCCGGCGTAAAGGCCGACGAGCCTATTTCCCAGGCGGCCGCCAAGGAAATCAAATCCATTCTGGGCGACTATCTGGGAGCGACTCTGGTCGAATCGGTCGACCCTCTCTGGCCGGATGATCCCACCATCGAGAACATGTCGCCCACCTACACTCAAGCCCTGGCGCAACTCGTGCCCGTCCTTTTCCCGGACATTCTTTATCGCCTCAAGCGCGACGGCCAGCCGCAATTCCCCGAATTCGCCGCGAAAATTAAACCCACGGAATTCGCTCCGGGCAAGACATTCGGCTCCGGCACGATGAAACCCATCGATTACTTCCTGAACCTTGCGGAAGGACGCGTGCCCGTCCCCAAGAACCTGAATATTCGTGCGATCGAAGAAGTGGTGGAATCCAACGCCTTTACGCTGGAATTCAATCAATACGCCATGCGCCGCGCCGCCGATTGGAAGGAACGCGGCTTCATCGAAACCCTTACGGATTTCCCCGCACTCAATGCGCGTTCGAAGTTCTGGGGCGACGATCAGCGAGCCGCATTCAAGAATTGGGAAGAGATGGACGACATGCGCAACACCCTCGGCGACCGCCAGGGCATCGACGAGCACATCATGATGCGCGAACTGCTTCGCCGCGTGGAAATGAAAATAATCTCAGAGAACCACCTCGACGCCATCGTGCGTCTCCACTATTCCCTGCCGCCAGGCAAGATCGGCTTGGCGCCTCAACCCGAGCCGCCCGACGACACCCGCGGTGAACTTCGCATGGGACCTTTCGCCGGCCTCACGGAAGTCCTCATCCCCGCCGGCTATGTGCGCACGGTCTACGATCCCACGTTCGTATTGAGCCCGGACAAGAAGCGATATATCCCCACGAACAACAACAAGCCCACAACTCTTCCGCCGCCCGGTCTGCCCTTCTCTCTCGTCTTTCGAGCGGAACCCGGAAAGGAAGATGTGATTTTGAAGATAGCCTCGGCCTACGAAGCGGCTTCCAGGCGCCGCGTCCCTCCGCCCGAATTCGGCCCCCTGCCCGGCGAACCGTAAGAATTCGCCCAAGTCGCCAAGCGCCGGCATCTGGAGGTAGCTCCAGTCCAGCAGCGTTGAGGCAGGGCCGATTTGCAAGACTCTCCATCGGCCCTCCTCCCCCGTGCCCCTCCGCCTACTACCTCTTTGGCTACCAGTACTTCCGTAGCCTTGCTCCCCATTTTTCCCCTGCCTCATAATCCTTAATGATTCGTTTTCCGCTGGGGCTGGGGGCCACAAGAAGAATAAGCCGGGTGTGTATCACTCTGTTTCAGGGACATCTTTAAAACTTCGCGAGTGACCCACCCACTCCTTCTTCCGTTCGCCTTCGGAATTTTTGCGCCCTGCGGAACGACATGACCAGGCCTGAATGTCACAAAGCGTGATCGCCCTCGGCTTGCTTCTCGGAACGCTCCTCGTTGGAGTGTTCTTCGCCTACATCTATTCCCTCAAGCGTCAGAACTATCTCCTCTATTGGACCGTGGGCTGGGCACTCTACGCCCTCCACTATCTTTGCCCCGCGCTCTCTCCCTGGATCGGCACCAGCATCGTCCTCAGCTCCCTGAATCACGCGCTCTTCGGTTTCGCCGCGATTTGTTTCTTCCTCGGCGCGCAACTCTACACGCACACGAATCTCTGGCTCAAACCGGCCATCGGCTCCGCCCTCTTTCTCGCTCTTTGGTCCCTGGCCAACGCCTTCCAGATCTTTTCGGTCTCTTCGTTCATACCTGCCGCGTTTATCTACGTCGCCGTCGGTTACATTTTCTGGAACGACAGCCGGCACCATGAAACCCTCGCCGATCAACTCCTCGGCCTCGCTTTTTCTTTCTGGGGCATCGTTTTCCTTGGTTTCTTCCTCCTCCAGTCCGCGCAGAAATTTATCGGGGATTCCATCCTCGCCGTCTCCGCAATTCCCGTCGCTTTTGTCTGCATGCTCCTCGTCATGGCCGTCTACGAGGAAGAAAAGCGCCGCGTGGAACGCAACATGCTCGCGCTCTCCAATCTCAACCTCGCCACTTCCAGTTTCGTCGGCGGTGAAATTCAGCGCATGCTCGCGCAAGCCCTCGACCGCGTCCTCGGCGTCGTCCGCCTTCCTTCCGGCGCGCTCTTTCTTCACCACGGCGACACCTCCGGCCCCACTTCCGTCGTCTCCGCCGGCATTCCCGACGCCTTCTGCAACGCCGCCCAGGAAGAAGGCCTTGACGATTATCTCGTCGGCCTCGTCTCCCGACTCGGCGGCCTCCTCGGCTTCCGCGATTTGCGCGACGACAATCTCACCTCGCTCGAAAACGACGAGCCTCTTCGCCGCTTCCGCGAACTCGCCCTGAAACACGGCCTCCGCAGCGTCGTCGTCATCAGCCTCCAGGCCAAGGAGCAGGCCTTCGGTCTTCTCCTCCTTGGCACTCCCGACAATCGCCGTTTCACTTCCGCGGAACTCCGCCTTCTTCTCGCTCTCGGCCACCAGATTGGAATGGCCGTCGAAAACAGTTATCTAGTTCAGCAAACCTCGCGCCGCTCCGAGGAACTCCACGTCCTCAACGAGATCGGCCGAGCCCTCAGTTCCACGCTCAACAAGGAAGATCTCCTCCGCAAAATCTGGGAAGAGCTTCGCCGCCTCTTCGACGTTGAAAATCTCTATATCGCTTCCCCCGACCCGGTCCGTGACGCCATCAATTTCGATCTCGAAATGATCGGCGGCGAGCGCATGCCTATGCGCTCGCGTCCCGCCGGGAATCACCTCACGGAATACATCATTCGCACTCGTCAACCTGTTCTTATCCGTGAAAACTATGTCACAGAAACTCGCAAGCTGGGCATCGATCCCATCCGCATTTCCGGCTCCTTCTGCGGCGTGCCGCTCGTCGCCTACGACCAGGCCATCGGCGCCCTCTGCATCTACTCGGATCACGAGCGCGCGTTCGACGAAGGCCACCTCGAACTCCTCCGCGTCCTCGCTAGCGAGGCCAGCATCGCCATCGAAAACGCGCGTCTCTTTCAGAACGAGCGCACCAAGGCCCGCCATCTCAGCCTGCTCAATCTCATCTCCCGCGACGCCATCGCCACGCTCAATCCCGACGAAGTTCTAACCAAAATCACCGAGCAACTTGAAAACGGCCTCAATTACGACCACATCGGCATCGCTCTGCTCGATTACACCACGCGCGAACTCGTCATTCAGGCCGAAAGTGGCGCCCGGCGCGGCGCCCTCGCCCGCCGCCTGCCTCTCGACACAGGATTGATAGGCCAGGTGGCGCGCACCGGAAAATCCGCCACCTATCGTTCCTTCCCCAATAATCAGAGCGGCGCAAAACCTGTCCTTCCTGAATCCGCGGCCGCCATGGGCCTTCCCATTTTCTACGCCGACCATCTTCACGGCGTTCTCTACGTTGAAACTCTCCAGCCCGTGGAATTCTCCGAGGAGGAATCTCTTCTCCTCCGCACCCTCGCCGACCTCGTCTCCGGCGCTCTCCACAATGCCCTCACTTTCCAGAAAGCCCAGGAACAGGCAATCACCGACGGCCTCACCGGTGTAAAGACTCACCGCTTTTTCATGGAAGCGCTCTCGTCCGAATGGAAACGCTCTTCGCGCGCCAGCCGCGCTTTCGCGCTGGTGCTCATGGACCTCGACCGCTTCAAGTTCGTCAACGATTTCTATGGCCACCTCGAAGGCGACCTCGTTCTCCAGCGCGTCGGCCAGATTCTCGAAACCAATTGCCGCCGCTCGGATGTCGTGGCCCGTTACGGTGGAGACGAATTCGTCATTCTAATGCCCGAAACCACCATGGAGCAGGCCCGCCAGCTTTCCTCAAAACTCCGCGGCTGGGTCGCCGCCGATCCGCTCCTGCGTGAAAAAAATATCAGCGCCAGCTTCGGCATCGCCTGTTATCCGCTTCACGGCGCTTCGCCGCAGGAACTCATCCAGGTCGCGGACGCGTCCATGTATCTTTCGAAGCACCAGGGCGGCAACACCGTTTCCACCGCCGATCACGTCGACCCCAACGAAGCCCGCCGCTGGAAGCGCGACGTCCTTGAAGCCTATCTCGGCGTCACCCTCAAGCGCCTCTTCACCACCGGACCCGAAGCCTTCGACGAAATCTATCTCCGCCTGCGCCAGTTCACCGATTCCCTGCCCTGCACCGAAATCGCCCAGGAACCGCCGCCCGATGGACCGCGCGCGCTCCCGCAATCCATTCTCGATACCGTCACTTCCCTCGCCTACGCCATCGACGCCAAGGATCAATACACTCAGGGCCACTCGCAAAAAGTTTCCGCCTACGCCGCGCTCCTCGCCGAGGCCCTCGGCATGAGCGATCTCGAAGTCGAGGAGATTCGCCTCGGCGCCGTCCTTCACGACGTCGGCAAGGTCGGCATCCCCGAAGCCATTCTCAACAAAAGCGGCCCGCTCAACCTCGAAGAGTGGGACACCATGAAAACTCACGTCACCTTCGGCGGAAAACTGCTCGAGCCGCTCGTTCCGCTCGCCCGAATCCGCGAAATGGTTTTGCATCACCACGAATTTTTCGACGGCTCCGGCTATCCCGAAGCTCTCGCTGCGGAAAAAATCCCTCTCGGCGCCCGCATCATCACCATCGCCGATTCCTACGACACCATCACCAGCGATCGCAGCTACAAAAAAGGCCGCACCGCCGAGCAAGCCCTCAACGAACTCGAGCGCTGCGCCGGCACCCAGTTCGATCCACAGCTAGTCGCAGCCTTCGTCCGCGCCATGCGCCAGCTCCCCAACCCCATCATCGAAGTCGCATCCCTCCTCTCCCGCACCTCGTAGTCCGACTAGGTACCACAAGCTTCAGCCTACGTTCCTAAAGCGCCGGGGGCGCGAAAAAAGTTAGCCCAGCCCGTAAGGGCTGGGACCACCATCCCCAAAAATCCAAGCGCCGGAGGCGCGACAGTTGCAAACCATCTCACGCGCATCCACACCGACCCAACCCAAATTGTAATTTTGCAAATTTACACCCCGCTAATTCTTGTGCCAGTCCAGCGTAACCTTGCGCCCCATCTGAAACGCGCCCTTCGCCGTCATCAATCCATCCTGAATCGTTCCCGTGAGAAAAATATTATTCAGCACCGTGCCATCCGCCGCCTTGCTGTGCATTTCGATTTCCACCTCGCCCGCCGGCCCGATATGTCCGGTCAGATTCATGAAGACGCCGGTGTCCTTGCCCATCGGCCACCTGCCGTTCAACTTGCTTCCGGCCGCAATCCCTTCCCCATGGAAGCACCGCGCCGGGTCTTTCTTTGTTTCCGCAAAACATATCTGCCCCGAGTAAATGCCGTCCCGCAATCCGGCGTGTACGGTAGGCGGAACCGGGGCAGCCATCGCCGCAGATTTCTCCTGCCCAGCAGAGGCCGCGCGAACCGGCTCATCCGCCGGTTTTGGTTTCTTTGCAGCCGCGGGCTCGGCGGCTTCCTCAGGTTTTCCGTCAGCTGGCGGTTTCGCCTCCGTATTCCCAAAGCTTGGAATTGCCGCGACAGGCGCAGCCTCTTGAGGCTGCGCCGCGGGAGCGGCGACACTGCCATTCCCGTCACGCTGCCTCGCCGTATACGCCCAAATCCCCCCGCCAACCAGCACGACCGCCAGCGCTGCCCCCGCCGCAATCCATTTCGTCTTTCCGCCTGCCACAATCGCCGCCGGCTCCCGCGAAGGCAGCGGCCCGCTTCCCTCCGCCTCTGTAATTGAAAACGTCCTCACCGGCTGCGCGATATTTTTGAAATTCATCTCCCCCATCGAATGAAACGACATCGAAAGCTTGTTCCGAATTTGGTCGTGCACCGTCCCCGAAATGCACACGCCACCCGGTTCCGCCGCAGTCTGCAACCGCGCAGCAACATTCACGCCGTCACCCATCAAATCTTGTCCCTGAATCAGAATGTCGCCTAGATTGATCCCGATCCGAAACCGCACCTGACGGTTCGGTGGCAGTTGATCGTTGCGCGTCCGCAGCGCCGCCTGAATATCCGTCGCGCAACGCACTGCTTCCACGGCGCTCGGAAACTCCGCCAGGATCGCATCCCCGGCGGTATTGAAAATTCGCCCGTTGTGCATCGCCACAACCGATTCGAACACTTTCTTGTGCCCGCGAAACACCCGCAGCGTCTGCTCCTCGTCTTCCCCCATCAGCCGGCTGAACTCCGCCACATCCGCCGAAAGTATCGTCGAAAGTTTGCGTTCCAAAAATTGCGCGCTGGGTGTATCGAATTTGTCGGGCATTCAAGTAACTCCCTGCTCACTTTGGCGGCCATCATAGCACCGCACTTCACGTCCCGAAACGCCCCGCTCCCTCAGATTCCTATATCTAACTGCGCGGCCAGGCACCGATTGGAAAGCCTCGCAGATTAGTTTTCCCTAATAGATAACTCTTTCCTACCTGCTCCAACTTAATGCTCTTGCCAATTCCATGCCCCAGGTTCAATGTGACTACACCTCTCCTTCGTCCCCTCGGTTTCCGTCGACCCTTCCCTCAGTGCCAGGAGCACCGCTTGAAAACAGACGCGTCGCGCCATCTTCATAACACTCGTCGCAATTTCCTGCTGCCCGTCCGATCCTGACTCGGGAATCCGCAATCAGGAAAGCATCGGTGCATTCACAAAATTTACCCGATTACACGGGCCTTTAAGGGTTCTCGCCGATACCGGCCAATAAAGGATGGAGCAATGGAGAAACAAGCCTTGATCGTGGATGACGAGGAAGCGGTTTGCCAGATGGTTGGCAAGGTTTTGACTGCCGCAGGAATGGAGCCTAGGGCGCTTACAACCAGCTCTCAGGCCCTCAATCTTCTCGACCAGGAAAAATTTGAGATGGTCTTTTTCGACCTGCACATGGCCTCTCCCGACGGGATGGAGCTTTCGCGCCACCTGCGCCGTTCGCGGTGGAACCGCACCACTCCCATTGTCCTCATCAGCGATGACCTGCGTCCCAGCGCCATGTCCGTCGGCTTTGAAGCGGGTGCGAACTTTTTCCTTTATAAACCGATCGACAAGGAACGCCTTTTGAAGCTCATCCGGGCTACCCAGGGCACCATCGATTACGGCCGCCGCCGCACCCGCCGTGTTTCCCTCCAATCCAAGGTGAAGCTCAACTCCGGTGGCGAGGTGGTCGAAGGCGAAACTGTTGACGTCAGTTTGTGCGGCCTCTTGGTTAAAGCGAACCGCACCCTCGCGGAGGGGACGCCCGTGCGCGTCAGTATGGAACTGGCTCCGCAAATGAAGCCGGTTCTCGCTACTGGCTCCGTCGTCCGTGTTCTGGATGGAAATATGATGGGCATTCAGCTGGACCAGCTCTCCGTTTCAGAGAGCGAGAGGCTCCAGGAATTTCTGTTGCCATTGCTTCCATTCCGGTAGCGTGCCCAGGCTGCGCCCAGGCATTTGTTCCGGAGCATGAGCAATGGATTCGTTGCCAAATCGTGGTCGTTATTTAGGCCTTTTATTCATACCTATGCTTGGCGATGCGCCGTCACGCGGTAACCAGCATGGACTGGAGACCTCATGGTAGAGCTTCAACCTTTGCAATCAGCCGCACGTGAATGCGGGTTCGTTGTCGCCGATGAATCCAAAGACTGCACCGTTCTGTGGTTCAGAAAGACGGTTCCGGACCCGTCCACGGGCACGCATCAACGCCTGTGCCTCGACAGCGTGACAAAAAGCGCCACCGTTTTTTGGACCAATGCTCGCGGCCTGACCGAGTCCAAGACCTTCCGCAGCGCATCCGAGTTGCGCGAGTGGCTCAGCACAGTCGCGCCCCCCGATAAATTAAACAAAGTGGCAACCCGCTCGTAGAGTCGCCGCGACAGTCCATCCGGTTCGGTACTCTCAGTATCCGCAGCCTTCACACAATCGCCGGCGTTTAGGCTTGTCCGCCTCAGGAAGGCCTGCCTTCTTGCCGTTGTAGCGGCCGCCTTCCGAGGCGGGCGCTTTACCTTCTGGTTCCCATTGCCAATCACTGACCGCCTCTGCTGCCTTTCTCCTCCTCACGCCTGCCGTCCCTTCCCCAATAATTATTCCTTCAAGCAACCATTTTCCCCTGCAAGAAATCTCTGCAAGTACGTTCTCCTTCTAAGTGAGGTAAAACCTATGACAACTCTCGCGAACCATTGTCTCGTCGTGTCTTTCCGCACGTCCCGCATCGCCATTCTGCTCGTCGCATCCCTCAGCCTGCTCGCACTTCGTCCCGCTGGGCCGCTGCAAGCCCAAGAGACAAATCATTCTCCCGGGTGGGTGGTCATCTCCGTTCCCGAATACCGCGCCCTCCGCGTGAAGGCCTATCCCACCGAACGCGAGCCCGAGCCCCCGCCCGTCGATGCCACTCTCACCCGCGTTGACTACGATCTCCACGTAGACACCGATCTCGCCTCCGGTCGCGCCACGCTCACCGTCGACGTCCTCAAAAACGGCTGGGTCCGTGTTCCCATTCCCGCGGGCCTCTTCGTTCGCGAAGCAAAGCTCGACGGCAAATCGCTCTCGCTCGCGCCGCCCTCCGACGGCAGGGATACTTCCCAGCTTTCTGCGCTTCTTTCTCACTCCGGCCGTTCGGTGATCACTCTCGAAATCGCCCTGCCCATCTCCTCTTCGGCAGGTGAAGAGCGCCTCTCCATTCCATCCACCTTCTCCGGGGTCACCAAAGTCGCGCTCGAAATTCCCCGCGCGGGTGTGGACCTCTCTCTCTACGGCGGCCTCTTCTCTGCCACCGCGGACCTGCCCGGTGGCGGCAACAAGTGGACCGCCTACGGCAAAGGCGCAGAGCCTATGACTTTCGCCTGGCGCCGCAAAACAGAAGACCACCACTCCACGCTTCCCCTGCGCATGCGCGGCACGCTCACCCAATTCGTCGGCCTCGGCGAAGACTCCACTTCGCTCACCGCGAACGTCAATCTCGAAATCGCGCAAGGCGCCGCCAAAGAAGCCCGCATCCAGCTTCCCGAAAAAGTCACCATCAACCAGGTGCAAGGCGCCCTCGTCGCCGACTGGGAAATGAAGCCCGGCGAACTCCTCATCACTTTCCTCGAACCCGTCGAGCAATCCGCCAGTTTTGTCGTCACCGGCGAAGCCTCTCTCCCCCGCGATGGCCAGATGGGTATTCCGCTTCTCCGCCTCACCGGCACCGAACGCGATTCCGGTGGCGTGGCCGTCGACGTTCTCGGCGCCGGTGAAATCAAGGAAGACTCCGTGAAGACGCAGGGCCTCGAGCGCGCCGACGCCAGCGACCTCGGCGAACCCGTCGCCAATCGCCAGTCGCCCGCGCTCATCGCGTTTCGCACGCGTCCGGGCGACGCCAAATCTCAGCGCTCTCTCCACATCGCCGTCGCGCGTTACGCCCAGCAAGCCGTGCTCATGGCCAACATCGAGGAAGCCCGCTACCGCGTCCTGCTAACTCGCGATGGAAAATTTCTCGTCGAATCGCGCTACGCCGTTCGCAATAACCAGCGCAATTTCGTCAAAGTCGCTCTGCCGCAAGGCGTCACGCTCTGGAGCGCTTCTCTCTCCGGCAAGCCCGTTCGCCCTGGCTCCGCCCCAGACGGCGGCCTGCTTCTCCCTCTTGCAAAATCGCGCGCCGGCGAAGACGCCTCTGAGTTCGCTCTCGAGATCGTCTATCTCCTCCCCGGCGTCTCCTGGACCGACAAGGGCCGCCTGAAGCTCTCGCTTCCCGCGCTGGACCTGCCCGTCTCGCGCACCGGCCTCCAGGTTTTCTTCCCGCCGCTCTTCAGGCTATCCTCCGAACCCGGCTTGTTTCACACCGAGACGTTCGTCAACCCAATCTCTTCCGTCCTCACCGCCTCCGTCGCCGAACCGGCAGTGGACACGCCTCTCGCCGCCCCCAGCGTCGGTGGACCGATACTTTATGAATCGATGGGTATGAACACATCACTCATCGACAGCGCAAAAGACGAAAAACGGCTCGCCTCTCAATCACAATCCCTCGTCGACAAATTCCATGCCACGGAACGCGGCGCCCGAGCCACCGGCATCCTCCCTGTCCGCGTCGATTTCCCGGCCTACGGCCCCTCTCTCTTTCTCGTCTCCGAACTCACCAGTGAAAATCAATCTCCCTCCGCTGAACTGAACTATCAGCAAGACAAAAAGGCAGGTGGCAAGTGAAACTCCATCTTCTCTTCATCGCTCTCCCAAATGCATTTCACAAATTCTTAGCTACCCTCCCTCCGCAAAACCACCCAAACTGTCATCCCGAATCCGCGCCTTTTGCGGGTGAGGGATCTGCTTTTCGCTCAAGCGTTTCGTTGCTTTTCATTCTCGCGCTCGCTTTCGCTCTTCCCTCTTTCGCCCAGAAAAGCCTCGAATCGCCCCTGCCGCCAACGGGCAACGTCACCCTTTCTCTCGACGAGTACAATCGTCTCCTTGCCCTCGCCAATCGTCCCGGAAAACGATCCGAACTTCCCCCGCTTCCCTACATCCTCAAACGCGCCGATCTGAAATTCCGCGTCTCCAACGACGATGTCCTTGGCTCCGTCCAGCTCGAAGGCGAAACCCTCGGCGCCACCGCCGCCAAAGTTCCGCTCACCACCGGCATGACCATCCTCGACGCGCGACAGGGCTCTCGCCCGCTTCCGCTTCTCCTCGACAACGGCACCCACGTCGCCGTCCTTCCGGGCGAATCCGAATTTTCCGTCAACCTCGACGCCGGCGTTCCACTCTCCATCGAAACTGGCCGCGCCTCGTTCCTCCTACCCGTTCCCTCCGCCGGCAGCGTTCGCCTCTCGCTTACTGTTCCCGGCGACCGCGCCAACGTCCAGCTCAACCACGGCATCATCACTCACCGCGCCTCTGTCAACGGCAACACGGAAATCGAAGCCACGCTCGTTCCCGGCCAAGCCGCCAACATTTGGTGGGCCACTCGCGAAGTCGTCGCGCCTACAATCCCGCGTGAAGTCCGCTTCCTCTCCGACGTGAAAACTCTCGTCTCCGTCAGCGAGTCCGATCTTCAGATCGCCGCGCTTGCCAATCTCACTGTCGTTCAGGGCGATGCCGATCAATTCTCCGTCGCCATCCCAGCCGGCTTCGAAGTAACCTCCGTCAACGGCGCCTCACTCGAGTCCAGCGAAATCCAGAACGGCGCGTTACTCCTTCACGTAGCCGGCCGCGGCCACTCCTCCCACGAATTCCTCATCGCCTTGGAGCGCCCGCTCTCCGACGCCAAAGCCACCGCGCCCATTCTCGCATTCAAGGACGCGCAGCGCGAAACCGGCGAGGTCCTCGTCGAAGGCCAGGGCACCCTCGAACTCGCCGCCCACGAATCCGGCGGCCTCAAACGCCTCGACATTAAGGAAATCAATCCCTACCTCCGCGCGCTCTCCCGCTATTCGCTCGAAGCCGCGTTCCGCTATCATCGCCAGCCCGACGAATCCCCCACCCTCGCTCTCGACTGGACTCGCTTCTCCGACGCCAGCGTGCTCGCCGCCGTTGCCGAACGCGCCGTCGTCACCACCCTGGTCACCTCCGAAGGCAAATCCCTCACCGAAATTAAACTCACGGTGAAAAATCAGGCCCAGCCATTTCTGAAAGTGGATCTTCCCGCGGGCGTGAACATCCTCACCGCCGAAGTCGCTGGCGAAAAAGTGAAACCCGTGCAAGGCGCCGACGGCAGCCGCGTCCCGCTGCTCCGCACCGGTTTCCGTCCCGCGGGCGCTTACACCGTTTCCTTCGTCTTTCTCCATGCCGGCTCGCCCTTCGCCAAAAAAGGCGACGCCGGCCTCTCTCTTCCGAAAATGGATATCCCTATCAGCATCCTCGAGTGGGAGGTCTTCCTGCCCGAACAATACAAAGTGAAGGATTTCGGCGGCGACGCGCTCTCCGCCTCTTACTGGCCTTCGTCGCTTGAGGTTTACGCCAAACTGGAAGGAACCAATGCAGGAATAGGCGGCGGAGGCGGCGGGGGTGTTTTCCATGCCGGTCCTGGAATTGCAAATCTGCCAGTGGGCGGCCGCAATTTCGCCAACTTAATGACGCTCGAGCCTGGCGTTATTCTCGCTCCCAATCAACTTGGCGGCGTGGTCCTCGATCCCACCGGCGCCGTCATTCCCTCCGCCATCGTCGAAGTGAAAAACCTCTCCACCAACGCGAACTGGAGCGCCTCCACCAGTTCCGATGGCCGCTGGCTGCTTCCCAACTTGCCTTCCGGCGCCTATCAAATCACCGCCAGCGCCCGGGGCTTTCAAACCATGCGCTCCACAATTTCCTACGACGCATCAAATCCCCGCGCCTATCAGATCGGCCTCAACGTCGGCTCCGTCAATCAATCCATCGAGGTTTCAGCGGACGCCGTAACCCTCAACACGGAAAGTGCGCAAATTGGCGGCCACAAGGAAAAGAAAAACAAAAACGCGCCCGCTCCGCCACCCCCGCCGCCTTCCCCCAACGTTTACAACCTCCAGCAGCGCGTAGCCGGCGTCCTACCGGTCGCCGTAGGCATCCCCCGCTCCGGCGCCTCCTACCGCTTCCTTCGTCCGCTAGTCCTGAACGAAGAAACCAAACTCTCCTTCACCTACAAATCCAAATGATCCATGGAACGCCATTCTCCCGAATGGCGTTCCCCCTTTTGAGTGCGGAAGCAGCGCTGCCACTTTCACGGTGTATGCCCGACGCGCCAACCTGAATTCATAGCAGCTCACCCGCATCGGTAGGGGCCGGGCTCGCCCGGACCGCTCTTGGGTTCTCTTCTACCTCACCTTGTGCCGGCCAATCTTCCGATCGGCCGCTCTTCTCCTCACAACGCCCTCAAAAAATCAATCACCTCCTGCTGCTCCTCCACGCTCAACCTCTCAAACTGTTCAATCACCCGATTCGCCTCGCTCCCCTTGCCGCGATGCTCCCGAATCGCCTCCACCAGATTGCTCGTCCGCCCATCGTGCAAAAAGAACACCCGTTGCCCCACTCCCCACAAGGGCGCCGTCCGAAACTCATCCGGCCCCGCGCCTCCCTGCGTAATCCCGTCCGCCAGTCCGCCACCCATGTGGTGCACGATCAGGTCCGAGTAAAGATTCGCCGTCTGACTCGAAAGCGCCGCGCTCGGCCGAGTTGCCGACCCGCTCGCAATCTTCTGCCCCGTTGTCAGCGAGGGCGTGTGGCAATGCACGCATCCCACCTTCGCAAACGTAGCGCGCCCTTTCTCGGTGGCCGGTGTCGCAGGTGCCGGAGCCGGCGGCGCCAGCATTCGCATAAAGTTCGCAAACGCTTCGATATCCGAAATCACCGCCGTGTTTGCATTCCCGCCGGCACTCGGAGGAGCCGGCGTGAAATTCAGCGTGTCTTCCGGCGTGGCATTAAACAAGCATCCCGGCGTCTCGTCGCGCTCCTGCGTGAACAACTGGTTCGTCACTCCCATCTCCACGTTGTACGCCTCGCTCGCAAACAGCAGCAGCGACTTGTTCTGCGCCTTCCATCCAAACCGCGAAATCGTCCCGTCGTTCGCATTGCGATTCACGTTGCCGCTCAGGAACGCGTTCGCGTGCCCGGAAATTCCCAGCGCCGATTTCGCCGTCGCGTTTGCTTTCATGTTCGCCAGGATCGCCGAGTCTGGAATCGACTCGATCAGCCCCGCGCCAAACACCGGCGTCGGTATCCGGAAAATAATGTTGGGATTCCCTCCCTGCCCCGTCGCCGGATTGCCCGCCGGCAAAAAATCCGGCTGGGCAATGTTGCAGCCAACCGCATCCGCTCGCCCGGTAATCACAAACAGGTCGTGGACCTCCCCGTCGCCCGTTCCATCCGGGCTGTGCACAAACCGCGCCTCGCGCACCGGCCCCTTCGCCGTGATAAACCACGGCACCTTGTTTTTCGCTCCATTAAAAGTAGCAACCGCGATCAACGGATTCTGCGCCGGGCTCGACCCACCTTCGTCCGGCTGCGCGTGGCAGGAAAAACATTGGTTGGAATTGAAGCGCGGCCCCAGCCCGTTGTTCGCTCCCCCGGTCACCGCTTCAACATCGTTGAACCGCGCCTGCCCATCCTGAAAAAACGCCGTCTCATCCGTCGTCAACCCCTTCAGCGGCCCCCCGCCTCCCGACAGCCCTCCCCGCACGCCCGGATCCACCGGCCCCGCCTTCGGCTTTGTACCTCCGCTCGCCTGCCCAAACGCGGCCCCGCCAAACGTAAGCGCCATCGCCAAACTCACCAACCCGCCAACTTTCGCGCACACCATTCCCCGAAAGGTCATCACCTTAACCTCCTTGGGCTTGGGTACGCGCATTGTACACCCGGGCCATCCGCATTCGCCTGTCAAAGGTGGTAACTCACGGATACGTGGCAACTCTGCAATCTCAATCGCGAGTCACAGGACTTTTCCGTCTTTAAGCTGGGGCGCGTCAAATCTGGCGCGACGTTTAGGGCGTCACTTGCACACTCGCTTCGCTGGTCAGCAATTGGATCGGCCGCTGCTGCGAGTCCTTCGCGCTCACCTGCACAATTGACAGAGTGCCCGTCCCCGGCGCAAGCCCCTTGATCACGATGCCGATAATTGTGCCCGTGCCGCTCGCTCCTGCCGTGTTTGGTTGGCGCGTTGCCGAAATGATGGCCTGGCCATGCTCATTGTCCACTTTCTGCACGATAGCGATCTCTTGGTCCCCCGCCTGAAGGAACCCGCCGTGTCGCACTTCTTCCACACTGATCACCGCTGGGTCATACTTCAGCAGAAACGGAATGGAAAAAAGGTCGCTAACATTATCGACCTCTACGCCGACCGTCATGGTCTCTCCGGTTTTCAAAGACAGCTTCCGGGGCTCAAAGCGAACCTGGGCGGGCTTTCCGGATTGTTCAGAATTCGACGGAGCCTGCGCATTGGCCGCGACGTAAGGTTCTTGTTCCTTCGTCGACGGCGAGGCCACCGGTGACGGCTGAGGTGCGCGCATTTCGCTCGCGCGCTTGGTCTGAACGTTCGACTCGGAACCGGCATACGACGCCTTCAAGTTAGCCTTCGTCCACTCCGGCATGCGGACGATATGCGGCGTCAAGATCATCAGGATCTCGTCATCATCGGAACTTCGATTATCGTCAGAGAACAGGTGCTTCAAGATGGGAACCTGCGCGAGGCCCGGCCAGCCATTCAGCGTTTTCATGTCCGACTTCGTGATCAAGCCGGCTAGAACGCTCGATTCGCCATCTTTCAGGCGAATTTCATGCGCAATTTTGCGCTGGCTGATGACCGGTTGCTGGATTCCGCCGATTGTGACCTGGTTAGAGACAGTGGATACCTCAACTTGCAACTTCAAGCTGACGTCGCGGTTGGGGTGAACACGCGGAGTGACCTCGACGTTGACACCGACGTCGATGTATTGGAATTGCGTGTTGACTAGAGGATTCACGAAACCCGCGCCGCCAGTTGCCCCTACACCGACTCCAGCTTGAAAGCTGCCCGTTGCCACGGGGACGCGGTCGCCGATATTCAACTTTGCCGGCTGCCCTTCCAGGGAGCGGACTTCCGGGTTTTGAATGACCCGCGTGGTGGAATCAGTCAGCAGAAAGTTCGCGGTGGCACTGGGGAGGGTAAGAGCTATGTCATTTTGATTAAGGTGTGTGAGCTGGTTCAGCGTGACCGTACCCGCGGGCGAGTTATTCAAATTGGTGGAGACATTGTTATTGTTGTTGGTCGTCGAATTGGGATTGATCGCGATGCTGGCTGATTGTCCCGGCAAAATGCCCAGGTCGCGCATGCGGTCGGTGCGCGCCTCCAATACTTCCACTTGAATGATGACTTCCGGCTTGGCTTTGTCGATATCCTTCAGAAATTTTTCTGCGAGGGCCAATTGGTCCGGCGTCGCGCGGATCGTGATTGCATTCTGCGCGTTCAATTGCTGGATGTGTTTCAAATCCAGCAGTTGGCGCAGTCCGGTGACAATCTCAGTCAGGTCTTGCGCTTGCACTGTATTGGAAAGATAAAACGTGCGCATAAACTGCTCTTCATAATCGCGCCGCTTTTGCGCCTGGTCTGGCATCACCAGGATGATGTTTTCTGATATGGGCATCGCAAAAGCCTTGCTCTCGATGCACACGATGTCCAAGGCCTGTTCCAGAGTGACGTCATTCAGTTCCGCCGAAATTCGCCGTGCCGGAAAGTCGGGATCGTAAATCACCGTCAAACCGGCAAGTTTGCCGATCGTGTCAAAGACGATTCTCGCGTCATTGGTCATCTTTAGGTTGATGGCCGCTCGAGAGAGTGGCTTCAGCTGTGGCGGAGTTGACGCCAGTTCCGTCCCATCGTCGTCCGGCGAAGCCTCCGAAGGCGCATTTGCGGCACGCTCCCTTTCGTCGATCATCTCCATGGTCATTCGCAGTTCCTGCTCGGCGGCCACGCTCGACGGGTCCATGAAGGCCGCCTTCCGAAACTCGCTGGCGGCATTTTCCAACTCGCCTTTCTCGCGTAGTTTCAGCCCCTTTTTTGTGTGCGCTTCGCCGGCTCCAAATCGTGCCTGGTCGAACTTGATCTTGTACTCGACATTCTCGGGATCGGTCTTTAGCGCCTTCTGGTAATACTCAAATGCCGCGTCGTAATCTTGGAGTTCTTGCGCTTTGCGCCCTTGATTGAAATTAGTTCTGCCTTTCGGGCAGCCCGCCACCACCAGGCTGATCCCGGCAAGCAGCACAATTTTCCCCCATCGGTACATGTCTACTCCTCCGAAGCCTTTGATTAGGAATCTGTGGAAGTCCAACTCAGTTGACCGAGGGGCGCATTGCTTTGCGGTCCCGTGCGCGTGGCCACGAGTCGACTACTTTTCTTTGGCTAGTACGTCTTGCGTCATCCAGTTCGGACCCGAGGCATAATTCGAGCAGAGCGCCGAAGCTTAGAGCGCCACATTCGGCGTCGCGATTGCGAACTTAGCTTTTGTTGATTACGTCAGCTCCGGAAGCCTGTCGTCACTCGAGATGCTCGGATCCTCCCACTCTCTGTAAGACGGAGGAATTTGAATAATGTGTTTTTCAAGCTTGTCGTATACATCACTTCAAAGCGCGAGCCGCAGCTGTGGCCTGGATAGCACTCGCCATCCAGAACCACCGCTGCGGCTCTTGCCGGACTCCTACTTGTCTTCGTTCGCAAATGTTCTAAAGGCGGACTGTCACGCCGAAGGTCGCGTCGCGCTGCAGCCGAACTTCGATGCTACGCGCGCAACACGACCCGTCGTGCCAACCAGTCCGCCTATCGGCACCGAAAATTACTTGAACCATCGCTGATAGAAGCGATGATTCATGCTCCGTTACTTTTGCCCGTCGTGATCGCCGGATTGGTTATTGTTATCGCCGGATTGCTCCCCGTGCTCTTTCGCGCCGGCCAGGCTGAACGCGAACACTTTGTTATTTCCGGTTCCGGAGATCTCCCGGTAGCCGGATCCCCAGTAGAGAGTGCTGTCGACGATTGATGGCCCATCGATTACCGAGCCTCCGCTCGCGAAGTTCCACAGGATTTTCCCGCTCGTAGCATCCAGCGCATACATCTGCCCTGAATTAGAGCCGGCATACACGACCCCGTTCGCAACGCTCACCGAACCCCTGTCGATGCTGCCCGAAGTGGGGTCCGCCGTCTGCCAGAGAATCTTCCCCGTTGCAACATCCAGCGCGCTCCATGCGCCCCAGGTGATCTGCTGTCCCGAAGGTACCAGCGTATAGGGCAGATGGTCGCTGTTAGAGATCGCAACATAGATTCGCTTGGTGTCCGTCGCCGTTCCCCACTCGATTCCTCCGAGCGAAGCGCCTGGCCCCACTGGTGTGCTCCAGACAATGTTCCCGTTATCGGGATTCAGCGCCCAATAGATACCGCTTTTCTGTCCGAACCCGACAATGTTTTCCAGCAAATTGGGGCCAGACCCTCCCAGATCGAAATCAGGGCTGGTTGGTACCGGACAATTCGGGTTTGTTGCCCCTCCCGGTAAAATGCACGCGACTGTCCAGGTGTCAAAGCTTTGGAGCATCCGCGACCACTTAATTGCTCCCGTTTTCAAATCCAATGCCAGCGCGGTGTCGAAGAAATCGTCAGCCGCGACGCAAGTCGCCAGCGGAGTCGCGTTCTGGCAAGCTTCAACGTCCGGTGGTGCAGTGTAGTTGTTTCCGGTGCCGATGAACAGCGTTCCGCGCTGTGGATCAATCGCGGGTGGCTGCCAAATTGCTCCCCCGCTGTATCCTCCGACCTGCCCGCCGTTGTCTGGCATGTCGAACGTCTTCCAGAGAATCGCTCCGGTCTTTTCATTCAGCGCCACCATGCTGCCGCGAAAACTGCAGCACGGATAGGACGGATCCGTTGCCAGGGTTTCTTCGATCGAAGAGACGCCAATGTAAACAACGCCATCGAAGATCACCGGCGATCCGGTGATGATTGCCGCCGGATGAACATCCACCTGCGTCATCCACCGCAGTGTTCCCGATTGGCGATCCACCGCCATCACGTTCGCGCCTTTGTGAACCTGCTTCGAGTTCTCAATGTCCCCGATGATCACTTCGTTCCCATCAACAGCGGGACTCACGCGAGAAATCGCCCCCTCGACTCCGTCGTAGTCGGAGATCTTGTGCGACCAGATCAGCCGGCCGCTCTCTTTCTCCACCGCATAAAGATTGCCGCTCCAATCGGGAAAGTACACCGCGTTGCCATCCACCGTCGGCGTAGCGGAAACATCGGCACCCGTTGTGAACACCCATTTCGTTGTAAGCCCGTTCACGTTCGCGGGACTGATCGTATGCTCGGCTGGTTGACCCCAGCTATTACTCAGATTCTGTCCGGCGATTCGCCATTGCCCTGGCGGTGCATCATCGGACTGGCCTCGCGCGCTTAGCCCCGCCACCAACAATAGTGTGGCGGCCAGCGCTGCCTTTGGCATCCACACGTTATAATTTTTTCTCTGCATCTTTCTCTTCTCCTTGGATTCGGTCTTCCGATTACACACGCCCGCGGCCTTCTCTCCGTTCTTTGAACACACCACAACGTCTTCTCGGCGTCCGATCACTATTCGCCTCAGCGAATAGTTCCGCGCGCCGGCCGCGTCTCGGCCGCTATTGAATGCAACTCTCTCGTTTGAGGGTTTTGACTCTTCAGGCTGGGTTCAGCGTCATTTCAGCAATCATCCTCAACACGTCACACACTTTCTTAGATGGACGCCCCACCCTCGCGTTCCACTTTCTCTTGTAAACAATTTGTCTCGCCAAATCACGCGCAGCTCTCGCCGCATCGCGTCATTTTTTTGTTTCGCACCGATGTGCCCGCCCACTGCAGAAGGGCTTGCCTCTCGTTGGTGTAGCGCCCGCCTTCCGAGGCGGGCCGATCTGAGAAAATAACGCTCGGAGATCAGAAGTGGAAAGTCAAAAGGTAATGTTGGACGTCCGGGAAAACGTGAAGAGCTGAAGCGATCGCAAGACCCGCGTACCATAAACCGGAACCCGCCACCGGGCTGGTAGCTCAAAAGCTTGGGGACCCTTCAGGCGGAATGTTTCTTATCCATGACAGCGGTCGAGAGGCTCGCGTAATTGCGCCCACTGATTTTCGAGACGAAGTGGCAAAGTTCGCAGTTGTCCATGTGCTTTTCCAGGCGCGAGTATGCCTTGGCATAATTCGCCTGCAAGCGCATTAGTTCATCGCCCGCTTCCCAGCTCCTCACGACGGAGTCGGCGATTTCTTCGCGGCGGTTTTTCCAAGTGTCCAGCGACTGCACGCAAACGCATAAGAGTCTTTCATATTCCGAGCAAAACGCCGTTTTGTAGAAAAGTTCGTCTTCCATATGCAGCTCCCGCACTTCCTTATAGGAGCACGTCGCACACCAAAGCGGCTAAGTCGCAAGCGTGGCGGAACTTGGTACAGGAGTGGTTTTTCTGGAGCGCAGTTCTGGTAGGAAACTTCGCACTGGTATTTCGTTTGGCTCTGTAATTCTTACCAACCAAGATGCGGTTGCAGTGATTGCGGTTTTTGCTAGGGTTGCCACCCCTTCTGCCCGAAACAGAATGGGGATTATCCGCCAGTTGAAAGTCAAAAGTTGAATTTCCAGAAAAAATTGAGGGGCTGAGGCCATCCCGAGACCCGGGTAGCAAAAACCGGAACCCGGGGCACCCGGCCGTAAGTGCGACACACAAAAACGACTCGCAACGCCGAAGGTTGACAGTTCTCCGTTCGTTATGGCTAATGGAACGTACTCAGCATCTTGTTATCGGTCGGTTTCGTTGATTCAAGTCCTGCAGGCGACACTCAATGAGGGGAAATGGACACTCCTATCCAATACCAGATTCGGTGTGAAAAAGACGGCGCGAGCGTCAAAGCAAGTTACGACTTGCAGGTGCCGGTCGGAGGACCGGCGCTCATCGCGAGTTTCTCACTAAGCGTCGACGGCAAACAGTTGATCGATCAAACCCACTGGATTCCAGGGCAAGTTCGCTTCAACGGGACCCAGTTCACCAAACTCGACCACCCAGACAAGGATGTGGCGGCCGCTTTTTCAATTTCCAGCAACGAAGGCTGGACTGCTGCGGACACCGATATCTTGCGCGGCGACCAGCCCTTCGACGAAGTGTCTTTCCGCAATTCGTAGCCGACGGGTGGCCCAGATTCCCGACTCCCGAAGCTGGCGATCTTCCCTCGACCGAACAAGGGAACTTTCACCCACCCACAAATCCAAACAACGCAAAGGGCGCTTGGGGTCCTCCGGACGGGTGGCCCGGGCCACCCGCCTTGTTAGTTTAGGGCTTCCCGCCGTAGAGAGAATCGACGAACTGCCGGAAGTCCTTCTCCTGCATCAATTTCTGAAACGAATCGTCGGTGCGTGCATCCGGGATCGTCTCGCCGGGAAGGGCATGCGATCGGTGCTCGTACGCGAGTTTCAGATTCGCCTTGGCGCTCTGTGCGTCGCCCTTTTCCCCGGCGATGCATGCCATGTTGTAGTAAAACAGCGGATAGCCCGGATCTTTCGAAATACCGTAAGCGACCACCTTTTGCGAATTCTCGAGATCGTTTGTGATGCCGTAGGCCATGGCCAAATTGTCGACGAGCACGTACCACAGTTTCTTTTCCAGCATCGGCGAAGCTTTTTCGATGTCCAGGGCCTGTTGATAGGGCCCGATCGCCTCTCGGTATTGCTGGGCCATGAAGTATCGGCTGCCCTGCTGAAACAACTGCATGCTATTGCCCACCGGAATGGTTGCCGTCGTGGGCTTCTTCGCCTCAAAGCGAATCGACTGCAGCAGCGCATCAAACTCCGGTTTGTCCGCAGCCTTGAAGAACACTTTGGAGATATGGACGTCGACAAAAACGTCGTCCTTGATCAGGCAAGCAAGGATATTCTTCTGATTCACAGGCGCGCCGTTTACCTCCGGCATCGAGAATTCGACGGTCTCCATTCCCTGGGCCTCTCCGTAAGCCACACCCTTCAAGCCATTGAGAGACAGCGACGAATCGTGCTTCACTTTGTCTTCCAGCGAGCGCTTGCATTCGCCCGGTTGCGCCGGCTTCTTCATCAACTCGAGGAAAACGGAAATGACCACGCGAGTCTTCTCGTTTTCCGCGAGGAAGTAACGGCGGCCATCGGCCTGCATCTCATTGGCCTTAGCGACGAAGCCCGGTGCTTGCAGTTCCAGGGCCCAGGATTTGGACGGCAGCCAGACGCTGAACTTAGAAGCTGCGGCAACATCCTGCGCAAGAGCGTTCGCCGAGGCAACAAAGGCAAGGAGGGCAGCGAGAAGGACATTTTTCATGGAAACTCCCAAAATGGATCGTTGCTCTTACTGTAAGCGGGAAAGATCAAGATTCCGCAAAGAAGTTCGCCGAACTTACTGATGCGTCACCTATCAGGCTGCGCTGAGCGAGGCCGAAGGGTCACCAGTCACCAGGCACACTTTCTGTTACCCTACCTCCTGCAGCCGCATCGAACGACACTGCATAGCAATACCCCAGGAAGGACCCCATGCAAACAGCCTCCATCCAATGGACCGGCGAACAGAAATTCCTCGCCACCAGCCCCTCCGGCCACTCGGTGCCGTTCGATTCCGACCGCGACTCCAACAAGGCTCCCGGCGCGATGGAGATGGTACTGATGTCGCTCGGCGCCTGCACCGCCACGGACATGGTGCTAATCCTCGAAAAAAAGCGCCAGAAGCTCGAATCGCTCGAAGTCCTCTGCTCCGGCGAACGCGCCGCCGAGCCGCCCACGGTCTGGACCAAGCTCGAAGTCCTCTTCCGCCTGCGTGGCACGCTCGACGAAGCCGCCGTCAAGCACGCCATGTCTCTTACCGAGGAAAAATACTGCTCCGTCGCCGCCATGCTGAAAAAAACCGCCGCCATCACCTGGCGCTACGAAATTCTTCCTCCTTCGGCGGCGAAATGAACGAGCCACATCGCAGGTGCCAATATAGGGTCTGTGTGAACACTCCGGAAAGCGAACCTCAGCGGCTGAAGCCGGGATGATTTTGCCGCAGTTGCGGCATGACTAAAGTCGTGCCCTCCCGCTTGTTTCCGGCAAACCCCATCATTTACAATCAACTCTTTGTACACGCTGCAAGTTTCCTGCAAGGAGAATCATGGCTCGCTGCAGAACCGCAAAAATCACGGGTGTAGCCGGTTACGTTCCCCCGCGCCTCCTGACCAACGCTGATCTTGAAAAAATGGTGGACACCACCAACGAGTGGATCATGGAGCGCGTCGGCATCCGCGAACGCCACTTGGCCGACAAGGGCGTAGCCGCCAGCGACCTCGCCGTCGAAGCCGTGAAAAAGCTGCAGGCCAGGCATCCCTTCGATCTCCAGTCGGTGGACCTGATCGTCGTCGGCACGGTCACGCCCGACATGATGTATCCCTCCACCGCCTGCCTGGTGCAGAACAAGCTGGGCATCGCCAACACCTGGGGCTTCGACGTTTCCGCGGGCTGCTCCGGATTTCTCTATTCGCTCAACGTCGGCACGAAGTTCATCGAGTCCGGGCAATACAAAAAGGTTCTGGTGATCGGCTCGGACGTGAATTCTTCCATGACCGACTTCACCGATCGCTCCGTCTGCATCATCTTCGGCGATGGCGCCGGCGCCGCTCTGCTGGAGCCCGCCGCCGAAGGCGAGCAAGGCATCATCGATCACGTCGCGCAGATCGAAGGCATGGGCGGACAGTTCCTTTACATGCCGGGCGGCGGCAGCCTGAACCCCGCCTCGCACGAAACCGTGGACAAGAAAATGCACTATATCCACCAGGACGGCAAAAACGTTTTCAAATACGCGGTAAAGAAAATGGCGGAAATGACCGAGCGTGTACTGGAGAAAAACGGGCTGACCGGCAAGGACGTCGACTGCTTCATCGCCCACCAGGCCAATCGCCGCATCATCACCGCCACCGCCGAACGCCTGGGCATGCCGCTGGATAAGGTGATCATCAATATCGAGAATTACGGCAACACCACCGCCGGCACGATTCCCCTCGCTATGCAGACCGCCCTCGACGAAAAGAAACTCAAGAAGGGCGACCTCGTCCTCCTCGCCGCCGTCGGCGCGGGCTTCACCTCCGGCGCCACGCTAGTCCGCTGGGCGTACTGATTCCTCTGGTTGCGAATCTGGATTGAAATTTTCGGTGGAAGAAAACTAGAGAGAACGGATCGACGCCGCCTGAATCAGATTCGCTTCCAGGCGCTGGTCGACGTACACGGCGGCAATCCTCGCGCAGAGTACGCGCTCTTTTTCAGCCCAGCTGGCCATCATCGGCGAGAATTTTGCAAACAGCGTTTCGGCCGACTGAACCGCGGTGTAATAAGCCCGCACCATGCCCAGCCCGCTCTTGGTTTCTTTCAATTCGGGAGTGAACGTCAGCAGGCTGGCAAATTTTTCAAAGTCATTTCCGCAGAGAGACGCTTCCTGCACCTGGGCCGCTTCCAGCACCCGGCTGGAAATCGGCAGGCTGGCCATCCCGGTGAACACGGCGCGCCAGTAGTACACGGCGAACTGCCCCATGGCAACGACCGCGATCGATAGTAGAGCTGCGGAGAACATTGCTTTCCTCACCTACGATTATTCCCGCCGCGCCCTGTTACCCCAATAGCCCTCAAGTACTACCGCCATAGCACTTCCGGATTGACGCTTCGGGGGCAAACCGGGCTTGCCGTCAGCCCCCTCCTATCCTATTCTTCCATAAGCATTTAGGGGACGGTTCATGACCAACAAAATGGTGCTCTCAGCCCTGGTTTTGTCCTTCGCGGCAATTCTCGGCTTCGCCTCTGGCAAGCCCCAGGTCGATAAAACGACCGATAAAGTAAAGAAGGATGAAGAGCGCGCCGCGATCCTCGCCGTGCTCACTGCCCAGCAGTCGGACTGGAACAAGGGCGATATCCGCGGCTTCATGGCCGGTTACTGGAACTCCTCCGAACTGACCTTTGCCGGAACCCGCGGATTCACGCGCGGATGGCAACCGGTGATGGCGCGCTATGAGAAGACTTACGCAGACAAAGCTGCGATGGGTACGCTGGACTTTTCGGAGCTCGAAATCCGGCCGCTTGGGCCGGATGCGGCGCTCGTGCTGGGGAGATGGCATCTGCAGCGGCAAGCCGGCGACGTCGGCGGGATCTTCACTCTCGTTTTTCAGAGATTCCCCGAAGGCTGGCGCATCATCCACGACCACACGACGCAAAGCCCACCCGAAACAAAGTAATCATTCAGGGTTCATCGTATTTTCATGCAGGTAGACTTGGCCGAAGACGCCTCTGGCAATTAAACTGCTCACCTATTTGTTGAAGATTTTTGCGGGCAAACTTGTGACGCAGATACACATTTCTTTGCAAGTCCTTACGTTGGCCCCGGGAGAACCATTCGGAGTACTGGGTCCAAGAAAAGTCGCATGAACGAGAATTTTCTACAACGCCTGGTAATAAAACCTTTGGTGAAGTTGCTGCGGCAAGGCATAACGCCAGAGAAACTTGCCCTGAGCCTCGCCCTGAGCGCCACGCTGGCCGTGATTCCGGCGTTCGGCTGGAGCGTGTGGTTGTGCGGGCTGGCGGGCCTTGCGTTCGGGCTGAACCTGCCGGCGATGCAGGCGGTGAACTACTTCTTATATCCCGCGCAGATCGCGCTGCTGCTGCCTTTTTTCCGGTTAGGCGAAAAGCTTTTCCGCGCGCCGCACCTGCCTCTTTCGGTTTCGCAGATCGTTTCGATGGCGCGCGCGAATTTTTGGGGCGCGATCAAATTCCTCTGGAACACAACTTGGCATGCCGTGGTGGTCTGGGCGCTCCTGGCTCCTTTTGCCGCAGGCTTGATCTACCTGGTGCTTCTGCCCGTCTTTCGCCGCGCGGTGAACCGCCAATCGCCAACGCCAACGCCACCGGCAACCCAACCAAGCGTCGCCTGATGGCCTCGGTTATAGCCTCGTGCCCGAGTTACAAAATTTCAAGGATCTCTTCGTAGCGTTTGAACGGCGGAATCAGGTATGCGCCTGCTAATTCGGTGCGTGCCCACGCCAGCATTTCGCGGGCGACTTCGAAGCCGCGATCGCGCGCGGAAGCGCCGGCGGCTTCCATGGATTTCAGCAGCGGCTCTGGAATCACAATCCCCGGAACTTCATTGTTCAACCGCAAAGCCTGCTTGTAACTGTTCAGCGGCCACACGCCGATAAGCACGGGAATTGGCACCTTGCCGCCGAGTTTTTTCAGGAACGCGTACCAGTGCGCGGGATCGAAGAGCGGTTGGGTCATGGCGAAGTGCGCGCCGGCTTCGACCTTGGCGTGAAAGCGCGCGATTTCGGCGTCCAGATCGTCGGCGACCGGATTCACCGCGACGCCAATCGTGAAATTGGTTTGCCCGCCGAGCGTTTTCCCCGCCCAGTCCGTGCCCTGATTCAGGCGATGCAGAATTTTCACCAAGCCGACGGAATCGACCTCGTAGACGCCGCTGGTTTCCGGATAGTCGCCAACTGACGGCGGATCACCCGTGATTCCAAGAATATTGCGCACGCCGCCGACGGTCCAAGCTCCGAGAAGCATCGCCTGCAGGCCGATGATGTTCTGGTCGCGTGTTGTCAGGTGCGGAACAGTTTCAATGCCGCGGGCTTCCAGAGCGCCGGCGACGATCAGCGCGTCCATGCCGACGCGAGCCATCGCGCCGCTGTTGATGTCGATGGCGTCCACTTTCTTTGACGCCATCACGCGGTCCACCTGCTCGTAGATGCGGTCCAGCGCGATTCCCTTCGGCGGATCGATTTCCACGCACACGGTAAATTCTTTTTTCTGCAGCCGCTTCCAGAATTTGCTTTCGGGGTCGCGTTCCTGCGGCGGTGGAGCAGGTTGCGCGGTCGCCACGACCGTTGCGGCGGCATGCGTTTTTGCTGGGCGAAGCGATTTCACGGCCTCGGCCATGGCGCGGATATGCGCCGGAGTTGTACCGCAGCAACCGCCAAGAATGCGCACGCCCAGCCCGGCGGCCTCCCGCGCGAATTCGGCGAAATATTGCGGCGAGGATTTGGGGTAAACGATGCGGTCGCCTTCGCGCTTGGGGAATCCGGCGTTGGGCATGCCGCTGATGCAGCAGTTCTGCGCGTTCGCAAGCTCCTGCAGGATCGGCAGCAGCGATTGCGGGCCAAGGGTGCAGTTCGCGCCGATCACCTGCACATTTTTGTCTTTCAGGAGCGACGTGGCAAGAAACGGGCGCACGTCGCCAAACGTGGTGCCTTCCTCGGAATATGTGAGCTGCGCCACGACGGGCAGGCTGGAAAACGAGCGGATGGCCTCGACGGCCAGCAGGATTTCTTCGATATAGGAAAACGTTTCGAGGATGAAGAAGTCGACTCCCCGCTCTTCCAGCGCCATCGCCTGTTCGTGGAAAATTGCACGAATCTGATCCGGTTCGGGATGCCGCGCCTGAACGCCGATGCCAAGCGGGCCGATGGAGCCGGCAATCAGAATTTCGCGCGACGCCGCTTCCCGCGCTTCGCGGGCGATTTTCACGCCGCGGCTGTTGAGGCGCTGCACTTCATCACCGAGTCCCATGGGAGCGAGCTTGAAGCGGTTCGCGCCGAATGTATTTGTCTCGATAATTTGCGCGCCGGCTTCGATGTACGCCTGGTGAACGCGAAACACCGCCTCCGGCTCCGTAGCGTTCAATTCATCGAAGCAGCGCACCGAGCCCACGGCCTCATACAGCATGGAGCCCATCGCGCCATCCGCGATAAGGATGGAATCCTTCAGCCGATCGTTGAAGTCCTGAATTTTCACTTTTAATTTTTCCTGTGCTCTGCGCCGCGAGTGAGGATTGCGGCTAGCGTTTTTGTTCCATCAACCCGGCAACCGTGCTCATCAGGTCGTACTTGGTGAGTATCTCGAACTTCGCTTCGTCCATCTCCACGAACACGGCGGGATTTTCGTGGCTGAGCATATAAGTGACGCGCTCGACGGGCGATGAACCCGGGATTCGGGGAAGCGGCTTGCTCATCACTTCGCGCACGACCAATTTGCGCAGGTCCTTGCCTTGCAGCGCGAGAGTAAGAATCTGGTCTTCGTAAATCGTGCCGATGGGCAGCGTCTCTTCGAACACCGGAATTTGCGAAATGTCCTGCTCCTGCATCGTTTTTAGCGCGTGGAAAACGGTCTGATACGGCCGCGCGATCACCAGTTCGCGCACCTTGCCGGATTGCCGCTTGGCGTTCACCACTTCAGCGGCGGTGATGGGCACGCTCGATTCCACGTAGCCGCGCTCGCGCATCCACTCGTCGTTGTATACCTTGCTGAGATAACGCATGCCGGTATCGGGAAGCAGCACAACGACAAAGTCGTGCGGCCCAAGATCCTTTGCCAGGCGCAGAGCCGCGCTCAGGCATCCGCCGCCCGAGCCGCCGGTGAAAATGCCTTCCTGCTTGGCCAGGCGGCGCGCAACGACGAAGCATTCTTCGTCGTTCACCTGAATTACGTCGTCGAGGATGTCCATGTGCATCGTGGTGGGAAAGAAATCCTCACCGATGCCTTCCACGACGTAGGTCCGCGCCTTCGCGATTTTCCCCGTTTTGTGAAAATCAAAATAAAGCGAGCCTTCTGGATCGACGCCGATAATCTGAACCTTTGGATTCTTTTCCTTAAGAAATCTGCCCACACCGCTGATGGTGCCGCCCGTTCCCATGCCGCAAACGAAGTGCGTGATCTTGCCTTCGGTGTCTTCCCAGATTTCGGGGCCGGTGGTCTTATAGTGGGCGTCCGGATTGCACGGATTGTCGTACTGATTGGGATAAAAGGAGTTGGGAATTTCGCGCGCCAGTTTCTTCGCCACGCTGTAATAGCTGCGCGGATCCTCCGGCTCGACGGCGGTGGGGCAAACAATCACTTCGGCCCCCAGTGCCTTCAACAAATCCACTTTTTCCTTGGACTGCTTGTCCGTGGTGGTGAAAACGCACTTGTAGCCGCGCACGGCCGCGACAAGCGCCAGTCCCATGCCCGTATTCCCCGAGGTGCCCTCGATAATCGTACCGCCGGGATTCAGCAAGCCTTTTTTCTCGGCTTCGTCAATCATGGTGATGCCGATGCGGTCTTTCACGGAGCCGCCGGGATTCAGCATCTCCGCCTTGATCCACATTTGCGGCTTCAGCCCCTGATTGATCCGGTTCAGCCGGATGAGCGGGACACGTCCCACCGCTTCCAGAATGTTATTGCAGCGCATAGATTGGTCTTCCGGCATCCGGCTCGAGCGCGGCCGGCCTGTGCCATACTTCCTTTAAGTTTAGCACGCGGGGCAACGGCGATTTGCTTCCCCGCTGCCGGAGAGGACCAACATGCCACGCCAGAACATTGCCACGGCAACGCCGTGGGAGCCGATTGTGGGCTACTCCCGCGCCGTAAGAATCGGCAATCACATCAGCGTATCCGGAACGACGGCCACCGGGCCGGACGGGAAAATCATCGGGATCGGCGACGTCTACGCGCAGACCGTGCAGATCATCAGGAATCTGGAGGCCGCATTGGGCCGTGCGGGCGCCGGATTGAAGGACGTGATTCGCACGCGGATATTCGTGACGAACATTGCGGATTGGGAAAAAATCGGCAAGGCGCATGGGGAGTTTTTTGGAGAAATCCGCCCCGCGACCTCCATGGTGGAAGTGAGCCGCTTGATCTCTCCGGAAATCCTGCTCGAAATCGAAGCCGACGCGATTGTGGAATGAAGTTGTAGCGGCGACCTTCAGGTCGCCAAGCCAATAAAGCAATAAGCCCCAGTTGTCATCCTGAGGCCCGCGCAGTTTGCGGGCCGAAGGATCCCAACTTAAAGTGTGTGCTAGTCGTCTACATTGAGATTCTTCTCGCATTCTCGTCGGATGCGCTCAGAATGACAATCTTCTTGTGGTGAAAGCCGAGGGATGGGAGCCGCCTTTCTACCAGTGGGCGCGGACGCGATATTTCAGCACCGATTCGCCGTTGGCCTTCACCGGAACATCGAACTGGGCGGCAAACGCCGCGGTTTTCGTGGGCTTATAGGTTGAAGAGAGCATGTCCCAATCGCCGCCGATCGGCTCATTCACCTGCACGGTGATGGGCGAGTCCTTGTGATTGCGCAGGGTAATTTCATATTCCATTTCCCAGACTCCGGTAGCGATGCTCTTGTAATCCGTCTGTTTGCGTTCGCAGACGATGTCGAAGGCGTTGCCGATCTTCACGTTCAGGAATTCGTCCTTCGGCGTGTGGTCGATGTGGTCTTCGCCGATGAAGAGCAAGCCGCCCTTGGAATCTTTCTGGTAGACGCGCACATTGCCCGCCGGCAGCGGGATGCCCAATCCGGCCTTCTCCTCATTCTTGAATTTATAGAAAACCATGACGGGATCCTTGAGCGGTGAACCGGGATTCTGGCGATTGTGGTAGTAGAAATTCTGCCCGTTCACGACGAAGAGTTTTTCCACCGGCACGCCCGTCCCCTCGAGCAGGCTGATCTGCTTGGTTTCCTTGTCCTCGACGGAAGTGCGGCGAGCAAGTGAATACAAATGATACTCGCTGAAGTTTTCCTGCTGGAACTGCGGGGCAGCCTTGGTCATGGCAGCGCGAGCGACGTTATCCCCCGCCTGGAAACGGGTGGCCTCGGGAACACGGTTCAGATCACCCGCAACAAGCTGCAGCCGGGCGTTGTGAAATGCCGTGCCGCTGTTGTTGATGACGGTAACCCAGCCGTCGAGATCGGCAGCCTTGTCGTCCCGCCCGACGGTGAGAACATAGTCGGCATTCCAGGAAAGGTTGCTGGCAAGATACGAAGATTCAATCTTCTGTTTGGTGGAACCTGAATTCTCAAGCGACATCAAAAGCGTCGGACGATCGTAAAGGTTCGCAGGCACTTCAGGGAACCGGTAGCTTTCGCCATACCCGCCGGTAACGATGTCGTTGCCGATTTTCCACACCGGACCGTTGTTGTTGGCAAGCAAGGTGGCCTTGATCTCTTCGTGCTTGGTGGTGCCGTTGTCCATGTAGCTCCGCACCAGCGTCACTTCCTTCCCCACGTATTTGTTGAGCAGCTTCGCGGGTTCCAGGAGATCGTATTCGTAATTCTGCTCGAGCACGCCGATCTTGTCCGGCTCGGTCAACGAACGAAAATGAACCGTGGCGGGATTAACGGTGGCGGCGATGTCCATGAATTTCAGGCGAAATTCCCCCTTTGGAAGCTGCAATTCGCGGACGTCGCGGATGAGCGCGATGTTAGAGTTGTAGACCGTGACCGCAAGTTCGGTCTGGTCCGCCAGGCTGGTCGACTGATCCGCCGCGGCGCCGCGCCGGGATTCTTTTTCCTGTTGCCCGCCCTTCTTGCCTGCGTGAAAATCCGGCACAAACGCAGCCGCGCCTGCCAGCGCGATCGCGGCCGTCGCCGCCACCCAGCGGAAAGCCGCGCTCTTCGGGAATCGGGGAGTTTTCATCTTCGCTTCACCTCTTTAAGAAATTTGCCTTCGTACTTGGAACGGGGCCAGCGAAATTTCTTGCATGGCAGTTATTCATTGGCGGTCTGTTTCCAGCTGGCGCCCCCGTCGGACGTTTCATAACTCTGGTGTTTAACCTCGTCCCAGATTGAGGCGTGCTGCGCGTCGGCAGCGTGAACCCCGCCCAGATCGCCGGCAATCGGAGTGCTGATCCTGGTCCAATGCTTGCCGCGATCCGTGGTGAGAAGGAGTGTTCCAGCCTTTCCGGCGATCCAGCAAACGCGGGACGATGGCGCAAAACCTGCCGTAAGATTCGCGTTCGCCCCGGTATCCAGCGATTTCCATTTCTTGCCGCCGTCCGTGGTCAATTGAAGCGTTCCGGCGGGCTGCAGCTTCCAGAAAACTTTGTTGTCCGGGGTAAGGATGAAACCCGCGCCGGCACTGATCACCTCCAACATTTGGCTGCTCGATCCCTGCTTTAGCTTCATGACGTCGTTTTGTGTTTCCACAGCTGTGGCGGCGGAGTCCACAGTTACGGTCTGCGTTACCGAGGAAGGCGCATTTTTTGCGTCGGGACGAGCGGGTGCTGGCTGGCTGGGGGCCACTCTTCCCGCGGCCCCCCCCACAACGAGCGGGACGGGCGGCGGTGCGGAAGGCGCGCTGCCCGAGATAAGCCGCGAGTTTTGAGGAACACTTGAGTCTGCGGCGGCCTGCCCGGCGACTTCTGGAGCGGGAGGAGCCGTCTTTTTTTCCATTGGCCGGCCGGCAAGGTGATCCCGGGACTCCCGCACCGCGTCGCCAGCTTCACTTAGTTGCGGAGCAGCTTTGGCGGCCGCTGCAACAGGGGGCTCTTGTTCTCTTTTCGGCCGAGGCAGTTCGGTGGATGACAATGGCTGGTCTTTAGATTCAACCTGTGGCAAGGCTTTCGTGGCTAGTTGATCGAGAACTCGCGCCGGTGGTGCTGTCTCATGATCGCGCGCGACAATTGCGTTCGCGGAGCGCGCCACTTTCTCCGCCCGCTGCTCGTAAATTCCGATAAAAACGAGCACCCCGGCTGCGACCGCGCCCATCGGAATGGCCCAGCGCAGGAGTGGTGGCCGGCGACGCATGATTACCACAGGAGCTATGGCTGCCTGCGGAGCATTTGAAGTGGACGTCTTCGCACTTCGTTCGGGAATTCCCGAGGCCTCAGCACCCGGATTCGACGCCGCCACTAACTCCGGAATTCCTCGCTCTTCCCATTCCTCTGTAAGCTGGTTCTCGGTTGCTTCCACCAGCGCCAGCACTTCCTGGCAAGCTTCGCACGCGGAAATATGCTGCTTCCACCGGGCCATTTCCTCGGGAGCAAGATTGCGCTCGTGATAAGCGGCCAGCGTTTCCGTGTCCGGGCAGCTCGCCTGCGCCGAGCCGCCACGCAAATGTTGCGCAAGCGCCCGCTCGAATTTTGAATCGCGATCGTCAGACGGCATGGCGCTCTCCTTTCTTAGAACGGCGGCGAAGGCGTTTCTTGCGCTGCTTCACGCCGGCTCCTTCCGGTTTGCCCTCGGCGATTCCGGCTTCGCATCGGGAAACATCCGCCGGAAATCGATGGGCACGTCTTCCGCGGCATATTCGAAGCATTGCTGGATTGCCGCGTCGCTCAGGGAAAAAGCATCGCGCAGGTGCTGCTCCGCGAGTACGCGCAATTCCTGGCGGATGCGCTCCAGATTGCGGGAGGCGCTGGATTCGTGCTCGCCAAGCTGCCGGCCGATTTCCGCCAGCTTCATCTGCCGCGCGTAATAAAGCTCCAGCCGCTCGCGGTCGCCGGGAGACAAGAGTTTCAGGCAGTGCTGCAAGGTAGCGGTAAAACAGGAAAGGTAATGCGCGCGGTGGGGATCCGGGAGCGGTTGTGCCTGAAGGCGATCGGACGGGAGAACCGGTTTTTCGCCGTCTTCCGCGTCGAGCGATTCCAGCCGGCGCCGCGAGCGGATCACATCCACGTGGCGCTGGGCGAGGACGGTGCGTAACCACGTCTTCAGCGAACTTCGCCCGTGGAAGTAGCGGAAGAGCGAGCGCTCTCCGCGCTTTCCATCCATCAACCCGAAAAGATCGGAGAAGAGCGAATCGGCAAGTTCCTGTGGATTTGCGCCATAGCGGCTGGCCTTACTGATAGCCCCCGCGGCGGCTCGCAGGTAGCCCCGGTATTCCTGCACAAAATACTCCCAGGCGGCTTCCGAGCCTTCAATGCAGGCAGTCGTCAAGGCCAGGTCCTCCACGTGCAGGGCAAGGAGATACTCCTTGAGCCGTTCGGAGGTGGGGGCTCCCTCCAGGAAACGCTTGCACACGCTGCGCTCAAGGCCACTGATAAATTGAGCTTGGGAGAGTCCCCAGCGGGCCGCGCCGGACTGGGCATAGAGCGACGCCATGAGCGGCTCACCAGCGGCAAGCAGTGAAGCCGGCCCGGTCGACGGTTTCTTTTCTTGGGGAGGTTGCGGCACGGTCCTCCTGCCGGAGTCTAAGACTATTTCTTTCAGTACGCTAGGACGCCGAACAAATAACCAACGCACTATGGCGGAGATGCATCCTAAAGAGTACCCTAATGGAGTGACCGGTGGGTGCCCCAGCAAATCCCCGGCTCATTCCTCCCTATTTGGGTTAATCTAGGGAGTGTTGCGCTGCCTGCCCCGCAACGATTTTCGCCTCGGCGGGTTTGTCCGAGATAAAGAAATCCCGTGTGGAGATGCACTCGCTTTAGCATTAGCGAGTTCGCGTCGTTAGTACGAAAGTCCTATTCGAGGGCCTGCACCCCCTCAGTACGCTCGTACTGGTAAATCACACGTTCTGATTTCGAGAAATCGATACCTTGATGCCCTTGGATCGAGGTTTCAGGACGAACTTTAGCGCGAGGCGGCAAGCGGATGGCCACGATGATCGCAGATCCACCAACGAACAGGTCGCTGGGCGTGGGCTTTAGCTCTAACCGCAACCGGCCCGCGAATACTGAAGCCTGGAAACACAACATCGGAACCAAGCAGGTGCCAGCCCGTCTGGCCCTCTTGCCCGAAGCAAAGCCCAACTGGCGCCGGGTTGGATTCAGCGCCGCAGTGCAACTTACCATTTTGGGATTCTTCCTCATCGTTCCCATGCTCTATCCGGAACAGATGAAGACGGCAATTCAGTATTCCTACACGGCCATCGCCCAGCCAATCACGGAAATTCCCGTTGCGCCTCCTCCCCCACCGCCACCGACCCCGAAAGTAAAGGCGGTTGTGCCCAAGCCAACGCCGCCGCCTCCTGAACCACCCAAGCTGAATCCCCAGCAACCGCACATTTTTGCCAACCTGGTGGCGCCGAAGGCCGTGAAGCCCAAAGTGGAAAAAGTCGAGATTAAAGATCCGGACATGACGCCGAAGTTTGAAGCGGCAAAGATCGATGTGAAAGATAACGGGCCGAAGCGTCCAAAAGAGGACGTGAAGGTAAACAACCTGGGTTCGGGAAGCGCGGCACCCGCAACAGTTGTCGCTCCCGTGGAAAAAGTGCAGACCGGCGGGTTCGGCGATACAAACGGAGTGGCCGGTAAGGGCGATCCGAAGCACGCAACGAACGTAGCCCGTCTCGGTTCTCCGGCGCTACCTGGCGGCGAAGGATATGGCAATGGCACCGGCGGTAAAGAAGGAATTCGCGGTACGGTGGCCAGCACGGGCTTTGGCAACGGCACGGCGAATCCTCCTCCAAGCGGCAAGAAGGGCTCGGTTGTTTCCACAGGCTTTGCCAACGCGGCGGATAATACGGCTGAAGCGCCGAAGAAAAAGCAGCAAGCCGAGGGCCCGGCGGATAACGCACCGACAATTCTCGAAAAGCAGCGGCCGGAGTACACGGCCGAAGGGCGTTCTCTTAAAATTGAGGGCGACGTGGTTGTGGACATGGTCTTCCTGGCAAATGGGACCGTGCAGATCAACCGCGTGATCAGCGGCCTGGGCCACGGTCTGGATGAATCCGCGGTGCGTTCCGCGCAACATATCAAGTTCAAACCGGCGCTGCGACAAGGTCAGCCGGTGGATTTTCCGGCCAGGGTGAGAATCGAATTTCGTTTGGCTTATTGATTTGGGTGAAGGGGAGATGAACATGCGAAAGTTTTCGAAGTATATCCTCGTGCTGGCGCTCGGCGCATACGCTGGCTCGACGGCCACTGCCGCGCCGGCTCCCGACGGAGATCAACCGCGCACCATGGAGCAGGTGGTGGATCGCATTACGGGCAACGAGCAGAAGCTCTATGGCCAGATCCGCAACTACTCTCCGCTCGTGGAAACCTATATCCAGAATCTGAAACCCGACAAGGACCTGGGCCAGGTGCCCGCGGGGGACAAATATTTCCTGGGCCGCGCGAACTTTGCGAAGGGTGTGAGCCTGGTGCCTCTGACCGAAACCTCTAGCAAGGGCAAGAAGGCGTTCGCGTCTATCGGCAACTTCTTCAGCTTCGCGATGCAGTTCCTGCCCGACGGCTTCCTGCAGATGATCTTCATCGACACGAACGGGTTTGACCGCCAGCACTACAAGTTCGATTACGTGCGCCGGGAATTCCTGGGCGAAGTGCGCTGCCTGGTGTTCGACGTGACGCCGCTCGAAAAGAAGAACAACGGGCGATTCTTGGGTCGCATCTGGGTGGAGGATCAGGACTATCACATCGTGCGCTTCAACGGCGCGTACAGCGGCAACGGCCACTCCAGCTGGTATTTCCACTTCGATAGCTGGCGCACCAACGTGCAGCCGGGACTTTGGATGCCAACCTTTGTGTACAGCGAAGAGAAGGACCTGCACTACGCCATTTCGAAGAAGCTCGACTTCAAGGCGCAGACCCGCTTGTGGGGCTATAACCTCGGCAACGCTTCGCAGGAACAAGAGTTGAGCAAGATCCTGGTCGAGACGCCGATGCAGGACGACACCAAGACCGCCAACGACCTCACGCCGATTCAGGCGCAACGTTCCTGGGACCGCCAGGCGGAAGACAACCTTGCGGATCGCTTGGAGCGCATCGGACTGATGGCACCGAAGGGCGAAGTCGACAAAGTGCTGGAAACGGTCGTCAACAACCTGGAAGTGACCAACAACATTGACGTCGATCCCGAAGTGCGCTGCCGCGTGCTGATGACTTCGACTTTGGAATCGTTCACGCTGGGTCACACCATCGTGCTGAGCCGCGGCTTGATCGACGTGCTGCCAGACGAAGCCAGCCTGGCGACCATGTTGGCGCACGAATTGAGCCACGTTGTGCTGGGCCACCGCCTGGACACGCAGTATGCGTTCTTCGATCAGTTGCTGGTGGAGGACAAGGACACTTTCCGCCACTTTGGTTTTTCGCGCACGCCGGATGAAGAAAACGCGGCCAATGCCAAGGCCATCCAGATCTTGAACAATTCGCCCTACAAGAACCAGCTGGCGAACGCAGGACTCTTCCTGCAGGCTCTCGACGGCCGCCAGAAGGAAATTCCGAACCTGATCAGCGGACACCTTGGTAATCGCGTGCCGCAGATCAACGACCTGAAATCCACGATGGCTGCGGACCCGAAGCAGAATCCCCAGAAGATTGCGGCGCTGCCCATCGGCGGTCGCGTGAAGCTGGATCCGTGGAACGACAAGCTGGAACTCATCAAGGCCAAGCCCATCGGCACGGTGGCGGAACGCGAGAAGATGCCGTTCGAAGTAACGCCGTTCATGCCCTACCTGATGCGCTATGGCGCCGACGCGGGGAAACCCGTTGCGGCCAGCACCACCACTTCGCAAGACGCGAAGCCAGGCGATACAGCGGCAGACCCAACCAAGCCGTAAGCGCTCCTTCTAAAGCTTGAAACCGAAAAGCCCCCGAACTTCGGGGGCTTTTTCTATTGTGGCCAAACTTTTTGGGTTCTCCACTACATAGACGAAAGAATTTTCACAAAGCGGTAACCGAATTCGACGCCGTCGTAGAAATCCTGGACGCCTACGCGCTCGTCTTTGCCGTGGGAGCGGTGGTCTTCCATATCGAAAAACATGCAGGCGATGCCGTAGGTGGGGATGCCGGCGATACGGAGATATTTCCCATCGGTCGCGCCCGTGGACATCGTCGGCACGATCGGGACGCCGGGCCACATCGTGGCGAGCGTGCGATCGAGCGCGCCGGTTACTTCCGGAAGCAGAGGTGAGGGCGGAACCGTGACGATGGGGATGATTTTCCCGTCCGCCGTTTTTTGCGCTACGGCAGTGATGCTTACCTTTGCATCCGCCACGGCGTGCTCGAGGGACTTGCGGACATGCTCTGGGTCCTCGCCCGGAAAGATGCGGCAGTTGACGTTGGCGCGCGCCATTTGCGGAAGCGCGTTTGGCGCGTGCCCGCCCGAAAGCATGGTGGCAACGCAGGTGGTGTGCAGGAGCGAGTTGTAATACGAATTGCTCGAGAGGCGCTTGATCGAGTCCGGGTCGGCCGGCTCTTTCGCGGCCCCGCGAAGATCCGCGGCCAATTGGCCCGTGGTGAGCGTGGCGGCATGCGCAAAATAATTACGCGTAATTTCGTTGATCTCGACGGGGAAGGAATAAGACTGCACTTTGAGCAGCGCGGCGGAGAGTTCGTAGATGGCATTTTCCGAGCCGGGAACCGAACTGTGGCCGCCGGGGTTTCTGGTCTCGAACTGAAAGTCCGCATAAACCTTTTCGCTGGCCTGCATGCCCGCGAGCACGCGTTTCCCTTTCAGCTTTTCAAATTCGCCGCCGTCGAGATTGATGCAGAACTCCGCGTCAATCCAGTCGCGATGCTCCTTCACTAGCCAATCGACGCCGTTGAAGTCGCCGCCTTCCTCGTCGGCGGTCAACGCAAGAATCAGATCCCGGTCGGGGACGAAGCCCTCGCGTTTTAGGCGGAGAAAGCTTTCGATCAGTATGGCATCGCCTTCTTTCATGTCCTGGGTGCCGCGGCCATAGAAAAATCCGTCCTTCTCGATGAACTGGAATGGATCCACGGACCAGTCTTCGCGGCGGGCTTCCACCACGTCCAGGTGGCCGATAAAGAGGATGGGCTTTTTCTGCCCGGATCCGTGATAGCGGACGACGAGGTTCTTTTTGCGATCGTTCGGGCCGGCGACGATGACGTCTTTTTCAGCGAAGCCGGCCGCGACCAGCCGCTTGGCCATGGCTTCGGAGGCTTTGGTGACATTGCCGACGGAATCGCTGGTGTTGGTCTCAATCAATTGCTGAAAGATTGCGCGGGCCTCGGAGTTGATTGCCGAGTCGTTCTGCGCACTTAGCGTTACCGGAAGGATTGCAACACCGCACAAAAACGCCGCCAAGCCGAGGCCTCGGGTCATTCGCTTCTCCTTGAAAATTAGGGATTCAGCCTAACGGCAAATCCTGCGCCCCGTCAAATTGGAGGCAGGTTGCCGATGCAACGCAGGGTCGCATAGACTGGCAGAGTCGCAAACTTGAGGAGGACTTTTATGGATTCGCGCAAGCGCCGCTGGATACAAATCGCGATGGGAATTGCGCTGTTTCTGGCGGGGAGCGCAGCCGGAAGCGCGCTGACGCAGAAGGTATCGGCCGTGAATCGCTTCGGCCAGCCGAAAACCGTGATTCACGTGGTGGCGTACAAATTCCGCGATGCCACTTCACAGAACGATCAGGAGCAGGCCATCAACGGCATCCGCGACATGGCGGGAAAAATTCCCGGCATCAAGAACATCTGGCTGAAGACCGAGCGGAACCAGTTGCGCGACTGGAGCGGGGTCTACGTGATCGAATTCACCAGCCCGGAAGCGGCGGCTGACTATGCCGAAAGCCCGCTGCACGAAACATGGCGCAAAAAGTGGGAAGCGCTGCGCGAGACAAGCGTTTCGTTTCAGATTTCCAACTAAAGCTGTAGCTCACCCCTTCAGAGGTGAAGGTTTTCGCGGCGTTGGCAAAATCGTGCCATCGAAGGCCTGAGCTGCAAACCGAACACTCATTACTCTTCTTCTTCGCGAACGATGCCGAATTTGCGGCGGAGGAAGGAATCCATCAGGGTGTCGGGAAGCATCCGCTTGCCGAATGCCGCCCACTTCGCCAGCGGCGTGACGGTATAGCGCGCTTTTGGGTGGCTCGCTTCGATGGCGTGCAGCATCACGCGGGCGCAATCTTCGGGTGTGGTTTTGGATTCGCGGCGGCTGTTGGTGGCGCCGGCGATCGAGCCTTCGTAGATCTTCGAGTATGGGCTGGCCGCGGAGCCTTCGATGTAAGACTCGGCAAGGCCCTTCGCCGTCTGCTGGAAATTGGTCATGATGTAGCCCGGCTCGATCAGAATCACTTCAATATTGAATGGGTAGAGCTCCAGGCGCAGCGCGTTGGAAAGCGCTTCGACCGCGTGCTTGCTGCTGCTGTAAGCCCCATAGGTGGGCGGCGTAAGAATTCCGGCAACGCTGCTGAGCATCAGAATGCGGCCGGACTTTCGCGCGCGCATGTGCGGCAGGGCGGCTTGCGTCATGCGCAGCAGGCCAAAGATGTTCGTTTCGTAGATGCGGCGCAGGTCTTCGAGCTTGAGTTCCTCGGCGACGGCCATTAATCCGACGCCGGCATTGTTGATGAGCACATCGAGGTTGCCGGCTTTTTGCAGAACCTGTTGTAAGGCGCGGGAGACGGAATTCTCGTCGCAGACATCGAGCTCCAGCGATTCGAGGGGAAGTTTTCCGCTAGCTGCGAGGCGGTCGAGTTCAGCGCGTTTTTCGGTGGAGCGCCCCGCCGCAAATACCCGGTAACCTTTTTGCGCCAGCAGCAGCGCGGCCGCGCGGCCAAGCCCGTCCGTCGCGCCGGTAATCAAAACCGTCTGTTGCGCGTTCCCCATGATTCTCCTCGGTCAAGAGGGTCATTTTACGCACCGGCGCACCCAGAAGCCAGCCGGATTGGCCGAAAAATCAGCCGCGGTGACGCTTTTTGCCCCTGGGCCAGATCTTGACCGGGGCCTGCGTCGCTTCACGCAATCCGGCGACGAGTTCTTTGGCACTTTTGGATAAAGGACGCCGGCGGGGCAGAATCACGTCAAGGCTGCGGCGCAACGGCTCCGCGTTGGTGATTTCGAGGGGACAGAGCTTGCCGCGGCGGAGTTCCTCAACGACCGCGATTTGCGGCAGAAACGCCAGGCCAAGCTTGCGCAGCACCATTCGCTTGCAGGCTTCGATGGTCTCCACTTCCAGCACAATATTCGGCAGCAAGCCGTCGCGGCGAAAGAGACCGTTCATCAGCGTCCAATCGCTGGAACCGCGGTCGTAGGAAATAATGGGCATGGACTCGAGTTCCTCGAGCCTCACTTTTCGGCGAGCCAGCGCCGGATGCCCGGGATGCCCGACGAGAATCAGGGGATCGTCGCGGAGTTGAATGGTTTCCACTTCCGGATGATTCAGGGAGCGCGCCAAGCCAAGATCGACTTCGCCGTCGAGAACCATTTTCAGAACCTGGGCGGAGTTTCCGCTGCGCACGCTGACGATCACGTTCGGATGGCTCTCCTGATATTTCTTCAGCACCTCGGGAAGCAAGTAGGTGCAAATGGAAAGCGAAGCGGCGATGGGAAGCGCGCCTCCCGCAATCGGGTGCATTTCGTGGACGGCCTGGCGGGCAATGGCGACTTGCCGCAGCAGTTGCTCCGCATGAGGGCGCAGCGCTTTCCCCGCGAGCGAAAGCGAGAATTTGCCGTGCTCGCGTTCGAAGAGCCGGGTACCAAGCGATTCCTCCAGGGTACTAATCCGGGCGCTAACCGCCGGTTGGCTGATGCGCAGCGCTTCGGCGGCGCGGTGGAAACCGCCATAGGTCGCAACTGCCAGAAAAGTTTCGAGTTGGAGTATTTCCATGGGTGGCGGGCCTCCCGTACTTTCATCCTAGACGTACCGATAGAAAATGTCTATCGGTGTGATAATTATAATCCGTTTGACTGACCACTTCCCTTTCCGCAGAATCGCAACACCTTGAACCTGTAGTGCGCGGGGCCGGGTTTCCCGGCCTTTGCGTTCCAAGAAAGCGAGACGCTTCCATGACCATCAACCAGGCCAACCAGATTGCGGCACTTGAGAATCAGTGGAGATCGAATCCCCGCTGGCAGGGAATCGCGCGGCCCTACAAACCCGAAGACGTTGTCCGGCTGCGTGGCACCGTGCAGGTGGAGCACACGTTGGCGCGGCTGGGCGCAGAGAGACTGTGGGATATGTTGCAGCAGGAGCCGTATGTCGCGGCGCTGGGCGCAATGACCGGCAACCAGGCGATCCAGCAGGTGGAGGCAGGCCTCCAAGCCATCTATGTGAGCGGCTGGCAGGTGGCGGCAGACGCCAATAATTCCGGGCAGATGTACCCGGACCAGAGTTTGTATCCCGCGGACAGCGTGCCGAACCTGGTGCGCAGGATCAATCAGGCGCTGATGCGCGCGGACCAGATCCATCACGGCGAAGGAAAGAACGGAAAATACTGGTTTGCGCCGATGGTGGCCGACGCGGAAGCGGGATTTGGCGGAAACCTGAACGCGTTCGAATTGATGAAGGCGATGATCGAAGCCGGCGCGGCTTGCGTGCACTTCGAGGATCAGCTTTCGTCGGCGAAAAAATGCGGGCATCTGGGCGGAAAAGTTTTGGTGTCGACGACGGAGGCAATTCAGAAGCTGGTGGCGGCGCGGCTCGCGGCGGACGTAATGGGCGTGCCGACGCTAATCATGGCCCGCACCGATGCGGACAGCGCTGGATTGCTTACCACGGACATCGATCCCCGCGACCGTGAATTCTGCACCGGGAAACGCACAGCGGAGGGATTTTTTGAAGTGCGCAGCGGCATTGAAGCGGCGATCGCGCGCGGGCTGGCGTATGCGCCCTATGTTGACATGTTGTGGTGCGAAACGTCGAAGCCGAATCTGGAGGAGGCGCGGGAATTTGCGCAAGGGATTCACGCCGTCTATCCGGGCAAGATGCTCTCGTACAACTGCTCGCCGTCGTTCAACTGGAGAAAGCATCTCAGCACGGAAGACATCGCGCACTTCCAGCGAGAGCTTGGTGCGATGGGTTACAAGTTTCAGTTCATCACGCTTGCGGGATTCCATGCGCTGAATCACACCATGTTTGAGCTGGCGCGCGAGTATAAGGCGCTCGGCATGACCGCGTATTCGGAGCTTCAAGAAGCGGAGTTCCAGAGCGAGCGGGAACACCAGTATTCCGCCGTCAAGCACCAGCGATTTGTGGGCACAGGCTACTTCGACGCGGTGCAAAACGTGATCACCAGCGGCACGGCTTCGACAACCGCGCTCGCGGGTTCGACCGAGGCAGAACAGTTCCACGAGATGCCGCCACCGGCGTCTCAGCCGCAGCACGCATCAGCCGCGGGCAACGACTGACCGCGTGTCATTCACTGGCTTAGGGGCAGATTCGAATACAGCGTTTTGCCGCCGCTTTCCATTACCAGGAACAGCCTGCTGCTGTCTGCGGCCTTCTGCACGAGACTCTTTCGCTCTCCGTCGCACAGTACAAAGTATCGTTCACCGGAATTCCATAACGATTGAAACTGTCGGTCGTCGATAAAGACTGGCGCGCTGCCCGGCGCGTAGGAACCGTACTCCAGGTTATCGTATCGCCCGTTCCACAGCAGGGCATCCCGCCCGGTATAGAAAATCACGGATGAAAACGCGTAATACGCGCCAGTGATGATCAATTCTCCTTTGGGAGCGCGCATCAGCGCCGCCGCGATCGGCCGCGAAGAGAGGTAAGGGTCAAACACAACAAGCGCCGCGCGGCTGGCATGAATAAACAACACCATCGTCAGGGCGATAGCCAGATAGACCCGCGTGCCCCGAATCATCCAGCACGCCGCCGCACCCGCTAGAAAGGCCAAGCCCGCCAAAACGAGCGGGAAGCGCAGATAGGCGAAGGATTGAATCGTCAGATCGCCCATATGCCCCATCGAAAGCGTGTACGCTTCCGGATGTTGCTCGAGCGCGCGCGAGATGTCGCCCGGGGCCGCCGTGTTTCGCACGAGGTACAGAAGAATCGCGACGCATACCCCACACACCGCGAAAATCAGGCCGAGGACTCTGGTGCCCCAAAGGGTCCAGGAATCATTCCTGGCCATGGCGCTGCCCAACAACAACGCCAGGGCCGGATAGATCGGCATGGAGTAATACTCCTGGGTGGTGGAAAACGTGAAGAAAACCAGGAGGAACAATATCCAGCAGAGCGCGAGCAGGCGCGTTTTTCCGGCTCGGTCGCGGGGCTTGAAATCCTGCCGCGCTGCGGCGGGAAAATAGACGCTCCATGGGAATAGCCATACCAAGTGAAGCAGCCAGAATGCCGGCCGGGGAACGGTATTGTAATCGCGCGGGTAGCGGAGATTCAAAAAGCGCAACACGTGCTCGTTCATGAAGTAAAACCAGAAAAAACCGTGGTATTCGCCGGGGCCGCTATGCATCGTGAAGTCGAGGTACGGCGGCATCCGCCGCGCGGCCAGAATGTGCCAGGGCGCGGCGATCAAGAGAAAGATCGCGGCGCCGGAGATCACGCGCAATCTCTTCCACACTTCCCCGGAGAAAAGCTGCCTCGTCAGAACGAGATATACAAAAATCCCGCCGCCCGGTAGTACGAGAGCAATCAAGCCCTTCAGCATCACTCCCACGCCGAGACTCGCCGCTAACGCGGCGGCCCAGAGGCGCGAATGCGCTTCCTCCGGATCCGTGGCCCGCTGAAAGGCCCAGAACGCCAGGCACACCGTCAGCGTCAGCATCACATCCGGTATCTGGATTCGCGTGAACAGGAACAAGCCAACGCAGGTCGCCACCACTACGCCCGCGTAATAACCCGCCCGCTTTTCAAACGCCCATCTTCCATACCTGTAGGTAACCCAGGCAAGCAGCACGGCGGCAAGCGCGACGGGAATTCTCGCGGCCCAATCGTGTACGCCGAAAATGCGAAAGGAGATCGCAATCATCCAGTAAATCAACGGCGATTTCTCAATGTAGGGGACTCCGTCCAGGTGCGCGATCACCCAGTCGCCGGAATCCAGCATATTGCGGGCAATTTGCGCCTGAACGGCGTCCACATCGTCCATCAAAGAAGGGGGAGAGACGATGCAACCGAAGAAAACCGCCGCGGCAAGAAAGATCAGGACACCGCTGGTTTCGAAGTGATATCCTCTGCCGCGAACGGGAGGTTCAGTTCGCCTGAGATTTGAATGTTCCAGTGTTTCATCCATAAGAATAAAATCATCAGTCCCCAAAGGTGAAAGCCCAGGTTGGCGCGGCGTCCCATGTGGTCTTGAATCAAGCCGGCGATCGCTTCCGGGCGAAATAGTCCGGCCTGCTTCACCGCTTCCGGGCTGAGAGTCTCTTCCAGGAAGGCGCGCAAGGGGCCGCGCAGCCAATCGTGCGTGGGTATATCGAGTCCGGTTTTTGGGCGGCGCAGCACGTTTGGCGGCAATTTTGATTTCATCAACCGCCGCAGTATGAGTTTTTGGCAACGGCCGCTGATTTTGCAACGTTCAGGGAGAGATGCGGCAAATTCGATGAGGCGGTGATCAAGATACGGGGGACGAACTTCGAGCGAGTGGGCCATACTCATGCGATCCACTTTCTGCAGCAGATCGTCGGTCAAATAGAATCTCTGGTCGAAAGCCAGAAAGCGGTTCAGATTGCCGTCGCCATTCGCTTGGGGCAGATCCGAATCAAAGAGATCCTGCACGCGAGCATCATTCATGCGCAGCAGGAGTTCCATCTGCTGGTTTCTGGAAAAAGAACCGTTCCAGTAGACATGCGCTTCGTCGGGCGGCAGCAGCGAACCTTCCAGGAACCGCTTCACCTTGTACTCTAATCCGATTTTTTCGTCCGATACCGGCCAGCATCTCAGCGCGCTAAGCAGGGAACGCCTTGCAGCCCTCGGCAATAATCTGGCATAGCCGGCAAGATGGTCTGCCCGATAGGTAAGGTAGCCGCCGAACAACTCGTCCGCGCCTTCGCCGCTCAACGCGACGGTCACGCGCTGGCGGCTCAGCCTGGAGAGGAACCATACGGGGACCGCACCCGCGTCCGCGAAGGGTTCATCCGAATAGTAGGCGAGTTCCTCAATCGCGGATGGCAGATCGAGCGTCGGATTCAGGTCAAGTTCGTAATGCTCGGTGTGGTATTTCTCCACCAGTTCGTGGATATACGGAGTTTCGTCGAAGCTCCGCCCCCGGAAAGTGATGGAAAACGTATTCAATCGTTTTGTGCCGGCCTCCGAGGCGTAATGAAGAAGCGCGGAAGAATCGATTCCGCCGCTCAGCCAGATTCCTACCGGCACGTCGGAGATCAGATGATCCCGCATGGACTGCTCGAGAAGGTCGTCGAGCGCCACTTGCGCGTCAGGCAGGGTCCAATTCTCATTCTGGCTGCAAGGAAGCTTCCAGTATTGTTCCTCCAAAACCAGGCCGTCGCGCCATTCCAGAAAGTGTCCCGGCCGCAGTTTTTGGATCCCTTCAATCAGGGTGAACGGGCCGGGCACATAGTTCATGGCCAGATAATGATGGAGCGCGCGCAGATCCAAGCGCCGGGGAATTTCCGGATGATATAGGATCGACTTCAGCTCCGAACCGAAATAAATGTCGTCTCGCAATCGGCAGACATAAAGTGGTTTGATGCCCACACGGTCGCGGACCAGAACAAGCCTTCGTTGGTCGACATTCCAGAAAGCGGCCGCGAACATCCCCCGGAGACGCCTGAAACAGTCGGTGTCCCACTGAAGGAAGGCGTGGAGGAGAACCTCCGTGTCACTATGGGTGGAAAAGTGGTGGCCCAGCGCGCGGAGTTCCTGGCGCAGTTCATGATAATTGTAGATTTCGCCATTGAAAACGAGAACGGTCTTATGGTCGTCGCTGAAGAAGGGCTGCGCGCCGGCTTCGAGATCAATGATCTTGAGCCGCACCGCGCCAAGAGACACGTCCGGTGATTCATAGGTTCCCTGCTGATCCGGGCCACGATGAATCAATCGATCGGTCGATTCCTTGATCGCGGAAGGATTAAAGACACCACCACGGTGGGTATAGCCTGATATACCACACACGAAACGTGTTCCCCCATTTACGCCAAAAAAAGTTACTCTTTCCGGCGCACTTCTCTCCTGGTTCTTTCAACTGAGAAGCGAGACGAGTCGCATGGGTTGTCCATGAAATCGGCAGTTCCACTTCTCTCCTGAAGAAGAAACGCCGTTCCGAACCCCGGGATTCTCTCGCGTGGGGGAATAGTAATATGACTTGCCTCAAAATGGGAGTGTTTCTCGCGCGAATTGTAGCTTAGTCCAAAAGCTTCAAATCCGGGTCAACCCAGCCACGGCGAGCTTCGGAGCTTTCCAGCCTTCCGGCCGAGTAATGCTCGTTCAATAGATGCTTATTCAACAATTCGGGATGCGCTTCTATCCAGACGCAAAATGAATCGCAGGTAGTTGATTTGCGGCAGGCCGCGGCGACGAGCCTGGTCCAGGCGATGGTGGTTGTGTACATGAATTTTTGCGGAGCGCCGGCGCGCCCGGCGAACCCGCGGATTCCTTCCAACAATCGGGTCTCCGCTTGGCATGCGCCGTGGCGCTGGATGTAGAGCCATGCCAGGCGGATGTGATCGGCGTGGTGAAACGTGCCGGGATCAAGTTGAGATGCTTCAAACGCCTGCAAAAAGGCATCGTCGCTCAAGGCCGCCGTACCGAGGTTGAGTTCCATGGGAGCCTCTTCCGATCAAATTCCGAATGGCAAAAGAAAAAGGCCCCGATCCGTAGATCGGGGCCGCTTCAAGGAATATATCATAGGTTTTGCCTGGCGAGGGACTGGAAAGTATCCGTGACAAGCCTTTGCGAATGGCGCGCAAAGGGTAGGCCACCCGGGATTTTTGGATTAGGATGCTGGAGATGGATTGGCGAAGGGAGGGTAACGCGATGAAAAATCTTTTTGAGGCGGCGACGGCCAGGGAAATTCAGGAGCGGATCGGGCGGCTTTGCCCAACCAGCCAGCGGCAGTGGGGCAAGATGACGGCTCCGCAGGCGATGGCGCACTGTTCGGTGGGCTTGGAGTGGGCGGTGGGCGACAGGGTTGAGCCGCGGATGTTTCTGGGGCGGATCCTTGGGCCGATCGCGAAGTCGCAGATACTGAAGAACGAGAAACCGATGGGCCGGAATGCGCCGACGGCGAAGAGCCTGGTGGTGAAGGATGAACGCGACCTGGGAAAGGAATGCGCGCGGCTGTCCACGCTGGTCGGGAGGTTTTGCGCGGGAGGGCCGCAGGGATGCACGAAGATTCCGCACACTTTCTTTGGGCAAATGACTCCGGAAGAATGGGCGCAGTTGATGTACAAGCATGTGGATCATCATTTGCGGCAGTTTGGGGT
>DATHMM010000044.1:0-11243 GCA_035487095.1 Candidatus Sulfotelmatobacter sp.
GGTGGTGCGGCCGCAGGATATACGGAGTTTTGAACCGAAGAAGATCATCATACTGGCGAGCGGGTCGCAGGCCGAGCCGATGTCGTCGCTATCGCGAATCGCGGTGGACAACCACCGGTTCGTGAGCGTGGATGAGAATGATACGGTGATTTTGTCGGCCAGGATTATCCCCGGAAATGAAAAGGCCATTTTCCGGATGCTGGATCACATGTTCCGGCGACGAGCGCTGGTCTATTACGACAATTCGGCGGGAACGATTCACGTTTCGGGGCATGGCAGCCAGGAAGAACAGAAACTGATTTTGCGACTAGTGAAACCGAAATATTTTATTCCGGTGCACGGGGAATACCGGCATTTATTCCGGCACGCGGCGCTGGCGCATCAATTGGGAGTGGTTAGCGGCGAGATCATGCTGCTGGAAGACGGGAAGTGCGTGGAGTTTACGGAGGATGGGGCGTTCCGGCGGGATCCAGTGACGGCGGGGCGAGTGCTGGTGGATTCGGGTTCGCTGGAAGAGATTGAAGAGATTGTGGTGCGCGACCGGAAACATTTGTCGGAAGAGGGCGTGGTAATTCCGATTATCGCGATTGACAAGCATACGGGCCGGGTGGAATCGGCGCCGGAGATTGTTACGCGCGGGTTGATGAGCGAGAACGGGAACGAGATGCTGGAGGGTGCGCGACAGGTGGTGGCGCGGACGGTGGAGAATTCGAATCTGGAGGAGCGGGCGGACTGGTCCGTGATTAAGGAGAAGATCCGCGTGGATTTGAAGAGGTATATCAACAAGCAGACGTCGAAGAGGCCGTTGATATTGCCGGTGATTTTGGAAGTGTAGATTGGTGACTGGTGATTAGTGACCGGTGACTGGTGGCAAAAGGTCGCGGTCGCGAATTTGAACCCTGGGTGCCCAGAGAAAATCAAGAAAGCGGCCTGAAGCCGCCCCTGCAAAGGTGTTGAATACAGTTGTGGTGCCTGCCTGAATTAGAAAAGAAGGAAAGTCAGAGTTACGAAGCATAGGCTAGAATCGTACGCTTATGGAAGAGATAGGGACGGGTGTGGTGAATGGAGGCGCGGCGGGGCCGAGGAGTCCCGTGGCGGCGTCGAGGGCTACGTTTGTATTTATTATTGTTACGGTGACGCTGGATTTTCTGGCGTTTGGGATTATTGCCCCGGTTTTGCCGAACCTGATTATCCGATTTGAAGGCGGAAACATGGCGCGGGCATCGGATATCACGGGATATTTCGGGTTCGCGTGGAATCTGATGCAATTTTTATTTTTGCCGGTGCTGGGGGCTTGGAGCGACCGGTTCGGGCGGCGTCCGGTGATCTTGATTTCGTGCCTAGGATTGGGGCTGGATTACATCTTTATGGCGGTGGCACCGACGTTGCGGTGGCTGTTTGTGGGGCGATTGATCAGCGGGATCACGGCGTCAAATGTGTCGACCGCGTTTGCTTATATAACGGACGTCACGCCACCGGAGGGACGAGCGAAGAGATTTGGGCTGCTGGGGGCGGCGTTTGGGGTGGGATTTGTGGTGGGGCCCGCGGTGGGCGGATTGCTTGGTCAATATAACCTGCGCGCGCCGTTTTGGGCGGCGGCGGTGTTGAGCCTGGCGAATTTTCTGTATGGATTATTTGTGCTGCCGGAATCGTTGCCGAAGGAACAACGGGCGAAATCGGCGTGGCACATGGCGAACCCGATGGGATCGCTGACATTGCTGCGGTCGCATCCGGAGCTGGCTGGATTGTCGATCGTGGTGTTTCTGTATTACCTGGCGCACCAATCGTTGCAGAACGTGTGGGTGCTTTATACGGAGTACCGGTATGGGTGGAACACCCAGAGCGTGGGAATTTCGCTGGCGTTGGTGGGGATTTGCGCGGTGATTGTGTCAGGCGGGCTGGTGGGACCGTACGTGAAGAAATTCGGAGAGAGATTCAGCCTGGTCAGCGGATTGTTTTACGGATTTTTGGGCTTCGCGGGATTTGGGCTCGCCTGGCGAGGCTGGGGAGCGCTGGCGGCGATCCCATTTATTGCGTTGTGGGGGGTGGCGGGACCGGCGATGCAATCGCTGATGTCGCAGAGGGTGGACGCGACGTCGCAGGGGAAATTGCAGGGAGCGATCAATTCTTTGCGGGCATTGACGGGGATGGCCGGGCCGCTGTTGTTTACGCAGGTATTTTCGAGGGTGATTGCGGAAGACACAAACCTGCATCTGCCAGGTGCGCCATATTTTGTGGCGGGGACGTTGTTGGTAGCCGCGATGATCGTGGCGATGGTGGTGACGCGTGGATATGCGGTGCGGGGTCCGGCGACCACTTCCTGAATTAAGGATTTCTAACACAGAGCACACAGAGATCGGGCCGCAGAGGACACCGAGAAGAGAAATGCAGGAAGGCGGCCTAAAGCCGCCCCTACACCGGAGGGGTAGGACGAATCCACACATTTGATGGGATGAATCGGGTTTATTGATTATGGCGTCGCGGGGGTATAGGCTGGAGACCCGTCCCGCGTGAGGAGTGGCCCGTCCCACACGCAAGTGCATCCGGGGTGCAAAGAGCGCACCTCACAATTCGGGCGCTACGAAGAATTCAGAAAGTTGAGGGAGGAACGGACATGGCTACAGCGACTTCTGTGATTGAACCCAAGGTGAAAGTATCGGCTAAGAAGCTTTTGATTAACGGGAAGTGGGTGGATGCGGCCTCGGGGAAGACTTTCCCGACGATCAATCCTTCGACGGGTGAAGTGATTACACATGTGGCAGAGGCGGATGCGGCCGATGTGGATAAGGCGGTGGCTGCGGCGCGGGCGGCCTTTGAGAAGGGGGCTTGGCGGAAGATGTCGGCTTCGGCGCGCGGCGTGTTGATGAACAAGCTGGCGGATTTAATTGAGAAGAACATTGAGGAGTTAGCGGAACTGGAGGCGCTGGATAACGGGAAGCCGTATCAGGTGGCGCTGACTGCGGATTTGCCGCTGACGATTGCTTGCTACCGGTACTACGCGGGCTGGGCGGACAAGAATCAGGGGAAGACGATTCCGGTGCAGGGGCGGTATTTCACGTACACGAAGCATGAGCCCGTGGGCGTGGTGGGGCAGATTATTCCTTGGAATTTTCCGTTGTTGATGCAGGCGTGGAAGTTGGGGCCGGCGCTGGCGGCGGGTTGCACAGTGGTGATGAAGCCTGCGGAGCAGACACCACTCTCGGCGTTGCGGGTGGGCGAACTGGCGCTGGAGGCGGGCATTCCGGAAGGGGTGCTGAATTTGCTGCCGGGGTACGGGCCGACGGCGGGCGCGGCGATTGCGCGGCACATGGATGTAGACAAGGTGGCGTTTACCGGGTCGACGGAAGTGGGCCATTTGATTATGCGGGCGGCGGCCGATTCGAACTTGAAGCGGGTGACGCTGGAATTGGGCGGGAAGAGCCCGAACATTGTGTTTGCGGACGCGGACATGGACAAGGCGATTGAAGGGGCGCACTTTGCGCTGTTCTTCAATCAGGGGCAATGCTGCTGCGCGGGGTCGCGGTTGTTTGTGGAGGAGAAGTGCTACGACGAGTTCGTAGAGAAGAGCGCGGCGCGCGCGAAGCGGCGGACGGTGGGCAATCCGTTTGACAAGAAGACGGAGCAGGGCCCGCAGGTGGACGAGGAGCAATTTAACAAGGTGATGGGCTACATCGAGGCCGGGAAAAAGGACAAGGCCAAGCTGGTGGCTGGCGGAAACCGCGTGGGCGACAAGGGGTATTTCATCGAGGCGACAGTGTTCGCCGACGTGAAAGACGACATGCGGATTGCGCAGGAGGAGATTTTTGGACCGGTGATGTCGATCCTGAAGTTCAAGGACCTTTCGGAAGTGGTGGAGAGGGCGAACAAGTCGCTGTATGGATTGGCGGCGGCGGTTTGGACGCAGGACATTACGAAGGCTCATGCGATTGCGGATGGCGTGCGTGCGGGGACGGTGTGGGTGAATTGTTATGACGTGTTCGACGCCGCGGCGCCGTTTGGAGGGTTCAAGCAGTCGGGGATTGGGCGGGAGTTGGGAGAGTATGGGTTGGCGAATTATACGGAGGTTAAGACGGTTACGGTGAAGCTGTAACGTAAGCCGTTAGCCGCACGCCAAGAACGAAGAGTTGGCCACCTGAAGGTGGCCGCTACGCGGGAATGAAGATAGGATGAGTTGGGCAAGGGGTCCAGTGCGCTGGGCCCCTACTTTTTTATGGCGATCGTTACTCGACAATATGATGGTAAGGATTTTGGGCGGCTGCACAAGCTGGACCAGGAGTGTTTTCCGCCGGGGATTTCGTACAGCAAGTGGTCGCTGCATTATTATTTGAGTTTGCCGGGGGCGGATTGCCTGGTGGCGGAAGAGGGGAAGCAGATCGCGGGATTTATTCTGGCCGAGAAGAATCCGCCGCTGGGGCACATTATTACGCTGGATGTGGCGGAGGGGTTTCGAAGGAGAGGGGTGGGGACGATGCTGCTGCGGGAGATGGAGCAGCATTTTGCGTTTCAGGGGGTGCAATCGGTGTTGTTAGAGACGTCAGTGGAGAATAAGAGCGGGATTGCGTTCTGGGAGCGGCATGGATATCGTACGGAGGCGGTGGTGAAGAAATATTATTTGGGGAAGATTGATGCGTTTGAGATGAGGAAGAAAATAGAAAGGGGAAAATAGAAAAGGGAAAATAGAAAAAAGAAAACAGTAAAGATAACGCAGAGGCGCGGAGGGCGCAGAGATTCGCGGAGAAGAGAAACCCAAGAGCACAGCCAAGAATGGCTGTGCCACAAGAAACCAAGAGCAGGGGAGGAAGTGGCTGTGGCACTAGTGAAGGAAGAGTGTGTCGCGCCTCTGGCGCTTGAGGAACTTTTTGGTTTTGTACCCAGCCCTTACCCTTCGGCTTCGCTCAGGGCAGGCGGGCTGGGCTAATTTCTGCCGCGCCTCCGGCGCTCAGGAAAGAAAACTACCAGGAGAGAATGCGTGAACGATTACCTTTTGAGTGCGATTTTGGGGGTGGTGGAGGGATTGACGGAGTTTTTGCCGGTTAGTTCTACGGCCCATTTGCGGATTGCGGAGGCGCTGCTGCACCTGGATTTGGGAAGCGCGTATTGGAAGATGTACACGATTGTGATTCAGCTGGGGGCGATATTGACCCTGCCGATTTATTTTCGGGAACGGATTGGGAAATTTCTTGCGACGTTTCCGAAGGGCGAGCGCGGGGACCGCACGATTTTGACGCATCCGTTGAGCCTGGTGCTGATCGCGTTCGTGGTGACGGCGATACCGGCGTTTTTGATGACGAAGATTATTGGGAAGCATCTAGAGAGCTTGACCATCATCGGGAGCTCCCTGCTGATTGGCGGGATTGTGATGTGGTTTGTGGATGCGCGGAATGCGAAGGCGGAGGCGGCGGGAGAGCAGGCGGGCGGCGGGCTCATCAAGATTTGGCATATGGAGGATATGAATTTGGGGCAGGCGGTTTGGATTGGGGCTTGCCAGATCTTGTCGGCGGTGTTTCCGGGGACATCGAGGTCGATGTCTACAATTGCGGCGGGGCAGTTGGCGGGAATGTCGCGAGCGTCGGCTTTGGAGTTTTCGTTTTTTCTGTCGATACCGACGATGGTGGTGGCCACTTGCTATGACTTGCTGAAGTCGGCAGTGGGAAAACATGCGGATGCGATTTCGGTTGCGCACATTGATTCGCATGGGTGGATTGTTTTGGGGATTGGATTTGTGGTGTCGTTTGTGGTGGCTTATGGATCGGTGGCGTGGTTTATGGGGTACGTGAGGCGGAGGGGGTTTGCGCCGTTTGCGATTTACAGGATTATTTTGGGGGTGGCGGTTTTGTATTTCGCTTCGCGGATGGGATGAGGAAGAAAGAGAGCTTACCGCAGAGACGCACGGGGCGCAGAGAAGAAGCAGAAGAGTTCACCACAGAGTTAGCAGAGGGCCTCAGAGAGAGCGGAGATTATCGGGCAGGAAGAATAGGAGCGCGATGACGAGACATCGTTGGGGAGTTGGTGCGGGCGTTTGGTTGACGCTGATCGTTCCGATTTTTGTGGCGGGGGCTTGGGGGCAGTCGGATGTGAATGGGCGGGTGGATACGGTGGTTGGGGCGGACATGCGGGAGCAGCAGATACCGGGGCTGGGGCTGGCGGTTTTGCGGGACGGGAAGATGGTGAAGACGAAGGGGTACGGGTTGGCGAATGTGGAGTTGAATGTGGCAGTGAAGCCGGGAACGGTATTTCAGACTGGGTCGGTGGGGAAACAGTTTACGGCAACGGCGGTGATGATGCTGGTGGAGGAGGGAAAGGTCGGGCTGGACGACAACCTCAGTAAATACCTGGCGGGGACGCCGCCGGGGTGGAAAGACGTGACGGTGCGGCATTTGCTGACGCACACTTCGGGGATTGCGGATTATGCGGACGCAGACAACGTGAAGGCGGGCGCGCTGATCAATCTGCGGGGGGATTATACGGAAAAGGAGTTGTACGAGAAGCTGGTGCAGTTGCCGCTACAATTTGAGCCGGGGACGAAGTGGAAGTACAGCAATTCCGGGTATGTGCTGCTGGGGGTTTTGATTCATAAGGTGACAGGGGAGTTTTATGGGGATTTTCTGCAGGAGCGGATTTTCCGACCACTCGGGATGAGCGCTACGCGGATTATCAGCGAACGGGACATTGTGGCGAACCGGGCGAGCGGATACGAGCTTGTGAAGGGTGAGATCAAGAATCAAGAGTGGGTATCGCCCACGCTGAACACTACGGCGGATGGGGCGTTGTATACGAACGTGCTGGATTTGGGAAAGTGGGATGCGGCGTTGTATACGGAGAAGCTGGTGAAGAAGGCTAGCTTGGCGCAGATGTGGACGCCGGTGAAGCTGAAGGATGGGAAGACGGCGCCTTACGGGTTTGGGTGGTTTTTGAACGAGGTGAATGGGCACCGGTTGATTGAGCATGATGGGGCGTGGCAGGGGTTTACTATGACTATTTCCAGGTACGTGGATGATGGATTGACGGTGGTGGTGATGACAAATCTGGATGCGGAACATTCAGAGCCGGCGAATATTGCGCATGTGGTGGCGGGGATTTACTTGGCTTCGAGGGCGAAGTGAAGAAAGGAGAGCTGAACGGAGCGCCGCAGAGAGCGCAGAAAAGAGAAACCCAAGAGCACAGGCAGGAGTGCCTGTGCCACATAAGGGATTTGAGTTTGGAAACATGGAGGAAGATGGGCTTGTGCAGGACGAGGGGTTTGATATGATTTGGACGTTCCTCGTGAGCAGGGGCTACAGCGCCGCTTCCTGCTTGGCGACACAACGGAATTGTTGTGCTCGCAGACACTCAGCCTTCCCCCGGCTATAAAAACGGCCCGCCTCAGACCCTTCGGCTATGCTCAGGGCAGGAGGCGGCCCCTACATAGGCAAGAGCTCAGGAGAAATACGTGCGCTTCCTTACACCTACTGAAAATAAGCGGCTCAATGAGCTGATTGGATTTTTGTGCGTCGTGGCGGCTGTCCTGATTGGACTGGCGCTGATTTCGTATTCGCCGCGGGATGCGGCGTTCAACGTGAGCGCGACGGACGGAGAAGGCCACCTCACACGCAACTGGATGGGGCCGGTGGGGGCGTATTCGTCGGACCTGCTGTTCCAGATATTCGGATTTGCGGCGTTTCTGATTCCGGTGGCGATGGGGATTCTGGGCTACCGTTGGTGCCGGAGCCGGGCGATTGATTCGCAGGCGGCGACGCTGACGGGATACGTGCTGCTGATGTTGTCGCTCCCTTCCCTGCTGTCGCTGGTGAAATTTCCGGAGGTTCGCGGGGCTGTCCCGGCGGGAGGCGTGCTGGGATCGCTGGTGTCGCACGGATTGCAGAGCGGATTTAATTTCTGGGGCGCGTGCCTGGTGGCCGGAGCGCTGCTGGTCGTGTCGCTGTTTATGACGACGAGATTTTCGTTCAGCGGAGCGCATGCCTGGGCGAACAGTTCCAAGGGACCAATGCGGAAGATCGAGAAGATGGGGATTTTGCAGCGGGTGCAGGCGCGATGGGGGGACTGGCGGGAAGAGCGCGAGCAGGAGCGGATGAGGCGCGCAGTGGAAGAGCGGCGGATCGTGGGACGGAAGCCGGTGGCTCCGCAGATTGCGGGCAAATCACAACCGGAGAAGGAACAACCGAAAGGCATCAAGCTGCAAGATTTGAGCGACATTTTTAGGAACAAGAAGTCTGGGGCGGTAGCGGAGAAGGACGAGGAGGAAGAGGACCCGAAGCACAAGATGCCCATCATGGTGCTCAGCAAGGAGAAGCCAGCCCCAGAGAAGAAGGGCGATCCGAAGATTGCCAAGGGAAATGCGAACTACAAGCTGCCGCCCATCAATTTACTGCGGGAGGGCGAAGGCAGCCACAAGCTGGACGAGAACGAGCTGAAATACAGGGCGCGGGCGATTGAGGAGAAGTGCCACGAGTTTGACGTGGAAGGGCGCGTGACGCAGATCAACCCGGGTCCGGTGGTGACTACGTTTGAATTCAAACCGGAAGCGGGAATCAAGTACAGCCGGATTATCGGATTGACGGAGGATTTGTGCCTGGCGCTGCAGGCAGAGTCGATTTTGATCGAGCGCATCCCGGGAAAATCGACGATTGGGATTGAGGTGCCGAACGACAAGCGGGAGACGATTGCGCTGAGAGAGATCATCGAGGCGCAGGAGTTTTCGAATTCGCCGAGCAAACTGACGCTGGCGATGGGGCGCGATTTGCACGGGCGGATTCGGGTGACGGATCTGGCCGCGATGCCGCACTTGCTGATTGCGGGCTCGACGGGCACGGGCAAGAGCGTCTTCATCAATTCGCTGATGATGTCGATTCTGTACAAGGCGACGCCGGACGAAGTGAAGATGGTGCTGGTGGACCCGAAGCGGCTGGAACTGAATTTGTACGAGGGGATTCCACACCTGATCGCGCCGGTGGTGACGGACCCGAAGGTGGCGTCGAACGTGTTGCGGAATGCGACGCGGGAGATGGAGAACCGGCTGAAGCTGCTGGCGCAGCGCGGCGTGCGGAATATTGACCAGTACAACCGAACGTTCCAGAAGCAGCAACCGCTTTCGCTGTTTGATAACACGGTGGAGAGCGAGCACAAGCCGCTTCCTTACCTGATCATCATCATTGACGAGTTGGCGGACTTGATGATGGTGGACACGAACAATGTGGAGGAATCGATTACGCGCTTGGCGCAGATGGCGCGTGCGGTTGGGATTCACTTGATTTTGGCGACGCAGCGGCCGTCGGTGGACGTGATTACGGGACTGATCAAGGCGAACTTCCCTGCCCGGATTTCTTTCCGAGTGGCGAGCAAAGTGGACTCGCGGACGATTCTGGATTCGAATGGGTCGGAGTCGCTGCTGGGCAAGGGCGACATGCTGTATTTGCCGGCGGGCTCGGCGCGACTGCACCGGATTCACGGGCCGCTGGTGAGCGAGGACGAGATCGTGAGCGTTTGCGATTTCTGGCGGAATCAAGCGCAGGCGAAATACAACGAGGCCTTGCTGGAGGCACCGAAGGACGAGGATGGAAAGCCCATCACAAATTCGAAGGGCGGAGGTTCGCATGGCGGCGGGGATGCGGATGCGGGCGGCGAGGATGTGGATGATGATTTGTATCAGGATGCGGTGAGGATTTGCTGCGAGATGGGGCGGGCGTCTACTTCGACATTGCAGCGGAGATTGCGGATCGGGTATGGGCGCGCGGCGCATTTGATCGATTTGATGGAGAAGGATGGGATTGTGGGACCGCCGGACGGAACTCGGCCGAGAGAGGTTCTGAAGGGCCGGGAATGGATGAAGGAGTTTGATGAGGCGCAGGGGTAGTGACTGGTGACTCGTGGGTGCGGCACCCGGCCCGTTCACGCAAAAAGTTTTCCGACATTATCCTCAGGATTCACAGGCCGCATGTTTGACAAGTGTATTTTGTCCGCCGATACTTCGAATCAGCAAGGCGACCTGTAGCTTAGAAGGAGTCTTTGTACATGGCTTTTGCTACTTATCCGATCCCCTAGCCAGGCCCGGAACCGTAGCATTGAGAGCGCGGGAAACTAATCCCGAGGTGGCGAGTTCGAATCTCGCCAGGTCGCCTTACAAATCTAACGAGCCAATCCTACTTCAGGCGCGGCACACGGTTCAACCCCGAATTGGGCTGGGTTTTCCTCAATAAATTTTCGTTTTAGATTCGTCATCATTGTTCACAGGTAGTTCCAGGTGTAGGATTACTGCAAGTGCAAATCCAATAACCGAGAATCTCAAAAATGAATCCAGTCGAAAAAAGAACAATCAAGTTGGGGCTAATCGCTAACGCAGTGTTTTTCGTTCTCATCTTCTTCGTTCAGAGACTTGCGAGCCTTGCTTGGAACCTGGTGTTGAAGTTAGGTGGTCATCTTCACCAGGGGTATGTTGACAGCATTTATCGGAGTGCGGGCGCAGGGGAGCAAAATTTAGTCGGACATATGACCCTATTGTTCCTGCTTTCCGCACCCCTATACCTGATATTTTATTTTCAGTTGACGTCAAGGAACGAGACAGCAGCGGCGCCGGATCGCCCAAATGCACGTCGTTACCTGGAAAAGTTTGAACGGGGGATCCTGCTTATAGGGGCAATCTCGGGGATCCCTGCTTACTTCTCAATGTTCCTCATTTTTTCGATTTCGTTTGGTATATTCCAAATCAATGCGTCATTCGACCGGCGCCTCACTGTTTTAGCTCCCGCGATTACTGACGTCGAGTATAAGACTCTGAAGGCGCGTTGGGCGAATATGCAAAGCAAAGCTGATTACGACGCGCTCGTTTCGGACATGGACAATCGGGCAGCTATGTTAAACGTTAAATTGCCCCCTGTGCGGAAGCCCTGACCTTCCTTAGAAAATCTTCCTAGGACTTAAAATGGGCTGCAGTTTATTTCCCTTCAGATTCCCTCGTTAGTATTGAGGAAACGAGGGTGGCGGCGTGTTCGCAGAGTTTGCGGTCGTCGGGGCCGAAGGCGGCGTGGAAGTGGGAGTCGATGTCGAGTTCGCCGACGACTTTGCCGCGGACGAAGACGGGGACGACGATTTCGGATTTGGTTTCGAGAGAGCAGGCGAGATAGCGGGAGTCGGAGTTGACGTCGTCGACGACGATGGTTTTGCCGGTGGAGGCCGCGGCGCCGCAGATGCCCTGGTTGAGGGGAATGCGGGTGTGGGGCGTCATGGTGCCCTTGAAGGGGCCGAGGACG
>DATHMM010000045.1:0-28485 GCA_035487095.1 Candidatus Sulfotelmatobacter sp.
CCGCTGCCGCTGCTGCCAAATCGCATTGGGTTGATCACTTCGCCGACGGGCGCGGCGGTGCGCGACGTGGTGCGCATCCTGAGGCGGCGCTTCCACAACGTGCATCTCACGCTGTATCCGGTGCGTGTGCAGGGAGAAGGATCGGCGACGGAAATCGTGACGGCGCTCGGCTACTTCAACAAGAAGTTGCCTGTGGACGTGATTCTGCTGGTGCGCGGCGGCGGATCGCTGGAAGATTTGTGGTCGTTCAACGAAGAGAGCGTGGCGCGGGCGATTGCCGGCTCCGCGATTCCGGTGATTTCCGGCGTGGGCCACGAGACGGACTTCACGATCGCAGATTTTGTGGCGGACATGCGGGCTTCGACGCCTTCGGCGGCCGCCGAACTGGTGGTGCAGACGCGGCGCGAATTCGACAAGCAGGTGATGGACCTTCGCGCGCGCCTCGAAGGCTCGCTGCGCTACCGATTGCTGGAACTTTCCCGGCGCGTGCACGCGCTGAATGCGCGCAGCGGATTCCGCCGCCCGCAGGACTTGCTGCGGCAACAGCGGCAGCGCGCGGACGAATTTACGTCGCGGCTGGCTTTGGGATTGCGCGCGCGGCTGGAAGATTCACGCAAGCGCCTGAACACGGCGCGGCTGCGCGTGGCGTCCTTCGATTTTCGCGCGAAGATTGGCGTGCTGCGGCTGCGATTGCAACGGCGGACGCAGGAACTGGGTGTGCGTGAAGAACGCCTGCTGCGCCAGAAACGCGAGCGCTTGGAACGGCTTACACTGCAATTGCAGGAGCGCAGCCCGCTGAAAGTGCTTGAGCGCGGCTACGCCATCGCTACCGACGCCGCCGGCAACGTGCTGCGCTCGGTCGATTCGATTTCTGCAGGAGATTTGGTATCCGTCAGACTGCTGGACGGCACGCTAGCCGCCCAGGTGAATGAAAAGAGCAAGACTGGCTGAGTGAAAAGCCGGCAATGGAGACAAAGGCGCCCGCCTCAGAAGGCGGCCACTACAAGGAAAAGAGCGCAGCGTCATCAGCCCGCCCCGGAAGGTAGTACCAGTTATTCGGAAGATGTTTGACTATCGGTAGATCTCTTTGCGATGTCCGACGTTCAACACCGTTACTACCCGCGACTTATCCTCTATCTCGTAAACGATGCGGTAGTCCCCCGCGCGCACTCTCCATCCGAGTTGGTTTGTGAGTTTGCGACAACCCGGCGGGCGCGGATTCTCCCGAAGCGAGTAGATCTGCTTCTTGACTGATTGGTAGGGCAGAGAATCGAGCGATTGGAGTTGCTTCTCGGCGCGCGAGAGGAGCCGAACTTCGTAGCTCATTTCCGATTGCGTTCGATGCGTGCGATTGCTTCATCTAGTGGAACTGATGTCTCGCCAGAGGCCTTGGCTTCCTCAAATTCACGGATGGCCTCGCGGTCCTCGAGTTCTTCGAGCATTTCCTCGTAGTCTGCAATGCTAATGACAACGGCGACTTTCTGCCCCCGCGCATCTACAAGAAATTGACGTTCTTTTCCCATGGAATCTCCACTTGTCCCGAGTCTACTCCCGGGAAAACAAGAGAGCAACAAGATCGTCCCTCAAGAGTGTCAGGGGCAAGCCCAGTAAGAGGAAAATGAGTAGGCGCGAAAACTGATCTACTCTTCTTCGCCGCCGTCGACTTTGAGGACGGCTAGGAATGCTTCCTGGGGGATGTCGACCTGGCCGACGCGCTTCATGCGCTTCTTGCCTTCTTTTTGCTTTTCGAGGAGCTTGCGTTTGCGGGAAATGTCTCCGCCATAACACTTGGCGAGGACGTTTTTGCGGATAGCCGCGACGGTTTCGCGAGCGATGACGCGGCTGCCGATGGCGGCCTGGATGGGGACTTCGAACATCTGTCGCGGAATCAGCTTTCGAAGTCGCGTCACGAGGTCGCGGCCGCGCTCGACCGAGAATTCGCGGTGAATGATCAGCGCCAGGGCGTCCACGGGCTCGCCGCCGACGAGGATATCCAGCTTAATCAAATCCGATTCGCTGTAACCGGCCAGGTGGTAATCGAGCGAAGCGTAGCCGCGCGAAACACTTTTGAGGCGGTCGTAGAAATCGAGGACGATTTCGTTCAGCGGCAGTTCGTAGGTCAACATCACGCGCGTGGGCGAGAGATATTCGAAATTTTTCTGCGTGCCGCGCTTGTCCTGGCAGAGCTGCAGGATTCCGCCGACGGATTCGTCGTTGGTGATGATCATCGCCTTGATGATGGGCTCTTCGATCTTGTCAATGTCGCTGGGATTAGGAAATTTTGCCGGGCTGTCCACTTCGATGACTTCGCCGGTGACGCGAGTGATGCGGTAACGCACGCTGGGCGCCGTGGTGATCAGATTCAGGCCGAATTCGCGCTCCAGGCGTTCCTGCACGATTTCGAGGTGCAGGAGGCCGAGAAACCCGCAGCGGAAGCCAAAGCCCAGGGCTACGGAATTTTCCGGCTCATAAAAAAAGGCGGCGTCGTTTAGTTGCAGTTTTCCAAGAGCGTCGCGCAATGGTTCGTATTCGTCAGCGAGCACCGGGAAAATCCCGGCAAAGACCATTGGTTTGATGGCTTCGAATCCGGGCAACGCCGGCGCGGGCCGCGAGGCTTCGGTGACAGTGTCGCCCATGCGCGCATCGGCGACACGCTTGATGTTTGCGACGATGAAGCCGACATCGCCGGCTTCCAGTTCGTCGAGGGCCACGGGCTTTGGCGTAAGCGTGCCGAGTTGCTCCACTTCATATACTTCGTTGGTGGCCACCAGGCGAATCTTCATGTGCCTGGTGATGCGGCCTTCCATCACCCGCACCAGCACCACGGCTCCGCGATAGATGTCGAACCACGAGTCGAACACCAGCGCTTGAAACGGATTCTCGGCGCTGCCCTTGGGTGGCGGAATCCGCTGCACGATCGCTTCCAGCACATCTTCCACGCCGATGCCGCTCTTCGCGCTGATCATCAGCGCGTCGGCGGCGGGAATGGCCAGGACATTTTCAATCTGTTCCTTGACGAAATCGGGCTGTGCGGCGGGGAGATCAATCTTATTAATGACCGGCAGAATAGTGAGATTGTGCGAAGCGGCGAGGAACGTGTTCGCAACGGTTTGCGCTTCTACCCCCTGGCTGGCGTCAACAACCAGCAACGCTCCTTCGCAGGCGGAAAGCGCGCGGGAAACCTCGTAAGAAAAATCGACGTGGCCAGGAGTATCAATCAGATTCAGACGATAGGTGTTTCCGTCCTTCGCGGTGTAGTGGAGGCGAATACTTTTCGCTTTAATGGTGATGCCGCGCTCGCGCTCCAGGTCCATGGAGTCCAGCACCTGCTCGTGCATCTCGCGCTGCGTGAGCGCCCCCGTCATTTCCAGCAGGCGGTCGGCAAGGGTGGACTTGCCGTGGTCAATGTGCGCGATGATACAGAAATTGCGTATGAACTTTGGGTCCATTCGTGTCCGTTACCGCCAGGATTTTCCCTGAGGGTGTTCCTGAGTGCTCGACGGCGGGCCTGCTGCCAGATGAGGGCCGCTCACCCTGCTTGAAAGCGTGCCGCGTAAACATCTAGTTTGCCATAAACGAGAGAGGGCGTCAGCCTGCGCGCTGAGCGTGATGACGCACAGCGTTTTAGAGCCACAGTGCTGGCGATTCGCATTCGTTTCATTCCGGGTCACTGGCCAGACGGGCAACATTCACCCTTGCGACTGGAAATGCGGACAGGTCTTGATGGGGCAGGCAAAACAGGACTTTCGTCCTATAGGAAGAAACAACATAAACCTGTGAAATAGTCGACGTAGCTGCGGAGACGCGCGGCCCGTATTCGGCAGTGGGTTGAACGAGTTTGGCGAGCGTCCCAGAGCGGCAGAAATTCGGATGTCTGATGAGAATGAAAACTATGACCAAAAATCGGCTTTCAACCCAGCGCGGATTTTCGATGCTGGAGCTTGTCATCGTTCTCGCCGTCATGCTGGTGCTTTCCGCCATTACCTTGCCAAGCGTCGTCCGCTCCATGAGCATCTACCGCCTCAGTGTAGCAACCACCTCTCTCCAAAACATTATCGAAACTGCCAGATTTAATGCCGTACGGCTCAATACAAAGGTCAGCCTCAGGCAGATCAATCTGGGCGGCCAGACGGCCTTTTACGTGGATCTCACAGGCACCGGGTATGTGGGCACCGACCCCGTGTTTCTAGTGCCGAACTATGTGCAGATATCTCCCGCTGGCGCGCCCGCGGCGTCCACGACGGGCTTGGCCAACACGGCGGCGCTTGGCGCGGGATGCATCACGTTCACTTCGCGCGGAGTCGTTGATTATTCGACGTGCGGTGGAGGTGTGCAGTCGGTGTGGTTCATTTCGCTCGGTTCCGTGAGCGCAAACACGGGATACCGAGCCATCACGGTCACGCCAATGGGCCAAGCAAAGACCTGGAGCGGATCGACAGGCGGTAACTGGGGTTTGATGTAGTTCATGAGGGGAATACTGTGAAACGAAAAAGCATTTTGATCTCAGTGGGAATGCCAAAGAAGCACCGGCAAAGCGGGTTCACCCTGCTGGAACTTGCCGTTGCCACGCTGATTTTGATGGTGGGGATTGCCGGAGTGGTGCAGCTGGTGCCGGCGAGCCAGCAGTCCAACTTTACCAATCGTGTGGACACGACGGCGATGGTCTTCGCCCAGCGCGAAATGGACCAGATGATCGCTCAACCTCTGACCTCTGGCACCTTCAACGACGCGGATCTCCGCGCGATTAATCTGGGAAGCCAGACGGTGACAAACACGATTTTTGGCGGGCCCGTGATTATGCAGGGAACAATGCCGAGCATTAATTTCACGGCGGGAGCCATCGCCGGCTACAACTATAAGTTTACAGACCCCAATGATTTTGGCGACAAGGCTGCCCCGACATACGAGATGCGATGGGCCGTAATCAGCACCGTGAGCGGGGGTGCAGTCGTGAGCAAGCGCTTTATCGTAGGTTGCCGCCGCGATGGCGGGACCGGCAATGCAAGTCAAGTCCTGCTTCCCGCAGTGGTTGACACTTGGGTGCAAAAATGAAGAATCCACGCAAATTCGTTACCAAGCCTCAAGGCGGTTTTTCCCTCATCGAATTGATGATCGCCACGCTCTTGTTCACGGTAATTTCCGGCGTCACGTTCACCCTGCTGGGGGTGGCGTTGAAGCGATACCAGGTGGAAAAGGATTATCTGAATTCCTTTCAGCAAGCCAGCGTGGCCATGGACGAGATTACTCGCGACGTTCACACCGCGGGTTATCCGCCGTTGAACGCCTACACGACCGCGGCGTTGGCCGCAAACACCGCGAACGTGGCAACGCCATTCGCGTGGATGCCCAACTATCTTCCTGCGATTCCGTGCACCGTGCTCGCCACGTGCACTGTTCCGGGGCCGAAGGACCTGATCACCGAAGCGGATCTCGGGGACGGCAACGGCGTGCAGTGGGTGCGGTATTCGTTGCAGGGAACGACGCTGATGCGGGGAGTGGTCAAGAAAAACGGTGGCGGCGCCGACCCGGTTGCCGCGACGAGCGCGGCCCTTGTTCCGTATCTCGACAATGTAATGAACTACGCCAGCGCAGCGCAGATGGCGACAATCAAAGCGGCGTACCCGTCCATGTTTCCCGGCAACGCTGCGGTCCCGGTTTTCACCTATAGCTACGATGCCGGAGCCGCGGCTCAACCGCCGAATATCCGGGAAGTGAATATTACGCTCATCGTCCAGTCGCCCAGACTCGATCCAAACACCCAAAAAGTTCGCGCGGTGCTCTTGACGGGCCAGGCGGTACGCATCAATCCGAACAAGTAGCGGCCCAATAAGTTGCGGTCGAACAATTAGTGGCACGGTTTTTGAAACTAGGGAGAACAATAATATGAAGACCCATTCACCGAGAGCTAAAGGCAAGTCGGAACGCGGAGTGGCGATATTCATCGCAATTTTCGCGCTTCTCCTGATCAGCGTCGTGGCAATGTCGCTGATGGTGATGGCCGGGACCGAGACGTCCCTCAATTCGAATTACAAGGGTTCGGTGCAGGCGTTCTACGACGCCCGAGCGGGCGTCGAAGAGGGGCGCGGCCGGTTGTGGACAGGCAGCCCCAATGCGCTGGGCACCCTGGTGATCCCCGCTGCGACCGGCGTAATGGCCGTTGGCAGCGCCACTTACATATTGAATCCCGCCGCGGGCGAGATAGTGAACCCGCTGGATCAGTCGGCCGGCAACAAGTATGCGGACCGGCAGTATGTCACCGAGTGGGGAACAGCCCCTCCGGCAGGAGCGACAACCACACTGTCCGTTTGGAAACTGGCGGGCACTCCTGCGGCCGGGCCACTTTACAAGTGGGTGCGGATCACTCCCAAGACAGAATTTTCGGCGAAGATGGATGTGAACAATGATGCCGTCATTGACCCGGTTAATCCTTTGTTCTATGACGGTGCGCAGCAGGGTACGCAGGCGTATCTGAGCGCGTTGGGCGGCAACCCTTACCAGGTGTTTGAGGTCACGGCGCTGGCGGTGACCCCGTCAGGCAGCCAACGGATGGTGCAGTACGACGTTGCGCCGACCAACTTGAATCTTACGTTTCCCTCGGCGTTGACCTTCGACGGATTGACGCCGACATACAATGCGCCGAACTCGAATCCGTTCGACATGAACGGAAATGACAGGTCCGGATCGAATCCTGCGCCCAACTGCAGCATACCTCCGCAACCGGCCAAACCGGCGATTGGCGTGGTTTCGCCCGGAGACGTCACGCCCACCTCGAATTCCATTCCGAACAACCGGTTGAACCACTATTTGGGAGCAGGCTCCACGCCCAGCATCGGAAATATCAGTTCAATGCTGCCGGGCTCCGAAAATTCCCCCGGCAGCCTGAACCAGCTGGTTGCGAACATCGCTCAGGTTGCCAACCAGGTTGTGACCGGTCCGGCGAGTCAGGGTTCGATCAACTTGGGCTCGGCTAGCAATCCGCAAATCACGGTGGTGCAGGCTGACCCCAACGTTCCTGGAAGCACCGGTGACCTTACCCTGACGGGAAACAACACGGGTTACGGCATCCTGGTGGTGACCGGCACACTGACCTTCTCCGGAAACTCTGGATGGCGCGGAGTTGTGCTCGTGGTTGGCCAGGGCAAACTGGTGGAAAACGGCGGAGGCAACAACGAGTATGACGGCGCGATTTTGGTCGCGAAAACGCTCGATGCTTCGGGCAATCCGCTTACAACGCTGGGAGCCCCGGTGGTCAACTGGAATGGCGGCGGCGGCAACGGCGTTTATTACGACAGCTGCTGGATCGCGAACGCCACAGGGGGGCTGAGCTATCAAGTGCTGAGCTTCCGGGAAATTTCGCAATAAGCTGAGGAGGATCTGTGAGGAATTGGCGGCATCAAGTTACATTCGCGTCGTGCATGTTCATTCTGGGATCGCTGGGAATTCCGGCGATGGCGCAGGAGCAGGCGAGCTTACAACCGGCGTCGCTTCGAACCAAGGATGAGGCCGCGCCGGCGCCAAAGCCCAAACCCAAAAAGGTCTGGACAGAGGACTCCATCGCCGAAGTGCGGACTCCGGCCGACAATTATCAGGACAGCAAGGCCGCGCAGTCGAGCGCGCAGGCAACGCCGGTGGACGCAGCGGCGGCTTCAAACCAGGGAGTGCCCAAAGGACTTGGCGCTCCGCCGATCGTGCTGACCATTCCGAAGACAGCGGAAGAAACGCAAAAGGCCATTGACCAGCGCAAGGACATGTCGGAAAACTTCCACAACTTACTCTCCAACGCGCAGGAAAGATTGGAGACCGAGACTAACCCGATGGTGCGCGCGACACTGCAGGAGAAGGCCAATCTCCTGCTTGGGGATATCAGCAGCACCAACTCCGAAATCAAGACGCTGGAAAAGGCCCTCGAAGACTACAAGAATGGCAAAGCGCCGGCGCAGCCAAAGACCGACGGACCGGCCAGCGCTCCCGACTCCGCAAAACCTGCGGTGCAATCGGCCGCGAGCAACACTCCACAGTAAGAACGGAAACACTTCTCAGGACTCAAAGTGGCCGGGGCTTGATGCTCCGGCCACTTTTCGTATTTAAGCGAACCGGCCACGACTGACGCCGGGGGTTGGCCCGTGAGTTCACGATTTCAATGTGCTGCCGTGACTCCGGGTTGGGCTGCAGGCTCCGGGTTCTTCACATATTTGTCGAACCATCTCAGCATTTCCCAAAGGACGTCCTGAATGGACTCCCGGGCGGCGTACCCATGCGCCTCTTCCGGAAGCGTGACGTAGCGAACCGCTCCGCCATTTCCTTTGATAGCCCGGTACATCCTGTCCGACTGGATTGGAAATGTACCCGAATTGTTGTCGGCCTCGCCGTGGATGAGCAGAATCGGCACTTTGATTTTGTCCGCGAACATGAATGGAGACACCTTTAGATAAAGCTCAGGCGTTTGCCAGAGAGTCCGCCGTTCGTTCTGGAAGCCGAAGGGAGTCAGCGTACGGTTGTAGGCGCCGCTGCGCGCGATACCGGCACGGAAGAGATCCGAATGCGCCAGGAGGTTCGCGGTCATGAACGCGCCGTAACTGTGGCCGCCGACGCCGACGCGATTGGGATCGATCACGCCCATCGCCGCGGCCGTATCAATCGCCGCTTTGGCGCTGGAGGTGATCTGTTCGATGTAGGTATTGTTCACCGTCTCCGGATTGCCCACCACGGGCATTGATGCGCCGTCGAGCACGACATACCCATCGAGAAGAAAAAATAATGGAGAGGGACCCGTCACGGTGGTGAACCGGTATGGCGAACCGCTGACCTGTCCGGCCACGCTGGGATCGGTGAACTCCAGCGGGTAAGCCCAGATCACGGCCGGGCGGCGTTCACCCTGCTTGTAATCGGGCGGCAGGTACAAGGTCATGGAGAGATCCACACCGTCCTCGCGTTTGTAGGTGACCAACTGTTTTTTGATCCGCCGGAGTTCCGGGGTGGGATCGGTGAACTGAGTGAAGGAAGTAATTTTGGTGAGCGAGCCCTCGTCGGCGAAATTTCCATTGAAGGATACGGAATCACGAATCAAATAGTTTGGCGGATCAGCGGGGCTTTCGCGTCGCGTCAGAAGCCTGGTGCCTCCGGTGGACAGCATGTCCACGATCTCTTCGTAGCTTTTGGTTTCGCCCTGGAAGATTCGCTTTAGTTCCATCGTGCGAATGTCCAGCCGGTCAAGAAATGGCCGATTGCCATCCGGCGAAGCGCCCGCGCCAATCAGAAAGATGTAATTGCTCTGCTGCAAGACGGCGCTATGGCCATTGGGCAAGGGCCATAAGGCAGGCGCGCCGGGATCGTGATATTTGTCCTGCGTGCTCAGATCCCAGACGAGGGTTTTTTCATTTGGCTTGTCGGCATGGAACGTCCATTCCTGGTCTGGAGTAGGCTGAGGGTTGAAAAACCATGCGCGGCCTCGGAGCGTGTCGCGGTCAAAATCGCGCAGGATCGCAAAATCGCCGCGTTCGCCAAACGCGATGCCTGCGAAGCGTTTTTCGACGCGAGCGAGCTCCACCGGGCCGTCCTTGAAAGGTTCGTGGATCCACATCACTTTGTCGCGCTCCTTGACGGACTTTTTGGGGTCTCCGTCATCCAGCGCTTCCACCCAGACGAGCGTTCCCGGCTTGTTCGGATGCCATGCAATCTCCCGGGGGCCCGTGGGAACGCCGCCAATGGGAATGTTTTCGTGCACGGGCAAGCTCGCCAGTTTATAGGCGGTCTGACCCTGCAAATCCCAAACCAAAACATCGCGAGGAAAACGCTCGACTGGGACCAGATAGGAATAGGGGCGGTGAACGCTTTCCACCAGAATATGGCTGCCGTCCGGAGCAGGGTCGGCGGAAAGAAAAATGCCAGGAGCGCCGACGCTGGTGACTTTTCCCGTCTCTGCATCCACCAGCGCCAACTGCGAGATGGCGTAATAGTCGAAGAGCTTTGCGTCAGCTTCGTTCTGCAATAGATCCTCGAAGGTGGCGACCGGGGCGGACTTGCCAAAACTCTCTTGAACTCGCGGCCCCGTTGGAACGGGGCTGGACTTTGGCGGCGCGCCCCTTTTTGCCGGAATCGTCAGGCACAGGAGGGCTTTCCCGCCCGGCATCCAGTGGCAGGGCATATGTTCGTCGGAAGGGCCGGCTCCGATCAGTGCCGCATTCAAATTCAATCCTTTGATCGCTGCGGCTTTGGCGGTTCGAGCGTTTGCGAGCCAGAGTTGGACGCCGGACTGTGTGGCGTGCGTGAAGGCTATGGTATACCCGTCCGGCGACCAGGACGGTTGGGAAACATAAAAATCTTTGGGCAAATCGATCGGGTGCTCCTGCCCGTCGCTGACGGTTTTCAAAATCAGGTTGTTGTATCGAGGCGCGTTATGTGGGCCGTTGGTGGCAATGTCGATACGCAAACCCGCCAGGCGAACATATGGCTTGGCAAGCTCGGCGATGGGCGGATAGAGCACCGGAGAGTAAAACAGGACAATGTCACGCGGGCGTCCAACGCTTGCCCTTGGCGTCACGGGAGCATTCAAGACTTTGATGACCGCGGGTGGAGGCTCCTGGTAGACGTCTTGCGCCAGTGTTCGTCCGGGCATTGCAAGCAGGGCGCATGCCACCGAGCCAAGCAGTGCGCTGCCATATAAGGCAGTCTTCGCGCGTGTTGTTTGTTCGCCGGTCACCGTTTCACCTCCAGGATTTACGGCAGGATTGTATCTCATGCACTTAGATTCTGGCGTGTTGCCCGGCACCTATGCCGAGGTGGAACGCTCGAAAACCCGATTTCCGGGAGGTGCGGGCTGAGCCCCGTCGAAAATTTTGCTCGTACTGCTTCGCAAATCGGCCGATCGAGAATATACAACCCACGCTTAGGACGCGTCGACTCAGGCTAGCAATACCGCCCCTCTTGCCGGATTGCCCAACGCGTAGCCAGTCTGCTTTTGGCGGCATCTCATCAGGGGTATATAGTGGAAATGGCGTTCAAAGCGCCGACCGTGGCGGCGAACGCTACCTGGCACGAAATCAAAGGCAAATCCCTGATGGCAGCAGACGTCAGCAAACAGCTGGAGCGGGCGAAGAAATTTCTCGAGAAAAACCGCGTTGAGGACGCGATTGAGGCGTATCTCGCCGTGCTGGACGGCGCCCCGCAGCATCTGGAGGCGTCGCAGGCGCTCGGAGATCTTTATACGCGCCTGGAGCAGCCCGACCGCGCGGCGGTCTATTACGGGCACCTGTTCGACCTGCTGATTGATCCCAAAGACGAAACCAAAGCGCTGGCGATTTACAACCGCTTCCTGCGGAATACCCTGGCGATTCAATCCCCTGAACGTATCACGCGCTACGCCTTCCTGCTGCAAAAGCAGAATCGCGGCGAAGAAGCCATCGAGCAGTACACCAAAGCCGCGGAGATGTTCTCTGAAGCCGGACGCGGTGAGGATGCGCTGTTCTGCTGGGAGCGCACCGCGCAGCTTGACCCGGAGAAACTTGCGCGGCAGATGAAGGTGGCGGAGATCGCCGCGCAGTTGGGAAAAAACGCGCTGGCCGCCCGGGCGTTTCTGCGTTCGGCGCAACTCTCCAGCGCGTCGGGCGCCCCCGGGGATGCCTTGAAGCTGCTGGCGCGCGCCTACGCGCTGGCGCCCCAGGAACGCAGCGTGGCCTTGCTTTACGCCGAAGCCAGGCTGCGGAATGGAGATCACGCGGAAGCCGCCGGGCTGCTGGAGCCGTTCGCGTCGACGGAATCCGATGTGGCGTTTCTGGACACCTTTGCCGATGCGCTGTTGCAATCGGGACAACTCGACCGTTCCCGGGCGATCCTGGAAAAACTGCTGCGCGAAAAGAACGAAGGAGTCACGCGCCTGTTCGATCTTGCGGATGCCTACGCCGACAACGATCAGGACTCCAAATCGGTGGAGATACTGCAGATTCTGAAGCGCCGGCTGAGCGCCGACAAGAAATTGACGGAATTCTCGACGCAACTCGAAGCGCTCGGCGCGAAGCATCCGGAATCCATCCCCATTCTGGAATTCTGGGCCGCGCATTACAGCGAGCTGAACCGCGAATCGCAATACTTTGAGGTGCTGATCCGTCTCTTCGACGCGAATTTTAATTCGGGCTTCTTTCCAAAAGCCTGCGAAGCCCTGGACCGTCTGGTGGACATCGACTCTTATGATTATCGTTGCCAGGAACGTTTGGAGCGGCTGCGCGGCCACGCGGACGAGGCATTCCTGCGGCGGGTCGCGGGACGCATGGCGCGCACGGCGAGCGCCCAGTCTAGAAACACGACGCCGCCCAAGGCACAGGCGAGCCAGGAACTTGAGGGACCCCCTCCGGCAACCGATGAAGGTCGCAAGATGCAGGCGCTGGACGACCTGATCGTGCAGACGGAGATTTTTCTGCAGTATTCGTTGCAGGCGAAAGCGATTGAGCGGTTGCAGAAGATTGCCTCGATGTTTCCCGGCGAAGAAGCGCGCAATCCCCGCCTGCAGAATCTGTATCAGGTTGCGAACTGGTGGCCGAAAACGGCGGTGAAGCCGCAGCCACCTCCAAAGCCGGCGGGCGGCGGGCCGGTGATCGAAGAAAAGCCCACGCCGCCGACCGGGCGGACCGGCAGCTATACGGTGGAGACGCTGCGCGACCTGACGAAAATTTCAGAGATCAATCAAAAGATTTTCCGGCAGCAGACCCCGCGCGCCATGCTGAATACCACGGTGAACGAAGTCGGCGCGTACATGAAAGCCGCGCGCACGTTCTCTGTGATTGGAGCGCCGGGGCGTCCGCCGGAAATGGCGGCGGAGCATTGCACTTCGGGTTTGCGGCCTGCGCCCGCGGCGCAAATGGTGTTTTTGCTGGCGCAGATTGAAAAGGCGGTCCCCGACGAACTTGGCGGGCTGATCGTTGACGGTTCCGACGAAACCATCTTGAAAGATTTGGGATTGGCGACGGCGCTTGGCGTGACCATCACCGACAAGGAAACGCAGGCTCCGGCGGGGATGCTGATTGTCGCTCACGACAAGGCGCACCACTGGAAGCCGAACGAAACTTATTTTCTGCAAGCTATCGGCGACCAGATGATGATGAGCGTCAGCCACACGCGGCTGCGCAGCCTGGTGCGTCGCATGGGCGTTTCCGACGAGAAGACCGGATTGCTCAGCCGCAGTTCGTATGTGGGCTGCCTGCTGAACGAAGCCGACCGCGCCCGCACCCAGGGCACGCCGCTTTCGCTGGCCGTCCTGCAGATTGACCGCGGCGCGGACATGCTGCGGGCGCAGGGCGAAGTGCCACTGGAAAAATTCCTGGAGCAACTTTCGCGCTCCTTGCAGCCGATCGTGCGGCAGAACGATATGGCGGTAAAATATACGTCGTGGGCGCTGGCGTTCATCCTGCCGGACACGAATCTTTCCGGAGCGCAGAATCTGGTGGATAAATTGAAGCGCGCGGCGGCGGGCGTGCGGCCTCCGTGGGATTCGACGCAGATTACGTTGAGCGCCGGGGTTGTGGAAGCCGCGGCGCGGCAGGAGTTCGACAGCGAGGATATTGTGACCGACCTGATCAATCGCGCGGAATTCAGCGTGGAGGAAGCCCGCAAACGCGGCGGCGATGTCATCGTGCTCTCCGAGATACCCAAGCTTTAACGGAAAGGAAAATCATGTTTCCATCGGATGTAGTTATTGTCGCAGGTGCGCGCACGCCTATGGCGCGCTATACGGGCGCATTTTCGGAGGTTTCGGCGATCGATCTGGGCGCGCATGCGAGCAAGGCAGCGATTCAGAAATCGGGCGTGGACCCGGCGGAGTTCGATCACGCGATTTTTGGCAACGTGATGCAGACGAGCGCCGATGCGATTTATGGTGCGCGGCACGTGGGGTTGAAAGCGGGGCTGAAGGTGGAAACGCCAGCCGTCACCGTGAATCGGTTATGCGGCTCCGGCATTGAGGCGATCGTGCAGGGCGCGCAGAGATTGCTGCTGGGTGAAGCGAACATGGCGCTGGCGGGCGGCATGGAGAACATGACCCAGGCGCCATTCGTGATTCGCGGGGCGCGCACCGGTTTGAAGCTTGGCGGCGGCGCGCTGGAGGATTTTCTGTTTGTCGGGCTGACGGACACGTATTGCGGATTGCCGATGGCGATGACAGCGGAAAAGCTGGCGGAGCAGAAGGGAATTACGCGCAAGGACGCGGATGCTTATGCGCTGCGCAGCCAGCAGGTGGCGGAAGCGGCGTTCAAAGCGTGCTACCTGACGGAAGAGATCGCGCCGGTGGAAGTGAAGCAGGGGAAGAAGACGATGCTGGTGAAGGAAGACGATCACCGCCGGCCGGAAACCACGATGGAAATTCTGGAGAAGCTGCCTCCGTCGTTCAAGAAAGACGGCATGGTGACGGCGGGGAACGCCAGCGGGATTGTGGATGGAGCTGCGGCGGTGGTGCTGACGCGCGAGAAAATGGCGAAGGAGAGGGGGCTGAAGCCGCTCGGGCGCATCGTCTCGTGGGCCGTTGCGGGCGTGGATCCCAGCATCATGGGCATTGGTCCGGTGCCCTCAACGCGCAAGGCGCTGCAGCTTGCGGGGATGAAGCTCGACCAAATCGATCGCGTGGAAGTGAATGAAGCGTTCGCCGCGCAATACCTCGCTGTCGAAAAAGAACTCGGTCTCGACCGCGACAAAACCAACGTGAACGGCGGCGCGATCGCCCTCGGCCATCCGCTTGGGGCATCTGGCACGCGCCTCGTCATCACCGTGCTGAATGAGCTGCGCCGCAAGGGCCTACATTACGGCCTGGCCACGGCGTGCATCGGCGGGGGCCAGGGCATCGCCATCATCGTTGAAGCAGTCGGAAATTAATGGGGAGTGATTCAGTCGTCTCAAGTGGCCACCTGAAGGTGGCCGCTACTTGACGGCGACGACGAAGGTGCCGAACGGTGGCAGCGAGACTGCGTTCAATTTAACTTCTGTGTCGCTATGATTGGGATAGCTGAGCAGAGGTACTGCGGATTCACCGGTGATGCCTTGTGGTTTCAAGTTGCAGGCGACTTTCTTTGATTTGTTGCTCATGTTCAGCAATACCAGCACGGATTCCCCGTCAGCCGGATTCTTTCGCACGAAGGAGAGCACGTCGGCATCGTGGCAGTTCACGGTGATTTGTGAGCCGCTGCGCAGTGCAGGCTGAGTGCGGCGCAGTTGAATCAGTTTTTTGTAGAAGTTGAGGAGCGAGTCGGAATCTTTTTCTTCGACCGCGACGTTACGCTGGCTGTAGCTTGGGGGAATGGGTAGCCACGGCGCTGGCGATGTGGTGAAGCCCGCGTTGCTTGACGTGTCCCACTGCATCGGCGTGCGCTCGCCGTCGCGGCCCTTTTCTTTCGGCCAGCCGATCTTGCCGATCGGGTCCCGCACGTCTTCCCTTCGCGCCGGCGGCGTGGTGATCATGCCGATTTCTTCGCCGTAGTAGAGCTGCGGTGTGGCGCGCGCGGTCAGCAGCAATGTTGCAAGCAACCGGGCGATAGCGTCGTTATGAATGCCGTCGCCGTAACGGTCCCACGTGCGCTCCTGATCATGATTGTTGAAGAAAAAGTACGGCTGGCCGCCGGCCGTGTTGCTCTCAATCTGGTCGATCAGTTCGCGGAAGCGAGCGGCGGAAAGCTCGTTGACGTCCGCCACCTGGAAATCCATCGGGAGCTGGATTTCGTCGAGCTTGCTGCCGTATAGCTTGGTGAGTTCGGCGATGTTGGGCTCGTCGGTTTCGCTGATGAGCACAGGATTGCCCGGATATTCGTCAACCACTTGCCGCATCTCCTTCAACACTTCGTGCACTTCCGCAAGGTTGTCGGTGTATTTGTGTTCGATATTCTGATCACCGTACGCGTTTGTTCCGGGCAGAAGCGGATCGTCGTGGAGATTCGGATCTTCGAAAAGCCGTGAAACCGCATCGAGTCGAAAACCCGCGACGCCGCGATCCAGCCAGAAGCGAAGCACGTCGTACATCGCCTTGCGGACTTCGGGATTGCGCCAGTTCAGGTCGGGCTGTTCTGCATAAAAATGATGATAATAAAACTGGCCCGTTCGCGCGTCGAATTTCCACGCGGAATGGCCGAACCAGGACTGCCAATTGTTGGGCGGCTGCCCGGGGCCCTTGCCGTCGCGCCAGATGTACCAGTCGCGCTTGGGATTGGTGCGCGAGGAGCTGGATTCGATGAACCACGGGTGCGTGTCGGAGGTGTGGTTCGGAACAAAATCCATGATTACGCGGATTTCGCGCGCCTTGGCTTCTTTCACCAACCGATCGAAGTCCGCCATCGTGCCGTATTGCGGATCGATTGCGTTGTAATCGGCGATGTCGTAGCCGAAGTCCACTTGCGGCGAGGGGTACATCGGGGTGATCCAGATCGCGTCCACGCCGAGATCTTTCAGGTAATCGAGGCGCGAAGTGATGCCGTTAAGATCGCCGATTCCATCGCCGTTCGAATCCTGAAAGCTGCGCGGATAGATTTCGTAAATGACAGCATGTTTCCACCACATGTCGTTTTTGTCCTGCGTAGTTGGATGAACAGCGAAGGGTTTGGATACTGGCTGTTGTGCGCAGGTGAATCCGCCGGCGGCGGGCGCAACGATCAGCATTGCAATCTGAGCCCGGAGAAAACATGCGCGTAACGCGATCGGAAGCATTTCGTGGAAAGTTTATCACCGGTTGGATTATCGGGAAGAGTTCCCTGGCGAACCGATGCATGAACCACATGAAACCGATTGCACAGATTTGAGCCACAAAGAAAAAAGAGGGAACGTGGAAACGTTCCCTCTTTGACTCGGAAAGTTGGGAGATCAGCGCCGCGCTAACGGGTAAGAACGGCTGCAACGATTACGATTTCCGGAGTTTCGTGGTTCTGTGCAAGTTGAACCTCGATGTGGCTCTTCGGGAATTCGCGTCCCGTGAGATTGCCCGCGGTCCATGCCTGGTAGAGGAAGTAGCGGCCGCCCATGCGATGGAACACAAGCTTTGTGTCCTCTGAGGGCATGCGCTTTGAACACGGGTTTGTAGGAGCGAAAGCGCCTGAGACTTCTTGGACGTTTTCGATGCGGATCACTCCGCTGTTGCTGAGGGCTTCACTAAGGATGTATTCACCGGCCGGGTAGGCACGGTTGCCGGCAACAAAGTCGAAGGGTATGTCGGCCTTGATGCCTCTCTGCTGGGCGCGAGCTGCCGGCACCAGTAGGATGGCGGCCAAAACGAAAAGGACGGAGCGCAGGTTTTTCATAGAACCTCCTATTCAGACAAAATCGGCGAGAGGATGAAAACAGGTTATTTTTTTAGCTGCCTTGTTCCTGTGTTCTCTTCCTGCTCACGCCTTTGAGAGGAGCATCACGAATGCCACGGTGGCGGCAAATTTCATGCGCACGGTTCTCTTCTCCCATTTCTTTTAATACCAATGCGATAGCGGGCATTCATTCTTCCAGGTGGGTGTGTGCGGCGATATTTGGCCAAATTGTTCAGGGAAGGATTCCTATCCGATTGGTACGCGACGGATGTGTCGCTTTTGCATCTTGGAATCCGGCGCCGGGCGGAATGAGGTGATTGGACCATTCTGGGTTCAGGTAAATTACTCAGATAACGTGAGATACGGGAGACGTCTCCATCTCCACTTTATGAGAAGTTGTGCGTCGGCCGAGCCTCCCCAATCGGATAGTCCCGCTATCCTTTCGGATAAGGCGTCAGTCGGTGGCACGGGCATTTTAGTGTCTGTGGGCCGCGCAAAGTGAGTTCCAGGGGCAGCTTTGATACACTTTGACGGGTAGAAATTTCCCGCCGTTTTTGCGTGTATTTCGAGACGTGAGGAATTCATGGCGATTCAAAAAGTGGGCGTAGTTGGGTGTGGCTTGATGGGCTCGGGCATCGCGCAGGTTTGTGCGCAGTCGGGATTCGCGACCGTGGTGCGTGAAGTCAGCGGCGAGCTGGTGGAAAAGGGCTTGAAGAGCATCGAGAAAAACCTGGCGCGGCTGGTGGAAAAAGGCACGCTGACGGAAGCGGCTAAAGGGGAAGTGCGCGGGCGACTGAAGGGCACGACTTCGCTGGAGGATCTGAAAGATTGCGACCTGATTGTGGAAGCGATCATCGAGCAACTACCCGTGAAGCGCGAACTATTCGGGGCGCTGGACAAACTTTGCCCGCCGCACACGATTTTTGCAAGCAACACTTCTTCGCTGACCATCACGGAAATCGCCGCGGCCACCAAGCGGCCGCAGCGCTTCGTCGGCCTGCATTTTTTTAATCCCGTCCCGGTGATGAAACTCGTGGAGGTTGTGAAAACCATTTCCACCGATCCCGCCGTATACGACGAGATGGTTGCGTTTGGCGCGAAGCTGGGCAAGACGCCAGTGCGCGCCAGCGACAGCGGAGGATTCATCGTCAACCGGCTGCTGGTGCCGTATCTGCTGGACGCGATTCGCGCGCTCGAAGAAGGCGTCGGCTCCGTGGTGGACATCGATAATTCGATGAAGCTGGGCTGCGGCTATCCGATGGGGCCGTTTACGCTGCTGGATTTTGTCGGGCTGGACACCACGTATTACATTTCGCAGATCATGTTCGATGAGTTCAAAGAGAAGCGCTTTGCCGCGCCGCCGCTGCTGAAGCGCATGGTGCTGGCCGGCTGGAACGGCAAAAAATCCGGCCGCGGGTTCTACGATTATTCGGACCCGGCGAACCCGAAGCCGATCCAGTTTTGAGGGAAATCATGCCTTACGAAAACCTGCTGTATGAAAAAAGAGACGGCATCGCGTACATAACCTTCAACCGGCCGAAGGTGTTGAACGCGTTGAACCGCAAGACGGTGGAAGAGTTTCAACAGATCTTGCTGGATGCGCGCGATGACGCTTCCGTGCGCGTGCTGATTTTGACCGGTTCGGGCGAAAAGGCGTTTGTGGCGGGCGCGGACATCAACGAACTGGCGCAACAGACTCCGGTGAATGGAAAAGAGTTTTCGATTTTCGGACAGGGCGTGTTTCATTTGCTCGAAACGATGGGGAAGCCTTCGATCTGCGCGATCAACGGATTTGCGCTCGGCGGCGGCTGCGAACTGGCGCTATCGTGCACGATTCGCATTGCGAGCAAGACCGCGAAGCTTGGTCAGCCGGAAGTGAAGCTCGGCATCATCCCCGGCTACGGCGGCTCGCAGCGCATGGCGCGGCTGTGCGGCAAAGGCGTGGCGCATGAACTTTGCCTGACGGGAGAAATGATCGCCGCAGAAGAGGCGCAGCGCATCGGCCTGGTCAATCACATCTACGAGCCGGCGGAACTGCTGCCCGCCGCGGAAACTCTGGCGAAAAAGATTATCGAGAAAGCGCCCCTGGCCGTGAAATACTGCATGGAAGCGATCGAGCGCGGGATAGAAATGCCGCAGGAAGAGGGGCTTTTCCTGGAGGCAACGCTGTTCGGTTTGTGCTGCGCGACGGAAGATATGCGAGAGGGCACCAAGGCGTTTTTGGAAAAGCGGCCGGCGGCTTTTAAGGGGAAGTAAAGGAAGTTAAGGAAGTAAAAGAGGTAAAGGAACGGAATTCGAAAAGCTTTGGCAAACGGGAAAGCGAGTTAGATGATTCAGCCCACGAAGATTGATGGAGGATTGAGAGGGGAAGGATTTCGTTTTGGCGTGGTTGTGAGCCGGTTCAACAGTTTTATTACGGAGCGGCTGCTGCAGGGCGCCGTGGATGCGCTGGAGCGCGGCGGCGCGTCTGGCAAGGACGTGGATGTGGCTCACGTGCCGGGCGCGTTCGAATTGCCGCTAGCGGCGAAGAAGCTGGCGCTGACGGGACGTTACGACGCGCTGATCGCGATCGGCTGCGTGCTGCGCGGCGAAACCGCGCATTACGATTACGTGTGTTCGGAGACTTCGCGCGGGTTGCAGCTTGCGCAGATGGATACGGGCGTGCCGGTGATGTTTTGCGTGCTCACCTGCGACACGCTGGAGCAGGCCATTGACCGCGCGGGATTGAAGGGCGGTAATAAAGGATTCGAAGCGGGGCTCGGCGCGATTGAGATGGCGCAGTTGTCGCGCAAATTGCGCAGCTCGTCGAAGGCCGCGCCTGCCGCGGCGGGCAAGGGACGGCGCAAATAACGTGAGCCTGCGGACCAAATCACGCGAATTCGCCATGCAGATGCTGTTTCAGTGGGACATGAGCCAGCAGTTCCCCGAAAAACTTGAGACGACTTTTTGGAAAAATGCCAAGGCTGCGGCGCAGACCCGCACATTTGCAAATCAGCTCTTTGAGGGCGCCGCGCACGACGCCACCGCGCTGGACGAATTGATAAGCAAGCATGCCTTTAACTGGCGCCTGGACCGCCTGGCCGCGATCGACCGCGCGATTTTGCGGCTGGCGATGCACGAAATGCGTGCCACGGACACGCCGGCGAAGGTTGTGATCAACGAAGCCGTGGACCTGGCCAAGAAATATTCCTCCGACGATGCCGGAGGTTTCGTCAACGGCATCCTCGACGCCTATCAGAAAACACTGAAAGAAAAATAAATCGATCACCAGCGCGCCTCGCGCTGCGGCGCTAGGTGCGGATGGTGCCTTCGAAGACTTTTACCGCGGCACCGCTTGCGCGCGGGGTCAGCTTTTTACCGTCCTGCGAGACTTCCACTTCGATTTCGCTGGGGCGGCCCATCTCGACGCCTTGCGCGATGTGCAGCGTGTGGCCCGCGCCGAATTTTCCGTGCTTCACCAGATAGGCGCCAAGCGATCCGGCCGCCGAGCCCGTGGCCGCGTCCTCATACATCTCCCACGGCATCATGCCGCGGGCGAAGGCCGAGGAGTTGCCTCCAAGCGCGAAGCAATAGGCCAGCGCACCCTGCTTGCCGAAGAGCCGGGCGAGCTCCACCATGTTCAACTGAATTCTTCCGAGCGCCTGGCGATTGCGGAGTGGCACCATCAGGTTGAAAATTCCGGTGGAGACGAATTCGGGCTCCAGTTTGGGATCGAGGTCTTTCAACGAGAGTCCCAGCGATTCCGCCAGCTTTTTCTTGTTGATCTTGGATGGCTTGAAGGCGGCTTCCTTTTGCGTCATGGTGACGCGCTGCGGGCGGCCGTCCTTGAAGCGGATCTCCACCGGCAAAATTCCCGCGCCAGTCTGCTGCAAGACGTGCACACCACCCTCTTGCGCGGGGACCACGCCGAGTTCGGCAAGCAGGAACCACGTGCCGATCACCGGATGCCCGGCGAGTTTGAGCTCTTCTTTGGTCGTGAAGATACGCAAGCGGGCCAAGGCGCGGTCGTCGGTCGGTTTTTGCACGAAGACCGTTTCGGAAAGATTCATTTCGCGGGCGATGGCCAGCATCTGGTCGTCGGATAGTCCGTCGCCGTCGGTAATCACGGCGAGGGGATTGCCCTGAAATCGCGTGGTGGTGAAGACGTCGAGCGTGTAGAAGCGATGCTGCATGACTGGGTCCTGTCTTTCGAGCCGCCGGGCGGTCAGGTTCAAATCCGCTCAAGCCGGCTAACTGTCCGTTCGTTCCGTATATTTCCCGTATTCAGTGTCGTGCGTGGTTCGATCAATACAATGTGTACTTCTTCGTCGGCCACGGGAAGATGCTCGACGCCTCGTGGCACAATCACAAATTCGCCTTCGCGGACCACGGCTTCGTGGTCGCGGAATTTCATGCGCAGCGTGCCCTGGACCACAAGAAAAAGCTCATCCTCGTTGTCGTGATGGTGCCAGATGAATTCGCCTTTCAGCTTGACGGCCTTTACGTGGCAGTCGTTGACTTCGCCGAGTACGCGCGGGTTCCAGTAATCCTGGAATTTGCCGAATTTGTCCTTCAGGTTCACGGTTTCCATCGCTTGCTCTCTAAAGCGCGTTGACCGCCGCCACCGTTGCCTGCAGAGCGCGCTTGGTGGTTTCCGGCCGCGAAGTTTCCGAATAAATGCGCAAAAGATTTTCGGTGCCCGATGGACGCACCAGCACCCAGCCAATGTCGCCGAGATACAGCTTGATGCCATCCATGTTTTCGCGGCGCGTGACGTCCCAGTTTTCGACGCGCTTTGTTTTTTCGCTGGTGAAATACGCGATGGCTTTTTCTTTTTGACCTTGCTTCACGTCCAGATCGATGCGGCCGTAATGGAATTCGCCGAACTCCGCATGCAGCGCGGCCAGCAGTTCGCCGAGCGATTTGCCGTGCCACGCCATCAGCTCCGCGAGGAAAAGCGCGGAAACCGAGGCGTCTCGCTCCGGCAGATAGAGGCTGGTGCCGATGCCGCCGCTCTCTTCGCCGCCGACGAGGATGTCCTGCTGCAACATCAACTCGCAGATATATTTGAACCCGATGGGTACCTCGTAAAGCTTGCGGTCAAATTTAGCGGCCAGTTTGTCGATGAGTTTAGTGACGGAAAATGTTTTGGCGATGTCGCCGGGAAGTTTGCGCATGCCGGCCAGGTGCCACACCATCAGCGCGAAGATCTGGTGAGGATTGACAAAGGAGCCGTCGCGGTCGATGGCGCCGATGCGGTCCCCGTCGCCGTCGGCGGCAAAGCCCGCGTCGTATTTGCCGGCCAGGACCGCTTTCCGCAGCGCTTCGATGTGCGGCTCAATCGGCTCCGGATGCACGCCGCCGAAGCGAGGATCTCGCGTGCCGCGGATTTCGTCGCAAAGCACGCCATTGCGCTCGAAAAGTTCGTGCAGCAAGCCGGCGGCGGAGCCGTGCATGGGATCGACGACGAAGCGGAATTTCGCGTCGCGCAACCGTTTCCAGTCGATCAATTTTTCGATCGTGTCCAGATAAGGCGCTCGCGGCTCCAGCGAGTGGATTAATTCCTTGCGCGGCGGCAGCGGCGCCACGCCTGTTGCTTCTACGGTAGCGAGTTCCTTTTCAATCTGCGCGACGATGGATGGCAGTGCGCTGCTGCCATAACTGGCCTTGTACTTGATGCCGTTCCACGAATATGGATTGTGGCTCGCGGTGATGACCAGGCCTCCGGCGGCTTGCCGTTGCCGGACGAGCAGCGAAATCGCCGGCGTGGGGCAGGGTTTGTCAGCGAGCCAGACCGGCGTTCCAGTCGAACTGATCACCTCGGCGACAGTCGCGGCGACTCGGTCCGCGGCGTAGCGGTGGTCGTAGCCAACCAGCACGCCTTTGCGCGCATCCTCGCCGCGCACCACGTAGCGCGCAATCGCATTCGCGACGGTACGGGCATTCGCAAAGGTAAAATCCTCGGCGATGATCCCCCGCCATCCGTCGGTGCCAAATTGAATCGCAGTCATTGCTAGTGAGTATACGCGAGGAAGGTGAGGCGCCAAAGATTGCGGGGTTAGGCACGGTAGAGAAAAGTGACAAAGGCAGAGGGTTGCGAGCGCTTGTTGGTTCGGTTCTATACCGGTGCGTGAAAAACAACCGCGCCTGCCGCGGCTACTTTAGGGTTGCGAAGCTGGGCGAGAGGAATGACTCGGCGTCCACCTGGGAACAATGAACTCCTGAAAGATATTGGCCACAGTGGTTTCGGTCAGCCGGATCGCTGCAGTGCCGAAGACGAGGCTCGCTCCATGCCGATTGGTCGACGGGTAATAAAGATTGGCGATTGCCCCGGCGGCAATATTTCCGCCGACGTTTGAGTAATTCGGCTGCCAGCGGCCGTTGTCGCCTTTGCAGATGAACGAGCTGGCGATCGCATAGAAAAGCCTGGAGCGTTTGCTGCCGGTGCCCTTGTAGAAATAACGCGGATCCTGTTTCAGCAGTGAAGGCAATATGGCGCCTCCGATATAAGTGCCGGAGAAAACGTCGCCGTAAGTCGCGCCGTAACGCTTCGCGTACCCCTGCATGCCCTGGCCATAGCCACTCCAGCTATTGGCCGCCTGATTTATTCCGGCTATGGCGCCAACGCCCACAAAGGTGATTGGATCCGTGGAGGATTTCCAGGCAAGCCGGAATTTTTGTTTGGCGGTGAGGGGAACAGCGTTGTGATCGTAAGTGACGTAGAAATTCGGAATGATGCCGAATACCCGTTGCTTCTCTTCATCCCGGATCTGCGCCTCGGCGAGTTCTTCCCGCGTGAGGCTTACACGTACCTCGGTCACTTGGGTGGCGACCGTCATCATCGCCAGCGGGATGACGTAGGGTTCGCCGGGCTGCACGGTTCCGGTGATTTCCTGCGACGCGAGACCCTCGGACGAAAGGAGGAGATGGAACGCTCCGGGAGTGATATTGGAAAAAACGAACTCCCCGTTGTTGTCTGTCAAGATTTCTTGTGCGGGGGATTGATCTTCGCGCGTTAGCTTTACGCGTGCTCCCCCAATGCTGGCGCCGGATTGATCGATGATTTTTCCACTGATGCTTGCTGGCAATTGCCGGTCAGACTGCAGCGCTTGGGTGGGAGCCACAATTCCCGACGACGGAGACGCGCCAGGGTTCTTATCTTGGGTGCCGGACATCTGCGGAGACTGTGCAGAGGCGGCGAAGCTGCAAACCAGCAGGCAAAGCCCCAACCCAATCGACTTCCCCGAAGCGGGGTAGGAAGGTTTTGTTACACGTTCGACGATCATCCCGAAACTTCCTGGAAACTTCTCCTGCCTTAGATGCAATGACCTCGCAGCCTGATACACAGGTTTGTGACGCAGAATGGGCGCTAGGGTAAGCCAGCCCGGCCCCTCTGCAGGCTGGAAAATTTTTCATAGTGAGTGGGGCATTTTGCGCAAAGCCTTAAGGAGTGCCGCGAACACACCATCCCTTGGTACTCCGAGTACCTGTTTGCTTGGCGCGATAGAAATGCGAGCGCCAATTGAGTCTCCCCTCAAACTAAGGGTTAATCGGGTGTATACCCGAGGAAGTCCTCGTGGCCCTCGAACACCGAAGCCATTTTTGTCAACCGGAACAACTCCTGCAAGCGCTGGTTCAGATTGATAAGTTTCAGCCGGCTGTTCTGCCGCTTGGCAGAGAAGAACAATCCGGCGATCGCACCAAGTCCGGAGCTGTCCATATAGTTCACGTTGGTCAGATCAAGCACGACGCATTTCGTCTCGGGGAAGAGGCTGCGGACTGTCGTCTGCAGCACGCCAGAGGTGCTCGAGGTGATTTTGCCGGTGCAGCGAACCATCGTTTCCTCGGGGTTTTTTGTGGTTTCCAGATTCAATTCAGAGATTGGACTGGGAGTTGCAGCCATGACGGGGCCTCCTTAAGGCTGAGCTGGACTTGGAGAATAATGGGATCCGCTCTTCGGAGATGGAACCGCCGCCGGTTCACGCAAACTTCGCCCGGCCGCGCAAAGAGTAGGCTCGGCCGAACGCCCTAACGATACTCCGGAAGGGAGCAAAGTCAAGTCAGACTTAATTAGAAGGCGGTAAGCTTCGGCGAGGACAGCCAGGCCCGCGACGGGACCGCGCTGATCACAAGAGTTTCTTGTGCTTGCGGTCTTCGAGGGCTTTGACGATTTTTCCCACGTCCTGGGCGCGGTCGCGGGGGCAGATCAGCAGAGCGTCGGGCGTTTCCACGACCACCAGGCCGCTGACGCCGATTGCGGCAATGTACTTGCCGGGGCTCCAGAGGAAGTTGCCTTCGGCATCGAGGGTGTGGCCGGGCCCCGCGAAAATATTTTCCGCGGGATGCTTGGCGAGCAGTTCGTGAACCGCGTTCCAGGAGCCGATGTCACTCCAGCCCATTTCTGCGGGAATCACGAAAACGCGCGGCGGCCCGGGATGCTGGGTGGCCCGTTCGAGGATGGCGTAGTCCACGGAGATGTTTTCCAACTTCGGGTAGATGCGCTTTAATTTGGCGGCATAGCTTCGCTTGCCAATGTGGCGGGCGAGTTCTTCGATCTGCGCATGCGTCTCCGGCAGAAATTCCTTGAGCGCATCCAGAAATGTGGATACGCGCCAGAAAAACATTCCCGCGTTCCAGTGAAAATTTCCGGAGGCAACATATTCCCTTGCGACGGCGAGCTCCGGTTTTTCCTTGAAACACCGCACGGCAAAAATCGGCGCTCCGGTCGAGGTGATGGAATCTCCCTGGCGCTCGATATATCCAAAACCCGTTTCCGGCCGCGTCGGCGGGATGCCCAGAACCACCATGCGTCCAGGTTCGCGCGCCACGTCCAGAGCGGCGCGCACGATTTCGCGATAGCGCTCCGGCTGGGCGATGTAGTGATCCGCGGGCAGCACGGCGAGTAGTGCGTCGCCGCCCTCCGCGTGGCGCACATGAATGGCGGCCAGCGCGATCGCGGCGGCCGTGTTTCTCCCAACGGGTTCAGCAAGGGCATGCTTTCGCGCGGCCGCGGGCAACTGTTTTGCCAGAGCTGTGGATTGCTCCGCGTTCGTAACCGTCCAGATGCGCTGAGCCGGAACGAGCGGCGCGAGCCGGGCCACGGTCTGTTGCAGCATCGAGCCTTCGCCGACAATGTTCAGCAATTGCTTTGGCGTGCGCGAACGGCTGCGCGGCCAGAAGCGCGTGCCGCGCCCTCCAGCAAGAATAACTGCGTGGATTGCCAGTGGTTTTTCTTCTTTCACTCGGCACCTATCAGTACGCGCGAAATCGCTCGGTCTTCAAATCCCTGGTTGCGCAATTGCTGCCGAAGCACGCGGGTGTCCGGAACGGTTACGCGCAGAACGGAGCTTACCCCATCCGGCTGCAGCAAGGTTGTTGGCAGGTTCGCCGGCAGAAACCACGCTTCGCCAGGGCGGAATTGGAAGGCCCACTCCGTGTCATGAAACGTGCCGGTGCCTTCGAGAATCACGAACAATTGAAATTCCTCGGGATCGCTTTCGATCGGCGTGGTCCGGTTGCAATCCCAGCGCTCCGTGGCAAAGAACTCGCAAGCGGACAAAAGACATTTCTTCGCGTCGGGCGAATGCAAAGCGAGCGGCTCGATTTTGCCGCCGCTTCCCCGGTTGAAATTCGTTACCTCCAGCGCTTTCTGAACGTGCAGCTCGCGCGGCTTCCCGGAAGAGTCCAAGCGGCCATAATCATAAACGCGATAAGTGAGGTCCGAATACTCCTGAATTTCGCAAATCACCATCCCCGGCCCGATGGCGTGTTGCGTACCGGCGGGTACAAAGTAGGTGTCACCGGCCTGCACCGGGAGGTGCACCAAGAGACTCTCAACAGAGCCCTCGGCCAGCGCCTTCAAGAACACCTCTTTGTTCAGACCGGGCTGCAACCCGAACATGATTTCCGCGCCGTGCCGCGCGCTGACCATGTGCCACATTTCGGTTTTTCCGCGGCCGCCGGCGTTCTGCTCGTGTTCCGCGGCGTAGGCGTCGCCGGGATGGACCTGAATGGAAAGTTTGTCGTTGGGGAAAATAAATTTGATCAGTACCGGAAATTCGGCGAGGGAGGCGTAACGCCGTCCGCGCCATTCCGCAGGCATCTGGTGCCACATCTCGCGCAGCGTTTTCCCGGCGAACGGCCCGTTGGAGACTCGCGATTCAAATGCCGTCAGCCATGCTTCACCAAGCGGCTCTTTCAGATTCACTTTGTCCGGATACCAGGGGGCGAGCGAACGCTGACCCCAAATTCGCGGGCTGAAGAAGGGTTCGAGTCGCGAGAGGACAGGTAGCATCACAGCCTAGGAAGCGGCCTCCGCACGGGAAAAGAATTTTTCCAGCCGCAGGAGTCCTTCCTCGATGCGCTCGATCGAAGTCGCGTACGAAAGCCGGAGGAATCCCGGCGCGCCGAAGGCTTCGCCCGCCACCAGCGCCACATGTGCTTTTTCGAGCAGCAGCTTCGAAAGTTCGGTGCAATTCTTCGCCGCGGCGTTTTTGCCTTCGCCCAGATGCGCAGAAACATTCGGGAAGGCGTAAAAGGCGCCACCGGGCCATTCGCAGGTGACGCCGGGAATCGCGCGCAGGCCTTCGACGATGCGCTTGCGGCGCTTCGTGTATTCCGCGAGCATCGGCGGAACTGTTTCCATCGTGCCGCGCATCGCTTCAAGCGCCGCGTACTGCGCGATAGACGTCGGATTCGACGTGGACTGGCTCTGCACCTTGATCATCGCCTGGATGAGTTCTTCCGGCGCCAGCGTGTAGCCGATCCGCCAACCGGTCATCGCAAACGTTTTCGAGACGCTGCCGATGATGATGACGTTAGCTTTGCCGTCTTTCGCGCTGGCGATCGAAAACGGCTTGTGGGGCTCGTAGACGAAATGCGAATAGCATTCGTCGCCCATCACCCAGATGTTGCGCTTTTTGCAGACCGCCAGAATTTTCTTGAATTCGGGCCCATCCACAACGCCTCCCGAAGGATTGCTGGGCGAGTTGATGATCACCATTTTCGTTCTTGGCGTGATGGCCTTTTCAATGTCGGCGGCCTTTGCGCTGAAACCATCTTCGGGGCGTGTCTGCACGATCACGGGCGTTCCGCCGGCGTACTTGATAATGTCCGGAAAACTGACCCAATACGGCGCGGGCAAAATCACTTCGTCGCCGTTCTGGATGAGCACGCTGATGGCGTTGAAAATGGAATGTTTTCCGCCCACCGTGACCACACATTCTTTCGCGGTGTAGTCGGAGCCGAG
>DATHMM010000046.1:0-34910 GCA_035487095.1 Candidatus Sulfotelmatobacter sp.
CTGAACCGCTGAACGAACTGATTGCAGGAATGCCAACCTTGTCCGCTACAGGCGAGTACCACGCATTCAATGAGCCGACAATTTCCGGCCTGTTCGGCATTTCTTTCACAATGGCATCACAGACGCCGATGTTGGGGACGACCTTGGACGGTTCGGTTAGTCCCAGCTTGTCCGCTACACCCTCGGTTTGGTCTAGGTTGAAAACGTGAAAGTAGCGAAGCAAGAAACCGTTGCGCTTTTCCTCTTCGTTGGTCTCTACGTTTGTTTTGGTGTAGGTGTTGCGCTTCCAAAAGGTAACAAGCGAGGATTTTTCACCCTTGCGGATTTTTCCGCCTAGCGTGTTTGCTTGATTGAAAGTTAGCCAAAAGCGGGAGGAATATTCGTTGCAACCCAGCAAAAACTTATTGATTCCAGAGTATTCCCGCTGGCTAAGAAGGTTTGCAGGTTCGCCGCTAATCCAAGGCTTGCGCCAAGGCACGACGCCAGACTCCAATTTTTCGATGATCTTGTCTGTGATGATTTGATAGACGCTAGCGGTCATGTTATGCCAACCTTCCGAGAACTGGCCGGACACGTTCAGTTCTCAACGAAGATTCACGCAACACAACCACGGGAATTCTCGACGGACGGATTAAAACAATCGGAGTGAGTTTTGGAGTTTGAAACCGTTCTATAATTCGTTTTAGCACGATTCGAAACCAACCTTTCGTTTTGTGTTAGGGGATGTGAGCCGTTGACGCGGTTCGCATTCCCGTCTTACTAATATCAGATTACTTTGTAAGCTGACATTTGTCAAGCACTATTTTTAGGAATTATTTTTCTGCTTGAAAAACCTGCCTAGAAATTGGTCGGAAAACGTGAATAATGTCAGCTTACTGAAAGACTTTCGCCTCTGTTTTCGGACAGTCTTAATCCTCAAACAAATGACTTACAGACAGCGAATGTCAGACTTTGTTTAGATGCTGACATTTGTTTACGGTGCCTTTCCGGGAAAAGTTTTCGGAAAGCGGATGGAAGATCACAGGCAACGCGCAAGAAAATAGAATTGTGCATCGAATCTGAAAACGGTTTGAAAATGGGTTGAGCCCAATTCGTTGGGGAGGATTCTCAGGGGAGATTGCCGGGAATTTTTCTGCGGTTTACGGAGAATTTATTTGATTGGGACCCCTTTCCGTTTTGACTTTGAGCCGGGTGGCGGTCGCCCCATACGGGAGTGGAACACTTCTGATCGTCACCTAGCATCGCTGCATTGGGACAAAACAAAATGTCATACCCCCGGCATCCCACCGGGCGCACCCCGCCACCCCCACCGCCTTTTCCTCACACATACCGCGCTGTAATACACACCAAGATTGAACGATTTCCAAATTTGAAAAAGACCCCGGTGCGGCGGTCGCTCCACAGGCCGGGTGGGGATCACAACGGGCGTTGGGTCCCATCGCAGACACCCCGCCTAATGAGGAGGTCGGACAGTTTTCATCATCCTTTTATCTTCGGTAGTGCTTCAACCAACCATTGAAAGATCGACTTGGCATTTCCCAAACCCGCGAGCAATACCAATCCTAACGCCCAGAGAAGTGCCTTTTGTTTAATTACTCCATATCTGGCAATAGCGTAGAGCGGCCTCTCCAGCACGGGCCAAAACAAACGGTGGAGGGTGAACAATCCAAGCACGAAAAACACAGCAAGAGAGAAAAATAGATCAACGACATTCAGTGGTATCACCGCTAAACAGGCCAACCCTATAAGATTCGAGGGGCTTCTGGCAGGTGAGAAAGCCATCATCATCTTAAATGGCACCACGACCAGGCCTATTCCTATGAATGCAGTCAAAATCAACGACCCTAGAATCTGGAACAAACCCGTCATTCTCGATGCTCGCCGGACTACCCAACGGACGAAGCCCAGAATCGACAAATCGCATACGAAACTCAGCGCCAGTAAACCTGTTAAAAAGATTACCAATCGAACGCCCGGTGAGATGCCCATTCCAACAAAAACCACAAAAAGGATTTGGCCCAGATTGGTAACGAGAGTGACTGTGAAGGATGCGTACCAAATTACCCGTAGCCATTTTGAGTCCTCAACCAATGCGCGACTAATCGCAAAACTGACCCAGAGCGTAGCCATCCAGAGGTTTCTGTAGCTCTCATTTTTCAGTTCCGGGCTAACCTTAAACAGAAAAACAGCTAATGGCACGATTAAGAAAAAGGACGCTATCGAAAAGCAAACTGAAATCGTGGCAGCACGAATGGAAAATAGGCGAGGCCCAAATACCTTATCAAACATGCGGCTTGTCGCTTGTGCAGCGAAGGAAAAGATTGCTGCCGCTGTAGTCAGGGCCACATCACGACCGTATCGGACCCTTAACCACAGTTCTTCCAGCCAATTTTGAATGCGACCTTCTTCGTCCTCATATAGAAAGACAGCTACATACAAAATTAAGATGCCTACAATTCTTAGTGCGCCGCTGAGTACTTGAGGTTTCGTTACCATCAGAAAGTCAGGAACGATCATTTGTCTTGATTCGGATAACACCCACCGCAACCGAACGCTGTTCCCGCACCGGTAGTTGTAGACGCGCCTTCTCCGCCGCTGCTTTCGTCTTGAACGGCTTCGACAAGGGCGTGAACTGGCCTTCGATGCATTTGAATAAAAGCCACTGCTCGATGATTTTCATCGGAAATTTATACCACCGGAAGCCTTTCTCATCCCATCGTGTTCGGGAGTCGGGTTCATGTTATAAGTTTATTAAGTAGAGAGGACTGTATGGCCGACCCCATTAGCACTATAAAAAGTATTTCTGAAATCATTAAGAAGTACAACGACCTCGAACTGATGAAGCAAATCGTATCTTTGCAGACGGAAATCTTTGATTTGCAGATGGAGAACCTCGCGCTGAAGAAAGAAATCACCGGACTGAATGAGCGAGGCAAGATGGCGCGCAAAGACCCGCATGGCTACTACTACAAAGACGGAGAGGACGTGCCGCATTGCCCCAAATGTTGGGAAAGTGATGGTAAGGCAATCACTCTCCCCGAAGCAACTGTTTCCGATACGTTCGGTCGCAATCGAATTTGTCGTGTTTGCAAGTATCGTTACGTAGAAAACCCTGCCCCTCCAAGAACGGGTGGAAGGCAGCTTGGCGGTCCGTGGTCCTAGATGCCACAGAGAAGTCCTGCTTATCGCTGTGGCCACTTCTTATCAATCCTCTCTAAAATAAACGCCGCCTCATCAACCGCCTTATCCACGAAATACTGCTTCGCAAAATTCGGCTTGTCCGAGTCCATGATCTCGATCATCTTCCGGGCGCAAAGCAGAGTGGCAGCAAACAGGATCGCGTGCTTACGTTCTTCAGTCATTGGGGTCTCGCTGATTGGAGTGCAGAGAAAGGGATCGATCCCAGTGTACATCAGGGGCGGCCCGTGGTTTCGCTTATTGTTCTCCTACTCAAATAATGCTAGATTAGAGTAAGTGAGGAGTGTCTAACCCTACGTCAGCGGGAGGCGCTATGCCCAGCGCGTTTGTTTCAAGAATATGTGCAGCGTTGTTCGTCTTTATTTTCTTTAGTTCCGCGACGGCTGCGCAGCAACCTCCGGCAGCCAATCCACCACCAGCAGCCAACCCAGCACCGCCGAATCCGGCACCGCCCAAAGAAGAGATCGATATCGAACTCAACACCGCTCTGATGGAATCGACTTTTATGATTCAAGGCCCAGCGGCACAAGGACAGATGTTGGGCACCGTGTTTATCGTAGGTCGGCCAATTCCAAACAGCAATCCAGTACGGGGTTTTTTGGTTTTGGTAACAGCCGCCCACGTAATGGAGCAAATTCAAGGCGATACCGCTGTTCTCAACTTGCGTAGGAAGGTGGATGCGAAAACAAATTCATGGGTCCGTGCGCCGCTTCCGCTGCAAATTCGGGCAAATGGCAGGCCACTCTGGATTAAACACCCTGAGGCAGATGTCGCTGTCATGTATATTTCTATTCCGCCCGATGCACCAATAACACCAATCACTCCCATCACTACGCTGATGTTTGCTGACGACAAGATGCTGGCCGACTACGAAGTAAAACCCGGGGATGAACTTCGATGTTTGGGTTATCCGCTCGGTACCGCCTCAAATGATGCGGGGTTTCCTATTTTGCGGAGCGGAAGAATTGCTTCGTACCCGCTTTTGCCAACGGATAACACGAAGGCTTTTCTTCTCGACCTTCGGGTTTTTAAAGGTAACAGTGGTGGTCCAGTCTTTTTCGTTGAACGAATGCGCCCGATTCCACACGCTCTCGGAAGTTACAACAACTACCACTTCATTATGGGTTTGGTGTCCGAGGAAATTCTCTACTCGGAACAATCTGGGGGTCCGTACTCACAGGAAATCCACCAAACTCAACTCGGCTTGGCGAAAGTAGTTCATGCCAGCTTAATCAAACAGACGATTGAAATGTTGCCACCGCCGCCACCCGCGCCAACCCCATAGCCTCAGTCACAGAACCATTGACCCTGCCTGTCAACTGTGTTACACATGTAACATGGAACAAAAACAAGTTGGTAGCTTGAACCTGCGCAACGTCCCTTACGCCATCATCCAGAGAGCGAAGATGGCCGCACTACGAGAGGGCAAAACGCTCCGAGAATGGATTCTCGACACCATCCTAGAAAAGCTGCGGGGGGCAAAGTGATTCACGCCGCCAACAGTCTCACCGACGCAGTCTCCCGGTTGAAAGCCTCTGAACAGTTCCGCGCATGGCGTCGTGTTCGGCCAAACCGCGCAATGCTTGCGGGTGAACGTCATTACAAACCCGAGGAACTTGCGGAATTGTGGGGCGTATCCACAGAGACCATACGCAGCATCTTTCGCGAAGAGCCCGGCGTATTGAAGATTGGCAAGACTGGCTCGAAGTACAAGAGAGGATACGTCACACTGAGGATTCCCGAAGAAGTCATGGAGCGAGTTCACCGGAGGTTGTCGGCCTAATGCTTACTATCTGGCGTCGCCACAACCCGGACAGGTGCAAGCTGACCAAACGGTCGGAGACCAAATGCCGGTGCATGATTTGGGCGACCGGGACTCTTCCGAACGGTCGGAAGGTTCGTGAGTCCACGAAGCTCCGCGATTGGACCCGAGCGATGACCGTTATCCGGCAGTGGGAAGTCGAGGGCGAGCCACCGAAGATCGGCGAGCGGACAACCGTAGAAGTTTGGAAGGAAGCGTTTCTAGCAGATGCCAAGTCGCCGTCCGGGCGTAATCTTGGCACAGAGACCTACCGCAAGTACGTATTGTTATTCAAGCAACTCACGGCCTTTGCAAACGACAAGGGGATCAAATACGCGGACCAGTTCGACCTATCGGTGTTAAGCGCCTTCCGGGCGACGTGGAAGGATGCGCCATTGTCGGCATCGAAGAAATTGGAACGCTTGCGGAATGCGATGAAGTTCGCCGTTCGGCGGAAGTGGATCAAGGAAAACGGGGCTGAGGAACTGGACTCACCCAAGGTGAAATCCGCCCCGACGCTCCCCTTCCCTGAGGATGAAATGAAGCGGATTTTAGAGGCTGCAACAGACCCCCGGACCAATGCCTTCATTCTGACGATGCGGCACTCCGGGCTCAGAATCTCGGATACGACGACGCTGGCGGTCAGTAGCCTCCAAGGCAATAAGATTAAGCTGTACCAAGCCAAGACCGGCGAGCCCGTATATGTCCCTGTGCCTGATTTGGTCTCGGCGGCGCTCCGCGCACTCACCCGAAAGAATCCGAAGTACTTCTTTTGGTCCGGCCATTCCAAGGTACAAGCAGCCGCCTCGGTGTGGCGGAAGCGGATATCGGATGTGTTCGTGGATGCGAAGATCGAAAACGGGCATACGCACCGTTTCCGCGACACTTTCGCAGTCAATCTGCTGGAAAAAGGCGTCTCGCTTGAAACTGTCAGCATTTTGCTAGGCCATCAATCGTTGAAGATCACGCAGAAGCATTACTCACCGTGGGTTAAGACTAGGCAGGATGCGCTGGATAGAGAGGTTTTTGCGGCACTCTCGGCTTGACCCGAGGTCCAATTTGAGCACAGTTGCTATTGGACCATTCAAAAAGCCTCATTTTTATTGGGGATTTGTTGGAGGCGCGGGTGGGAATCGAACCCACGCATAAAGGTTTTGCAGACCTCTCCCTTACCACTTGGGTACCGCGCCTCAATCCTTAATTATATCGAAAATCTTTATCAAGTGTCAGACGAATCGGCCCGCATTCACACGATTGTTGCCTGAAAAAGCTCTTTCCCGGCTTGGAGATGGATTCGCCCGAATTCACTTTTTGACCGGCTCTTCGATCTGGGCTTCCCGCAGGAATCGCGCCGACTCTTCCGGCGGCGTCGGGTTGATGTAGAAGCCCGTGCCCCACTCGAATCCCGCCACCTTGGTCAGCTTGGGAATGATCTCGATGTGCCAGTGGTAATGATCGTTGATCTCTTCACCGATTGGCGAAGTGTGGATCATGAAGTTGTAGGCCGGCCGGTCCAGCACCGCGTCCATGCGCATCAGGGTGTCTTTCAGCATGTGGGCCAGGGCGCTGTACATGCTGCTCTGATTGTTCTCGTAAGCCGAGCTGTGGGCTTTCGGCAGCAGCCACATTTCAAACGGAAACCGCGGCGCGTAAGGGGCCAGGGTGATGAAGTGGTCGTTCTCGGCCACCACCCGCTCGCCGGTATCGCGCTCCTGGCGGATGATGTCGCAGAAAATGCAGCGTTCTTTTTCGTCGTAATAATGCCAGCAGTTGTCCACTTCTTCGCGCACGCGCCGCGGCACGATCGGCAGGGCGATCAACTGCGAGTGCGGGTGTTCCACCGAAGCGCCGGCGGCCTCGCCATGATTCTTGAAAATCAAAATGTAGCGGAAGCGCTTGTCGTTCTTCAGATCCAGCATGCGGTCGCGGTAGGCCCACAGCACGTCTTCAATTGATTTCTGGGGCAACTGCGCCAGGGTCGTCTGGTGCTGGGGCGTTTCGATCACCACTTCATGCGCGCCGATGCCGTTCATCTTGTCGAACAGGCCTTCGCCCTCGCGATCCAGTTCGCCCTCAATCCCGAGCGCGGGAAAACGGTTGGGCACCACGCGGATATTCCATCCAGGGGTGTTCGCCCCGGTTCCATTCCGCCCATAGGCCAGGATTTCCGGCGGCGTCTTCGCTTCATTCCCCGGGCAGAACGGGCAATTTTGCGGCGCTTTGGGAAACACGCTCTCGCGCAGAAAATCGTTCGGCCGCTTTCCGCGGTCGGTTGAAATAATCACCCAGCGGCCTGTGATTGGATCCTTGCGTAACTCCGGCAATGCCATTCCCCCAGACGAATTTTCGCGGGATGCTCTCTGAATGCATCCCAGGCTAGTCAGGTATTGTACCCCGAATGGTTCTTCGACCTGTAGCTCAGGCCTTTCAGGCCTGAGGGTTTTCGCGGCGATGGCAAGATTTCGCCCGCGCCGGGAACAGCCTCACCCCTGAAGGGGTAAGCTACAGGCCCTGGTGCAGGAACCGCTTCACGCCCGCGGGCCGAGAGCATCTTTATGAAGCCGCACGACCGGCGGCTTCCCGGGAACATTGTCGATTCCCACGACGTCGAACCGCACCGGACATTTCTTCACGTGGCGTTCGCGCAAGAAAGCATGAGCCGTGCGTACCAGCACCTGGTGCTTCTCTTTGCCGATGCTCAATTCCGGCAGAGCAATCTTTCCTTTCGCCACCGCGCGCGTCCGTACCTCCACAAACGCCAGCGTGTCGCCGTCAAACCCCACCAAATCCAGTTCACCCTTCTCCCGCACGGGCTCGTAATTCCTGGCGATGAACACATACCCGTGCCGTCGCAAATACCAGTAGGCGTAGGTTTCCCCGCGCACACCCACGCGCAGCGACTCCTGCTTCTCGTCGGAGACGTCCGCCGGGGCAGAGTCGCGCAGCCCGTGTCGCGACTTCCATTTCACCCACGCATATCCGATGCGCGCCAGCAGTCCCATGGTTGGTTACCTTCTGCAAATAGTACCGCAGAGTATAGACAAAAATCCCGCAGCCGGCATATTTTACCGGCTACGGGACCTGGTCCTTGCTTCCTGTTATCCGATCGCTGCTATCTGATCGCCATCTCTTAGAGAGCCTTTTCCGCCTCGCGAAGCGACTCGTCCAGGATCCCAATCGCGCAATCCGCCTGCTCCTCGTCAATGATCAGCGGCGGCGACACCCGGATGGAATTTTCGCCCGAACTGAGGGTTAGCAATCCTCGGTGGAACGCGTTGTCCACCACTGCGTCGCGCAATTCCGCCGAGCGCTCTTTGGTGCGTTGATCGCGCACGATCTCCACGCCAATCATCAGGCCCTTGCCGCGAACATCGCCCACGATCTTGAACCGGTTGGGCCAGTCGCTGATCCTGCTGAAGATGTAGTTCCCCATTTTTTCGGCGTTGGCCATCAAGCCGCCTTCGATCAGGTCGAACGTGGTCGTTGCCGCCGCTAGGCAGACGGGATTGCCGCCATACGTTGTGCCGTGCGAACCGGCCTTCCAGTCCATCACGCTTTCCTTGGCGATGAACGCCGCCACCGGCATGCCGCTGGCAATTCCCTTCGCGGTCAGCACGATGTCCGGCGTGATACCGGCGTGATCATAGGCCCACCACTTTCCGGTGCGCCCCATGCCGGCCTGCACTTCATCCAGGATCAGCATGATGCCGTGCTTGTTGCAGATGCGCTGCAGTTCCTGCAGGAAGAATAGGGGCGCCGGGATAAAGCCGCCTTCGCCCTGTACCGGCTCGACGACAATCGCCGCAACTTCTTCCGGCGCAAACAGCCGCTTGAAGATCTGCTGCTCCAGAAGTTCGATGATTTCGCCCCCGCAGGTTTCCTTCGTGTGGCCCAGGGCGCAGCGATACGCATAAGGATACGGAATGTGCTCGACGCCGCCGAGCAGCGCGCCAAAATGCTTGCGCTGCGTATTCTTCGAAGCCGTCAGCGAAAGCGAACCTAGCGTCCGCCCGTGAAAGCAGCCGTAAAACGCGATCAACTTGTCGCGCTTGGTGTGGTAGCGTGCCAGCTTGATCGCTCCCTCCACCGCTTCCGTCCCGGAATTGCCGAAAAACACTTTCCACTTCTCGGACTTCGGCATCGTGGAAACCAGTTTTTCCGCGAACTCCGGCATGTGCCGGTGGTAAAACTCCGTCCCGGCGATGTGAATCATTTCCGCCGCTTGCTTCTGAATGGCCGCCACTACCTTCGGGTGGCAGTGTCCCGTGGAGCAGACCGCGATCCCCGCTGCGAAATCCAGGAAGGTGTTTCCGTCCGCGTCTTCCACGATCGCGCCCGAAGCCCGCTCCGCCGCAAGCGGGTATTCGCGCGTCAGCGAAGGCGACATGTATTTCGCGTCGTAGGCGATCACCGCTTTCGCTTTAGGCCCGGGCAGGGCGGTCTTGATTTTGGGTAGTTTGGTTTCCGTGGCTGAAATCATGGTCTCTCCAGATTGCGTTTCGCGGAGGATTCGCAGGAAAAGTGTGATTGGGGATGGGAGCGAGAAAACAGGTTTGCGAGCCGGCGACAATCGGCCGAATCCCGCAGGAACGTCAATTAATCGACGCTATAAAGCCCGGGGCGCAGGTTCGCCGGGCGAAACTTGCGAGGCACACGAGGACCCACGGCTACACGGTCATGTTTGAGAAAGTGACAGTGCTTCATTTGCGTTTCCAGCGGACTTTTCCATCCTTTGTGTCTTCCAAAATTATACCACGGTCGGAGAGCTCTTTTCGCACCCGGTCGGAGGCCGCGAAATCACGCCGCGCGCGCGCCGCCTGGCGTTCGTCCACCAGTTTCTCGATTTCCGCATCGCTCAAACCGCCGTCATCGCCGCCAAATCCAATCGCTTTCAGCTTTTCGGCGTCGTTATCTTCCAGCACGGCAAAGACCTTGTCGAAGCTGGCGAGAAATTCCAGGGCGGGTGTCACGTCGCCCAGTCGGAATTCGCCTTTGTCCATCGCGGTGTTGGCTTCGCGCACAAAATCAAACACCGCCGCCAACGCCTGCGCCGTGTTCAAGTCGTCCGAAAGCCCCGCGTCGAAGTCGTCCGCTGCCTTCGCGATGCGCTCCGCCATTCCCGGCTGGTTGCCCGCGGGGAATTTTTCATTCTTCAATCGTGCTGCAAAATTCCGCAGGCGTTCCACGGAACTCGTCGCCTGCTGCAATCCGTCGAACGTGAAATTCAGTTGCCGGCGGTAGGGCACGCTGGCCAGCGCAAAACGCAGCGCCGACGGCTTATATCCCTTCGCGAAAAGATCCCGCAGGGTGAAAAAATTCCCAAGCGACTTGGACATCTTCTCGCCTTCCACCAGCAAGTGCTCGGCGTGTAGCCAATAGCGGACGAACTGTTTTCCCGTCGCCGCTTCGCTCTGCGCAATTTCGTTTTCGTGGTGCGGGAACGCCAGATCAATGCCGCCGGTGTGGATATCCAGCGTATCGCCCAGATATTTCATCGCCATCGCGGAGCACTCGATGTGCCAGCCCGGCCGCCCAGCCCCAATCGGCGTTTCCCAAAAATGCTCACCGGGTTTCGGCGCCTTCCACAACGCGAAATCTCGCGCGCTCTCTTTTTCGTAGCGGTCGTTGTCCACACGCGCTCCGGCCTGAATCCCGGACAAGTCCACCTTCGAAAGTTTCCCGTAATCCTTGAATTTGGTGATGCGGTAATAGATCGAACCCTCGCTCGGGTAAGTGTAAGTATTCTTTTGCAGCTTCTCGATCAGCGCGACCATGTCGTCAATGTGATCCGTGGCCCGAATCCAGTGCTCCGGCGACTCAATGCTGAGGCTTTTGCAGTCGGCAAAAAAAGCCTGCACAAATTTCTCCGAGTATTCCCGGATGCCAACTTTGGCCGCCGCCGCATTTGCGATGATGCGGTCGTCCACATCGGTCAGGTTCATCACGTGGCTCAGCCTGAATCCGCGCAGCTTCAGGAAACGCCGCAAAATGTCCTGAAACACGAATGTCCGGTAATTCCCAATGTGGGCGTAGTCGTAGACCGTCGGCCCGCAGGTGTACATCCCCACCTGCCCGGGTTTAAGCGTTACAAATGGTTCGATTTTTCCGGAAAGGGTGTTGTGCAGCTGGATTTCGTGCATCGCGTCTCGGCTAGGCCTTTCTGGCAACAAGCAAATAAGCGATTGTATCCGAGCCTCCGCCAAACCCGCAACGACCGCTCCGGATTCACCTCGGAATGAGGGTGTTCCCTCGTTGACACCCCCTTTTCCCCGTTTTAGAATTCTGCCCGTAAGCGTGGCGGTAAGCACATGTTTAATCGAACCTTTCGAACGATCGCCCTCCTGGCCGCTGCTGCAGGGCCCGCATCCTCTCCCGTTTTTTCCCAGGGACCCCCGAATTTGACTCCACCGCCCTATGGCGGTGTGACGGCCTTTGTCGACGGGATATTTGTCACCCCGGTTCCCGGAGCGCCGCTGACGGCTGTCGTTGAAGTGGAGAGCACGCAGGTATTGGCCGATGGCTCCGCGCTTTCGAAGAAAAGCTTCGCCAACATTGCCCGCGATTCGCAAGGCCGGATTTACAACGAACGCCGGCAGATGGTCAGCCCCTCGTATGCGGGCCAGCCCCCGATCCTCTCTTTCCATATTTTTGATCCGGAGACCCGACAGAGCATCTTCGCGAATCCCGCCACCCGTGTCGCCAGACAATTCATCTTATCGGAGCCAACACCGAGGCCGCCCACGAGCGGAGAGGATTTGGGCAGCCAGGTGATGGAAAACGTTTTGGCACACGGGATTCGAGTAGCCAGAACGGTGCCGGCGGCTGCCAGCGGGACCGGCAAGCCGGTCACTGTGACCGACGAATACTGGTATTCCGACGATTTGCACCTGAACATGCTCGTGAAGCACGACGATCCGAGAACCGGGGAACAAACCGTCAGCGTCACGCGATTGTCTCGCGCAGAGCCGGATGAGGCGATGTTCAAGGTGCCAGCGGGCTTCAAGTTGGTGGACGAAACGCCCGAACCCCAGAATCGCCAAAACTAAAAATCATTGATCCAGTCGAGAACCGCTAAGTCGAACCGCTCATGGCTCGCACCGGGGAGGCGCCTTATTGTTTTGCCAGATAGCCGGCCAGGATTTGGGCGCAGCCTTCGATAAAATCCTGATCCGATTTGCCGAACGTGTCGGAGAAATAGCTCTCTATATCCAGCTCCGCCGCAAGTTTCTTCTTCACGTAAATGGGAACAACAATCTCGGATTTCACCAGGTTCGATCCCGCCAGATACCGCGGATCCCTGGAGACGTCCTGCACCACCACCACCTGGCCGCTGCTGGCCGCCGCCCCGCAGAGTCCCCGGCTGAGTGGAATGCGCGCATTCGGCGTAAAGCTGCCGGCGTAAGGTCCCACGATTAGGAATCCCGCGTCGGCTGGATCGACCAGATAAAAGCCCACCCAGTTGTAACGCGCCATGTTTTCGTGCAGCCGTTTGGCGATTTGCTCCATCAGCGCCTTCGCCGTGGGGGCGTTCGCAGCGTAACTTTGAAGTTCCTTCAGAAGCTCTTTAGGAGTCACCGCCAAGTTTTTGACCTCGTGGGGAAAACCAGGAACAAGCTCCTCGTGCTGCTTTTTCAGACCCCGATTCCAGCCGCTGCCCCGCTCGAAGTCTATTTGAGCGCCGATTTCAGCCGCTTGGCTGTTTTCTCCAGCTGCTTCCTCAGCAGCTCAACCCGCTTGGAGATGTCCTTCAATTCTTTTTTCGCGATCTTGCCGGCTTCCGACACCTTTCGCGCCCGCAGATGCGCTTCCCGGTTGGCCTTGCCCAGCGCTGCCCCGACCTTTTCCCCGACTTGCGTGAGTCCGTTCTTCTTCGCCATGATTTTCCTCCTGTACGAGGTTTCATCGTATACCCGATTGCGCAAGGGATACCCGAAAAATTTCGGGAAACTTGGAGCATGCGGCGATTGACAGCATCAAGCAGTGCCGAATAGAGTCGGAAGATTCCATTTTGAATCGCAGGCCGGGGAGAAAACACAAGATGCAAAAGCGTGCGGCAATTTTGGTGATGGTCAACGCGTTGGCAGTTGGTTCATTCTGTGCGCAAGAAAAGGCCGCACTCCCCGCCACAACTTCGGCGGAGCAGAAAAAGATCCTTAGCCCTGAAAACTTCCTGGAAGTTCGCACTCTGCAGGATCCGCAATTTTCGCCCGACGGCCAGAGCGTGGCCTTTGTGGTCAGCGAGCCGCAGAAGAACGAAAAGCGCATCCGCCACATCTGGCTGTACGACAAAAAGAGCGGCACGGCGCGGCAGTTCACGTATTCGGAGAAGTCGGAGACTTCGCCACGCTGGTCTCCGGACGGGAAAAAACTGGCGTTCCTTTCGAATCGCGGCGGCGACGAGCAGCAAATCTACATCTTGAGCATGACCGCCGGGGAAGCCGCGCCCATAACCAAAGGGAAGGCGAGCGTCACCGCATTTGACTGGTCGCCAAACGGCCAGTCCATCGCCTACATCGCGCCCGACCCCAAATCCGAAGCGGAAGAAAAAAAGATAAAGGATAAAGATGACGCGCGCGTGGTGGACAAGGACGACAAGCAGCCTCGCCTGCACATCCTGGACCTGGGCAAGAAAGAAGAACATGCCGTTACACCCGCGGCGTGGAAAATCGAAGAGATGAAGTGGATGCCCGATGGCCAGAGCATTATCGTGCGCGCCAACGGCAAGCCCGCTTCCGATCAATTCACCGACGGCCTCTATTCCATCTGGCTGCGCGGCGGCATGGACGAACTTCGCGCGCCCCACGGCCCTATCGGCAATTTAGAAATTTCGTCGGACGGCAAACTGATCAGCTTTGCCGCGGCGCGCGACGATGGCCCAAGTCCCCACGATCTCTGGCTGATCGGCCCCGAAGGTGGTGTGGCGCGCAATCTAACAGGGGCCAGCCTCGACCGCCCGGTTGGGAACTATCACTGGGCGAAAGACGGCTCGGTGACGCTCGGGTATGCCGATGGCTTCCGGAACAAGTTTGCTGTGTATTCCCCCACTGGAGAGAGAAAAGATCTGCCTGATTTGCCCGCGAACGCCGGCGAATTCGACGTCTCACCCGCGGGAGAAATTGCCTTCGTCGGCCAAACCAGCGTTGCTCCTCCGGAACTCTGGCTGCGCGATGCCGGGGGCCATGCGGAGCAGGTCACTCACTTGAATGAATCGCTGAAGCCATACGGGCTGATTGCCCCGGAGTTTTACAAATACAAATCGTTCGACGGCGTGCAAATCGAAGCCGCGTTGCTGAAACCCGCGGGTTATGACGGCAAATCGAAACTCCCTACCATCGTTCTCGTTCACGGTGGACCAACCGGAAATTGGCGCGACTCCGTGGACATCTGGGGCCAGTTGCTGGTGGCACGGGGTTACGCGGTGATGTACCCCAACGTTCGCGGCTCGATCGGTTACGGCCAAAAATTTATAGAGATGAACCGCGCCGATTGGGGCGGCGGGGATTTCAAGGACGTGATTGCGGGCGTGGAAGATCTGGTCACTAAGGGAATCGCCGATCCCAAGCGGCTTGGTATTGGCGGCTGGTCCTACGGTGGCTACATGGCGGAATGGGCGGTGACGCAGACCGATCTTTTCAAGGTAGCCGTCTGTGGCGCTGGCATGGCCAACCTGATCTCCGAGTACGGCACGGAAATCGGCCCGGAGGGGGACGAGTGGTTCTTCGGCACTCCCTATGAGCACCCCGAGCGATTCCTGAATAGCTCGCCGGTCCTCTTTGTGAAAAACGCCAAGACGCCGACTCTTATCCTGCAAGGCGAAGCCGACCCCATCGATCCCCTCGGCCAAAGCCAGGAACTTTACCGTGGCCTGAAACGCTACGGCGTGGCGACGGATTTCGTGGTCTACCCGCGCGAGCCGCACGGCTTGCAGGAAGCCAAGCACCGCGTGGACATGCAGACGCGCATGGTCGCCTGGTTTGAGAAGTATCTGAAGCCCGCGAAGTGAGCGTGCGACGTTTCATGCCTCCTGATCGCTGTTATCTGATCGCTGCTATCCCTGCGCGGATAACAGCTACCAGCGATCAGATAGCAGGAACCGAAGACGCCCGAAGGAGCAACACTGGCTCACACCAAACTCAACGCCGTCTATTCCACATCCACGATGCGGCGTCGCTACGAGGTCTGGTTCGTGCGCTGCGGCCTGGCGGATGGCAGTGGGGCCTGGTGGTTCCGGTATCTGCTCGTAAACAACATCAAGATTTCTCCGGAGACAGCAGCGCGCCGGCATTTTCAGATTTGGGCCACGTGGTTCTCTCGGGGCGCGACTCCGCAGACTTTTATCGTTGAAATGCCCGTCGAACAGCTGGAGATCAGCGCGCGCGGACATGTTCCCTTCCATTGCCGCGCCGCCGAAAGCGGTGTCGAAGAAGGCCGCTGTTGGGGAAATCTGCGCCCCGACGGACACCACATTTCCTGGAACCTGCGCATCCACTCGAGCTTTGGCGCGAAGCTGAGCGACAAAGGCTGGATCGGCTTTTCGCGCTCGCCTCATTCGGACGCCGGCTTTTCCGGCGAGATTCTGTTTGACGGCAAGAAATTCAGCGGGGAGCCGCTAGGCTTTGGCGTCCAGGGCCACAACTGCGGATACCGCCACAGAAGCTACTGGCGGTGGATGCACGCCTATTTCGCGCAACCCGATGGCGGCAGCACGCTGGAAGCGCTGGTCTACGACCTGCCCCTCGGCTTGGTCTTTCGAAACGCCGTTCTGTGGCATCACGGAAAGCATTTCAACGTGCGAAAAATAAAAGAATCGGCGATCGACCGGTCCCACGCGCGCCTCCACTGGAATTTTTCCGGCCAGTTGGAGGATGGCTCGCCAATGGAAGCCTCCATCGAAGCCACCGCGCCCGGCATTCACGAATTGCCCTACACGAAGACCGACGGCTCCGGAACTTTCCCTGTGACCAATGCCAGCCTGGCCCGCGCGATTGTAAAATTGGGGCCGGGCGAAACCTTGGAAACAGAAATGGGAGCGGTTCTCGAGATGGGAGGAGCCTAGCGTGGCGGAAAAGGCAAAGTGGGATGCGGGACTCTACGACGACAAGCACTCCTTCGTCTGGAAGCTCGCCGCCGGTGTGCTTGAACTGCTCAATGCCCAGTCCGGCGAGCGCGTTCTGGACTTGGGCTGTGGTACGGGCCATCTGACCGCCCGGATCGCCGAAACCGGCGCGCATGTCGTCGGCGTCGATCGTTCGCCGGATATGATCCGCCAGGCCAAGGAAAAATATCCGTCGCTGCAATTCGAAGTGATGGACGCACGGGAAATCGCGCTAGATGGAAAATTTGACGCGGTTTTTTCCAACGCGACGTTGCACTGGATCAAGGAACCCGAGCGCGTAATTGCCGGCATCGGGAAATTGCTCCGCCCCGGCGGCCGGTTCGTCGCCGAATTCGGCGGCAAAGGGAACACTGCCGAACTCCTCAAAGCAGTTCAGCACGCCTGGCAGAAATTGGGTATCGCCGGCCCCGCGCCGCATCCCTGGTATTACCCCAGCCTCGCCGAATACGCCAGCCTTCTGGAGCATCACGGCTTCGAAGTCACCCACGCCACTCTCTTCGACCGCCCCACACCACTCGACGACGGTGCCCGAGGCCTGCACAACTGGCTCGAAATGTTCGGCAGCGCCTTCGTCGAAGGCCTGCCAACCGCCACCCGCGAGCAACTGCTGGCCGAGATCGAGCGCGAACTTCGTCCAACGCTCTTCCATGACGACCACTGGGTAATGGATTACCGCCGCCTTCGAGTGGCCGCAAGACGCCTCTAACCGACTGCGGCCAATTGAAAATTGTGGTGTGGAAAACTGAGCCACAATAGGTAGAGTAGTGCTTTACAGACCCCCACTCGCGTGATACGCTTTTTTCCCGTACCGCCATTCTAGCGCCAGGCGGCTGGGCCTCTGACCGAGAACCTGCCAAACGTGTGTGCTTTCTGTCTGTTACAGGCAGAAGCGTTGCGTGAAGACTCCTCCTCCCGAGGAAAGGAAAGTCGTCTCTCTTCGCGCCAAAAACCCTGGGTGAATTTGTTCGCGCTGGTGGTGTGTTTACGGGAAACGTGAGTGCAACCGCCGGGTTCTAAGAGTATTGGGCCGGTAACATGCAATCGGGGGCTGGATTCCGGGGCAGTTCCATTGACCCGGAGACGCGAAGCAGTAGGCTACGACAAGAGGGGACACCTTGCTTAAGCTGCGCAAAGTCGAAATCGTGGGCTTCAAGTCGTTCTGCGAACGCACCGTGGTGACGTTCAGCGGCACCGGCACCACCTGCATCGTCGGGCCGAACGGTTGCGGCAAATCCAACGTCGTGGACGCCATCAGCTGGGTGCTGGGAGAGCAGAGCCACAAGTCTCTGCGCGCCGAGCGGATGGCCGACTGCATCTTCAACGGCACCACCAAGCGCCCGCCGATGGGCCTCGCCGAAGTCACCATCACCATGGAAGATCCGGAACTCGCCGAAGCCGCGCGCTTCGTGCTGGAGAGCGCCGCGGAAGAGGAAACAAGAGATTTAACCTCAGAGAATGCAGAGGGTCCGCAGAGTGCCGCGGAGAATCTGGACGCCATGATCGACGGAGCGATCGCCGCAACCGAAGCCGCCAGCGAAAATTTGGGCGACACGAATGCAACACCCGAGGGCCAGACCGAATCCGGTTTCAAGCTGAAGCGCAAGAAAAAGGCGGAGAAGCCGGCCCTCGTCACAAAACCAGGTGAAGTCGTGGTTAGCCGCCGACTCTACCGCAGCGGCCAGAGCGAATACCTGATCAACGGCCGCGTCGGCCGTTTGCGCGACATCCAGGAAATGTTCATGGGAGTCGGCCTCGGCCCGGACTCCTACGCCATCATCGAGCAGGGGCGCATCGGCCAAATCCTCGCCACCAAGCCGATGGAGCGCCGCGCCATCATCGAAGAAGCCGCGGGCGTCACGAAATTCAAGACCAAGAAACGCTTGAGCGAGGCGAAGCTCGAATCATCCAAAGTGAACCTGTCTCGGGTGAACGACATCGTCGTCGAAGTCGAGAAACAACTCGGCTCGCTGAAGCGCCAGGCGGCCAAGGCGCGCCGCTACGCGGAAGTTCGCGACCAGATGCGCGGAATCGTCCGCCAGATGCTGGCCGGAAAAGCGCGCGAACTCGATGCAGAAGCCGAACGCGTGCAAACGCGCCTGGCCGAGCTGACCGCCACCGAAACGCAGCACGCCCAGATGATCCAGGAACAGGAAGCGGAGCAGGACCGCCTGAGCCAGCGCATCTACGCGCTGGATGCCGAACTCCGCCAGAACCAGAACGTGCTGAACCACACCGCGCTCGAAGTCGACCGCATCGAGAACCGCATCGCGTTCAATCAGACGCGCAGCGCCGAACTGGCCGGGCGCAACGAACAGATCACCCTGGAACGGAATGCTCTCTCCGCACAGCACGCGGAATGGGAGACGCGCAACTCCGCGCAACTTCAGGCCGTGGAAAATGCCCGCCGCGACTCCATCACCGTGAGCGCACGGGTGGAGGAACTTACCGCGCAAGCAACGCAGCGCGCGGCGCAAATCTCCGAAGCCGAAGCACGCACGGATGCCCTGCGGCGCGCGGCAACCCAAGCCGGCGAGAGCCTCCTGCGCCTGCATGGCGAGCAGAAACAAGCCGAGGAAGCGCTGATCCATCAGACGGAATCGATGCGCAAGCAGGAAGAGCGCGAAGCCACCTTGCTGGAAAGCTCCATCAAGGTGCGCGGCGACGCTGAGCGCGCGGCGCAGGATTGGCAGAACGCCGTGACGCAGGCAGGCGAACTCCAGAAGCAGGCGACCCAACTCCAGGCCCGCTTCGTGGAACTGAAGGCGGCCCGCGAGAAGTCCCAGAAGGAAGCCGACGCCCTGCGCGACAGCTTGTCCTCGGTCCGCGCTCGGCATTCCACGTTGACGCAAATTCTCAACGACCGCTCCTACACCGGCGAGGCTGTCCAGAAGCTTTTCGCCGCCAACGAACGCCACGGCGGACAGGAATTCCACGCGGTGGGCGTCCTGGCGGATTACGCCGAAGTACAGGAAAAACACGAAGCCGCGGTGGAACAATACCTGCGCGATGAGCTTGAATATGTGGTGGTCGAAACCTACGACCACGCCCGCGCCGGCGTTTCCCTGTTGCGCGAGGAGGTCGGCGGCCGCGCCACCTTCTTCGTGGACTCGCTGCGCAATCTGAAGCTCGACGAGTACGAGCCGATTGTCCATTTCCGCTCGGAAGACGGCGTGATTTCCCGCCTCGATAAGCTGGTGGAGTTCCGCGATCCGCTCGGCGCGGCCGCGAAGCAGTTCCTTCCGCGTCTCCGCTCCGGTTATTTGACGGACGGCGCCGTGGCCGCCGAAAAACTCGCGCGTGAATATCCGCAGTATGCCTTCGTCACCACCGAAGGCACCTGCTACCAGGGACGCATGGTCACCGGCGGACGGCCCGATGAAGCCGGGCCGCTCGGCATGAAACGCGAACTGCGCGCGCTGGACGCCGAAGTGATGCAACTCGAGCACCGCGCTGCGGCAAGCAATGCCGAACTGGAGACGCTGGCCGCGGAACTCCGCGCCGCCGAGCAAGCCCAGCAGGAATTGACGGGGCAACAGCGCGAAGCCGAACGCACCGTATTCGCGACCAAGCACCGCCACGAACAATCGCAAAGCGAACTGGCGCGCCTCGGGCTCGACTTGACCGTTTGTCAGACGGAACTCACCCGGGTTCGCAAGGAAATCGAATCGGTGCAGCGCCGCGCCGAACAGGCAAAGCTCCAGCACGAAGCAGCGGCAAAATCACGCGCCGAAGCGGAAACAGAAAGCGCCCGGCTGACCGCGGAAGTCGCACAATTGCGCGGCGCCGTGCAAGCCCAGCAGGATGAACTCTCCGCCGCAAAGGCCGAATTCGCAGCCATGCACGAGCGCTTGGGCCTGGCCGAAGCCATGGCCAAACGCCTGGAGGAAGAACGCGCGGATCTGCAACGCCGCGAACTCGCGCTTCGCCAGCAGGAAGAATCCATCAGCGAAGAGACCGCGGCGATGGCGCGCCAGTCCGAAGAGCTCACGCAGCAACTGAGCGTCCTGCGCGCCGAAAAAATCCGCATGGAAGAAAACCAGAAGGAACTTGAGCAGGAGTGGAATGCGGGCCGCACCCGCGTAACCCAGGGGGAAGATCACCTGCGCATAGCCCGGCAGACCCTCCAGGAAATGCGCGAAGCTCGCGGCAAATTCGAAATCGAAAGGGCGCGCAACGATTCCGATCGCGCCCACCTGCGCGAAACCTGCCTCGCCGAAGTCAACGCCCAGCCCGAAGACCTCATCGCCTCCGAAACCGCCTTCATGTCCGGCGAAGAGCTGGCCATCGCTGAAGCGAACTACCGCGAGATGAAGCAGAAGATCGAAAACATGGGCGCGGTCAACATGATGGCCCTCGAGGAATACAACGAGTGCGAGCAGCGCTTCGCCTTCCTCACCCGCGAGCGCGACGACCTGCTGCAATCCATCACCGACACCCAGCAGGCCATCAAGGAACTCGACCTGATCACTAAAGACCGCTTCGAACAGGCATTCGCCGCCATCAACACCAATTTCACCACCGCCTTCCACACCATTTTCGGCGGCGGCACAGCGGAAATGCGACTCACGGAAGCGGACAGCTCCGGCGAAGCGGGCATCGACATCGTGGCCTCGCCCCCGGGCAAGCGCCTGCAGAACGTGCTGCTGCTTTCCGGCGGCGAAAAAGCGATGACCGCCCTCGCCTTGTTGATCGCCATCTTCAAATATCAGCCGAGCCCCTTCTGTATTCTCGACGAAGTCGACGCTCCTCTCGACGAAGCCAACGTCGGCCGCTTCACGAAGCTGATTACCGACATGAGCGCACAAACCCAGTTCATCGTCGTCACCCACAACCGCAAAACCATGGAAACCGGCAGCGTCCTTTATGGCGTGACGATGCAGGAACCCGGCGTCTCGAAGCTCGTCAGCGTACGATGGGAAGGCGACGCCGAGCCCGCGCCCAAACGCAAAGCAGCGACAGCAGCCTGATGAATTAAATTTCCGCCATTGGAGCGAAAACCTTTCGCCCCATTTTTCATTAAAAGAAACAATACCAACCACAAGGTTTTCTTCGCCCGAATTGTTATCGGGTTACATTGACATCGGCGAGAGAAGGGATAGAATGCTGAGCACTTTGTCAGGGGCAACACGGTCGTGAACGCAAGTCCTGCACCAAAAGTCATTCGAGAGACGAATTTTCCTGGCATCGCGCCGTTGGCGCGCGGCAAGGTCCGCGACATCTATGACTTGGGCGATCGCCTTCTCATTGTCGCCACCGACCGCCTCTCCGCCTTCGATGTCGTCATGCCTACTCCTATTCCCGACAAGGGGCGCGTTCTCACGCAGCTCTCGCTCTTCTGGTTCGATCTGCTGAAAGATGTCCTCCCCAATCACGTCTTAAGCGCATCGGAGTTCCCTGCCCCGTTCGGCCAATTCAAGGATGAACTGGCAGGCCGGTCCATGGTTGTGCGTAAAACAACTCCCCTTCCCATCGAGTGCGTCGCCCGAGGCTATCTCTCGGGCTCCGGATGGAAGGAATATCAGGCCACAGGAAAAGTTTGCGGCATCCAGCTTCCCTCCGGCTTGCGCGAGTCCGACAAACTGCCGGAAGTCATCTTCACTCCCGCAACAAAGGCCGCCACGGGCCACGATGAAAATATTTCCTTCGCGCGTGCCGCAGAAATGCTGGGCAACGCTCTGGCCGAAAGGGTCCGCGAAACCACTCTGAAGATTTACCTCCGGGCAGCAACCTACGCTGAACCACGAGGCATTCTGCTGGCGGACACCAAGTTTGAATTTGGGCTGTTGAACGGCGAAATGATCTGGATCGACGAAGCGCTGACGCCCGACTCTTCGCGCTTTTGGCCGGCCGCCGAATACAAGCCCGGCGGACCCCAGCCTTCTTTCGACAAGCAGTTTGTGCGCGACTACCTCGAACGGATCCGGTGGCCGAAAACGCCCCCTGGACCCACCCTGTCCCCCGACGTGGTTGCGGCTACGCGCGCAAAGTACCGGGAAGCCTATCGCATCCTGGTCGGGCGCGAGTTGGACTCGTAAGCCGGCCCCCTAAGAAAATTCGCAGGCACGGAGAGTGCGCACGTGAGAGATCAACTGGAAGGCCTTGTGGGACAGATGGTGGAACGCGGAATTCTCTTTGACGAGGCCGTGGGAGAGTTCGAAAAGCGGTTCATCAAGCGGGTTCTGGAGCGGACCAACGGCAATCAGTGCCGGGCAGCCGAACTGCTGGGAATCCATCGCAATACCTTGAGCAGGAAAATGACGGAGTATAAGCTGGACCACCGGAGACGGAAGGGTCGGTAGTTGGAAACAGAGCGCGGCACATCCAGATTTGACCCGCAAATGTTGGATCCTGAACTGTGGCAGTTTCGCAGCCGCACTCCAAAAGAGAACGGCCCCGAACTCATCATTCGGGGCCGTTGCGTTTCTTAAGCTTTGCGGATCAGTTCCCTGGTTGCTTCACCGCCGGCTTCCTGGCCGCCGGCTTTTTCGCGGGACCCGCCTTCGGCAAGTCTTCCGCATTCACCTTGGCCTTGTCCCAGTGCAGCATAAACGCCGGATCGGGATCATAGGACTCCAGCGTGCCGGTGAAGCGAACGGGGTTGCCCTTTTCAAGCTTGGCGGCTTCGGGTTGATCGGCTTTCTTGATGATCACGTCCAGGTTAGGCGTGGTGGCCGCCTCAAATTCCGCTTCGCTGGTGACGAAAGCGGTCTTGAGTTCGACGGTGTCGGCGCCCACTGTAATTTCGAGCAGCTTGCCTTGAACATCGGGGAATTCCAACCCGCAAGCAGCCGTCCACGTGAGCTTGGCCTTTTCTCCCCCGGCTTTGAGGTCGGTGACCACGGTCGCGATGGTCATATCCTTGCGCGCCGCGTCCAGATCGGCGGAGCTGTAAAGCTTGTAAGTGGCCGGCCGGTCGACCGAATTGGGAGCAAGTTGCAACAGTTCGTTCATCTCTGCGTCGGTAAGCGTGTCGCAAACCGTGCCGCCCTGGTAATTCGCAATTACTTTGCGCAGATAGCTCTTGATCGACTTGGACTGCTGCTCGTTGGCAGTCTTGGAAGTCGCGGCGCGAGCGTAGTACCACACCGCATCCAGCGGCTGCGGCGGCGTCATGGCCATCAGTGCTTGCCCGATTTTGTAATTCGAGATCAGGTCGTCCGGCGCTTGCGCCAGCACGGCCTTGTACGATTCGATCGCACCGGCGTAATCCTTGGCGGCCATGCCGGCATTCGCCGCGGTGCCGTTGAACAACAGCACAGATTGCTGCTTCTCCTGAGCAAACTTGGCGTCGTCCACGCCGTCCGGTTTCGGAACCTGGTCCAGCGATTTCAGGCCGGCCAATGCCGCGGCGCGCGCAGCCTTCGAAGTGTCGGCATCGGGATTCTGAATCGAGTTGTACGCGTACGCCCGCACATAATAGGCGTCATACTTCTCCGCCGGGCTGATCTTGTCGCCCAGCGCGATCATCTTGTCGCAGTACTCGATGGTCTTCGGGAAATTCTTCTGGCTGTAATAGTTCTTGTAATACAGCGGGTAGATGTAATTCAGCAATTGCGAGGCCGGATACTTGGCCACGAAATCGTCGAGCAGCTTGATCTGGGCGGCTGGATTTTTTTCAGCGGCGGCGGCCTGGTAGGAGTTGTACTCCGCCATCGTATACTTCTGCTGGGCGCCACCCGCTGCCGCGGCATCCTGGGCCTGGGCAGAAGGAGTTGTGCTCAGGCTAAGCGCCGCAAGAAGCAGAAGGCTTGCCATCCAACGAATTGCTCTCATTCCTTGTCTCCTCGCTCCACACATAAAAGTAAAATTGCGTAACTCGCCAGAGGCAATGCCGCTGACGGAACTGCTGCCATTCCCTGCGGACCAGAAGTGCTCTATCGGAAACGTTTGGAATTATAGGTGCAGCCGCTCTCCAATCGCAAGCCGGGATCTGCCCTTTCAATTCCTGGAGGGCGAGGGCCTCGCGCGGAGGGAACCCACACCCCTTACCCCGGCGCACGACCAAGTCATTCTCATTGGCGCGGCATCCTAACGGGATAAGATGAGTTTCGCACAAAAAGAGTGGCTTCGGCGAGGAGGAATGCAAATGGCGGAGATAAGCGCGGTAAATACTTGGAAGGTAACGGGAAATCCGCTGCAGGCCGGCGTGGCTCTGGTCACCGGAGGCAGCCGCGGCATCGGCAAAGCGATCGCCCGGGAACTGGCCGGATTGGGTGCGGCTGTAAGTATTTGCGGCCGGGATGAGCAAAAATTAATGCTCGCCTCCCGCGAATTGGAGGGGACGAATGCCAGGGTCCTTGCGCATCGCGCGGATGTGACGAAAGACTCCGAAGTCCGTGCATTCGTGCAAGCTACCGAAAAACAACTCGGCGCGATTACCATCCTGGTCAACAACGCGGGAACCGGGGGAGGCGGGTTCGGCGCCCTTCAAGACAAGAGTGAAGAGGAGTGGGACCACGTGATGAACACAAACCTGAAGAGCGTGTATTTTGTCTCGCGAGCGGTGATTCCGGGAATGATCGCGCGCCGGAGCGGCGACATCATCAACATCAGTTCGCTTGCGGGAAAAAATACCTTTGCCGGCGGGGGAATCTATTGCGCGTCGAAATGGGGACTGCAGGGCCTTTCCGGTTGCATGGCCGAGGATCTGCGGGCGCACGGCATCCGCGTCAGCGTGATTTGCCCAGGGAGCGTCGCGACGGAATTCCGGGGCCGCGGACCGAAGGACCCAAGCAAAGTATTGACGGCGGAAGACGTGGCTCATGCCGTGGGCATGGTGGCCATTCAGGGACCGCAAAGCTTCATCAGCGAAGTCCACCTGCGCCCGGTAGCCAAGCCCTGACACCGTGAGCTCGGTCCATTCCCTCTTGCCTTGTTCCGGCCGATGCAGCGGCCCCGACCCGGTCGGGGGCGCTTTCCCCGGTGGGGCGCAAACCGCATGCCGCCTATTTTCCTCTTGACAATAGTTGTTTACACGACTATTATGTTGGCATGACTTTACGAACCAAGCCCGGCGCCGCCCCTCTCGAAGACCAGATTTTCGTCTCCCTCCTCAAAGCCGCGGACGCCCTGGCCTCCGAGGTCGATCAGTTCATCAAGGCCAACGGGCTGACCTCCGCCCAATACAACGTCATGCGCATCCTGCGCGGCGCCGGCCCGGACGGCCTGCCATGCAACACCATCGGGGAACGGATGATTTCCCGGGATCCCGACATGACCCGCCTGCTCGACCGCATGGAAAAACGCGAACTGATCACCCGCGAGCGGCAAACAGAAGACCGCAGGGTTGTGAAAGCCAGGATTACCGACGAGGGCCTGAAACTGCTCAAAAAAATGGATGCCCCCATTCGCGAACTTCACAAGAGCCAGTTCGCACACATGACTTCCGCGCGTTTGAAATCCCTGATGGATCTTCTCTCCGAAGTGGCGGCGCACAAACCGGAATAGGGGCAGGCGCATCCAATACCCAAAACTTCGGCGAGTGAATCCACGGACGAGACATAAAGACGAGACATAAAAAGGAGAAGCAAGTATGAACGGGTCATTTTCAAAATTAGGTTCAAAATTAGGAATGTTGGCAGGGCTGGCGGCGGCAATCGCGCTGCCCGCGACCGCGGGGACAACGACCTACCAGATCGATCCGCGGCACTCCAGCGCCGGCTTCGGAGTTACCCACCTGATGATTTCGACCGTACGCGGCGAATTTCATGGCGTGACCGGAACCGTGGTTGTCGACGATGCGGACATCAGCAAGTCCACAAGAGCGAGGCGTTCTTCGACGTTGCCAAATATCCCACCATCACCTTTCAATCCACCAAGGTCGAGCGCAATGCCGACGGCACACTTAAAGTGACCGGCGAGCTGACCATCCGCGGCGTCACCAAGCCCGCGGTGCTCACCGCAACTCTTCCCAAGGCTCCTATCAAGGATCCCTGGGGCTTGCAGCGCACGGCCGTATCAGCCTCCACCAAGATCAATCGCCAGGACTTTGGGGTGGCGTGGAATCAAAAGCTCGACAGCGGCGGTGTGGTCGTCGGCGACGAAGTCAACGTGTCGCTGGATGTGGAAATGATCATTCCCCCGCAAGGGAAGTGATTGGGGTAAACGTTAATTCGATTCAGGGAAGCCTCGCGGGCGGCATTTTGCCGCCCACAGCTTTCTGAGCGCCACCTGAATCAAACGGATGAGGAACACAAAATGCATAAGCCGGCACCTACGCATCATCAAGTCCACGAATTGATCCAGCATCGTTGGAGCCCACGCGCGTTTTCCCACCAGCCCGTTGCGCCGGACGTATTGCGCAGCCTCTTTGAAGCAGCTCGCTGGGCGCCATCCAGCAACAACGAGCAGCCCTGGGCCTTCCTGGTGACCACCGCCGACGAAAAAGAAAGCCACGCAAGAATGGTGAGTACGCTCGTGGAGTTCAATCAGACCTGGGCTAAACACGCCCCAGTGCTGGCCATCGCGGTCTCGGAACTCGCCTTTGCCAAGACTGGCAGCCCCAACCGCAACGCTTTTTACGATACCGGCGCCGCGATGGCAAATCTGTCCGCGGAAGCTACCTCACGGGGGCTGTTCGTGCATCAAATGGCGGGGTTTGATCCGCACAAGGCCGTTGAACTTTTCGAGATTCCCAGCGGGTGGGAGCCTATTGCAGCCTTTACCATTGGCTACCCGGGCGATCCGGAATCGCTCTCCGAAACGCTGCGCCAGCGCGAACTTGCGCCGCGCGAACGAAAGCCGCTCGACGCGTTTGTGATGGGCGGGCACTGGGGAAAGGCGGCGGCCTTCGTCCAGAAGTAACCCGCATAGGTTAAGCTGTGAAAGAGGACCTTGCCCGGCATGCACAGCACTCTCGAATTCCTGGTGAATCACGGCTACCTGGTTTTATTGATCTGGGTGTTTCTGGAGCAGGCCGGCCTCCCGCTTCCGTCCATTCCGCTGCTGTTGGCCAGCGGCGCCCTGGGCGGAATGCATCGGCTCAATTTTGGGATCGCCTTGCTGCTCTGCATGATCGCTTCTGTTGCCGCCGACACCGTCTGGTATCAGCTCGGCAAAAAGAAAGGCATCCGGATTCTCCACTGGCTGTGCAGAATTTCCCTGGAGCCGGATTCCTGCGTACGTCGCACCGAAGGCCTCTTTGAAAAACAGGGCGCGAAATCCCTGCTCGTTGCCAAGTTCCTTCCCGGCCTGAACACGGTGGCCACGCCGCTCGCCGGCATATTCCACATGAAATTCCGCAGGTTTCTGGCCTTCGACGCTTTGGGCGCGATCCTTTGGGCCGGAACGTACCTCGGGCTCGGCTACATCTTCAGCGGCCAGATTGAACTCATCGCGCAGGAGGCTCAGCAATTGGGCGGCGGGCTGATGGGTTTGCTCGCGGCGTCCCTGGCGTTCTATGTTGCGTACAAGTTCGTCGCCCGCCAGAAATTCCTGCGCGAGTTGAGAATTGCCCGTATCAGCCCAATCGAGTTGAAGGGAAAACTGGATGCCGGCGAACTTCTCACCATCGTGGACCTGCGCCACTCTGTCGATTTCGAGGCCGACCCGGAAACGATTCCAGGCGCATTCCGTATGGACGCCACCGAGCTCCAACAAACCGGAGGGCGGCTGCCCCATGACCGCGAAGTTATCCTCTACTGCACTTGACCAAACGAAGCCACCAGCGCCCGTGTGGCGCTGCTCCTAAGGAACAAAGGCGTGAAACATATCCGGCCGCTGCAGGGTGGCTTGGACGCATGGCGTGAACTCGGCTATCCCCTGCAGGTTTTGACGGAAAGCACGGAGAACGAAACCATCCCAAAAAGCTGAAGTCGAAAGGAGACGCGAAATGGCGGTCAAGGTTCAAGTGATTTTCTACAGCATGTACGGCCACGTCTACAAAATGGCGCAGGCCGTCGTCGAGGGCGCTAAGCAGGTTCCCGGCGCCGATGTCTCGCTCTATCAGGTGGGGGAGTTGATGTCGGACGATGTGCTGGAAAAATACGGCGCAAAAGCCGCAAAAGCGGCCCTTGCCAAAGTGCCCGTGGCCACCGTGGACCAGTTGGCCGATGCGCACGCGATTATTTTCGGAACGCCCACGCGGTTCGGCAACATGGCCGCACAGATGCGGAATTTTCTGGATCAAACCGGCGGATTGTGGAAACAGGGCGCGCTGATCGGAAAAGTTGGCAGCGTGTTTGCTTCCACGGGTACTCAGCACGGCGGGCAGGAAACCACGATCACCAGCTTTCATTCTACGCTGCTGCACCACGGCATGGTTGTCGTCGGCGTCCCTTACAGCGAACCGGGCCTGACGTTCATGGGCGAGATCTCCGGAGGCACACCCTACGGAGCAACCACGCTTGCCGCGGCGGATGGCTCACGCCAGCCCAGCGAAAACGAGTTGAAAGTCGCCCGCTACCAGGGCAAGCACGTCACCGAAATCGCCGGCAAGCTTTTCCGCTAGGGTTTGTAGCGGCCGCCTTCTGAGGCGGGCGCCTTTCATTGAGTGCGACAGCAACGCTGCCGCTTTTACGGCGTTAAACGCCACGACCAAATCCGAATCCGCAGAGAAGTTGAACTCGCAAAAGCGGGAGCCGGGCTCCCGCACTCAAAAATTCCTCGTGGTCTACAACCGCGGCAGCACGATGCCGCCCTGCGCCTGATACTTCCCTTTTTTGTCTTTGTAGCTGACTTCGCAATCCTCGTCGCTCTCAAAAAAGAGCACCTGGCACAATCCTTCGTTCGCGTAAATGCGCGCGGGCAGCGGCGTGGTGTTGCTGATTTCCAGCGTCACGAAACCTTCCCACTCCGGCTCAAACGGCGTCACGTTCACGATGATCCCGCACCGCGCATACGTGGATTTGCCGAGGCAGATGGTCAGCACATTTCTCGGGATGCGAAAATATTCAATCGATCGCGCCAGCGCAAACGAGTTCGGTGGCACCAGGCAAACGTCGCCCTTGAACTCCACCAGCGAGCGTGGATCAAAATTTTTCGGATCCACGATGGTGGAATTCACGTTGGTGAAGATGCGGAATTCGTCGGCCACCCGGATGTCGTATCCGTACGAAGACACGCCGTAGCTGATCACTCCTTCCCGAACCTGCCGATCGGTGAACGGTTCGATCATCTTGTGCTCCAGCGCCATGCGGCGGATCCAACGGTCTGGCTTTACGGACATCCAATCCTCCTGACAGAAAACTTAGAAAGTAGGCTCGCAAAAGGTTAAAGTGTAGATGACGCGGAACTTCTTGACAACCCGGGCCTTAGCCTCTAGCATCGGGCCACAGTGAGCGGGAGGACGGTGTGATTAAGCTAGACATTGTGAATGCCGTCGTAGCGAAGACGAACATCAGTCGCACCAAGGCGGAGCAAGCCGTGGAGACGGTCTTTGAGTCCCTGAAGAACGCCATGGGGCGCGGGCAGCGCATCGAACTGCGCAAGTTCGGTGTATTCAGCGTGAAGCCCCGGAAGACCGGCATCGGGCGCAATCCCCGCACCGGCGAAGAGGTCAGCATTCCTCCCGGAAAAGCGGTGCGCTTCAAGCCCGGAAAAGAGCTCCAGGGACTTGAAGACCACGCCGCCAGCCAAGCCAAGTAATTTATTGTGACTCCACCGGAATCAGAACGGAACTCTCCTTCTTTTCTGGAAGTGCCCACATGGCCCGGACGTCCGCCGCAAGGACGATTTTACGCCGCGGACCAGCCGCACCCTTCCGTGCGCTCGCTTGTACTGTCTTCGGGCTTGTTCTTATTGACGCTGGTCACTTCGCTGTTTGCAGGCACGCATTTCGCGGCCGCTTACGCGCACAATCAGGCTGCTTCGCTGGACGCGTTCGAGCAGACGTTCCGGCTGGCATACCGGAATCCGGCGGCGCTGCTGGCAGGGCTGCCGTTTGCGCTGACGCTGCTGGGAATTTTGCTGGCGCATGAGCTTGGGCATTACTTCGCCTGCCGCCATCATCACATCCGTGCGAGCTATCCTTATTTCATTCCCGCACCCACGTTGATCGGCACGTTCGGCGCATTCATCCTGATCCGGTCTCCGATTCGTTCGATGCGCGCGCTCTTTGACGTTGGAGCATCCGGGCCGCTGGTAGGGTTTTTGGTGGCCCTGCCGGCGCTGGCGTATGGAGTGATACACGCAAGGGTGATTCCCGCGTTGGACGCCGATAACAATGCTGATCTTATTTTTGGTGTGCCGCTCATTCTTCGCCTGGTGACGGCGACATTTCAGCCAAACGCTCACGCTACGGACTTGCTGTTGCACCCTGTGGGACGCGCGGCGTGGGTCGGCATGTTCGCCACGGCACTGAACCTTTTGCCCGTCGGGCAACTCGACGGCGGGCACATCGTGCGCTCGGTCAGCCCGCAACTCCACCGTTGGATTTCCTTGGCGCTTCCCCTCGCGCTGGTGCCGCTCGGCTATTTCCAATGGCAGGGCTGGTGGATCTGGGCGCTTATACTTTTCGGCCTGCAATTCGTCCGCATGGCGCCGATTTATGATCCCACCCCGATTGACCCGAACCGCAGATTCGCAGCGGTGATGTCTCTTGCGGTGTTCATCCTCTGCTTCATGCCGTATCCCGTGGAAAGATTGCTATAAAGTGCCGGGGATGCCCTCGACGCCCAAGAAAGAGCTGACCCGGAGTCTGCGGGAACGCGATTTGCTCTTGTTGTTCGTCGGCTCGGTGATTGGTTCCGGAATTTTTCTCACGCCTGGATTGATTCAGCGCCAAGTGGGTGGTTCGGTCGGATGGTCGCTGCTGGTTTGGCTCTTCGGCGGCGTGCTGTCGCTCTTGGGGGCGTTGACGTACGCGGAATTGGCCGCGACGAATCCTGAGGCCGGCGGACTTTATTGCTACATCCGGGATGGGTTCGGGCGGCTTCCGGCGTTCTTGTACGGCTGGTGCCTGTTTCTGGTAATAGCCAGTGCTACGATTGCGGCGCTCGCGCATGCGTTCACCACTTACTTGCAGGAAATCATCCCGCTCTCATCGGGCGGCGCGTCGCTGGTCACGATTCTGATGATCGCCGTGGTAACCGCGGTCAATGTCTGGGGGACGCGAAAAAGTTCCGACCTGCAAAACGTGACCACGGTTATCAAGGTCGGCCTCATCGTTGTTCTCGGCAGCGTGTTGTTGGCGCTCGGCCTATCGAGGGGCACACACGCCGGGGAAATCCCCGCGGCGCTCGGAACGTCGCAAAGCGGTTACACACTTTTCTCCGGCATCGGCTTTGCCATGATCACCGTGCTCTGGGCATATGAAGGCTGGCAGTTTGGCACCTATAGCGCCGGCGAAGTGATGAATCCGCAGCGGTGCTTCCCTCGGACGTTTCTGCTCGGCTCCCTGATTCTCATGGGCCTCTATCTCTTCGCGGTGGTGGCCTATCTGGTGGCGCTAGGTCCGGCGGCGGCCGCGGCCAGCGACGCGATTGCTGCCACGGCCGCGCGCGCGGTTCTGGGGCCCTGGGCGGGAAAACTGGTGGCGGCGATGATTCTGATTTCCACCTTCAGCTCCACGAACAGCGTAATGCTGACCGCGCCGCGCGTTTTCTTCGCCATGGCGAACGACAATTTATTTTTCAAGAAGCTCGCGGAGGTCGATCCGCGCTTCGGCACCCCGGCGGCGGCAGTGCTAGCCCTGGGAGTATGGTCGTGCGTACTGGCATCCGCCGCGGGATTCGCAAAGTTGGCGGGTGGCGCGATTTTCATCGGCTGGATTTTCTATGGACTCGGGGCCGCAAGTATCTTCCCGATTCGTCGAGCGAATGCGGGCAAGCCCATTCCCTATCGAGTGCCCGGGTATCCGCTGACGCCGCTGCTATTTGTTTTGGCGGCGCTCGCGATTGTGGGCAACGCGATCTATGCAGCAGTCAAAGATCCGCACGAATTCACCTACCTGCTTGTCGCAATCGCCCTGATGCTGCTCGGTTTGCCGGGTTATTTTTTCTGGAGCCGCCGTCGGGCGGACGCGTAGGGACGGCCTTCCGAGCCCGTCCGTCTTAATGCAAGCGCTTTAAGGCGCACTGTGGCCGGCGCATCTCAGCACACCAAGATAATCGCTCCACGGACCGACGGCCTCGCGATACTGGTGGGCCATAATCCGTGAAATCTGATGGAGATGAGTCAAATCATGAGCCACCCAGCTCGCCAGGTGCTGCGATAATTTCACCGGTCCGAACGCGGGATGCGTCCCTCGCCGCTCGAGTTCTTCTGACTGTAGATTCAGTGCTCGCAATTGGTCCAGGCTTTCCGAGCGCGCCCGCGCAAACTCATCCAGCAACTGCGCAAGGGTCTTGCCGTGACTGAGCTTTATGTGCCCCTTGCGGTCAAACGGCTCAAACGCCCGAGTCTCGCCGAACTGCAGGATGATTCGCACCCGCGGAATCCAGTCCGCCTGCTCGCCGTAGATCAGATGGGCGACGACGTCGAACACGTTCCAGGTGTCGCCGCCTTCATTCCGATGCGTCCATTCTTCCGGAAGTTCGCGCAGAAACGAATTCAGAGCGGCGGGCGTGCGGGCAAGAAGCGATGTGGTCTGCTGTAGGTTTTGCTCCATGATAATCCTCAATCCAATGGCGGCGATTCCCCGACCAGCAAATTTTAGCGGCGTTGCCCGCGCACGTCGCTCGCTGCTCCTCCCGTACGTGGGGCCATTTTGGCCCCAAACCCGCAGACGCCATCGCGCGCACATTTGATGTCCCCCGCGCGCTTGTCATCCTGAGCCTATCCGACAAGGTCCGGTTTGTGGACTCCGGTGAAACCGGAGAAAGGCGAAGGACCTCAACGTATGAGTTTTCACGAAGCTTAAGTTGAGATCCTTCGAGCCCAAACAACGCGCTCTCAGGATGACAAGCACTGAGTGCTTTCGTCAATGCGGAGAGGATTGCGAAAAATAAAGGATCGACGCTACAGCAGTGATAGCGGATCCATATCCACGAGGACAGCGGTCTGCGGGATTTCGTTAGCATCGCAGAAGGAGAGCGCGCCGCTGAGCAGTTTCGTGATGACGGAGCGTTTCGGCGATTTGAGCAGAAATTGGAAGCGATGCTCTTTCTTCAATCGCGCGAGCGGCGCGGACGCGGGGCCAAGGATTCGAATGCCTTTTCCATCCGAGGGCGAAAAATATTCCGAAAGCCGCCGCGACCAGCGAATCGCATTCTCCAGATTGGTGTCGCGCACGATCACGTTGGCCAGCGAGGTGAACGGGGGATAGGCCATCATCCGGCGGAAGTGCAGCTCGCGCTCGTAAAACGAAAGATAGTCCTGGCGCACCGCATCCTGAATCGCATAGTGCTCGGGAAAGTAAGTTTGGATGAGCACACGGCCGGGGAGTTCGCCGCGTCCAGCGCGTCCCGCGACCTGCGTCAACAGTTGAAAGGTGCGCTCGGCCGCGCGAAAGTCGGGGAGAGTGAGCGCGGAATCGGCGGAGATGACGCCCACCAGCGTGACGCGCTGGAAGTCGTGGCCCTTCGCGAGCATCTGCGTGCCCACGAGAATATCCAGCGCGCCGCCGGCAAACGCTCCCAGCGTTTCCTGATACTGCTGCTTGGTGCGCACGGTGTCACGGTCGAGTCGCGCGATCCGCGCTCCGGGAAACTCCTTGCGCAGCCGCTCTTCCAGATGCTCCGAACCTTCGCCAAAAAAATAAACATACTTCGAATCGCACTTGGGGCAAGTTTTAGGCACGGCTTGGACGAAGCCGCAATAATGGCATTCCAGGCGGTTGCGGCTCTTGTGATGCGTCATCGAAATGCTGCAGTTGGCGCACTGCACGGAAGCTCCGCAACTCCGGCAGAGCACCGACCAGGAATAGCCGCGGCGATTGATCAGAATCAGCACCTGGGTGTTGAAGGAAAGGCATTCGGCAATGCCATCGTGCAGAATTTTCGAGATGGGGCTGGTCTGGTGTGTCTGCTGGAACTCCGTGCGCAGATCGACGATCTCCACCGCCGCGAGCGAACGATTCTCCACTCGCGAAGCCATCGTCAACAGCTCATACTTGCCGCTGGCGGCATTGTGATAGGTCTCGAGCGCCGGCGTCGCGGAACCCAGCAGCGCGACGGCATTTTCGAGCTTCGCGCGGACGATGGCAACGTCCCGGCCGTGATAGCGCGGCGTTTCTTCCTGCTTGAAACTGTTTTCCTGTTCTTCGTCCACAATGACGAGGCCGAGATTTTCCAGCGGCGCGAAGACTGCCGATCGCGTGCCTACGATCACGCGCGCTTGTCCGTTTCGAACGCGCCACCATTCGCGGGCGCGCTCTACGTCGCTCAGCGCCGAGTGCAGCACGGCGACGCCTTCGAAATGCGCGCCAAACCACGCGCGACACTGCCGCCCGATCCATAATGTCAGCGCAATTTCTGGGACAAGAACAAGCGCGGTTTTCCCGCGCGCCAGAGTCTCTTGCACGCTGCGCAGGTACACTTCGGTCTTTCCGCTGCCGGTGACGCCGTGAATCAGCTGCACTCCGAACTCGCCCAGCTCAAATCTCGCGCGGATAGTGCCAAACGCGCGTTCCTGCGATTCGTTCAGCGAGTGGGCGGGCGGCGAGTAACCTATGTCGAAGGGATCTTCGGCGGGATCAATCGGTTCTTCCCAGGTTTCCAGCAAGCCGTCTCTCAACATGCGCTCGATCAGCGCGCGCGAGACACCGGCAAGTTTCAGCAGTTGTGGTAGCGGCAGCGGCCCCCGCTCGGTTTCGAGGAGGGCACGAATGCGCTCTTCTTTTTCGGTCGGTGCGTTCCCGGCCGTGGCTGACCCGCCCTTCCAGGCGATCACATTGTGGACTTTGCGCTTGCGCCCCTG
>DATHMM010000047.1:0-46881 GCA_035487095.1 Candidatus Sulfotelmatobacter sp.
CGCCATGTCTCCCTTGATGCATGCACTGATTACGCTCACTCGCTGCAGTTCCTTCTGACTCAACGTGAATGTCTCCTGTCTCATGGGGTGACATTTTCACGTTGCCGTTAAGGGGTGACAGAATTATGGAGCTAAGACACGCTCGGCGACCGGGTTTTTCAGAGGGGTTGATTGGAAGTACATTGGCTACATCTAGGTGAGTTCGTTCTTGAAGCGGCTTTCGACGTCCTCGCGGCTTAGCGGTTTTCTTCCTTTGTCAAGAATCACCGAATAAACGACTTCATGCCGTTCAATCTGAGCGGAAATGAACGCCCCATCGTCGGGGAGTTCCTGGAAAATAAATTTCACATTTCTGCCGTCGTCAAGTCTGGTGATCCACTCGCTATCCGTCATATTCATAGTCCCGTTCGAGGCCCAGGACTGGTTTTTCAATGCAAGCCTCTGGCACGCCGGCGTTTTGAATTCCGCGCTGCGCCTTGTATCAGTGCTGAAGTTCTTGCGGACTTGGCCATGCGAGGCAGGGCCATTTCCTTCTTAACACTGGCCTTCGTCGCGATTTCGAGTTTGGTCAACTTCTTTTTGCGCAAGATAGATCCACCTTGGCTGGCAAATCGAAGATTTGCAGTCTCATTTGGCACACTTGCGGAATATTCCACGCATTTCCATTAGCTCAAGTGCCTCGACCCATCTCGAATTGGAGAGTTTTCATTGAAGGTTTGTCCCCATCCTCTCGGGCGTTCCTTGCCTCTTCTCTTACGCAAAACTTTGCAATAGCATTTCGGACTCGGAGGTGCTCCATGCCTTGGAATATGACTACTCTTTCAAAAGTGGATATGCCGGTAAGTCTGGCCGAGGGCCTGAAAATCCTGGAACGCGATCAATACTGTTGCCAGTACTGCGGGCTCGATGGCAGAGCGAACTTTGACAATGCGCTGGTGATGTCCGTCGATTTCGTCGTGCCGCGCGCTCGAAAGGGCAAGAAGGACCCCGCCAACCTCGTAGCCTGCTGCCGTCCCTGCAACATGATTAAGGGCACGCGGGTTTACAAAAGCTTCGAGGATGCAAAAAAGTATGTGCTGGCGCGGCGTGAGGAGATGCGCCAGGCATGGGAGTCCAAGCGCGCCCGCCCGGCGGTGAAGGCGGCCTCCGCCTGATTCGCCTCAATTCAGCGCCGACAGAAAGTTAAATTAGGAACAATCTCGCAGGTGCGCTGCTCGCTCGGACACTGCCCCTCTTCTAATTACTCGTTGAAAAGGCGCGGCTGCGCCGCGGGTGCGGCGGCGGGCTTCCGACGGGAGACGCCGACTACGCCAAGGACTGTCAGTTCGGCGATGGCCGGGCGGGGAACATAGATCCGGTCGGTGTTGGAATTGAAGTCGGGCGGTGAGAGGTGTAGCCCATTGTCCAGGAAAGTCAGCAGGTCGTTCGGGATCACGCCTTCGAGAGTCGCGTCGTCGCGAAAGCGAACCTTCACCCATAGGCCGTCCAGCTTCGGCCGGTTCAAGAATGCTGTGCGTTCCGGGGCAAACCCTTCCTCCAGGTCCCGCACAAAATAGACCGCCCTGACCTTCGAAACGGCGACTTCTTCGTGTTCGCCCTCCGGTGTCAAGAGGTCCAGCGTCTCGGCACCCGCCAGGCGTGCCGGATTCAGAAAGCCGCGCAGGGCGTTCTTGTCGTCCAGTTCAATCACTACTTTTTTGTGCGTCGAGGCTGGGGCCCGCGTTTTCAATGGAAATCACCGCATCCAGAGCAGGAAACAATTGCACAAGGCTGCAAATGTATGTTATGTTAAGCTCGGTTTTCCTGTCAACTCATTGTTTTTATTGGGGTTAGGTCACTGAGGGTCGGTCTTTGTCCGAAAAGAAGCAGATCCTAAAATCCGCCTCCATCATTTCGCTGGTTACCTTCGCTAGCCGCATTCTTGGCTATGTGCGAGACCAACGGATTACCCTTCTCCTCGGCACCACACTCAGTGCCGATTCCTTCGTCCTGGCCTATCGTATCCCCAATCTTTTCAGGCGTTTAGTTGGAGATGGGACCTTTTCCGCCACCTTCATCCCCGTCTTCACCACCTATATGCGCGAACGCTCGTCCGACGAGCTTTGGCAGTTTGCCAACCGCTTTTTCTGGACCGTGGCGCTCGTCCTGGCGGTCGTGGTCATCTTCGGCGTCATCTTCTCCCCTCATGTGATTCACACGTTTACCTCTCCGGGGGATAAGGTCGAGGGTTGGGACGAGGCCATTGCGTTAAACCGCATCATCTTCCCTTATCTGTTTTTTCTGGGCCTGACCGCCATTGGCATCGGCATTCTGAACTCGTTCCACTTTTTTGCGCTCCCCTCGGCCACCAGCGTACTCCTGAACGTCGTCATCATCGTTTTTTCCACCGCCGCGGTGTGGCCGTATTTTCGAACTCCGGCGACATCCCTTGCCGTGGGTGTGCTGGTCGGCGGCGCTTTGCAGTTCCTGATGCTGGTGCCGCAACTGGTGCGCCGCGGCATGCGCTTCGATTTTGGTCTCTCGTTCACGCATCCGGCGATCCGAGACGTTGCCCGCGTGCTCTTCCCGCGCTTCTTCGGCCTCGGGATCTCGCAGATCAATTTCTTCGTGGACACCTACTTCGCCAATTCCGCGCGCATGCCGCGTGGCTCGCTTACGGCGCTCTACGTTGCCGACCGCGTAATGGAATTGATGCTCGGTGGCTATGCCATTGCCGTCGCCACGGCGATTCTGCCGATCATGTCCCACCAGGCTGCGGCAAACAATTACGAGGGCTTGAAGAAGACGCTCACGTTTGCAGTGCGCATCGTCGCTTACATCACCATCCCCGCCGCCATCGGCCTGATGGCCCTCCGCGAGCCGATCATTCGTATGCTCTTTCAGCACGGGCGGTTCGTGGCCGAATCCACTCGCCTGACCGCGCGGCCGCTGCTCTACTACTCCATCGGCCTGCCTGCGCTGGCCTGCGTGAAGCTGATCGTTCCGGCGTTCTATTCCGCGAAGGACACGAAGACGCCGGTGATCGTCGCCCTGATTTCGTTCTTCCTGAATATTGCTCTGAACATCCTGTTCCTTAACAACTTTTACCTGTACAAGCGATTTCAGAACGGCGGCCCGGCGCTGGCTACCGCCATTGCCACGATGTTTGACTTCGTGATCCTGTTCGCCGTTTTTCGCCTCCGTTACGGTCCGCTGGGGAGTTTCGCCATCATTCGTTCGCTGGTTAAAATCTCGGTCTGCAGCCTGATCATGGGGGCCGGCTGCCTGGTGGCGAATTACTACGCCAACTTCACCCTCAACTCTGCCTTTTTCATCCAACTCGTGATATTTATCGCCATGATCACTGGTGCGACACTGGTCTATATCGGGCTGACGTGGCTCTTCAAATGTCCAGAAATTGAAGAAGTGTACGGCATCGCCATGCGGCGGCCCGGCGCCGCGGAAGGATTGGCGGGATCCTGATGGAAATCTCCAACACCATCGCGTCGTTTCTCACCTATGTCCGCGTGGAAAAGGGACTATCGGCGAACACGGTTTCGGCGTATCGCCGCGACCTGGTCAAATTCGAAAGCTATGCGAAGAAGAGAAAGCTGACTCTCGAAAGCGTCACGCGAGACGACCTGGTGGATTTCCTCTCCAGTCTTTTCCGGCAGAAACTCGAAAGCCGCACCGTCGCGCGGCACCTCGTCACGATGCGCAATTTCTTCCGGTTCGCCCAAACGCAGGACCTGATCAGCGTTGATCCTTCCACGAATCTCGAATCGCCCAAGATACGGCGGTCGCTACCTGGCTATCTTCGGCTTGAAGAGATCGAGCGGCTGCTCTCCGAACCCGACGACAAGACTCCGATCGGCCTCCGCGACCGGGCCATGCTCGACGTTCTCTATTCCACGGGCCTTCGCGTTTCCGAACTCATCAGCCTGCGCGTGATGGATCTGGACCGGGCCGTCGGCTGCGTCCGGTGCGTCGGCAAGGGGGACAAAGAGCGCATCGTTCCCATCGGTAAGAAGGCGCTTGCCCTGGTGGACCGCTATCTTCGCGATGCCCGGCCAAAACTCGTCCCGGCAGGGAAGCAGGTCAACTCGCCGACACTTTTCATCAATCGCCGAGGCAGTTCGCTCAGCCGCGTGGGGGTCTGGAAAATTCTCTCCGCCTACGGGCGCCGCGCCGGGTTGCGCGTGCCCTTGACGCCGCACATGTTGCGGCACAGTTTTGCCACCCACCTGCTGGAGGGAGGCGCCGACCTGCGCTCCGTCCAGCTGATGCTGGGGCATTCCGACATCTCCACGACGCAGATCTACACCCACGTCGTGGAAGAACGCCTGAAGCAGATTTATAAAGCGCATCACCCCCGGGCCTGACTCGCCGGGAACGGACTCATCGCGGGTATGGCATTCGCTGCGTGAATGCCAACTTTGAAGCGGAAGGAACGCAATGCCTGATTACATGTTTCTCTTGGAAAGCCGGCTCTCGCCGGAACAACGCGCGGCCATGTTGCGCGTGCAGGAGTTGGCCGCGGTCCTGGGCTTCAACGTCTACCTGACCGGCGGCACCGTTCGCGATCTGATTACCGGTGCTAACCTGCGCGATCTCGACTTCACCGTCGAAGGGAATCCCTCCAAGATGGCGCGCGAACTCGAAAAAGGCGGCGCCAAGGTTCTCTCCGAGGACGAAAAACTGCGCCACGTCGAGATTCTTTTCGCCGGTGACGTTGAGGGTAGCATTTCCGCCGCGCGCGATGAACATTACGTGCGCCCCGGCACGCGCCCGGAACTCCGCTGGTCCACCATCATGGAGGACCTGCGGCGGCGCGACTTCTCGTTAAACGCTATCGCGATCTCGCTCAATCCCGCGTCTCGCGGGTTGCTGCTCGATCCCACGAACGGCCTGTCCGACATCGAGCACGGCGAAGTTCGCGCGCTTTCCATCCACAGCTTCACCAATCAACCTGTGCGCCTGCTGCGCGCGCTGCGCCTTGCGGCTCGCATGGGCTTCAAGCTCGAGTCCCGCACCCAGGAATGGTTCAATCTCGCCATCGAACGCGAACTGCAGCTCACCATCACTCCGGAAGACGCTGGTGAAGAAGTGCGCAGCCTGAGCCGCGAAGAGCGTCCGCAACTCATCCTCAAGGAATGGGAAGAGGGCGACATGCTCGAGCGCGTTAACCCGATGCTCGCCAAAAAGCATCCCGGCTACGACGCCATCAACCGCCTCATCAAGGTCCGCGACGACCTCTACATGGCCGGATTCCGGCCGCGCCTGGCCACGCCGATGCTGCTGGCCATCCTGGACCGCCTGAAGGATCGCGAGCTCAGCAGCACTCTTTCCAAGCTGGGGTACCGCTCCGCCGAGATCGAGGCCATCGAAAAATTCCCGGAGAAAGCGCAGGAAATTCAGAAAGAGCTTACGGGAAAGAAAACGAAAACTCCCATCGAAGCGTATCGCTACATCGAGAAAATGCAGATGGAATATGTGGCGTACCTGCTTGCCGAATCCAATAACTCCGCGGCAGTCTCCAAGCTGAAATCGTTCCTTCACAAGTGGCGCCCGGTCCGGCAGGCGCTGCCGATTGTGGGCACCGAGCTCGAAGCTCTTGGTATGCCCCGCGGCCCGAAGTTTGATCAGATCGTGCAGGATGTTTTCGCCATCCAGTTGAACGGCCGTGCCAAAACTCCCGAGGAACGAGTAAAAATCCTGCGCAAGCTCTCCGGCATCAAGGAACCGCCGAAGAAAAAAGAGAAAGAAAAGAAGCCGGCGAAGGCTGAAAAGCACGTCGAAACCCCCGCCGAGAAGAAAGCTGCCGCCGCGGAAAAACAGGCCACGCACGACCGCCACAAAGCGGGCATGAAAGCCGCCGCGGCCAAACACAAATCCAAGAAATAATTTATGAGTGTGAAAGCGAGGCTTTCGCTTTTACGCGCTACACATTAAAACCAAAAGTTTCCGCAAACCACGGTTTCTCATCTAGCCGAAGGTAATTTTGCGCCCTCCGTTCTTCAAGCGCTGGAGGCGCGAAAGAAGTTAGCCCAGGCCGTAAGGCCTGGTAACTCGTGTCCAAAGCGAGCCCAGCCCCGTAGGGGCGATACATCCCCTACGCGGAATTCAAATCTCCGCCCCGCAACCTTCCCGCATCATCACCGCCCGTCTCCCTGTGCAAAACTCACAATCCCGTTCGCATTTCTCATCCCCGCGTTTTACAATCAACTTCCATGGGCAATCCCCAGTTTGTTCATCTCCACGTTCATACCGATTTCAGCCTTCTGGACGGCGCGTGCGAAACGGGCGAACTCCTCGACGAAGCCTCCCGCCAGAAAATGCCAGCGGTGGCCATCACCGACCACGGCAACCTCTTCGCCGCCGCCAACTTTTTCAACGAAGCCAGCAAGCGCGACGTCAAAGCCATCATCGGCTGCGAAGTTTACGTCGCCAAGGGCAGCCGCCACGACCGCGGCGAAAAATCGGCGGCCGTCACCAACGGCGAGCGCGGCGAGATGGAGCCCGGCTCCCGCGGCAGTAACCACCTCGTTCTTCTCTGCGAAAATCTCGAGGGCTATCACAATCTTATCAAGCTGGTCTCCGCCGGATTTCTCGAAGGCTTTTACTACAAGCCGCGCATCGACCTTGATCTGCTCTCCAAGCACAGCAAGGGCCTCATCGCTCTCTCTGCATGCCTTCGCGGTCCTGTAACCGAACCGGTCGTGGACGAAAAGTTCGATCTCGCGCGTGAGAACGCCTATCGCCTGCGCGACATCTTCGGCAAAGGCAATTTCTTCCTGGAAATTCAGGACCAGGGCCTCGAAATCGAGCAGCGCGTCAACAAAGACCTTGTCCGCCTCTCGAAAGAAACCGGCATCCCTCTCGTCGCCACCAACGATTGCCACTATCTCCATCACAGCGACGCTCACGCCCAAGAAGTCTTGCTCTGCATCCAGACCGGCAAGACCATGAGCGATACCAATCGCATGAAGTTCGCCACCGACCAGTTTTATTTCAAGACCGCCGAGGAAATGGCCAAGGTTTTCCGCGAACTTCCCGATGCGCTCAGTCGCACCGTGGATATCGCCGCGCGCTGCAACGTGAAAATCGAGCGCATCCCCAACGCGCTTCCCGAATTCAAGGTTCCCGAAGGCCACACGCCGGGCAGCTATTTCGAAAAAGTGGCCCGCGAAGGTTTCGCCCAGCGTGTGCCGTTCCTTGAACGGCAGTCGCAACAGGGCGCGCTTCGGCATCCGCTCGCGGAATACGAGCGCCGGCTTTCGTCGGAAATCGAAATGATCAAGAAGATGCACTACGAGGGCTACTTCCTGATCGTCTGGGATTTCATTCATTACGCGCGCGCGCAAGAGGTTCCCGTCGGCCCGGGCCGTGGCTCCGCCGCGGGAAGCCTCGTCAGCTATGCGCTGCGCATCACCGATGTCGACCCGCTGCAATACAATTTGCTGTTCGAACGCTTCCTGAATCCAGAGCGCGTCTCCATGCCCGATATTGATATCGATTTCTGCATGCGGCGGCGCGGCGAACTGATCGACTACGTCACGCGCAAATACGGCCGCGAAAACGTCTCACAGATCATCACCTTCGGCACCATGGCCGCGAAAGCCGCGGTGAAGGACGTCGGCCGCGCCATGGACATTCCCTATGGCGAAGTCGACCGCCTGGCCAAAATGATTCCCGCCACGCTTGGCATCGAGCTCAAAACTGCGCTCGAGGAAGCGCCCCAGCTAAAGTCGGCCGTGGACAGTGACGAAAAGTTTAAGGATCTGATGGCCGTGGCTCTGCGCCTCGAAGGGCTTTCGCGTCACGCCTCCACGCACGCCGCCGGAGTCGTCATCTCGCCCCAGCCGCTCACGGAACTCGTTCCTGTTTACAAGACCAACCGCGACGAAATCACCACGCAGTACGACATGAACGCCCTCGAGCGTATCGGCCTGCTGAAGATGGACTTCCTCGGCCTGACCACGCTCACCGTTCTTTACGACGCGGTCAAAATGGTCGAGCAGAATCGCGGCGTCAAGCTCGACATTGATAACCTCGGCCTCGACGATGAAGCCACGTACAAACTTTTTTCACGCGGCGACACCACGGCCATCTTCCAGTTTGAATCTCACGGCATGCGCGACATCCTTCGCCGCTACCAGCCCACTCGCATCGAAGACCTCACCGCTCTCAACGCCCTCTATCGCCCCGGCCCCATCCAGGGGGGCATGATCGACGACTTCATCAATCGCAAGCATGGCAAAACGAAGGTCGCCTACGAACTTCCCCAGCTCAAGGAAATTCTCGAGGAAACCTACGGCGTCATCCTCTACCAGGAGCAGGTGATGCAGATCGCCAACCTCCTGGCCAGTTTTTCCCTCGGCGAAGCCGACCTGCTCCGCCGCGCCATGGGCAAAAAGAAGAAAGAGGAGATGGCCGCGCAGCGCGCCAAGTTCCTCGCTGGCTGCGAAAAGAACAAGATCAACGAAAAGAAAGCCGTGCGCATTTTCGATTTGATGGAAGAGTTCGCCGGCTACGGCTTCAATAAGTCGCACTCCTGCGCCTACGCGCTGCTCGCCTATCAGACCGCCTATCTGAAAACGCACTATCCCGTGGAATTCATGGCCGCGCTGCTTACCTCCGAAACGGGTAATGCGGAAAAACAGGTGAAGTACATTAACGAAGCTCGGGGCATGAGCATCTCCATCCTTCCGCCGGACGTCAACGACAGCGATCTCTACTTCACGCCAGTCGGCGACTCCATCCGGTTCGGCTTCGCCGCCATCAAAAACGTCGGCGAAAACACCGCGAAAGCGATCCGTGAATCACGCCTCAGCCAGGGCGAATTCAAATCGCTCTACGAATTCTGCGAACGCATCGAGTCCCGCTTCCTCAATAAGCGGGTGTTCGAAAGCCTCATCAAGTCCGGCGCGATGGACTCGCTCGGCCCGCGCGAGGCCATGCTCGCGTCCGTCGACGACGCCATCAACGCCATCCAGCGCGCCGCTCGCGCCAAGGAATCCGGCCAGCATGGTCTTTTCTTCGGCGGAGCCTCCGCTGAGCCCAAGGTTCATTTCGAGTTGCGCGACGCCCCTCCATGGAGCGAAGAAGAACGCCTGACCAGCGAATACGCCATGCTGGGCTTCTACGTTTCCGGCCACCCGCTCGAAAAATATGATTCACGTCTGAAGGATCTCGGCGCGCTCTCGCTCGACGAATTGGAAGGCCAGCGCAACGGCAAGGAAATCACCGTGGCCGCGTTGATCGTCGGCACACGACCGATGCGCTCGAAAAAAGGCGCCCGCTGGGCCATTTTCACGATTCAGGACATGACCGGCGTGCAGGAACTCCTCGCGTTTCCCGAAAGCTTTGCCCGCCTCGAAAACATCTTGAATCCCGGCGCGCCGCTCCTCCTGAAAGCCCGCGTGCAAATCGAAGAAGCGGGCACGCGCCTTTCCCTGCAGGAAGCCCGCCGCCTGGAAGACGTTGCCGAGCGCACCGGCCCCAGCGAGTTTCGCCTGCGCCTGGACATGAGCCTGCTCAACGATGAAACTTTGAGCCAGCTGGAACAATTATTTGCGAGCACCCCGGGCCCAACTACGATAGTGTTTGAACTGGTCTCCCCCGACGGCTCCGTGGCATCCCTGAAGTCTCAGAAACGCATCCGGGTGAAGCCGGAGCTTGAGGAAGCCGTCCGCCGCATCTGCGGCCAGCAAGCGATTCAGAGGGTTGCGTAATGTGCGCCGCGCAAAAAGAGAAGAAGGTTTCGGCGATAACGACGCTCGACCGCCAGCGCGAAATCGAACGCCTGGAAAAGGACGTCGAAGAGCTGCGCCGCCTCGCTACGACTGACGAAAGCGAAGTCGAGGTTGAGCGCCTGAAAAGGGAAGTGCTCGAACTCCGCCGCGAGTTTTACACCCACCTCGGGCCCTGGCAGCGCGCCCAGATTGCGCGGCATCCCCAGCGGCCCTACACGCTCGACTGGATTAATCTGATGTTCACCGACTTTGTCGAACTCCACGGCGATCGCGGCTTTGGCGACGATAAAGCGCTGATCACCGGCCTGGCAAAGTTCCGTGGGCGGCCCGTTGCCATCATCGGCCATCAAAAAGGGCGCGACACCAAGCAGCGTATCGACCGCAATTTCGGCCAGCCCAAGCCCGAAGGCTACCGCAAGGCGCTGCGCATCATGGAACTCGCCGCAAAGTTCGGCCGCCCGGTGCTTACTTTCATTGATACGCCCGGCGCGTATCCGGGCATTGACGCCGAAGAGCGCGGACAGGGCGAGGCCATCGCCCGCAATCTTCGCGAAATGGCGCGGCTGCCCGTTCCCATCATCGTCACGGTCACCGGCGAAGGCGGCTCCGGCGGGGCGCTGGCAATTGCCGTCGGTGATCGCGTCAATATCCTTGAGAATGGGTTTTACTCGGTGATCTCGCCCGAAGGCTGCGCATCCATCATCTGGCGCGACTCCACCAAAGCGGAAACCGCCGCCATCGCCATGAAGATCATGTCCACCGATCTGAAGGACCTTGGCATCGTCGACGAAATCATTCCCGAACCCGACGGCGGCGCGCACGGCGACTATGAAGCCGCAGCGAAACTTTTCGGCGACGCACTGGAGCGCCAGCTGCTGATCCTCTCCAATCAAGGCCTGAAGGAACTCCTTCAAGCCCGCTACAAGAAATTCCGCCACATGTGCCAATTCTTCGACCTCGGCGGGTAATCTCGCCCTTATTCCCTCCGACTCTCCTCTCAGCGCACTCTGCGTCTCAGCGGCCTCTGCGTTATCTTTTCCCCCTCTTCCCACCCCGTGCCGCTTTCGCTACGTCCGCCCTATCGTTTCGTTGTTCCCTTCCATCCCCCGCACTAATCTGAAGAAGCACCGCACCACTACCAGCTCAGGGGACTCAGAGCCGCGTTGCAAGCTGTCGACAAAGGACAGAACCATCATGTCGGAACCTTTCCGTCCGTACGAAAAACTGGTTGAAATCTCCATCTTCGGCAAGAAGTTTCAGGTGCCGGAGCGCAATTCCTTGCTGCGCTGCTTCCAGTTCATCAGCCCGGAAACCATCCCGTACGGGCGTTTCTGCTGGAACCAGGATTGCCAGTATTGCCGCGTCACCTGCCAGCTTCCCGATGATGACGAGCCGCGCGAAATGCTCTCCTGTAAATTCATCGTCATGCCCGGCATGGAAATCACCGAAATGAGCCAGGAGCTCAAGTGGTGCCTCCGCTCGAAGCTCCCCTCCGACGCCGCCGTCTCCAAGTAAATCGTTGTGTTTGCTGTTGTAGGGCGGGGCCCGCCCGGCCCTATCTTCCTTTTGAGTGCGGAAGCCCAGCTTCCGCTTTTGCGGTCTAACCTAGCCTCCCAAACTAACCCAGGAGAAACCTATTCCAGCCTTCGGGGTTTTTCCGAGCGCCAAACGGAGGGGTCGCGCTGCTGAATTAACCCCTCTACCATCCCGGGCTCGCAGCCGCCCCGCCCCTGTACCGCAAACGTACTTTTGTTTATTTGCCTCACCAAGCGCGATGCTCTACCATTTTTGCGTATGTCTGTCCCTACACACTTGCCTTGCGATGGCTGCGGCCAGCTCGCCTCTGCCGAGCACATCGCCCGCCGCCTGCAGCGCCTCGAATGGGCCACGCGCTCTCGCCCGATCCACATCCAGGCCCTCTTGCTCACCGCTACCGCTCCCGAAGCTGACTCCGACTTTCTGTATTCGCCCGATTCCGCTTTCACTGGTCAAGCCGGCGTTCTCCTCTCTGCTCTGAACATCTCCACGAAAGGGAAGTCCGCCGAAGAAGTGCTTGCCGACTTCCAAAAGCGCGGCTTGGTTCTCGCGTCCCTCCTCGATTGCCCGGTCGAACCGGGCATCGGCCCCGGCGAGGTCCGCGCACTCCTTGAACACCATCTCCCCCGGGCCCTGACCCGGGTCCGCCGCTCTCTGAAGCCCAACCGCGTTCTGGTGGTCTCCCCGGAACTCGAGTCATTTCTCCCGCAACTCTCCGATTCCGCCCTGGGCTGCCCGGTTTTTCACACTTTTTTTGCCACCTCCCGGGGCGATTTTGCATCCGATGCGTCGGAGCTTGCCGCATTTCGCGCTGCCCTACCAGCCCTTGCAGCGCAGGCTACCTAGGTTCCTATGTGACACACATCACTGAGTTTCGTGACGGCCCGACCCAAACTAACTATGGCACGTTGAAACTTTGCGGTGTGATAAGATGTGCTTTGGAACCGCTCCTTTAGGGGTGATTTGTGCAAAATCGGGCAAAATTTGGTGTAGGCATCGGGGTAATCGTGGTGGCCTTGTCGTTCCTCGCCTGGCTGGGCTATGGCGAGAGCAAGACCTACTATCACACCATTGCCGAATATCAGACGCTGAACGCCTCCGAGCGCGATCACCGCATCCGCCTTGCGGGAATCGTCGTGGAAGGCAGCATCAAACCCGGCTCGGGCCGCGTTGACTTCACACTGGAAGAGCAGGGGAAGACTCTTCCGATTACCTACATCGGCAGCGATCCGCTTCCGGACACGTTCAAGGACAAGTCTCAGGCTCTTGTCGAAGGACGTCCCGGGACCGACGGCCGCTTTGTCGCCGAACATGTTCAGGCCAAGTGCGCATCCAAGTACGAAGCCGCTCCGGGTGGCGACAAGCCAGCTCCAGCGGCCACAACCCAGCGAAGCAGCATGTAACACGCCAGTCGAAAATCCTCGGGGAGAGGCGGAAGCATTATGGATGTATTCGGTTCGTTTACGCTCCTGCTGGCATTTGTTTGTGCCGTGTACGCGCTGGTTGGCGGCATCGCCGCGATCATCACCCGCCATCCTTTGCTGGTAAAAAGCACGCGCCAGGCTGGCATGGCCACCTGCGTACTGATTTTCATCGCCACGTTCAGCCTCGAATATCTCCTCTTTACCGACAATTTTTCCCAGGCTTACGTCGTATCCCACAGCAACCGCGATCTCTCCGCTTTTTATAAAGTCGCCGCGCTTTGGTCCGGCCAGGAAGGCTCGCTGCTATTCTGGAGCTTCCTGCTCTCGATCTACGTCATCTCGGTTCTGATCGCCTATCGCAACAAGAACGGCGAGCTCATGCCGTATGTGGGCGTGGTCCTTGCCGGCGTCCAGACCTTCTTTCTCACGCTGAATAACTTTGTCGAAAGCCCTTTCAAAACTCTGGCCACCGTCAACGCCAGCGGCGTGCTCGAACCCTTCACGCGCGTGGATGGCAATGGCCTCAACCCGCTCCTGCAATACCCGGAAATGGTCATTCACCCGCCGAATCTTTATTCCGGCTATACGGGCTTCACCATTCCGTTTGCGTTTGCTCTTGCCGCATTGCTCGCGCGATATCCCGGCGAAAAGTGGATTCACCTCACCCGCAAATGGACCATGATCGCCTGGTGCTTCCAGTCGGTCGGCATTCTGCTAGGTGCGCACTGGGCTTATGCCGTCCTCGGTTGGGGCGGCTACTGGGGCTGGGATCCTGTCGAAAACGCTTCGTTGCTGCCGTGGCTCACCGGCACCGCGTTTTTGCACTCCGTGATGATGCAGGAAAAGCGCGGGATGATGAAGGTCTGGAACGTCTGGCTGGTCTTCTGTACGTTCCTCCTGTGTATCCTCGGCACGTTCCTCACGCGCAGCGGTATTGTTAGTTCCGTGCACGCGTTCGCCAACTCGCACATCGGCCCGTGGTTCGTGGGCTTCCTCGGACTGACCCTGCTGGTCTGCTTCGTCGCGTACTACCTGAATCGCGATTACCTGAAGAGCGAAAACCAGCTCGATTCCATGATCTCCCGCGAATCCAGCTTCCTCTTCAACAACCTGCTCTTCCTCGTCGCCTGCATCGCCGTTCTCTCCGGCACGCTGTTCCCAGTCATCTCCGAAGGGCTTTCCGGCTCGCGCATCAGCGTCGGCGCGCCGTTTTTTAACAAAATCATGATTCCCGTGGGCCTCGCCATTCTGTTTCTCACCGGTGTCGGCCCGCTGCTCGCGTGGCGCAAGACTTCCGGCGACAGCCTGAAGCGCAACTTCGGCTGGCCCGTGATCTTCGGCCTGCTGTGCGGTGTCGCCGCCTTCTTCATGGGTTATCGCGACACTTTCTCGATTATTTGCCTGGTCCTCTGCGGCTTCGTTTTCTGGACCATCGTCATGGAGTTCTACCGCGGCGCGAAGGTCATCTCCGCGCGCACCGGCATGAGCAAGATAATGAGTGCGCACGAACTCGCCATGCGCAACACGCGGCGTTACGGCGGCTACGTCGTGCACTTCGGCATGGTGCTGGTCTTCATCGGCCTCGCCGGTTCAGCATTCAACACCGACGTACAGCGCCCGATGAATATCGGCGAATCCATGAAACTTGGCCCGTACACGCTGGTCCTGCAGAGCGCGGACACCAAGCCCGAACAGAATTACACGGCGCAGCGCATGATCGTCGAAGTCCTGAAAAACAACAAGCAGCTCATGATGCTCTATCCCGAAAAGCGCCAGTTTCAGGGCACCGAGCAGGCCAACGGCACCATGGTGGCCATCTATTCGACGCTGCGCGAAGACGTTTACGTGGTCTTTGCCGGCATCGATCCTGACAGCAGTCTCCCGGTCATTCACGCCTTCCTGAATCCCCTCGTTAAGTGGATTTGGCTCGGCGGGGTCTGGGTGGTCATGGGCACGCTGCTCGCGCTCATGCCCAATCGCCGCGCGGCGCTCGCCGTGGGCCTTGTACCGCAAACCACTGCATCACCGATTACACAAGCTTTGAATCCTTCGGTAACCCTACGTGAGGGCCATGACTAATCGCCGCCTCGCTCCGCTGCTTCTGATCATCGCTTTCGCCGTTCTGCCTCTTTTCGCCCAGCAACAGGCCGACCGCGTCAAGGAGGTCGGCGGCAAATTTCTCTGCATGTGCGGTTGCGGCCAGGTCCTCACCCAGTGCAACCACGTCGGATGCACCGTGTCCACTTCCATGCTCAAGGAACTCGGCACGATGGTGAACCGCGGCGATTCCGAGGACAAAATCACCCAAACGTTCGTCCAGGAATTCGGCACCACGGTCTACGCCGAACCTCCGAAATCCGGCTTCAGCCTTGTCGCCTGGCTCATGCCGGTGTTCTACTTTCTGATCGGCGCTGGAATCGTGGTTTTCTTCATCATGAAATGGCGCAAACAGGCGCCTGCCCCGGCCGCGGTCGCTCCGGCCGGCGTGCACATTTCCCCCGAGGCTTACGAACGCGCGCGTTCCCAGGCCAATCGGGATACCGAGGATTAGCCCCATGCCCTCCATTGCCTTCGCCCTTTTTCTTGCCGCTTCCACCGAATGGCCCATCATTGGCGCTTGTCTCGGCCTCGCCGCGGCGGTTTTTCTTTTCATTTTCTACATCCAGCCGGACGCTTCCGATCTAGCTCCTCACCGCACGAAGCTTGATCAACTCCTGGAGCGGCGCGATACGATTTACGATAATCTGCGCGACCTTAAATTCGAATACCGCGCCGGAAAATATTCCGAAGGTGATTACGAAACCATGAAAGTTACGCTTGAGAACGAAGCCGCCCTCGTTCTTGCCGAAATCGAACAGGTCACCGAATCGCAGATTCGCCGCCCGCGCCCCGCCGCTCGCCCGGCCGCCGCGGACCGGAGCACTCGATGAAGGCTTTCTGGCCGCGTCTTCTTTCCACAGCCCTCACAGCTCTTTTCGCCGCCTCTGGATCGCTCGCCGGAACCGTTCACGGCTCGGTCATCAATCGCACCACGGGCAAACCCGTTCCGAATACCGACGTCGATCTGTTGAGCCCCACGCAAGGCATGGCGTTGCTCACCAGCGTCAAAAGCGACGCTCAGGGCCAGTTCACCGCAACCAACGACGCTATCGGGGCGGGGCCCGTCCTCATCCGCGTCACCTATCAGGGCGTCGGGTTCAATGGATTTCTTCCGCCGGGCCGCCCGCAGGTGGATGTGGAAGTCTTCGACGTCACCAAGGATTCCAAGGTTATCTTTCCCGCTTCGCACGTCATCATTTTTCAGCCGCAGGACGGCAGACTGATCGGCGCCGAAGAATACGACATCGCGAACGACTCCAATCCGCCGGTCGCCTATTTCCGTTCGGAAGGCAATTTCGAGTTCGCCATTCCCGACAAGGCCGAGCTGAAGCATGTCACCGCCACCGGGTCGCTCGGCATGGACGTTCCGCAAGCCTCGATCGACAAGGGAAAGGGCCTCTATGCCATCGCCTATGCCTTTCACCCTGGCCGGACGAATGTTCGCCTGTCGTACGAGCTCCCCTATCCCGGCAATTCCGCGAGCGTGAAGCTTCCCGCCACTTACTCGGGCATGCGCATGCTTCTTGTGGCGCCTCCCGGCATGACGCTCTCCGGCCCAGGGATCAGCGCCGCGGGCCAGGAGCAGGGCATGAACGTGTTTCTTCATGAGGCGCTCGCCGCCAAAGCCGCTCTGAACGTTTCCGTCTCCGGCGTTGGCGTCCCGCAGGCCGCAGAGGCGCCCGACGGCCAGGGACAGCAGCAAGGGCAGGAAGGGAACTCGCGCACGCAGGGCCCGCAGGTGGATCTAGCGCCGCCGCGCATCAACGATTTCAAGTGGCCGCTGCTCTTTGGCCTGTTCGCGATCTTTGGGCTGGGCGCGATTCTGATTTCGCGCAAGCAAGTGGTGATGGTGCCCGCGGACGGCGACGAGCACGCCGCTCCATCCCAATCGAAAAAAGCCGCCAAAGCCGCGAAGAAACAAGCCGGGGTCGACGCCGTGACGGAATCCGTCAACGCCAACCTCGACTCGTTGAAGGAAGAAGTGTTTCGCCTCGAGCTGCGCAAGCAAGCCGGCACCATTTCCGAGGAGGACTACGCACGCGAAAAATCCCGCGTCGAAAAGCTCCTCCGCGACCTGGTCCGCAGCTGAACATGCTTTTGTGGCACAGCCATTCTTGGCTGTGCTCCTGGGTTTCCCTGATTTTGCAGGGGCCGGGCTTGCTTGCCCTGAGTCTGATCGAAGGGCCCGGCCCGCTTCTGGGGTTCGTAACAGGGCCTCAACGTTTTCGCCGTAGAAAACTTCCCGCGCGTCCCTCCTCGCGCTCCCGCGGAGCCGCGCCAAACAAAATTAATCGTGGCCCCACTCAAACTATCGCCAACCGGCCTGCGTTTCGAAAGCATCGATAAACGCTATGGCGGGCTTTTCGCTCTCCGGCGCGTCACCTTCGAAATCGCGGCCGGGGAGTGCGCCGTCCTCGCCGGTCGCAACGGCTCCGGCAAGACCACGCTTCTACGCATCGCGGGGCAGATTGTGCGCCCCACCGCCGGAAAACTTTCGTTCCCCGGCAGCGCCGCCGAGGCCGCCGGCAACTCGCGACCCGGTTACGTCGGCCACAGCACTATGGTCTACGACGAACTTACTGCCGAGGAAAATCTTCTCCTCTTCGCGCGGCTGCAGAAAGTCGAATCGCCCGTTGCGCGCGCGGAAGACCTCCTTCGCGAAGTCGGCCTCTATGAGCGTCGCGCCTCCCTCGTCCGCACCTTTTCCCGCGGCATGCGCCAGCGCATCGCCATCGCCCGCGCACTGATCCATCGCCCCTCGGTGCTTTTGCTTGACGAGCCCGCCACCGGCCTCGATCCCCTCGGCATCACCTGGCTGGCCAACTCGCTGCGCGAGCTCAACCGCGCCGGCTGCACCATTGTTATGAGCCTCCACGGCGAATCCGAAATCTCCGCGCTGGCCACGCGCGCCGTCCGCCTCGATGCGGGAAACGTCATTGCCGACACCAAAACCGGCGCGTCGCTTCACGATATCCTCATGTTTGGAGCCGCCTGAACCGCCGCCATGAGCCTCTTTTCCAACACGGCGGTCCTCCTCAGCAAGGAACTTCGCACCGAATTCCGTTCCCGCGAACTTCTCACCACCACGGTTGTCTTCATCCTCGTCGTCCTGATCCTGTTCAGCTTCGCCATCAGCCCCACCACCGAGGAGTCCCGCGAATTCGGCCCCGGCCTTCTTTGGCTGGCCATTCTGTTTGCCGCTTCGCTCATGCTCCAGCCCTGTTTCCTTCGCGAGCAGAGCAACGACACGCTCAGCTCGCTCCGCCTCGCCGTTAGCGATCCCTTTTCCATCTTTCTCGCGAAACTCATCGCCAACACGCTTTTCCTGCTCCTTACCGAGCTGATCATGCTTCCGTTTTTCGCCCTCTTCTACAACGTGCCCATTCTTCCTGAAATTCATTGGCTGGTCCTCGTGCTCTTCCTTGGCAGCCTCGGCATCTCCGTTGCCGGCACGGCGCTATCCGCCATTTCTGCGCAGGCCCGCATGCGCGAACTTCTGCTGCCCTTGTTATTGCTGCCGCTGCTCACACCCGTACTCGTTGTCAGCGCCACCGTCACCGTCAGCCTGTTCGAACGCGAGCCCATCGTCAAAGGGAAGGGAATCGCCTTCCTCGCCGTCTTTGACGTCGTCTTTTTGACGGCGCTATGGCTTTTCGGCGAATATCTTCTGGAGGAATAATCGGCCATGTCCAAACGCATCATCCTCGGCGCCGTCGCCATCCTGCTGGTGATTGCGGCCGCCTATGCGGCGTTCTTTATCGCGCCGGAAGAGCGCACCATGGGCCTCATCCAGCGCATTTTTTATTTCCACGTGGCCAGCGCCTGGGCCGGTTTCAGCGCGTTCTTCCTGTGCTTCCTTGGCAATCTTCTGTATGTCTGGCGGCGCGATCAGAAATACGATTGGCTGGCCGTCTCCGGCGCGGAAGTCGGCCTCGCTTTCACCACCGTGGTGCTCATCACCGGCCCCATCTGGGCGCATCCCGTTTGGGGTATCTGGTGGACCTGGGACGCCCGCCTCACCTCCACGTTCGTCCTCTGGCTGCTCTACGTTTCTTATCTGTTGCTGCGCACGCTGGTGGAAGAGCCGGACCGCCGCGCGCTGCTCAGCTCGCTCTTCGGCATCTTCGCCTTCCTGGACGTGCCGCTCGTCTTCGGCGCCATCCGCTGGTGGCGCACGCAACACCCGCAGCCCGTCATCATGGGCGGCCAGGGCTCCGGACTCGACCCCACCATGAAGTCCGTTTTTTTCTTTTCCGCGCTGGCCATGCACGTCTTGATGATCTTCCTGGTCGCCGAGCGCTACGCGCTGGAAAAAATGCAGACCGAAACCGATTTTCTTGCTCGTGAAGTGGAGGCCCAATGAAAAATCTGGACAGTGTTTTCGCCGCCTATGTCGTTGGTTGGGGCGTATTTTTCGTTTTCTATCTCACCATCGCCAAACGCACTTCCAACCTCCGCGCCGAACTCGACCGCCTGAAAAGCTCCTTACCCCGCGCGAAATAATTTTTGAGTGCGGAAGCGAAGCTTCCGCTTTTACGGCTGAGCGACAGCCGCCCAATCGAACCGAATTTGTAGCGGCCGCCTTCCGAGGCGGGCGCCTTTAAGGCAACGGATTGATCGAGGACTCATCCAATGACCACCACCAAAAAACGCGTCGGCATCGTCCTCTTCCAACTCGGCGGCCCGGACTCGCTCGCGACCGTCGAACCCTTCCTCCGCAATCTGTTCCTCGATCCCGATATCATCCCGCTCGGCCCGCTGAATTTCATCCGCGGCCCGCTCGCGCGCTACATCGCCAAAAAGCGCACTCCGCCAGTCGCCGCGCGCTACGGCCAGATCGGCCGCCGCTCTCCCATTGGCATTCTCACCGAACGCCAGCGCAGCAAGCTCGTCACGGCCGTCAGCCCCTATCTCGATCCCGTCGCCGTCACGGCCATGCGTTACTGGAAGCCCCTCACCGAAGACGCGGTAGCGGCCATCAAGAAGTCCAATCGTCTCGACGAACTTGTCCTTCTTCCGCTTTACCCCCACTATTCCTACGCCACCACGCTCAGCAGCCTGAAAGAGTGGCGCCGTGTCTACGGCGAACCTGTGGACACGCTTCCCGAGCGCACCGTCGAACACTTCTTCGACCACCCGCTCTACATCCAGGCGCTCGTCACCAACATCGGCAAATGCCTGCGCCAGTTTCCAGACAGCTCGCGCATTCATCTCGTCTTCAGCGCGCACGGCTTGCCGATGAGCCTCGTCGAAAACGGCGATCCCTACCCGCGCCACATCGGCGAAACGGTTCGCCTCGTCTGTGAAAGCGGCGCGCAGAAATTTTCCAAGTGGCCGCGCACGCACATGCTCTGCTTCCAAAGCAAAGTGGGCCCCGCCAAGTGGCTCGAACCCTCCTTTGTCGGCACGCTCCACAAACTCGGCCACGAAGGAGTAAAAGAAATGCTCGTCGTACCCATCTCCTTCGTCACCGAGCACATCGAAACCCTGCACGAAATCAACATCGAAGGCCGCGCCGACGCCAAAAAAGCCGGCATCGAGCGCTACCGCATGATGCCCGCCGTAGGAGACTCCCCCCTCTTCATCGAATGCCTGAAACAACTAGTCCTCCGCGCCGCCGAAATCCACCCCGACGCCTCCAGCACTGCCGCGTCCACCGCATAGACGTCCTCCGGTGTAGGGGCGGCTTTACGCCGCCTTCCTGCCGTGCTCTTCTCTGCGACCTCTGTGCTCTTTCTCCGTTTTCTCTGTGTTAACTCCCCGCTTTCCTTTCTCTCTTACTGACCACCGATTACTGCTAACCGATTACCCTCACTTAAACTCGAACCACCATCCCCCCACCCCTTGCCACGCAAATCCATTCGTACTACACTCCCCCACGGTTCAGGATTGGCGGTTTCAGCATCACCGTAGTTGGTGCGCTATAATCTGTATTTCGGGATAGGGCCCGAAATTCATGAAAGCGACGTTTCACTCTGGTGTCCATAAATTTTCTCTGTTCGTAGTGGCCTGGGCGGTCTTCCTCCTCTGTGCCGGTGCGCTGGTTACTTCCGAAGACGCCGCTCTGGCTGTGCCTGATTGGCCCCTCTCCTACGGTAGCATCACGCCACCGATGGTCGGCGGCATCGCCTTCGAACACTCCCACCGCGTCATTGCCGCGATCCTCGGCCTCTTCGTCGTCATTCTTGCCGTTGTCCTCTGGCGCAAGGAAGAACGCCGGTGGGTGAAATGGCTGGGCGTCGCCGCGGTCGGCGGCGTAATCCTGCAGGGCGTCCTCGGCGGCCTTACCGTGCTGAAGCTTCTTCACTACTGGCTGCCCGTCATGCACGCCTGCCTCGCGCAAATCATGTTCGCCACGCTCGTCTCCATCGCCGTGGTCACCAGCCGCTGGTGGGTTTCCGATCGCCCGCAATACGAAGACAAGGCCTCGCCCGCGATTCACACCGTGGTTGCGCTCAACGCCGGCGCCATCTTTCTGCAAATTGCGCTCGGCGCGGCTTTCCGCCACAAATATAGCCCCGTGACGCCGCACGTCGTCTGGGCCATGGGCGTTCTGCTCGTCGCGTCCTGGACGGCCATCCAGCTTCGCAAGCGCTTCTCGAACTCTCCTGAAATATCACGCATCCGCGCGATGCTCCACGGCATCGTAGGCGTGCAGCTGTTGCTCGGCATCGGAGCGCTCTGGACGCGCCTGCGGTCGGTGGACGATCCGCAGCCCTTGCCGCCCGTTGTGATTACAACTGTGATTCACACGGTCTTCGGCGCGATTCTTTTCGCTGTCTCGATCCTGGTGGTGCTGTTCTGCTATCGGCTGGTGCCGCGGAGAAGGGAAGTCGTCGTAGTGACCACAAGGGATGAGGTGCCCGCCTGATGAGTGAAGTCCGCGCCGCCGCGCTAGCGCAGCCGAGCAAGCTCAGCGCCTATATCGCGCTCACGAAGCCCGACGTCTCTTTTCTTGTCCTGATGACCACCGGTGCTGGCTACTACATGGGCGCGCGCGGCCCCATCGGCTGGCTCCACATGATCCACGTCATCGTCGCTACGATGATGATCGCCGCCGGCACCGCCGCGCTGAATCACTATATCGAGCGCGAGTCCGACCGCTACATGCGCCGCACCGCCTCGCGGCCGCTGCCCACGGGCGTGCTGACGCCAACCGAAGCCCTCCGCTTCGGCATCGTCCTGGCGCTCGCCGGCGCGATTGACCTCTATCTCACTGCGGGCTTCTGGCCCTGCTTCCTCGGCGTTTTCACCTGCCTCAGTTACCTGCTGGCCTACACGCCGCTCAAGAAGCGCACCGTCTGGGCTACGTTCATCGGAGCGTTTCCCGGCGCGATTCCGCCGATGATTGGCTGGGCCGCCGCCACCGGCAAAGTGGACGCAGGCGCGTGGCTACTCTTCGCTATTCTGTTCGTCTGGCAATTTCCGCACTTCCACGCCATCAGCTGGATGTACCGCGAGGACTACGCGCGTGCAGGCATCCTGATGCTTCCCGTTGTTGATAAAGAAGGCAAGCGCACCTTCCGCGAGATCATCCTCTATGCCGCGGCCTTGGTCGCCGTCAGCTTGCTGCCCGCCATCATGGGCTTCGCCGGCGTGCTCTATTTCTTTGGCGCGCTCGTCACCTGCACCGGCCTCGTCCAGGTCTGCCTGTGGGCCGCCCACGCCAAAACCAACACCCGCGCCAAGTGGCTGATGCACGCGACGGTGATGCACATCCCGATTCTGCTCGGCCTGATGATGTACGACAAGCTCCCGCGGTAGGAAGCAATCAGTAATCAGTAAGAGCAAATCGAAGAGTGGCGCACGGTGTAGGGGCGGCTTTATGCCGCCTTCTTGGGTCTGTAGTGACGGGTCTTTAGACCGGCCAGGAGCAGCACAGAGTTTGGTGATTTAATTTTCAGCATGGAACAGGCTCAAATCAATCCGCGCCCCGTGGTTGGAACGATCATCGTCGTCAGCGGCCTCGCCGTGTCCTTTCTGTTGTGGCTGCTCTATGTCCATCACGCTTCCGCCGACTTCGCCGGGCGTTGGATGTTTCTGCCCGCCCTCAACGCGGTTCTCAACGGATTATCTGCGATTACCCTCTGCGTGGGGTTGTATTTCATCAAGCATCACAACCGCGAAGCGCATCGCGCGAGCATGCTGCTCGCCTTCGCCTTCTCTTCCGCGTTTCTTGTCAGTTACATCGTGAACCACGCCCTGCATGGCGACACGATTTTCCCGGGTCATGGCGCGGTGCGCACCGTTTACCTGTCCATCCTGGCCAGCCACGTCATTCTTTCCATCGTCGCCCTGCCCATGGTCCTCACCACGTTCTTTTTCTCGCTGACCGGCCGCTTTGCCATGCACCGCCGAATCGCGCGCTTCACGTTTCCTATCTGGCTCTACGTCTCGGTCACCGGCGTAATCGTCTACCTCATGCTCTACCAATTCAACGCCTCGTAAAATTGGCCGGAAGATCGAACACAGATTCCGGCCAAAGGGTTAAAGCTGTGAATCGGGAAATCCTCAAAACTGTTCAATCGGAGACAGTATCCCCTCCCGGACTCCGATATAACCTTCTCATCCGTTGAGCGTCCGTGGAGGATTGTGTTCGCGGTTTGCTTGCCGCGCTAAGCCTCCCCAAAATACGCCGTGGCTCCGCCGGGGAGCCTTCGCTCGACGCCATGCGGAAGGCACACGGGAGGAAGACGTATGTTTCACTTGCTCTGGTATGTTCTGATCGGGTTGATTTCAGGCGTCATCGCGAAATCGGTAATGCACGTCCACATGACGATTTTCTGGACGATCGTGCTCGGCGTAATCGGATCCATCATCGGCGGCGGCGTAAGCCACATGTTCTCGCGCCCATCAAACAACCGCTATCATCCCGCCGGCCTCATCTTGTCAACGCTAGGCGCGATCCTGGTTCTTTACGTTTGCTTCAAGCTGAATATTCATTTTCCACAGATCAACCTCGCATCCCGATAGCGGCATCGCGTCTCGGGCCGCTCAGGGTACTATCGCCTTGCGATAAATCCCCCGTCAGCCCAACCTCGTCGGCGTGGTATCCTCCCTCTCATCCGATTTGCCGCGCAATCCACGAAGAGGAGAGCCTATGTTTCGTAAGCTGATGAGCACGACGGACGATTTTGCCATCACCATTCTCCGGCTTTTGTTCGGCGTCGTATTTTTCGCGCATGGCGCGCAGAAAGCGCTCGGATGGTTCGGCGGATTCGGCTTCGCCGGCACAATGGGCTTCTTTACGCAGCAACTCCACGTTCCCGCACCGTTCGCCGCGCTGGCCATCCTTGCGGAGTTCCTCGGCGGCATGGGATTGCTGGTTGGCCTCCTGAGCCGCATCGCCGCGTTTGGCATCGCGTGCAACATGGTGATCGCTGTCGCCATCATCCACAGGCATTACGGCTTCTTCGCGAACTGGTATGGTCTGCAAAAAGGCGAAGGCTTCGAATTCCACATCCTGGCGTTTGCGATTGCCCTCTTCATCATGCTCAAAGGCTCGGGCGCCCTCTCCATCGATCGCGCGCTATCAAAATAGCGGAGACCGAATTTATTAGGCCCTGCGTGACGAGCGGCCTGACACGGAGACTAAGCTAGAGGCATCCAATCCCCTATGAAAATTCTTCTCTTCGGCGCAACAGGTTCCGCCGGCGCGGCTGTTCTTGATGCGTGCCTCAACGCATCTGTCGTTGACGAGGTCCGCGCCATCGTCCGCCGGCCGTTGATGCACACTTCGCCCAAGCTGCGCACCTACGTTCACAAGGATTTTCTGGATTTTTCGACTGTCGAAGAAGCCTTCCGCTCCTTGGACGCCTGCCTCTTCTGCCTCGGCATCTCCGCCACGCAGGTTGCGCAGGAAGAGTACCGCACCATCACCTACTCCTACACGCTCGCCGCCGCCAACATGTTCAAGGCAAAAAGCCCGGGCGCGGCCTTCCATTACATCAGCGGGCGGGGAACCAATCCCGGCAGCCGCATGTTCTGGTCGCGCGTGAAGGCGCAGACCGAGCACGATCTCATCGAACTCATCGACGCCGATTGCTGGCGTCCCGCCTTCATCGACGCCAAGCCATCGCCCGGCCTGCCGAAAATGTACGCGGTAATCCAACCCCTCGGCCGCATCTTCAAGCCGTTTCCGAATCTCTACATCCACGGCCGCGATCTAGGCCGCGCCATGCTGCAAGCCACCATCGAAAAACTCCGCCGCCGCACCATCGAAAACGCCGAAATACGCCAAATCGCCGCCCGAGCCCAGTTTTAACGTAGCGGCCACTTTCAAGTGGCCCCTCTTGCGATTGTAACGGACGCTACGAAACCAACGCGACCAGACGTTGCTATTGCTTCGGTTCCGCTGTCTCCCCCACTGTGCCTGTTGTAGCGGTCCTGAGTTTGCCGATGTAATTCGTCAAATAGTCGCGCGGAACGGATTTGAGATACGGATTCACCAGCCAGGCAAAGACCGCCGGCACGCCCCGGCTCAAAGTGAGAAATTCGATCTGGACGTACACGCCATCGCTCGTTTCCAAATAGCGCGTGTAGAGATCCAATCGCCAGAGGTAACCGCGATCGTTTCCCACGGGGCGTTCGCTTTCATCTTTTTCCCCCGGGTCTCGCACCTCTGCGATGCGTGTCGCCCTGGCAAACGAATATTCATGTGTCGGGTCGCTTTGTGTGAAATCGATGTCGAATTTGGTGTTGTAGACCGCGGTCACAATGGCGTGCCGGTAGAACCGGAAGTAGACGTGGAAATGTTCCCCGTCCCGGCTGAGCAATTCAGCCCGCTGAACGTCGGGCTTGAAGATATCTGCCTGACGCGGGTAATCCTGCACCACGCCGATCACTTGCTGCAGCCGGGCATGGGGAATAAAGCCAATCGCCAGCCAGTGATGAACCAGTCCATCGGGAATTTCGATTTTCTTGTCGTTATCCTTCGTGGTGAGCGTGCGGATGTAGACCTGGCCGCTTTTCAGGCGGGAGATCTCCTCTTCTCTTTGAGCCTCGGGCAGGGAATCGATGGCCAGGAATTGGCCAGGAGTGGAAAGTTCGCTTTGTATCCTTGCTTCGGTAAGTTCCTCGTACTGTTGAAACGCCTTCACCGTGTGAGGCTTCAACTCTGAGGCGCTGGTTCCTCCAGCGTTAAGCACCGCAAGAAAAACCAAACTGAGGGATAGGCCACCGCGGCTCCAAGCCATACCTGCTCCTGTGAGTGTATTCGTCCTCAGGTTGGATGAAGGAGAAGGGAATTGTGCTACTTCTTCGCCAGGCCGGCGACCATTACGCTAATACAACTGAAAACTAAAAACTAAGAACTTACAACTTCTCTCACGCCTTCGGCAGTGCCGCGATCACCGCGTCCGTAAACTCCTGCGTTCCCGCTTTGCCGCCAACGTCTTTGGTGACGTGCTTCCCCTCTTTGTAGACCTTGATCAGCGCCTTCTCAATCCGCTCGGCCGCCGACTGTTCGCCCAGGTGATTCAGCATCAGGATTGAACTCATCAGCAGCGCCGTCGGATTCGCCAGCCCCTTGCCCGCAATATCCGGCGCCGTGCCATGCACCGCCTCGAAAATCGCGCTTTCCGCGCCGATGTTTCCGCTGGGCACCACGCCCAATCCGCCAACAAGCCCCGCCGCCAGGTCGCTCATCACGTCGCCATAGAGATTCGGCAGCAGCAGCACATCAAACTGGCCCGGATTCATCACAATCTGCATGCAGGCGTTATCAACAATCAATTCCGCGTACTCGATATCCTTGTACTTCTCCGCCACCGCCCGCACCGAGTGCAGAAAGAGCCCGTCGCTCAACTTCATGATGTTGGCTTTGTGAATGGCGTGAATCTTCTTGCGGCCCATCTTCCGCGCATATTCGAACGCAAACTTCGCGATCCGCGTCGAAGCCTTTTCCGTAATGATTTTCAGGCTCTCCACCACGCCCGGCACCACCTCGTGCTCCAATCCCGAATACAAATCCTCGGTATTCTCGCGCACGATCACCACGTCCACGCCATCGAAGTGCGATTTCACGCCCGGCAGATTCTTCACCGGCCGTAAATTGGCGTACAAATCCAGGCTCTTGCGCAGCGCCACGTTCACGCTGCGCGCCCCGCCAGCGATTGCCGTGGCCATGGGGCCCTTCAACGCCACGCGATGCCGCCGCACGGACTCGATCGCCGCGGCGTTCAGCACCTCCGCCCCGATCGTTTTCTTATCGGTGTTCTCTGCACGCGCCCCCAGAATCTCCCATTCAATCTTCACGCCAGAGGCGTCCAGCACGCGCTGCGTAGCGGCCGCGACCTCGGGTCCAATCCCTTCGCCGGGCAGTAATGTAACGGTATGTTTCATAGCGCATCTATATTAAGGGAAGTGGCGCGGCTTGTCGAAGCGCGCTGATTCCGAGGGTTCCGAATCCCCCTGTTATCTGATCGCCGTTATCTGTTATCCGGCGTTGAGGAGGATTTTGCCCGATTCGACACTCGATTTTGCGCACTTTGGACCTGTGCTATACTAACAACGTAACTATCCTCGTGGAGGATTCCGCGAGTGGAGGCCATAAAAATTATGATTAATCTGACGCCCACTGCCGCCGTAAAAGTGAAGGAAATCATGTCCATGCAGACCCCTGCGCCGGTGGCCCTGCGTGTTGCCGTTGTCGGCGGCGGCTGCTCCGGTTTTCAATACCACATGGCATTTGAAAACCAGACCAATGACTCCGATGAAGTCGTGGATTTCAACGGCCTGAAGGTTGCCGTCGACCAGATGAGCTCCATGTACCTTGAGGGCGTGGAAATCGACTACGTCGAAACACTCGAAGGCGCCGGCTTCAAGTTCAACAACCCCAACGTGAAGAGCACCTGCGGCTGCGGCAGCTCCTTCAGCGTCTAAGCCAGCGTAGCGGCCACTTTCAAGTGGCCCCTCTTGCATTCGTAAGATCTCCCAAGGCTCCTGCCCAACCAGGAGCCTTTTCTTCTCTGTGAACCCTGTGTGCTTACTCGGTGCCCTCTGTGTTAAATCCGTTCCTCTCTTCTAACCCCTTTACTTGAGCCCCGCATCCAAGCACCATACCGCTTCATGGAGGCTCACCATGGAATCCAAACAAGTAATCCTCATCACCGGCGCCAGCACCGGCTTTGGTCGGCTCTTCGCAGAAACCCTCGCGCGCCACGGCCACTCCGTCTTCGCCACCATGCGCGATCCCCAAGGCAAAAATGCCAAAAATGCAGCCGAGCTTCTCGCCCTGGCCAGTAGGGAATCGCTTTCGATTTTCACTCTCGAATGCGACGTTACCAGCGACGCCTCCGTCGAACTTGCCGTCCGCTCCGTCATCGCCCAATCGGGCCGGATTGACGTCGCTATCAACAACGCCGGTTATGCGATGATTGGGCTCGCCGAAGCGGTCACCACGCAGCAGGCCCAGCAGATCATGGACACGAATTTCATGGGCTGCGCCCGCGTCAATCGCGCCGTCCTCCCCCACATGCGCCGTCACCGGAAAGGTTTGTTGATGCACATCAGCAGCGGTGCTGGCCGGGTCGTGATCCCCGCCTTTTCGTTTTATACCGCCAGCAAGTTCGCCATGGAAGCTCTGGCCGAAACCTATCGCTACGAACTCGCCTCCCAGGGGATCGAATCCGTAATCGTTGAACCCGGCGCCTACCAGACTCCTGTTTTTGGCAACATGGTTACCGCTTCCGACCAGTCCCGCGCGGAAACCTATGGCATCGCCAATCAGATTCCCACCAAAATGAATGCGCTGCTCACCGGCGCCGCCGGCAGTGCCCAGGAGGTCGCCGACGCCGTCCTGCGCATCATCGAAACGCCTGTGGGGCAAAAGAAGCTACGCTACCGCGTCAGCCAGTCAGACCTTGGGGTCGACGAAATCAATGCCACGACTGAGCGCGTCCAAGCGCGTCTCTTCGAAATGTTCCGCCTCACCGCAGAAACCACCTTCGTCCAGCGCGACGCCGCCGGCGCCGATTAGTTGTGGCTTACCCCTTCAGAGGTGAGGCTTTCCAGCGCGCAGGCAAAGTCGCCGATTCGCGACGAAAACCCGCGCGGTTGTATAGTTAGAAAAAATGCATTACAATATTGTAGTTACACTTTAGGAGTTACACTTGTTTTCCTGGGATCCGGCTAAGAACCGATCGAACCAGAAGAAACACGGTGTCAGCTTCGAAGCAGCGACCTTTGTCTTTGATGACCCGTTCCAGATCAGCAGGCTGGAACGTATCGTGGAAGGTGAAGAGCGTTGGCACACCATCGGCCGCGCCGGGGGTATGCTTTTGCTTCTAGTTGTTCATACCTTTCGGGAAGTTACTACCAGAGAGGCGGACATACGAATTATCTCCGCACGACAGGCTAACAAACATGAAAGGGAATTATATGAGGAAGGTGCCTAAATCCGTTCGTAAGGAACTCCAGGCTCTCTCCAATCGGCCGGACAGCGAGATTGATTATTCCGACATTCCCGCAAGCACCCGCGAGGACTGGGCAGGCGCAGTCCAGGGCAAATTCTATCGCCCTGTGAAGCGGCAGTTAACCGTCCGAATCGACGCGGACGTTGTCGCCTGGCTCAGAAGCTTCGGCAAGGGCTACCAGAGCCGTTTGAACGCGATTCTCCGTTCCGCCATGCTCGGAAAATCCCGGCAACGCAAGGCCGATTAGACAACGTGCCCACGAAAGCCTTATCCTAATCTTCAATCCGAATGAAGATAGCCCTCGCCCAATTCAACCCAACTGTCGGCGATTTTGAAGGCAACTCCTCCCGAATTCTCGACCTCGCGGATCAAGCCAAGCGCCGCGGCGCGGAACTCGCCGTCTTCTCCGAACTCTGCATCTGCGGCTATCTGCCGCTCGATCTCCTTGAACGCCCCGCCTTCATACAGCGCAATCTCGATACGCTGAAAGACATTGCCTACCACATGCCTCTCCCCGCCGTCGTAGGCTTTGCCGGCCGCGTCGATCATCCCCGAAACGGGCCAGCCATCGCCAACAAAGCCGCGCTCATCCAGGACGGCCGCGTCGTCTTCGAGCAGAGCAAAATGCTGCTGCCGACCTACGACGTCTTCGACGAATCGCGCTACTTCCAGCCCGGCGAACGCGATTACGTTTACGGCCTCGGCCGCGAACAGCTCGGCATCACCATCTGCGAAGACGTTTGGAATGACAAGAATTTCTGGGCCAAGCCGCGTTACGCGCGCGACCCCGTAACCGAGCTGATCCAGCAGGGAACCAGCATCCTTCTGAACATCTCCGCTTCGCCCTACACCATCGACAAGCGTTCCCTGCGCATCGAAATGCTCCGCTCCATCGCCCAGCAGCACCGTCGCCCGATTATTTACGTCAACCAGGTCGGCGGCGACGATTCACTCATCTTCGACGGCGCCAGCATGGCTCTCACGCCCGACGGCCACGTCGCCGCGCAAGCCAAAGCCTTCGAGGAAGACCTCGTCCTCTTCGATACCGTTACCGGCAAAGGCGACATCCACCCGCAAGCGAAGGACGAGATCGCCTACGCCTACCAGGCCATCATCACCGGCACACGCGACTACGTGCGCAAATGCAATTTCAGCAAGACAATTGTCGGCCTCAGCGGGGGAGTGGACTCTGCCGTCGTCGCCGCGATCGCCGTGGACGCCCTCGGCAAGGAAAACGTTCTCGGTGTCTCCATGCCCGGCCCTTATTCCTCCGAAGGCAGCCAGAGCGACGCGAAGTGCCTGGCCGAAAATCTCGGCATCGAATACCTGACCATTCCCATCTCCTCGGTTTTCGATTCCTACATCCAATCGCTGAAACCAGTCTTTTGCGGCCGCCCCGTGGACGCGTCCGAAGAAAACATCCAGGCGCGCATTCGCGGCAATTATCTGATGGCACTGTCGAACAAATTCGGTTCCATGGTTCTAAGTACCGGCAACAAATCCGAACTCGCCGTCGGGTACTGCACGCTGTACGGTGACATGGCCGGCGGCCTCGCGGTCATCTCCGACGTGCCCAAGCTGATGGTCTATGAGCTTGCCGAGTACATCAATCGCGAAAGGGAACTGATCCCCCGCTCCACAATCGAGAAACCTCCCAGCGCTGAATTGCGTCCAAACCAGAAGGACTCGGATTCCCTGCCGCCCTACGAAGTGCTGGACCGCATTCTGAAGGCTTATATCGAGGAAGTGCAAACGCCGGTCGAGATTGCCGAGGAATTTGGCTACGATCTGCAGCTGGTTCGAAACATCGCCATGCTCGTCGACCGCAACGAATACAAGCGCAAACAAGCCGCGCCCGGCCTCAAGATCACCTCGCGCGCCTTCGGCTTCGGCCGCCCATTTCCCATCGCCCAGCGCTTCGTCCCATGAGCGATACCCCTTACATCTTTTGTAGGGGCGGCTTTAGGCCGCCTTCTTCGATTTCAAATCAACATTCAAATTCACAAAGGACCACCCTCGCGTGAAAAACACACTCCGCCCCATCGCATTTTTACTCTTCGCAATCTTCGCGACATTATTTGCGCACGCGCAACAACCCGCCGCGCAATCCCCGCTGCAAAAAAGTATCGAAACCTATCTCCGCCACGCGTTCGCTCTTGGTCCCGACGTCCAGATCGCCGTCGGCACACCCGCGGAAATAGGGAACTCCGGCCTGCTCGAAGCCAGCATCGACGTCAAAACCGAACAGGGCTCCGACAAGGTCAAGATGTACATCACCAAGGACGGCCACTACCTCCTCCGCGGCGAGCTTGCCGACCTCACGAAAGACCCCCTGGCCGACAACATCTCCAAGCTGGATCTCTCCAAGGCCCCGGTGCTCGGTGACCCCAAGGCTCCCATCACCATCGTCGAATTTGCCGACTTCGAATGCCCCGTCTGCCGCAATCTGCATGACGCGCTCCGCGGCATGCTGCCCAACTATCCGCAGGTCAAGCTCATCTTCAAGGATTTCCCGATCGACCAGATCCATCCCTGGGCCCGCACCGCCTCGCTTGCCGGCCGCTGCACCTACCAGCAGGACCCCGCTGCCTTCTGGAAGTTCTACGATTACATCTACGATAAGCAGGACCTGGTCTCCGCCGCCAACGTCTACGACAAGGTGCTCGACTTCGCCGCCCAGGCCAACCTGAACCAGGATGCCTTCAAGGCCTGCATGGCCGCCCCGCAGACCACCGCCGAAGTGGACGCCAGCCTCGCCAACGGCAACCTGCTCGAAGTCCGCAGCACGCCGACGCTCTTCATCAACGGCCGACGCATCGTCGGCGCCGACCCTCACGGCATCCAGCAATACATCGACTACGAACTAGCCCAACAAAAATCCGCCAAGAAATAATCGGCCACTCTTGAGTGCGGCCCGACCGTGTCGGGCCGCCTTTGACGCGTCAAAGCAACCACGCAAAACGCAAATCAAAAGGGAATCCACAAAGGAATTACAAACGGGGATTCAGAACCTAACGGCAGGACTGGACGACAGCGAAGACAAGGGCGAACCCCAAGGTGGGCTAGATTTCGTAGTTAACATAATATAGCTTATAGGACTCGTTGTCAAGAGGGATCTTTGGCTAACCGAGCCTTTCCTTCTATTTCCCGCTCTTTCTCTTAAGGTCTGTCCTGGCTGGTGCGGGGGGTGCGCCAGCCAGGACACTGCTGGGTCGCTAGGCTTCCTGAGGTTATGGGGTGAGCCCGGTAGCACAGCCATTCCTGGCTGTGCTCTTCGATTTCAGCCGTGACTACAAATCCCTTTATCTCTACCGCGCCGCCTTCGCCGCAATCGCGCCCGCCGCCGCCCCGATCGCAAACCACTTCGCGGCGCGAGTAATCCGGCGAAATACCGATCCGCCCTTGGCGGCTTTCAGGGCATCATCGCGTTCCCTACCGAGCGCCTGGCTCTTCACCTTCTCATCGGCCAAATCCGCCTGCGCCGCCCCCAATTTCGCTTGGCAAGCCTTACAATCCACCGCAAAGTCGTAAAGCGGCTTCAAATCCGCAGCAGGGAAATTGACCTTGGGTTGAATTCCGTCCGGAGCGCTCACCTGTCCGCCGCCTTTGTAGGGCCCGCCTTCTGAGGCGGGCCGGTCCGGCTCAATGGTGATCGATTCTGGCAAACTAATCACTCCCGGCAGCGCCGCCACCACCTGCGCCGGCTTCTGCACCGCGGTTTCTTGCTTCTTGAGCCCCGCAACAAGGTCATTCATCGTCGCATCACGCGAAACCTGCCGCGCCGTGGCGTCCGCCAGCGCTTGCTGCGTGGTCTTCAACTCCGCCTGCAACGCCGCCTGTTCCGCTCGCGCATCCCGCCAGGCAAAGAACACACTTGCTGCCAAGACCGCGACGACTGCTACGGCGCCGAGTTTGATCCACATTCCCATTCTTCTTTTTACTGATCACCGATTACTGATTACTAATTACTGATTACTTCCTCTCACCGATACCGGCCCACACGCGCCAGCACCTCATCCGCATAATCCTTGTTCGCCCCGCCATTCCACGCCAGCAGGGCCCGCGCCGCATCGCCGCCCGCCGCATCCAGCTTCTGCCGCAGAATTCGGCAGCCAAGCGCCAATCCCACCGCGGGATCGCACAACGTCGAGAGATAAGGGGAACTCGCGCCCTTCTCACGGGCCGTCTGCCCCATCACCTGCATCAATCCCCAGGAAATTCCCCGCGCATACGCCTCCGTCGCCCCTACCTTATTGTTTGTATATAAGGGTGCGACATACTTCGCGAAAAACGCCGGCTCATACCGCATCGCCCACGTATTCCACCCCGACTCCTGCTCCACCACCGCGCACACCAGCGCCGCGTCCAACCCCTCGGCCTCCGCCGCGCGCTGCGCGAGTCCCAAAAGTTTTGAATCGATCGGCATGTCTTTTTGTTCTTGGACCGGAATTCTCCGTGGACTCTGTGCTCTTCCTCTGTGCCCTCTGTGTGAAATCCTTATTTCTTGCGCACTGATCCTCGCTGATGCCCCCGATCGCCGCTTCGCTACCGATGCCGTCCGCCATTCCGCAAATCCACGTAATTCACCATCGGCTGCTCTTCCAGATGAATTCCCTGCTGCTCCGCGATCGTATTCAGCGCCCGGTAAATATTCGGCAAATGCCGCAGCGCCAGGTCTCTCACAAACACCCGCTGGATCTCGTCGTCGCGCATCCGCCGGTGCATCCAGCGCAAAAACACCACCAGCTGCGCCCCCAGCGAAAACACCACTACCACGTACGTCCAGCCCGATGTCCCCATCTGTTTTCCTTTGGAGTGCGGAAGCTCCGCTTCCGCTTTTACGGTTGATGTAGCGCCATCGGATCAGATGCAATCCATTTCTCGTTTCCTGATCGCGGTTATCTGCGCGCTGCTGTCCACATTCCTACAAGAACAGCCCCGGCACGCCGCCCAGCGTCCCTCCCAGGCTCGAACCCAGCGTCGAAAAAAACCCGCCCGGCCGCGAAGCGTTCGCCCGCACGTTCAGCAGCTCCGCGGGAATCCCCAGCGTTCTGCCCAGTAAATTCGTGTCCACGCCGTACAATCCCGAAAGCCCCTGCAGTGCCGCCATCTGCCGCTGAAACGCCGTGTTGCTGAAGTTCACCTGGTTCTGCTGCGCCTGGTTCCCTTCCGCAATTCCCTTCTGCCGCGCTAACTCGTCCGTCAGCTCGCTGAAGCCCGCCGAGTTTCCCGTGCGCGCCACGCGATTTGCCGCCGACTGCTGCAGCGAATCAAACGCGCTCGCCAGCGCTCCCTGCGATTGCCCGGTGATCGCCGCCTTGTCGGCCGCGCTGTACCCCGGATTATTGAGAATGCTCTGGTATTGCGGCGTAAGTAGATTCCCCACCGACTGCTGCTGCCCCAGCAACTGCTGGTTCAACGCATTCGTCTGGTTCAATTGATTGTCGGTCAAACTCTGCGTCTGTCCCTGTGCTCCCCGTCCCATAGTTCCCCCATTTCCTGATTCGCAATGCAGCGCTGGTTTCATGCCAGCGGGTCCTGGTTGCTGCTTAAAGGAAGTAAATGAAGTAAAGAAGGTAAATGAGGTAAAGGAATTCGGATTCACGCAATCGAGTCCGATCCTTTACTTCCTTAGCTTCCTTTACCTCAGTTTTCTGCAGTACGGCGTCCACACGTCGTCTCGAACCCAACCCAATCGCGTCAGGCGCTTTCCGAATTTCGCTGCAATCTCCGGCGGCAGCCACGCGTGCACATCTTCCAATCCTCGAGCCAGCGCATCACGGCGCGTAGCCTCGTGCAATCCCAGCAGCCACTGCCATTTCTCCCGTGGCGAACCAGCCGCCGGATCGAGCAACAGATACGCTTCCGCCGTCAATCGCAGCAGGGCACCGCCGGCAATTCCCTTCCCGCCTTCTTCCCTTCCCAGAACCAGCTTGGTCAGAAACAGCGGGTTCCCCAAATCCGGAAACGCATACGAAAATCCCTGCCGAGCATGGATCGCCTTAAGCGCCTCCAGATCGCTCTCCTCATACGCCCGAATCTTCATCGCCCTTTTTTGAGTGCGAAGGCGAAGCCTTCGCTTTTACGGACCGAGCCGCGCCACTCAAGCTTCCACTCTTCGCGGCGTGCGCCACCACTACACGGTCATCCCGAACCAGCGCCGTTTGCTGGTGAGGTATCCGCTTCTTCTTCTCTGACTGATCGCTGATTACTGATTACTGATTACTTCCCCTCAAATCGTCACGACCACGCTGATCGTCGCATTATCCGTCTGCGTCAGCGTCACATGCGGCGTCCGCCCCTGCAGCGTCGTCAGCACGGCCGAGACCGTCTGATTGTCGTTCGGATCCTGCAAATCAAACGTGAATGACGCGTTCAGCGTCACCGTGTCTCCCGGATTAAAATCCCAAGTCGCATTCGACGTAAGATTCGGCATCGCTCCCTCTCCTCATTCTGATTGCTGACTACTGAATACTTCTTCGCGCCCTCACAACATAGTCTGCTTCACCACTCGAGCCCCCGGCACCACCCCAAATCCATTTCCCCCACGCAGCAATCCATTCGGCAGCGCCCCACTCCCGCTCGAGGGCAGCGGCGCCGGCCCTGAAGTTCCTCCACCCACCACCGCCGTAGCCGGCGATCCAAACGTCGCCGGCGCCGACGCCAGCGAGCCCACGTACTGAGAATATGCGCGCCAGTACAGCGTCTGATTCCCCAGTTGCACGTATAAGTTCCGCGACGCTCCCAGGAAATACACCCGCGGCGCCGAAAACGCCGGCGTCACGTCCGACTCCGCAAAATAAAACAGGCCCGGCCGCGTCACCGCCGGGTCCGTTATCGCCAGGTCAAACCAGCCATTCGCCGCCTGCACCGCAAGCGCGGCCACCGCCGGCGGCGCCGGGGAAGGATTCGCCGGATCCACGCCCGCGTTCGCGCTTGTCGCATTCACCGCCGAAACAATCTTCACCAGCGTCTCGTACAAATACGGATCCCGGTCCTTCACCGGCGCCAATTGCGCAACCGTCAGCATTCTTCCCCTCTGTGAACTCTGTGCTCTTCCTCTGCGCCCTCTGTGTTAACTCTTTCTCTCACGCGCTGATCTTCGCCGTAGCCGTCACATTATTCGGCAGCGTCGCAATCAAAATCCGCGCGAACTTCGCCACCACATCCGGAAATTCCGCTCGCGTCACATTCCCGGAATTCACATTCGTGATCGCCGCGCCTTCCTGGATATACGCCGCATCAATATCGGTATCCGCTGTCTGTAACTGCACCGAAATCACGCCTGGCGCCCCGCTCCACACGATCTCCACCGCCGCCCGCACCTTACCGCTGCTGAACGCCGGCGCCAGCGCCACCTGCGCGCTCTTGAACGGCGCCGGAAAAACCACGTCCGTCGAAGCAATCACCGCCGCGCTATCCCCAAATCCCACCGACACCGGCGGTACCAAATTTCCATAACTCGGCATATCGTCTCCTCCCAAAAATGTAGTGGCCGGTCTTTAGACCGGCCACAAAACACAAACCTCTTTTCCTGCCCACCGGCCGGCTCAATTCATTCCGCGAACCGGCGACCACGGATCCACCCGCACCGACGGCGCAAACCGCTGCACCTTAAACCACGCGCCCGCCTGATTTGTCCCCACTTGAAACGCCACCCGCTCTCCCAGCACATTGATCGGCAATTCCAAATCCTTCAGTCCCGGCGAACTCATTCCCAACGGCTGCTGCGCCGTCGCCGCGCTTTCAGAATCCACGAAACTTGTCAGTGCCAAATTCCCCACGCCTTCCACATACATCGTCAGATAACTGAACAATTTCCGGTGCGCGCCCAGGCCCAGCGAGGATTCGACTGCACGCTCCGGGAAAAAGTGGGTCGTGTAGTAACTCGGAATTGCCGCGCCATCATCGGAGAACTGCGTGTCGCTCAGCTGATAAATCTTTCCGGTCGCTCCACCGCCGCCAACTCCCGGCAATCCTCCTCCAAACGCAGCCACCGCGGTTCCATTCGTCCGCTCGATCAGCGCGCAGCAATTCGCCGCAATCGACCACGGCGACCACTTTCGCGAATTGTCCGTCGCGGTCTTCCGTCCGGTATACGTGATATTCACCGGCGGCCGAGACTCGATATCCGACGCCGAGTCCAGGTCGTGATAATCGAGCATCAGCACGCGATTGGGCGTCGTCGCACTTCCAAATGGCGCCCCTATGTAAATCCGTCGCTCCTTCGTGTCCACTGTCACCCAAAGCGTCTGTGCGTACTGCCAGTTGATCTGGTTCCACGTGGGCTGGATTTCCTGCGAAATCTTCACCGGCTCGCCGCCCGAAAAAAGATAAAGTCCCGTCCGGTGCGCGATCACCACCCAGTCTTCGCCAAACCCGACACCGCGCACGGACGGCGTGCCCACGCGCCGCGAAACCTCCGAAATCGACCACAATGACGGTTCGTTCGTCCCGTCGTCCTGCGTCACGTGCAGTGAATGTTCTTTCACAAAATAAAGCCTCTCGCGCAGCTTGAAAGCCGCGCGAATCGCCTGCCCGTTGTTTTCCGCGATGCTGAGCATCCCATCGATTCCGTCGTAGCTCTCCGGATCCTCCACTCGGCTGCCTCTCACGAGCGAAGAGTTCACCGGTTGCGCCGTCGGCGAAATCTCGATCGAGTCCACATAAAACTGCCCGCCCGAGTTCGGCGTCCCGTCCGCATAAATCCGCAGGACCAGGTCGCTCGGAATCGTCGTCAGCGGCGCAGTTAATTCCGCGCCATATTCCACGTAGTTTGTTGTTAATTGGGCGGCCGTCAGTTGCAGCCCCGTCGTATTGATCCCGCCGCTCGCGCTGAAGAGATGCACATGCAGCGTCCCCTGCGTCAGCGTCGAATTCCGCGCGCACCGCGCCCGCACAGTGTAGTCGGTCCCCGCCTGAATCCGTTGCGCGCCCAGCGCATCCGCCACGGCGTTTTGCGTCATCAGTCCGCGCGTCGCCGTCGTTCCGTTCCCCACGATCGAATACGCCGCGCCCCACACCACAAAACTTTCTTCGTCCGTTCCACCGGGCGCAAACGTCGGGTCCGGAGTCCAGCCCAGCGGATAGTGCGGAAGCGACGGTCCCGTGAACCCGCCGTCAAATCCCAGGTTCATCCAGTTGTTCATTTTGTTCCGCTCGCCCCACCAAAAGAGCCGTTCCGCGTAATCGATCACTCCCGCGCAATCGCCTAACTCGATCAAACGGAACAAATCGTCCACGTTCGTTCCGGCCAGCAGAATCGCATCGGAAAAATCCACCACGGTCGACGTCGTCGTGTTGTCGCCGATGATCATGTTCCCGCTGAAGAGCGTGCCGCCTCCGCCAACATAAAAAAAGCTCGCCCCGCCGGCTCCCGTGAAGCACAGAATTCGCGCCACCACGTTGGAAGGACCCGTCGGAATGTTCGTCACCACCGCGCGCTTCCCGCCGCTCGCAGTCCAATTCGTTGCGGGCCCCGGCGCAGTAAGGTAACCCTGCCGCGTCTGAAAAATCACGCAACACTCGTGCACGCCCTGATCGACATTTCCCGCCGCGGCCGCCGTGCCCCCGCCGGCCGCCGCCAGCCCGCCACTCGCCGCGTAGTACGTGAAATGCGTCGCATCAATCACGCTGGCCACGCTGAACGTTCCGTTATATCCGCTCACTGCCACACCGGAAATAGTCACCAGTTGCCCTGCGCTCAATCCGTGCGCCGCCGAAGTCTGAATCGTCGCCGTCGCCGAAGCTGCCGTTCCGCCACCGGAATTTGCCAGCCCTGTTGCGCCCGCGACGTATGTAAATTGCGTCGCGCTCAGCACGCTCAACACAGGAAACGTTCCGTTGTATCCGCTTACCCCCACGCCCGAAACCGTTACCGTCTGCCCAGCGCTCAATCCGTGCGCTGCGCTCGTCGTTATCGTCACCAGGAAGCCGTTTTCGCTCGCCCCCCCAGGGCTCGCCACAATCCCCACTGCCGCAGGTTGCGTTGCCCCGCTCGGACTCGCCGCGATCGCCACAATCGAGTTTTCATCCGCCACAGTCGGCCCGGCTCCCGGCCCGCCCTGGCTCACGCGATCCAGATTCGTGTCGTCATATTGCCGCGGCAGATCGTTTCCAGTCATTCCGTCGCTTGTCGCCAGATACTCCCTGCCGAAAAGCGTCGTCGAATTCGCGTAGGCGTTTGGCGTCAGCCCGCTCGCGATCTGCGTCAATGTTCCCGGGGTGGTTTCTTTATACAGATTGCCGCTCGCGTCCTGCGCCATCGTTCGCAGTGTTCCGTTCGGCGTGATATAGCTTTTCACGTAATTCACCGTCGGATTTCCCGCCAGCGGCCCGAACAAAGCCTGCAATCCCGGCCGCGTCGCCACGCCGCCGCTGCTGAAGAGCACGTCCTGGCAGTCCGGCGACACTCCGTGCGGTAGATCCGCCGGCGCCATATCGCTCACCAACCCGCCAAAAATCTCAATTGGCGCATCCAATGACCCAAGTGTTGTCATAGCTGTCAGCTCGCCGTCCATGTCGGGCCCGCCTTCCGAGGCGGGCCGCACGTCACGTAGCGGCCACTTTCAAGTGGCCCAGTTTTGAGTGCGAAAGCAAAGCTTTCGCTTTTACGCATTCAACCCAACCAACTGTCCGTCGTCTCCCCTCACCAGTGCGTGGCATCCTGAGCGTCCCGATGCAGGGACGCGAAGGATCCCAGCCCATACCCAACCGTGACTGTAAATTTCGAGGGCGGGTTCAAGCTTTCTTGCTGTTCTGGTGGTGCTTCTCGGGCGTGCCCAGTGCACGTTGAATTTCCGAAGGGCGGCGATCTTCGCCGCTCTTTTCATTTCTCTCTGGTTCCCTTCTTCTCCGGCACGTTCGCCGCTTCCCCGCCCTTCTCTTCCCTCTCCGCCAATCCAAACTTCGCCGCCTTCTCCCGATCCAAAATCGCTCCGCACGTCCGGCAAACCGCCACTCCCGGTTTGATCTTTTCTCCGCACGCCGGGCAATCCGCCATGGGCTTCGGGTCATACAGCCACGGCTTTTCCAGCCCTAACTCCCGCGCTGCCCGCCGCTCCAGGTCCGTGATGAACATCATGTTGTGCGACCTCTCCCACTCCAGGTCCGCCGTCTCCACCAGCCGCAGCTGAAACGCCTTCAACTTCTTTCGCGCCTCGGACAACTCCTCGTCTGTCGGCTCCGGTCCCGCGGCCACAAACACGCCGTGATAGCTTCCCTCGCCCGAATCCCCGTTGATCTCGCGCACCAGGTCTTCGGCAATTTCCTGCGCGCTCAAACGAATCTCCATCGATCGCTTGTCGCCCAGGTCCATCACGCTGGTACACGCACGCACCGGCGTCACCGCATACGCTGCGCCGCCCTCCGGCGACTGGATCACCAGCGACCCGAAATACGTCCGGTTCCGCGGCGGCCATTTCTGCGTAGAGATATTCACCAACGACACCACGTCGCTCTGCTTATTCATGTTTTGCCTCGTATCTTCACAAAGGAGTCTTAAATCACCGCGTAGCGGCCACTTTCAAGTGGCCCCGTATTGAGTGCGAACGCGAAGCTTTCGCTTTTACGCCTTCAGCCCAACCGGCCAACTCATGTTCGTGCACAAACCACAACATCCATCGCGCCCCGATTCCGATCGAGACTCGATGGACCTCAACTCAAAACAATTTCGCGGGTTTCAATTAGGGTGCCGAAGCGGCTCGCTTACTGCATCCGGTACTGTATCGTCACATTCGCGTCCGCCGGCGCCGTCGAACAACCCGCGGCTGCCGTCTGCACGCTCAACGTCAGCGTGGCCCCGCTGGCATAATTCTGCGTGATCGCACCCGAATCGTTTGCTGCAGCCGCGATTGTCACGTTCACCGGCGTCGTGCCATCCGTCAGCCGCACCACCGCGTTCGTTGTGCATCCCGCGGGCGCGGTCTTCGTCTGTACCTGTACCCGCGTCACCGTCACGCCGCGATCCAGCGTCCAGGTCGACCCGGTCCAGGTGGTGCTCAACCCACCCGGCAGAAATATATTCTGTTCCGATCGAGGCGCCGCGTTCAGAAACTCTCCGTTGAGCAACAATTTGCTTCCGCCAATTCCGTTGGAGGTGCTCAGGAAATTGGCCACTGCCGTGGTCACGAGCGGGCTTCCGTACGCGCATCCCTCAAACGTTGATGTCAATGTCACCGTCGAGCCCGGCACCGACACCTGGGGTAAAGCGCAGCTGTTGAAATTCACGTAATGGCCCGTGGTTTGGTCAAAGATCACCAGTCCTGGGGAGCCCGGGGGGAAACTCGCCGGCATCACTAGCTGCACCGACTGGTTCCCCGTTGTCGTCGTCACCGACGTGCAGGCCGACGGATTTATCGCCGTCACTCCTCCGAAAGGATCCACGGCGATGGCGCAGTAGTTGTATGTCCCCGGCGCGAGCCCTATCCCGCTCACCGCCGTCACGCTCTGAAAGTTGGCAGGGCTGGACATCGGTGAAAACACCTGCGAACCCGCGTTGAGCTGCGTGTTGTACCCGCTGACGACCCCCAAATTGTTCGACATATTGTCGAACCGATAATTCACCGCGCCGATACCGCCGGTACACCCTCCCAGGTTTCCGCGAATGGAGATGCCCGCATAAAGACTGGCGTTGGTACCCGTCTGAAGAAGCGGCTGATAGCCCGTGGCGCATTCCATGTAATTGAATTCACTTCCGGAACTGGTCGCGTTGGTTAAATCAAAATAGGGAGTCGCCAACCCGCCCGTCAGATCGGAATAGGATCCCTGATTGAACGAAATTCCGGATAACCCGTAGGGATACATGTTGAACTTGAACGACGGCCCGGCGTTGTTTTCCGTCAGCACCTGGTTCAGGACCACGTTGGTTCCAAACGTGCCACTCGCCAGTCCGCAGCTGTCCACCTCGAATGTTCCGAAGGAGTATGTTTGATTGCTGGTGAAAATGTACGGCATCGGCGCCGGGATCGGCAGATACAAGGGCATGCCGCAGTTGTGCGTCATGATATAGTCCCGGCTCTCGGAAAAATTGCCGCCCGCCGCGCTCCAGCCGCCATAATTCCAGAAAAATCCGAAGCTTCCTTTGTTCACCACCGGATAACTGTGAATTCCACCATCCACGTGAACATGCTCGAAGCGCATCGACACCACTCCGTCATGGTTCGCCTGCTCATCGAAATAGAAGCCGCTCTGATAGGGCTGCGATGGAGTGAAAACCAGGTTTTCCAGGTAGCTGCTGCTTGCGGTTTCCGGCTCAAAGTACACCATCGGATACGCCGTGCCCTGGAAACATGCAAGTGCGGAGCTTATCTGATAAAACGCCGCCTGGCAGTTCGTTGCTCCCTGCCCCGCGACCATGTTATCCGCTTTCCCCAGGAGAATCGTGCCCATCTGCCATACCGTTGAGCCAAATTGAAGTGTGACGCCTCCCGAGCAATTTCTGGGGTTCTGCGCGAAGTTGCCTAGCATGTCGAAGTTGCCGACTACAGGAAAATACTGATATATGCTTGTCGCCGCCGGAATCACAATGCGTCCGCCATTGGCTCCCGTACTGTTCGCCGGCAGCGCCGCGCATGCCTGCAAAAGGTTCGGCGTATTGTCGTGAAATGCTTTCGCGCCAGAGACGGTGTTGCTCGCCGCCGACGCAAGCGTCAGGGATGTCGATCCGCCACCCGAAACAATCGTCGTGTCAAGGTACTGGTTCGATGCCGCGGTCGGAGCGCTGGTCGGCGCGTCTCCCGCGTCCACGCTTGCCGCGCTGATGCCCCAGCCTCGGTCCTCAAAGTACCCGTCATTCCCCTGAGCCACGCCCACCAGGGAATAGCTCGCCGCGTTTGCCGGCAGCGCGCAGGATGTGCCAGTGCACTCATAAATGAGATGATTCTTTACAGCTTTTCCCGGAACCAGCGTCATTGTCCCGCCGGCTCCGACATTCGTGACCCCGGAGCAACTCCCGAGCCCATACTGTACGGAATTCGGCGCCGTCCCGCTGGGCGCGTAGTTCGCAATGGCAAACGCTCCGTTGTAGTGAGTGTCCGCCACGCCGGAGAAAATCGCCTTCACGCCCCATGGCACCACCCAGGTGAAAGCCGCTGTGTTCGTTGGTCCATAAACGCCGGGGGAAACTGTCACGGTCGCATTTCCGCCCGAGCACGTAGCCGATTGGACGTTATAGGTGTAATGCGAGTCCCATTTCAATATGATCTTCGGCGCGATCCGCATGGTTCCGCCCACGCAAGCGGGACTCGGGCCGCCCGCAGCCGTCAATTCGTTCCGCGTAAATTGAAACGTCGTGGCGCTCGGGACCGCTGTCAGGCTGAACGCGCCTTCACACTGCACGCTGTTCGTGCTCCCCTGCTGGATTTCGATCTGCGCGTAAGGTTCGGTGGAAATACCCGAAGCTGCCGTCGGCATATTGTGAGGCGTGGAAGTCGTCACCGTTAAAACGCCGTTGCTGAATACCCAGGTGCCGGTGATTGCGTAGGACTGCAGGGCCATAGAAGCCGGTGCCGTTGTGGTGGATCCTAGCGCGCTGCAAGGCGTGATGCCTCCCGCCCAATCCCGGTCCGCCACGCAGTAATTCCGTTGCGTCGTTCCCACCTGGAAGAGCGGCGTCACCGTTGGCGCCTGCGGCGTTGCGATTGCCGGAGCCGGCCCTGCCCCCAGAATCAGAATTCCGTGGCCATTTTGAAAGTCGGACGCTGAAGCGCAACTTGCCGTCGTCGCTCCCGAACTGATCGAGCAGGTCGTTGCGTTTGTTAGGGAGTTCGGCCCGATGTATCCGCCGAATCGGGTGATGTCGAGCCACGGGTTCGGTCCCTTGGTGTGGAAATCCGCGTCAATGTTCTGCGGCGCCGTAAACGTGTTCGGCTGGTTGGTCTGGGCACCGCTTGCGGCCGCGATCGGCCCGATCTCCGTTCCCGTTTCGTCCTTGTAATACAAGCGCTTGTCGACGCTCTTCGTATACAGATTCACCGTGCCGCTGCCCGCCGCTCCCGGTGCGGTTCCCTGATTCGAGAGCGTCAGCGTTCCGCTCGCCAGGTTTCCCACCACGCTCGTGCTCCCATTCACGGTCAGGTTGCCCGTCAACGTCAGGGAGAACGCATTGATTCCCCCGGTAGAACTCAGGCTGCTGAACGTCGGCGATGACGGGTCACTCGGCAGAATCACGTTCGGCAGTTGCTTCGTTGTGATTCCCGGTCCGCTGATCTCGATCTCGTATTTCCCCGGCGCTGCGTAGAACGAATAATTCCCCAGTCCATCCGTCGCCGTCGGATTCGCCAATGCCTGCGTCAGCCCTGGATCCGAATAGATCAGCGCCAGCGGAGTGCACGGTTGCCCGCTTGCCGGCATCGCGCACACGCGCACCGTCGCCCCGGCCAGCGGCACCCCGCGCGTGTTAAACACAATGTCGTCTTTGCGCGACCCCTGCCCATGCGTTGGCTTCACCACGCCCGGCCACAAGTGCAGCGCCATCGCTACAACCGCCCACAAAATCCCCATACGCATTTTCGATCGTATCATGTCAATTTCAGTCCTGTACCTCGTAGCACAACCACTACCACCCCACCATGCGAATTTTGCGGAAAGATTCTCGCCCGTGCTATTGGGAAGTATGAGCGCCGGAGGCGCGGCAGACGTTAGCCCAGCCCGTGAGGGCTGGGTCAAGAAACCACTCAAATCTAGCCCCGGAGGGGCGACAGACCCGTTTTCTATAACAACTTCCGCGCCGTAATCGAAAGCTGCACAATATCCCCGGTCACGCCAACCGGGTACGCTGCTCCCGGCGTAATCTCCGTCCCTCCGCCGACAAACGCCTTCAACTTCCAGTTGTTCAGCGCCGTTCCCTGGATCGGAATGTAATACCCGCTGTTCCCGTTCTGGCTTTCCGCGAACGCCTGCACAATCGTGTCTGACGGCAACACATTCGCGATCTGCGTAAAATCAAGCGTGTCCCCGCCCGACGGATAATTCCCCGAAAACGCCAGCGTCGCCACTGCATAAACAAAATTGCTCGCGCTGCTGTCCACATTATTCGGCAACAGCGCAATCGTAATCGCCATGAGATTCTCTCCCCTCGATTTGCCAAATCTAAAATGCGGTAAAGGAAGTAAAGGAGGTAAATGAAGTAAAGGAAAAGAGTACCAGCGCCCACGCCGCAGCTTCGCTTGTCCTTTATCTCCTTTACCTCCTCAACCTCCTTTACCTCCCTGCTTCAAAACGGTGTATACCCGCTCCTCGCCGAATACGGCCGTCTCCGCCGCCCGCTCTGCTGCTCTCTCCGCACCGCGGCCACCACCAGGTCCTCGATCGCATCCGACGCCGCGTCGTCCCACTTTTCCGCCAGTGGGCTGCCACGAGCCCACGCCGCGCCAGCCGCCGTTCCATAAGCCAGGGCCTCCTGCGCATTCCGAATCAGCACCGGCGAAGTCGCATCCGTAAAATCCGGATACGCCTTCAAATACCGCAGCCGAATCTGCGTATCCTGCGTCGCTCCCAAAAACCACAATCCATCCGCCCGCCACTCCCAAACGCTCAGCACCACGTCCTGCACGCGCGAAGGCAACCCGCCGTGCCGCGTCAAATCCACCATCTCGTCAAATTCCTGCGTGGACAAATTCGGCCGTTCCCAAAGTTTCAGTGGCACCAGCAGATCCGTCGGCAACTGGTTCGGCGGCGCCGTCGCATCGCTGATCGAAACCTGCAGTGAAGCATCCTGCCCCGCCACAGCGGTCACCACCAGTAGCGCATCGTCCTGGATAAATCCCCCGCCGCCGGCGTTCCCGATCGATCGCTGCACCTTCCGGTACGCCGAATTCAGATACGGCAGCAGCACTGTATCCGTAAACAAATTCCCCTGCGCATCATTCAGCAGCGACCTCACCAGCGACGTAATCTGCCCCGCCGTGTTATAAGCACTCGATCCAACAACTGGCATTTGTAAACCTCAAGTAGTTCGTTCGCACACTTCAATGAGTGACTGGTGAATAGTGACTGGAGAACCATGGCGCCAGCCGTGCGTATTTCACCAGTCACCAAGCACTAGTCACCAGTCACTCCCCCGGCAACGGCGACTTCTGCAAATACGCCGCCACCCCGATCACCGCATTAATCAACGCCGCCGCCGCCCCAATCCGCGCCGTCGCGCCCATCCCCGCCTGCAAATTAAAATGTCCCGGATCAATCCCCACCGCCGCCAAACCCGTCATCACCCCGCCCGCCCCGCCGCTAATTCCCGCAGCCACCAATCCCTTCAACCACACTTCAACCCGGCTCGCTCTCATTTCGTCTTGTTATCCTCGATTTCAATGTACCGGGAGAAAGGTTAAGTTGACCCGCAAGATGTCATCCCGAACTCGCGCCTTTTGCGAGTGAGGGATCTGCTTTTTCTTGCATCCTGCTGTCTGATCGCTGGTATCCGTTATCGGTAACTTCCGCCACTCACCCCGCCGCCACCATCGGCGCCCCGCCAAACGCCGGCGCCCCGTCATCCATCACCTCGAAGGCCCACTCCTCATACGCTCGCTCTTCCCGCGCTTCCCTTTCATACAACTTCGCGCGTTGCGAAGCTTGATCCCGTCCTCGCCCCCACTCAATTGCCCGCGCCACATGCTCCGCAATCGTCGCGGTCAACTGCACAAACTCTCCGCGCGGCCCCTGCAACGTAAAGCAATG
>DATHMM010000048.1:0-4853 GCA_035487095.1 Candidatus Sulfotelmatobacter sp.
GTTTTTGAAAAATTTCCGCGACTCGCGTGCATTTGCGTGCTTCACGGAATGAATCTGAGCGATAATAGGCGCGATTATGAGCACCACAGCAGCAGGCGTTGAACCCATCATCGCGGCGAGCAAGCTGGAGAAATTTTATCCTCAGCCGGATGGCAGCCGCATCCAGGTGATCTCGCCCACGGATATCGCGATTTATCCCGGTCAGATTATTGCATTGCTGGGGCCCTCGGGTTGCGGGAAGTCCACGATGCTTCGGATGTTGACGGGGCTTTCCCCGACGTCGGGCGGCACCGTTTTCTGGCATGGGCAGCCGGTGCGCGATGAATCGCCGAATGTGTCCATCGTATTCCAGAGCTTCGCGCTTTTCCCGTGGCTAACGGTGCTGGAAAACGTGGAAGCGCCGCTGGAGGCGCGGGGAGTGCCCGTGGTGGAACGCCACAAGCGGGCGCTGCGAATCATCGACGCGGTGGGACTTGACGGATTTGAATCCGCGTACCCCAAGGAATTGTCGGGTGGAATGAAGCAGAGGGTGGGCGTCGCGCGGGCGCTGGTGGTTGAACCGGAAGTGCTGTTCATGGACGAGCCTTTTTCCGCGCTGGATGTTTTGACGGCGGAAACGTTGCGCGGTGAATTGATGGAGCTGTGGCTGGGCAAGAAAATTCCGACGCGCGCGATCTTCATCGTGACGCACAACATTGAAGAAGCTGTTGTGCTGGCCGACCGCATCATTGTGCTGGGTCGGAATCCAGCGCACATCCACGCGGAATTCAGCGTGAATATGGCGTATCCCAGGGACCGCAAGGATCCGCGATTCACGGAATTGGTGGATTTGATTTACAAGGCGCTGACCCAACAGGAACATCCCGAGGCCACGCTTGCGGAACAGCACCGGGCAGCCGAGGCAGCTCGCGGAAAAGATGTGGTGATGCTGCCGCATACCCGGCCGGGGGGCATGGCTGGATTGCTGGAAATCCTGGAGGACCACGACGGGCGGGCGGACTTGCACGTGCTAGCCGGGCAATTGAGCCTGGAGGTGGATGCACTGTTGCCTACCGTGGATACGGCGGTGCTGCTTGGATTGTTGAAACTCGAGGAAGGCGACGCCATCATGACCGCCGATGGCAAAGCCTTTGCGCACGCGGACATTCAGGGGCGCAAAGCAATTTTTCGCAAAGCGGTGCTGGCGAATATTCCCCTGCTGCGACAGATGCAGCAGGCTTTGAATTCGAAAACCAACCGCACGTTGCCCGCTGAGTTTTTCCAGGACCTGCTGGACGAACATTTCAGCGAAGACGAAGCGCGGCGCCAGTTGGAGACGGCCATCCAGTGGGGCCGCTACGCCGAGCTTTTCGATTACGACGCGGCGAGCGGGAAGCTGACGCTCACCGAGACCTGATCTCCCCGTGCCCTCGCCAGCCCCTCTTCCACAGCATCAGACACCGCTGCCGCCAACGGCGGCGCGGCCGGCGGGTTCCCGTTGGGCGTACTCCTTCCTGATCGACATCGCCGTTTTCGTTTCTGTTTTCGCAGTGATCTACGGAGTTTATTCGATCGGCAGTTCGTGGCTCGGGCCGGTGCGCGTCGAGTCTGAGATTTCGCAAGACCCCCGCATCCTGCCCTTGTATGCGTTGTATTCGCTGGTGCGGATTCTGGTGGCGTATGTGCTCAGCCTGTTGTTTGCGCTGGCTTACGGATACATAGCGGCGAAATCGCGCCGTGCGGAAATCATCCTGATTCCCCTGCTCGACATTCTGCAATCCATCCCGGTCCTGAGTTTTTTGCCGGGGGTGATGCTGGCGATGGTGGCGGTGTTTCCCAACCGGCAATTGGGAGTGGAGCTCGGTTCCATTATTTTGATTTTTACGGGGCAAGTGTGGAACATCGCCTTCAGCTTTTATTCTTCTTTGAAAACGATCCCACGCGATTTGCGGGAAGCCGCCATCATTTACCGGTTCAGCGCCTGGCAGCGATTCCTGGAGCTGGATCTTCCCTTTTCCACGATCGGTTTGGTGTGGAATTCGATGATGTCTGTTGCGGGCGGATGGTTTTTCCTGATGGCCTGCGAGATGTTTGTGCTGGGCGACAAGGATTTCCGGTTGCCGGGGCTCGGGTCGTACCTGCAGACCGCGGCGGGGCACGGCAACACGCGTGCCATGCTGTGGGGGCTGGCCGCGATGGTGGCGGTGATCGTGCTGATGGACCAGTTCGTCTGGCGGCCGGTGATCACCTGGGCGGACAAGTTCAAGTTCGAACAGGTGGAAAGCGCTTCGGCCGCGCAGAACTCGCTCCTGAATTTCATTCGCAGAGAGTCGTACTTAATCCGATTCTACAGGCGGATCCTTCATCCCGTTGTGGAATGGCTGACCCTGCAATTCGCGAGCGGCGCCAGGCGGGCCGCGGCATCAATCCGCGCGAATCCGGCCGCGAAGCCGCGCCGGTGGTATGGCTGGGCATTTGCCGGGTTGGCGGCGCTCCTGGTGATCTACGGAGTGTCGCGCGCGGTCGGCGAATTGGCACAGCTTCACCGCGAAGATTACTTCGAGCTGTTTCGCAGCGCGGGGTTGACGTTTTTACGCGTCAATCTGGCCTTGATCCTGGGAGCCTTGTGGACCGTGCCGGTGGGCGTGGCGATCGGGTTCAGCCCGCGATTTGCGCGGCTGATGCAACCGCTGGTGCAGCTTGCGGCGTCGATTCCGGCGACGGCGCTGTTTCCGGTGATTCTTCTCGTTCTGATCCGTCTGCGAGGCGGAGTGGAGATCGCCGCGATGGCGCTGATGCTGCTGGGCACGCAGTGGTACATCCTCTTCAACGTAATCGCTGGAGCGATGGCCATTCCCACCGACCTGAAAGAAGCCGCGAGCATTTTCAAATTCGGCTCGCTGGACCGCTGGCGCTACCTGATTCTGCCCGGAATCTTCCCGTACCTTGTGACGGGGATGGTGACGGCGTCGGGGGGCGCGTGGAACGCCAGTATCGTGGCGGAATATTTTCACTTTCAAGGGCGAATCGTGATGGCGCCGGGCCTGGGAAGCACGATCAGCAGCGCCAGCGACGCGGGCCGTTTCGATCTCTTGCTGGCTTCGACGTTGATCATGGCCGTGATCGTGGTGCTGATCAACAGGCTGTTGTGGCGAAAGCTCTATCGGTTGGCATCCACGCGATTCAAGCTGGAAACGTAGCCTTCAGGATTTTCGAAGCTCTCTGCTGAGATAAATAATCTGACCGACATGATGGTAGAGATGGCTCGCGCAGCGCAGGAAGAGTGTGACGCGATTTTTCGAGTCCGGTTCACGCTCGGCGGTGTAAGCCGCGGTCCAATCGGCTTCGGACTGCTTCCCGATAGTGGCAATCACCATGTCAGTTGTTTCATCGAACCTGTGCAGAACTTCCGCCTTTGGCAGTTTTCGAGGCTCGGCAAATTCCAGGTCGCGATTGCGGACGTACCCGGTGCCGGCAATCCGTGCGCCGACGTAATAACTCAGGTTGCCGGTAAGATGCAGCACCAGGTGGCCGACACTGTTTCCGTGTGAGAACGGATTGCGCCAGAACTGCTCCTCGGAAAGCGGATCCATCCACTTGTGAAGTTCATTGGCGCGGTTTCGATATTCGCTGGCAAGCGCCGCGGCTATACTCTCGGAGAGTTCGCTCAAAATTAACCTCCTCCGTCTAGTGAGCTGCGTTCGAATTATCGTTGCGGAAGATCACGCCCTCTTTCATCACGAAGAAAACTTTTTCCACCTGGCGAATATTCTGGGTCGGGTCGCCCGGAACGACGACGATGTCAGCCAGTTTACCGCTCTCGAGCGTGCCGATCTTATCGGCGAGCCCCAGAAGCTCCGCATCTGAGGAAGTACCCGCCTTGAGCGCGTCCACAGGCTTCATGCCCAGATCCACCATTTGATGAAATTCTTCTGCGTTGCGGCCGTGAGGATACACGCCGGCGTCGGTGCCCAACCCGATTTTCACTCCCTTGGCCAGCGCATGTTGAAAGGTGATATGGATTGCCGCGATCGCGGCGCGGGCTTTCGCTTCGATCGCCGGCGGCATATATATCCCGCGATCGAATTTTTCCTGAATTCCTTGAATGGCCATCAGCGTGGGAACCAGGTAGGTGCCGCGTTGTTTCATCATGTCCAGGGCTTCGTCGTCGAGGAAGCTCCCGTGCTCGATCGAATCAATGCCGGCGCGAATGGCGCGCTTCGCCGCTTCGGCGCCGTGGGCGTGCGCGGCCGTCTTTCTGCGCAAGGCGTGAGCCTCATCGACAATGGCGTTAAGCTCTTCCTGAGTCAGTTGGGGAGTGTCTACATCATCCGTGGGAGAAAGCACGCCGCCCGAAGCGCAGACTTTGATCATGTCGGCGCCATATTTGTGATCGAGCCGGACAGCGTAGCGGGCCTGGTCGGGGCCGTTGATGACGCCTTCGAGCGGGCCGGATTCGTGGCCAAAAAGACCTTCGCGGTATCCGTCTTCGTCATCGCAGTGGCCGCCTGTCGCGCCAAGCGCGTGAACGGTGACGAGCATGCGAGGGCCGGGGACATCGCCGCTGCGGATACCGTTGCGCAGGCCGACGTCCAGATAATCGCTGGAGCCGACGTCGCGCACGGTGGTGAAGCCGGCCATCAGCGTCACGCGGGCATTGACGCTCGCGTCCAGCGCGCGCTCGGCGACGGTTTTCTGCAACGTGTCCAGCCGCTCCTGGTTGTAATCGTCGGAGTAAGGGAATGTCAGGTGGGTGTGGGCATCAATGAAACCGGGGAGGAGCGTGGCGTCGCCAAAATCGATGACCTGCGCTTCGGCGGGAATTTTTGCGGCGGCGCCGACTCCGGTGATTTTGCCGCCAGTCACAATAATGA